>CAZYAO010000009.1:5048-38907 GCA_964645715.1 uncultured Saprospiraceae bacterium
ACGCCCCTGGCAGGCGAGATTCGTTCTTGCTATTGAGATGACAGGGCTACGCCCCTGGGGGTTGTGGGGGCGTTCTTGCTACTACTAAGATAGCAGGGCTATGGCTCTGTTTTGCCAGGTGATAATAGGGCAGAGCCCCCAAATCTTCGTAGCAATAAAAACCCTACATCCAACCCAAGGGGCAGAGCCCCCAAATCTTCGTAGCAACAACAACCCCTCACCCCCCTGCCACAAATTCCGTCACGGTCTGCCAAACCGCAGGGCTCTGTATGCTGTGCCCCAAGCCCCGCGTCAGCATCAACCGGCTGTGGTGCCAGGCAGCGTGCAACGCCTGCCCGTCGGCCAAGGGGGCTGTCGTATCCGCTTCGTCGTGGATGATGAGTGCAGGCTGCGACAGTTGTGCTGCCAGCAGGGGCATCGAAAAAATAGCAGGGTCAAAGCCATATCTTTTCTTCAGCCACTCGTCCATGCGCCGCATGACGAGCGGACTCACCCCCAAAATCTGCTGGTAGCGGTCCAGCAGGCCGTCAAGCCCGGCCGGGGTGCCCAGCAATACCACCCGCTCCACTGGCGCCGAAGGTTGTAGCTTGGCAAGACAAAATAAGGTGGCCATGGAGCCTGCCGAGTGCGCCACGATGCCGGCAGGCGCATATACATCCAGCGCTTTGGCCAAAAAACGCCCATACTGTACGGCCGTAAATCGCTTGCCGCCGGAGTAGCCGTGTGCGGGCGCATCCATAGCCCACACATCGCAGTCCGCTTTGCGAAGCTCCTTCCACAAGCCAAACCAACGGCCGCTGTTACTCTCCCAGCCGTGCAGGAGCAACACACGCTTTCCCTTGCCGGGCCAGCGATACACCTGAAGGTCGTAGTCCCCCAGCGACAACCGGCTGTGGCGGGCACTGTCGAGCCAGTCGTACTGCCCAAGTTGCAGCCGCCCCTTTCTCGGAGTGCTAAAAAGTTGCATGGAAAGCCAACCGGAAGCCGATGGCCACGTACGGGCGCTCGCCTCCAACAGGCCGCGCAAAACAACTACCTTCCAGCTGGTGGATTGATTTGTTGACATCGTCTTACTTCTTTGCTTTCTATAGTTCAGCCCCCCGGGAATCTACTCACTATATTTGCCCACAGCAGCACGCGACCAAGAAAACCGTCCGGGCTGCTTCAACAGCTGCCAACCTCAACCCACAGTCGCTCATATATCGTTACCAATTATGACTTCAGCTGGTTGAAAAGCTCCTCCCTGTACGATTTACTCACCCGAAAGCGCTTGCCATCTTTCATTCTCACCTCTACATCACCAGATCCAACGTGCTGTATTTCAGCAAGATACTGCATATTGATGATGGTCGACCGATGAATGCGCAAAAATGCCTTTGGATCCAGCTGTTCAAGGATTTGTTGCATGGACTCCCGCAGCAGAATACGCTTCTCCTGCGTAAATACTTCTATATAGTAACCCGACGCCTCTATGTAGCGTATGTCGGCCGGTGCTACCAAACTCACCTTGCTGCCGTGCTTCAGCGCCAGCTTGGGCGCCTCTGCGGTCGAAACCGTGTTGGTCTGCAAGTAGGCGATGAGTTCCTTCAGCTGTTCTATTTGCTGCTGCTGTTGCGCCCGGTCGAGCAATATGGCTCTCGCCTTTTCTACCGACAACGCAAAACGGTCGTCTTTAAAGGGCTTCAGCAGATAATCAAAGGCAAATACTTCAAAGGCACGGATGGCATACTGGTCGTAGGCTGTCACAAAAATGGTCAGCGGCCGCTCTTCTTCCCGGAGCTCGCCAAGGACCTCAAATCCCGTCATATCTTTCATGTGGATATCCAGAAAGATGAGGTCTGGTTTTTTTTCCCTAATCGCCGCCAACGCCTCCGCCCCGTTGCGGCACTCTCCCAAAAGCTGCAAATCTGCCCACTGCGGCAGCAACTTCTGGATGCGCCTGCGGGCAAGCGACTCATCATCAATGATTAGCACCTTAAACATCGGACAATTGATTGACAGGAATCACGGCAGCAGGATAGACTAGCTCGGCAGCTCCATAGGTCAGCGGCAACACAATCAGACTGCAGGTCCCCTCCCGGGTGTCCCGTACAGAAAACTGAAAAGTGTCGCCGTAAATAGACTGAAGCCTCTCCCGCGTATTCTGAAGCCCCATTCCTTGCTGAAAAATATCTTTACCCGCTACATGCTTCAGCCCCTGGCCATTATCCCATACCGAAAGGCACAGGTTGCCTTCCTGCCTGTTCGCCCGGATCGTAATCGCCAGCTCGAGATGTTTTTTGGAAAAACCATGCCGTATGGCATTTTCTACCAGCGGCTGCAGTACCATCGACGGTACCTGCGTTGCCAGCAGCGTCTCGTCAATATCCCAGCAGATGGTGAGATCGTCGCTGAAGCGCGTCTTTTCTATGTTGACATATTTTTCCAGCAGGTCAAGCTCGTTCGACAGGGAGACAATCTGCACGTCCTTCTGGTCCAGTACCCGGCGCAACAGCTCCGCCAGATCGGCAATCATTATTTTGGCCCGCTCAACGTCAATGTCCATCAGACTGGAGATACTGTTGAGGGTGTTAAAAAGAAAATGTGGCTGTAGCTGCGAGTGCAGCATCTTGAGGCGCGCCTGCAGGAGCTGTGTCTGCATCTGGGCATGCTGGAGCTTGTTGTAGTGATCCCGCATGACGTAATAGTAAGTATACGTGATGCTCACCGTGACCAGATACAACAGAAATAGCTTATCAAAATTGATCAGAAACCAAAAGAACAGGTCCTGCCCTATATCATGGCACTCTTTGCCTTTGCAAAAAAGCTTGTGCACCCCAATCAGCGTCGCATACCAGACGACTGAAAAAACAGAGGAAAAGGCCAGGTGGATGAGGCTTAGACGCAGCCACGACCAGTTGCGCTGCTGCAGCAGCTGCCGGGTGGTCAGTACAATGATAAAAGCAAAAACAACGCCCACCACCCAGGCGACAATGCGGTCGCGCAGCATACTGTTGATGGAGATGACGTCGTTGTCGAGCCGCAGCTGTGAATACATCCGCAGGAAAGTAATCAGCTGCGTGATGGCATAGATAATGGCGATGGCTACAATCAGCCGCCGATCGCGCCAGGGCAATCCTTTGATATTCTTCACTGCTCCCATAAACCAACCATTGTTAACAAGCCTGTTTCTTCGGCACTTCAAAAAACTAAGCTGTCGAAAAAGAGCCCAATCCCCCTCGCTTTATACTACAACTTGATCGTACGCAATATGTGCTCCAGCTTTTGCATATCATTGCGTTTTTCTTCCCCCGGTGCATGCAGGAAGCCGTCGATAAACAGCAACTCTGCCTTCTGTGGATTGTATATCAGGTAGCTGATGAAAGCTCCGCCCATGAAATCATTCTCAATCTCCCAGATACCCCTTGCTTCCAGGGCATACTGACCACTGAGGGTCACCTGCTCCACAAACATGGGCAAATCCCAGTCATTGACGCGCATATAGGTGTTGGGCAAAGTAGAAGATACATACTTGCGACCCAGACTGTCACGAATCGCTTTGATCCCTTCCTTGCTCAGCTGCGACTGGCTGCGGTACGGCAGGCGATAAAGCATGATGTTGTTGCTGGCTACGTCCGTTTCGAGCCGCAGCCACATGAAATTGTCCTGATTGGTTGCTTTCACAAAACCCTTGGGGATGCGCATGGATACGCCCATGGAAGCCCTTATCTCCTCCTGTAGCTGCCCGCTTTCCCCGCCAAAATAAGCCGTAGCATCAATACGCTCAGCGTCAGCTTCATTGAACCGCTTGCGAACCGCCGGAAAGCTGGCAATGAGGTTGGTGATGAGATCGGTCTGCTTGTAGGCGTACATATAAATGAGCAACTGTCCTTTTGCCCATTTGTCGCGACCAGCGGTAGTACCAAATCCCGACCCGCTGCGCGCCTCTTCCCGCTTCTCTTCGGCAATGTCCGCCCGCACCATGGCTGCCGTAGCAGAAAACTCATCCGACAAGTCCGCAACTACCAGATAATTGCGCAACTCCTTCTTCACAGGCGCTTTGGCCAATTGCTCAGGGGTGACGTGATAAAGATCAAAAACCGGCTCCGGCTGCGGTAAAATCAGGTAAGCTGAGCTGTAATAGAAACGTATAGAGTCACCAACAGGCCCCATCCAAAGGCTGCTGTCGGCAACAACCATGACCTGATTGATCTTGCCATAGGCCGTGGGCGTCGGCGCCAGACTTTTTTGTACTTCCGAACCACAGGAAAGGCTCAGCCAACCCAAGGCTACAACAGCTACCCAAGCAACAATTCTGACCACGTGATGGCGCATGACAATGTATTTATAGACCTTACAAAGAATCCCGAGCAGTACAGCAGTCCGCACATGCAGGCAAGCTGAGGGCCGTAAGCGCATCGCTGCTGCAGCCCGCAAACGCGCCGCCAACGCCGCCAACGCACCTGCAGGCACGCTGCTACAGCTTACAGATGATACTTTGCCCGCTTTTGGCGCACCGCCACAAAACAAGTACGCGCTATTACAACAATCCCTCAATCACTTTTTCCTCCGTCACGCCTTCTGCCTCCGCCTTGTAGTTGCGCACGATGCGGTGCCGCAATACATAGCGGGCAATGGCCTGTACGTCTTCGATATCAGGCGAATATTTGCCGGAAATGGCTGCATGGCACTTAGCACCCAGCACCAGATACTGCGAAGCACGCGGACCTGCCCCCCAAGCTATGTAATCGTTGACAGCCTGGGTAGCCCGAGCCGTGTTGGGGCGTGTCTTTGTCGCCAGTCCAACCGCATACTCCAGCACATTGTCGGAGATAGGAATCTTGCGCACCAATTGCTGGAAAAACAGGATGTCAGCACTGCTGAGCACATGCTTTAGCGCCTGCTTCTCATTGGAAGTAGTACTCTTCACCACCCGGATTTCCTCCTCGTAAGACGGATAATCCAAAGGAATGTTGAACATGAAGCGGTCGAGCTGCGCTTCGGGCAGTGGGTAGGTACCCTCTTGCTCGATGGGGTTTTGGGTTGCCAGCACGAAGAAAGGCGCCGGCAGGCTGTGCCGCTCGCCCGAGACTGTCACACAACGCTCCTGCATGGCCTCCAGCAAGGCAGCCTGCGTCTTGGGCGGCGTACGGTTGATCTCGTCCGCCAGTACGATGTTGGCAAACAAAGGGCCGCGATTGAACCTAAACTGCCTGTTTTCATCCAGGATTTCGGAGCCCGTAATGTCTGAGGGCATAAGGTCGGGTGTAAACTGGATACGCTTGAAGTCAAGATCAAGCACCTCGGCGATGGTACTGACCAGCAGTGTCTTTGCCAGGCCGGGAACCCCCACCAGCAAGCTGTGTCCATTGCTAAACAGCGAAATGATCACCGTCTTGACAACCTCGTCCTGGCCGACGATGATTTTGCCGATTTCTTTGGTAAGGTCGCGGTACGATTGGGCGAGCGCGTCAACAGCTGCTACGTCAGAGGAATATTCGTGTTTTGCCATCAGAATAGTTAATTTTTCACGTTGATTGTTCACTTGGTAACCAAAGCGGCTGCAATTTCTGAATTTTTTCAGAAACCCGCCCGATTAGTTTACCTGCACAAACAGCTGCGACACAAAAAATGAGGTACAGCTGCAGCCCGGCCGAGCCGGCTGCAGCCGTGTGTTGCTTTTTTTAAAAAATAACCCCGCGCGGGCAGCCAGTCGCCCTTAGAAATTGGAACGGCCAGGATTGGCTGCATTGAAGCGCTTGGTCACCTCGTGCCAGTTGACTATATTGAAGAAAGCCTCCACATAGTCATTGCGGCGATTTTGGTAATTGAGGTAGTAAGCGTGCTCCCACACATCGAGCCCCAGAATAGGCGTGCCCTGCTTGTCGGCCACATCCATCAGCGGATTGTCCTGGTTGGCGGTAGAAGTGACAAACAGGTGGTCGTTGTCGTCGACACAAAGCCAGGCCCAGCCAGAACCGAAGCGCGTCATGGCAGCCTGGGTAAACAACTTGCGGAACTCGTCGTAAGAGCCGAAGTCACGCTCAATAGCCTTGTCGATATTCATGCGGGCACTGGGCTCCCCGCCCCCTACAGGAGACATGATTTCCCAAAAAAGATTGTGGTTGTAGAAGCCGCCACCATTGTTGCGGACTGCGGGGGCGTATTGGGATATGTTGGCCAGGATCTCTTCGATGCGCATGCCCTCCAACGCTGTGCCGGCGATTGCGGCATTGAGGTTGTTGGTATACGCTGCGTGGTGCTTGGTATGGTGAATTTCCATCGTGCGCGCATCCACATAGGGCTCCAGCGCATCATAGCCGTATGGAAGTTCCGGAAGTTGAAAAGCCATAATATTTGGTTTATATAATTGATAATCAAAATACATGCTGCAGATTGACTGCCCAAACAGTCGCTTGTCGAAGAACGACTGTTCGCCCAAGGGGGGTATACAGAAACCCCACAAAAGATATACTTTTTAACAGCAACCGCGATAATTTGTTTAGCTGTGGCAAAATCATACATTTGTAAAAAAATGTCCCGGCTACCTTGAAGATACTGTACCAATTGCTAAAAATTATCATGCGGCTGAGCCTCCGGCTTTTTTACCCGCACATTCGCATTCATGCTGCAGAACGACTCTCCCTGCGCGGGCCCACCATCCTGGTGAGCAATCACCCCAATACGCTCATGGATGCCCTGATTGTGGCTTCGCTGGTAGACCGGCAGGTATTTTTTCTGGCCAATGCAAGCATGTTTCGCTACCGGTTTACCCGCTGGTTTTTTTCCCAAACCTGGAGCATTCCTATCAAGCGCAGCACCGACGACACCGGCAGGCAGGTCATCAACAACGAAGACAGCTTTGCTATGTGCTATGAGCACCTCGCCAAAGGCGGCAATCTCTTTATAGCAGCCGAGGGCGGCAGCCTTCAGCTGCGCCGGCTGCACTCGCTGCGCACAGGTACGGCGCGCATAGCGCTGGAGACAGAAAAACAACACAGCTACCGCCTTGGCGTGAACATTTTGCCGGTAGGCCTCAACTACCAGCGGCCGCGGCGCAGCGGCGCGGGCCTGGTCGTGGAGGTAGGGCAGCCCCTGCGGGCTAGTGACTGGCGCCATTGGTATGAAAAAGATCCGCAGGATGCCGTCCGCTCACTCACGGGCGTGCTGGAAGCGCAGCTCGAGCAGCTTATCTATCTGCATGCCGAGGACGACGAGCAGGACATCATGCTCTACCGGCTCGAAAATATGATCCAAAGCCAGCAACCGCTGGCGCTTGAGCCCTACCTGCTGCGCTCCCGCAAGCTGCTGGGGCAGCTGCAGCAGCTGCGGCTGCAGTCGCCCGACCGCTACCGACAGCTGGAAGAGGCGCTGAATGCCTACAGCCAGCAGCGCAAAGATACCAAGCAGCATGATCTCGGGATTGCTTACAGCGACCGTCCCGTCCCCTGGCTGCTGCTACTGCTCGGGTTTGTCCCCTGGCTGTGGGGCTGGTTCAACCACCTCATCGCCTACCAGCTGCCACGGCTGGCGTGGCGGTACAGCGGTTTGTATCCCACTTACGCAGCTACCTTCAAGCTCAGCCTGGGTTTGTTGCTCACTTTCCCGCTGGGCTACGGCCTGCAGTACTACCTCGCCAGCCGCTGGCTGGCTGCTCCCTGGCCGTGGATATACCTGCTGAGTCTGCCTGTTTTTGGCATTCTGGGGTATTGGTATGCCTCCTTCGCCCGCCCTTACTGCTACGCCTGGCGCTTCAGGCGCTGGCAGCGGACATCGCCGGCGGCGGCGCAGTCGCTGCTTCGCCTGCGGCAAAGCATTTTGGCACATACAAGCCCGTGATGTATCTTTACCCTGCATTGTCGGCCGTCTGCGCAGGCGGCCGACAATACTTTCAAAAAGCCCAAGAGGGCGGCTGCCCCTTCAGGTGTTTTTTTTTTAAAAAAAATTCCTCGCGCGCAGCGAAAAGCTGCCAGCCCGAGCCTTTTTTTCAGCTTTTAAAAAAAGTACCATGCTGACCATACCCGAGCGGCTGGCCGCTCTCCGCCACGAAATGCAGCAGCACGGCTTCGCCGCCTGCCTCATCCTGAGCGCTGACCCCCACCAGAGCGAGTACCTGCCGGAGCACTGGCAGGCACGACAGTGGCTGTCGGGCTTTTCCGGCTCCGCCGGCACCCTGGTTGTGACGCCTACTTTTGCCGGCCTGTGGACCGATGCCCGCTATTTTCTGCAGGCCGAGCAGCAACTGCAGGCTACGGGCATACAGCTCCAAAAACTGAGTGTGCCGCATACGCCGGAGTATGTAGACTGGCTGCAACAGCAGCTGGCTGAAGGCGATGTGCTGAGTGTTGATGGTGCTTCCTTGTCGCTGGCGCTGGCGCGGCTCCTTCGCAAAAAATTGTCTGCCAAAAATATACAGCTGGATACCCGCTTCGATCTCGTCGATGCCATTTGGCACGACCGGCCGCCCCGGCCCGCTACGCCTATCTTCAGCTTCCCCGACCAGTTTGCCGGACAGTCGCGCCGCGACAAGCTGGCGCAGCTGCGCCATCAGCTGCACCTCCACCAGGCGGATTATCTGCTCGTCAATGCACTCGATGATATTGCCTGGACGCTCAATATACGAGCTTCTGATGTGGCCTGCAACCCCTTCTGTGTCAGCTTTTTGGTTGTCGGAAAAAAGGAGATCCGCTGGTGGGTAGGCAGCGAGCGGCTAACGGATCCGCTGCGCGCACAGCTGGCAGCCGACGGGGTAGCGCCAGGCGACTATGACCAGCTTGGCAGCTGGCTGGCGGCGCTGCCCGAAAATGTGCAGGTGCTGGTCGATCCTGCTACCATCAGTACAAGGCTTTATGAAAC
Source organism: uncultured Saprospiraceae bacterium (assembly GCA_964645715.1). Taxonomy (GTDB): domain Bacteria; phylum Bacteroidota; class Bacteroidia; order Chitinophagales; family Saprospiraceae; genus JAUMBM01. Next base: position 13,884 of record CAZYAO010000009.1, read on the forward strand.
CCTCGGCCGCAGCCGCAGCATCGAACTCAGTAGCCCGGTCGCTGCCATGAAGGCTATCAAAAACCGAACGGAACTGAGTCACCTGCGACAGGCTATGCGCAAAGATGGCTGCGCGCTGCTGCGTCTATATCGCTGGCTGGAAGGCCGCATGCCGGCTGATCCGCCCACAGAGGCGGAGATTGCGCTGCAGCTCGATACCTTCCGCCGCGAACAGGGAGACTACTATGGCAGTAGCTTCGATGCCATCGTAGGCTATGGCGCCAATGGCGCCATCATCCACTATAAGCCGGAGGAAGCCAGCTGTGCACGCCTCAAGCCGGAGGGGCTGCTGCTGCTCGACTCCGGCGGCCAGTACTTGCAGGGTACGACTGACATCACGCGGACCACGGCGCTTGGCGAGCCTACACTGCCGCAAAAATTGCATTACACGCTGGTCCTGAAGGGGCATATCGCCCTCGCTACCGCGCTTTTCCCGCTGGGCACCGGCGGCGCGCAGCTCGATACGCTGGCGCGCCAGCCGCTATGGGCGCATGGGCTCAACTATGGCCACGGCACGGGCCATGGGGTGGGCTTTTTCCTGGGCGTGCACGAAGGGCCGCAGCGCATTGCCGCCAACGCGGCAGCGCCCGGCTGCCAGCTGCCGCTGCAGCCGGGTATGCTCACCAGCAATGAGCCCGGTTTGTATATCGAGGGCGCCTACGGTATCCGCCTCGAAAATCTCATCTTGTGTGTCGAACGGGTCAACAACGCTTTCGGCCAGTTTCTGTCTTTTGAGACGCTCACTCTCTTCCCTTTCGACAGGAAGCTGATCGATGTCTCCTTGCTCACCGCCGCCGAAATGCAATGGCTCGATGACTATCACCAGCGCGTGCTGGAGACGCTGTCGCCTATGCTGACAGAAGCCGAGCAGCACTGGCTGGCCGAGCAGTGCCGCCCATTGGTGTAGGGGATAAAAAAAAGCTGCCGGCACCTGCGTGCGGCAGCTTTTTTTTGGCAACATACACATCACCACTTGATGAGGCCCAGTATTTCCTTTTCAGCAGCATCGGCCGCATCAATCATCTGCTGGCCGCGCCCCAGCAGGTCGTTGACAAAATCGGTATCCTCTATAGAGCCGGTATTGATTTTTACATTGAGAAAAGCGCCATGCGCAGCCGCCCGGGCGCAAAGGGCGCCTACGGCGGCGTCCGAGGCCGAAGCGGCCAGCCCGTTGACAATCATTTCTCGGCACAAAGGAAAGACCTCCATGACCAGCTCAAGGGTGCGGAAAGGCGTGAGCGTGGCAGATTTGGTCGCTTCCTGTATGGCCTGCTTACGGATAGCCTTCTCCTCCGCCGATTCCTTCGGCAGCCGCATGGCTACCATGACCTGCTCGAATGCGGTGGTGTCATCATCCACGAGGCGCAATAGTTCGTCTTTGATGTGCTGCCCCCGCTCCGCCCACTCGCTAAAGTAGGCCCAGCGGTCGTCCCAGCCGCGCTTATGGCTGCTGATATTGGCTACCATGGCGCCCAGACTGGCGCCCAGGGCGCCCATGTAGGCACTTATGGAGCCGCCGCCGGGGGCGGGGCTCTCAGCAGCGGTTTCGTTGGCAAACTGCCGCAGGCTCATGGCCACCAGCCGGCGCTTCTCGCTTGCCCGCAGCTTGTATTCAATGATTTTTTGTTGTGGGTCAAAAGGCCCCAGCTCGTCGAGGCCCATGGATTTGACGGCAATTTTGATGAGCTCTTCCTCACTCACGCCCAGCGAACGCTGCTGCAACCCCAGGTAGTAGCGGCCGGCATCCAGCATCACCGACAGTGGCACCAGTCCCACCAGTTCTGAGCCGGTCACCCGCAGACCACGCGCTTCGGCGCTCTTGCGGCAGGCTTCATAGGCCTCGTGCAGGGCTGTCTGGCGGATGTCGGTTATGTTCATGCTCACCTGTGCAACACCATATTCTTCGATAAACCAGCCAATGGCTTTTACGCCCTTGCACATGCCCGCCGAGCGCAGCGGCTCTCCCTGGGCATCGGTGAGTACCTTGCCCGTGACCGGGTTCCCTTCGCGCAGCACGCGCCCTTTCTCGCGTACATCAAAGGCAACGGAGTTGGCACGCCGCTCGGAGGTTGTATTGAGGTTTACGTTGTAGGCCACCAAAAAATCGCGGGCACCGATGACGGTTGCACCGGCTGTAGGATTAAAAACTGCCGGCCCAAAGTCGGGCTGCCAGTCGGCTTGCTTCATTTTTTCGGCCAGCCCTTCGTATTCGCCTGCGCGGATGGTTGCCAGGTTCTTGCGCTCCGGCCGGCTGGCAGCGGCTTCGTACAGGTAAACCGGTATCCCCAGTTCCCTGCCTACCCGCTCGCCCAGGCGCCGCGCCCATTCGGCTGTCTCCTCCAGCGTTATACCGCTCACCGGGATCAGCGGGCATACATCCGTGGCGCCCATGCGCGGGTGCTCGCCCTTGTGCTTGCGCATATCAATGCGGGCCGCCGCTTGCTTGATTCCTTGAAAAGCGGCTTCTATGACGGCCTCCGGGCCGCCCACAAAGGTGACTACCGTCCGGTGGGTGGCCTTGCCCGGGTCTACATCGAGCAGCTCTACACCCCCGACAGCGGCTATGGCATCGGTAATGGCCTGAATGACTGCCGGATCGCGGCCTTCGCTAAAGTTAGGCACACATTCGATGATGGCTTTTGACATATTTTTGGCAATTTTTGATTAGCAAATGGTCCGAAAAGTGAGGTTGATCCGCAAAGATGTGATTTTTTTCTCCTTCGGAATGGCATGCTGCCAAAAGTGCTGCATGCGCCCCCGCATGAGCAGCAGGCTGCCATGGGTGAGGGTCAGTTCCCACTTACACTGGTGGTCGTCCTTGCGGCGCAGGAGGAAGCGGCGGCTGGCACCCAGATTGACAGAAGCAATGACGGGATTCGGCCCCAGCTCGGGCTCGTCATCTGCGTGCCAGCCCATAGAGTCCGTACCGTCGCGATACCAGTTTAACAGCACGCTGTTGAATGTGCAGCCCGTCTGTTGTTCTACAGCTTCTCTGATGCCTTGCAGAAGATCGTTCCACGGGTGTGGGTTCAGTTTGAGTCCTGAGTAGGTATACGATTTGCCTTCGTCTCCATACCAGGCCGAAAAACGGGGCACGGCTACTGTTTTTCCAAACATGCGTATGTGGTCGCGCTGCCAGCGGATGTTTTCCCAGCCTACTTGTTGCGGATCCACAGCCAGCCAGTCAGTTCCTGCCACCGGCAAGTCAGTATTGGCCAGCAAGGCCCCTATCAGGCCATCGGCCGCGGGTGCGGCCAAAAATGAAGGCACATACAGTAGGTCTGCATCCGGTAGCCGGATGCCGATGCCTCCTGTGTGTTCGTCGCGCTGCACCGCAAAACCGGGCTTATCCGGAAAGGGGGCCAGTACCGGCGGCAAGTCGAAAAGTGTAGGCTCATGCATAACACCTAAAGTATTGATGCCAAACGGCTCTGGCGCAGCCGCGGAAGCATGTTGTTATTCATTTTTCATCAAGCGTCACTTCCCCCAAAGTCGCGGCCGGCAACTTCCCAGCAGGTCATAAACAAGGCGGCTATGACAGGCCCCAGCACAAAACCGGTAAGGCCAAACCACGTAATGCCGCCCAGGGTCGAAATGAGCACCATGTAATCGGGCATCTGGGTGTCACGCCCTACCAATATTGGCCTCAATACGTTGTCTATCAGACCAATCCCCAGCGAACCCACCACTGTCAGTACAATGGCCGGCCCTGCCTGCCCGGTTATAAACAGGTAGATGGCAGCAGGAAACCATACGATGGCGCTGCCACCCACCGGCAGCAGCGAAAGAAGGATCATGATGACGCCCCAGAAAATATAGCCTTTAATGCCCAGCAGACCAAACATGATACCCCCAATGCTGCCCTGCACGACGGCCACTATCAGCGTGCCTTTGAGGGTTGCTCGCGACACACTCGCAAAGCGATTGATGACCACATACTCCCAGCGGTTGCCAAATGGCAGGGCATGGACGATCGCGCGGACAATACTGCTACCGTCGCGCAGGAAGAAAAACAGGACGTACAGCATCACAAAGAATTCTCCTATGACAACGATGGCGTTTTGGGTATACGCCAGCGCCTGCTCTGCAAGCAGGCGCGTCATCCGCAGCACCAGCGCACTCAGGTCTTCCTTGAGTCGGTCGGGGGTGTAGCCGATCTTGCTGAGCCAATCGCCGAGGCGGGGCATTTGTTGCTCAAATACGTCGATAAACTGGGCAGGATTCCAGTCGCCCGTCTCTATCTCTTTGTATATGCTCATGCTTTGATTTACCAGCGCTGAAAAGACGAGCATCACTGGCAATACAACCATGATAGCAACCAACAGTACCGTCAACACGGCTGCCAGGTTTGCTCTGCCGCCCAGGCGCCAGCGTATGATGCGATTGGCTCGTTGGAATACCACTGCCAGCAATACCGACCAGAATACGGTCAGCAGGAAGGGTTTAATCATGCCAAAAAAGGCGGTGGTAATCACCAACACCATCATCCAAAAGGCTGCCTGTCGGATCTGGGGTCTGTATTGTGTGTGTTGCGCCATGTTGTAAAAAGCTGTTTAGTGCTTGTTTTCGCCGCTTTTAGCGGCAAAATAAAAGATTGTGTAGGTGCTTTCTCTGATTTTAAAAAAAAATGTAACCTCATTACACGCTTTGGCGGCCATGGCCGCCAAAGCGTGTAATGAGGTTGCTGCAAAATATGTGTAAACAAAAATAATAATTTCCAGGGACAAACGATCTGACTGTTGCCCTTCTATACCTCACTGCCTAGCCCTTCACTAGCCCGACACGCCTGAAATCACTATGCACAACAGGAATAGGAGCTCCCAACTCACCCTTACCATATTTATCCAGCAGCTGGGGCAGGTAGGACTCGGCACCTTCAGGCACATAACTATTATAATTGAGCAGATGGACGCCGCCCTCCTCCAGAAGCCCGCTGACCTCCAGCAGGCGGGTGCCGCCGCCATTGCGTTTGAACGAGTAGGCAATGTACGCCAGCGCAAATGTAGAGGTATCTATCAGACACAGATATTCTTCCTCCGCCGAAAAACCCGCCCAGTGCTTTCGGAAATGAAAACCTATGCGATAGTACGATTTACCCTCCGGCCTAAACTGATATGTCCCCAGGTAGTGTGCTTCCACCATGGAGTCCCGCAAAAAGTGTGGAAAAAAGGCGAACAGGATGACCTGCCCCAGCGAAAACGATGATTCCTCCCGGTCGCCCGGCGCCATGCGTATCCGCTCACCGTCTACCTCCCGGCTGAAGCCGCTGGGATCCACTACGTCTACAGCTGCTTGGTTCATCATGCGCAGCCGCCGCTCATAGCGAAAACCAATCGTATCAAAATGAGCCTTGTAGGTGCGGTTGCGCGCCGTAAAGCTGAGGTCTGCATCGTAGTACAGCTGCCCCCCGTGGTACGCAAGGCTCCGGTCGAGCACCCAACGGGCACTGTCGATGGCCTCCGGGGCTTTGGTAGCAGGCTTTGTACGGGCAGTGGCGCAGGATGACAGCCACAGCCCTACCCATAATCCCAACAGCAGTATTCTCATGATGGCAACACGTTTTTTACCCATGAAGTTATGTCTTAAGCATTTCGCTGCCTCTAACCACCAAATCAAAGCACTCCTTGGCGGCTGTCACCGCCAAAGAGTATTCCGAGATAGCTCCCCTATCCTGCCGGAAGCTTTTTTTCATGATGGCAACAGGTTTTTTACCAGCATAGCAGCGCCAAACACACCGGCGCTGTCGCCCAGCTTCGGTCGAAGCAGCGGAGTATCCAGCCGTGGATTAAACACAAAGGATCGCACACGATCAACCCCCTCAGAATAAAGCAGGTCTATATTGCCCAGTCCGCCCCCCAAAATGATCGCATCGGGATCAAGGATATTGACAAGATTGGCCACCCCCTTGCCAAAGAAATGCAATAGGCGCTCAACGGTCGCGGCCGCATGCGGGTCAGCTGCACGAGCGGCAATGATATCCGTCAGGTGTTTTTTCTCTCCGCTGAGATGGGTATAAAAGCGCTCCAGCGCCGGCCCGGATATAAGCGTTTCCACGCAGCCAACATGCCCGCAGTAGCAGTTGCCACCGGAACTGTCCAGAAACGAATGGCCCCACTCGCCGCCGATACCCTGCAGCCCGCCCCAGATGTGGCCGTCAATGACGATGCCTCCGCCTACACCTGTCCCCATGATGATGCCAAACACCAGTCTTGCAGCTGGTGCAAACTCCTGCACACAACCCATTTTGGTCTCCGCCAGTGCAAAGCAATTGGCATCGTTGGCCAGCAGGACGGGGATGCCCAGTCGTTGCTCAAGATGCTCACGTACAGGCTGCCCGTTGAGCACCAGGGTATTGCTGTTTTTGAGCAAGCCCGTCGGCGGATCAATGGTGCCGGGCGTACCGATGCCTACCGCATGCGGCTCAACACCTGTTTCGGCCTGCAACAGCCCGATCAGTTCCTTGATTCTGTTGAGAATGTGGTCATAGCCGTGCTCCTGTTCAGTAGCAATGCGGCGGCGACTCAGAACCTGTCCGTTTTGGTCGATGACGACCCCTTCAATTTTGGTTCCTCCCAGATCGAGTCCCCAGTAGGTTGCTGCCATAAGAAAATGATTTATAGATCTACGTCCATTTTTTCACGCAAAAAGCCTATCGCAAAAACAATGAATACGGCCGTTCCGGGCTGGGTCTCGAGCAACTGCTCTGCTACCATGGCGCTGCCGGCAATGAGGTACACAGCTACCAGCAGCGGATCTTTGTACGCTTGCCGATAAAAGAGTGGCAACAGCAGGCAGCACAGAAAAACCAGCAGGCCGATGTGCCCTGTGGCAGCGGCCACCAGCACCAGCTGGCTTTGCGGCATAAACTGTTCGTTGGCCACAGCAGGGTATTTGTCGGCAACATAGGCCACCGTTTCATCGCGGATGTCTCCTACGCCCACGCCCAGCCACGGGTGCTGCCGCAGCAGCTGCATGCCGCCTTCGATACTCGCTACGCGGTAGGCATCCGACAAGTCCTGCAGGTTTTCTCCTTTGCGAATCTGCTCAATGTTGTATAAGGTGTAATTGATTTTATTTTGGAGGGTTGGAAAAAGCCGCACCGCGCCCGCTGCTGCCAGCACGGCCAGCAGCAACAGCAGCAACCCCAGACCAAAGCGTTTTTTTACCACCAACTCGCGCGCCGCCAGGTACAGCATGACCAGGTAGAGCGCCAGCAGACCGCTGCGCACAGCCAGCAGGTGCAAAAATACCAGCATAAACAGCGTGCCCGACAGCAGCAGCGCAGCCTCGGCCCGCGGGTAGCGCCAGTAAAATCCCTGTCGCCAGTGGTCCCAACCGATGGCGGCCGCTACAACCACCATCAGGCTGAAGTGGATGTGGCGGGTGGGTGTCGGAAGTACCTGCCCCAATTTGTAGGAAGCATTCATCGCTTCCCAGTGATTCAGGTACCAGGCCGTCAGGTATATGCAGGTGGCCAACACCAGCAGGAAGAAAAAATACAGCAACAGGCGGTGCGTGCGCCGCCCAAAAGCGGGCAGGGCAACGACCGCAAAAGGCAGCGCTACAAAGGGCAGCTTCATTCGCAGGCGATTGATCAGCCAGCCTAGGTTGTCTGACCACAAACCGCTCAGGGCATACAGCACAAAAATGCCCGCCAGGGCCACCAGCGCTGGCTCAGCACGGAAGCGCTGCCAGTGAACGGGCAGGTCCCGGTGAAAAACGGCGTTGAGCATCAGCCCTATCACCCCCATACTCAATAGCAGCTTGGAGAAAATCATGCCGAACAACATGAATAACCATGCCAGCAGACAATAATATTCCCTTATTCGCGTCTCAGTCCAAACAGCCATTACAGGTCATCTTTGTGAATCAATGCAGCAGCAACTGCGCATTTTTTGCTTACCTTGTACACAAAAATAGCATTTATTACACATTCTCACGGGTAAGATCGTACGGATCCCTGCGGGTGGAATGAAGACAACTATGCCAAGCAGATACTTATTGTTTTTTTTTGGAATGTGGACCATCGGTGCGGCCGCGCTGGCCATTTTTTATGAGCCGTCACTGTATCTGTGGATGCTGCCGGGGGCCGTCATGGTGGCAGTGGTGTATGTGCTTGAGCCTCAAGTCAACTGGTGGTACTGGCAGTGGAGCCCGCCAGAGCTGAAGGGCTTGGCCCGGCGGTTGCTGGAAACGCAAAGTGGCTATTACCAAAGGCTTGATGCAACAGCCGGACGTGAGTTCCGACGGCGCGTTTTTCTGCTCATGGAGGGCAGCAATTTCATGCCGCAGGGGTTTGAAGAGGTGCCCATGGATGTAAAGCTCATTATCGCTGCTACGGTGGCGGAAATGAATATGGGGCAGCGCGATTTTTTGTTTCCCGACTTCGAAAATATTGTTCTTTATCAGCATCCTTTCCCCTCACCCCAATATCCCGACCTGCTGCATGCTTCTGAAACATATATACCGGATGGTGTCCTCATTTTTTGTACCGAACATGTGCGCCGGGGGTTCGTGCATCCACGGCTCTACCTAAGTCTGGTTTTTTACGAGTATGCCAAGGTTTTCAGACACGCCAGATCCGAGCGCCCCCTTCCGCAAGCAGATCTTTACGACTGGGAAACAGTAGCCGATGTCGCTGGTTTTTCGCAGCAGGCCATTCGGTCCTGGGTGGGACTTGAGGAGATTGATCTGTTTGCAGTGGTTACAACCCTGTTCTTTACGCATGCAGATCGCTTTCTGGAAAAATACCCGGCCCTTTACCAGCAGTTTGTGCAGTATTTTGGGCAAAATCCGCTCCTGCCGCCCCGGGCGGCGAGCGGCTGATTGGTTTTTCTGCAAGGTGCTTTTATCCGCACCAACCAATACTTTGATGAGTAAAAACGCCTGATACCCGAGCTCCTCCAGGGCACTTGCGTCACACCAACAAACACTTTAAAAAAAGAAACGCACCCGGCACTGTCAGGATGCGCTTGTCTGCACCAATAAACACTTTCACTATGCAACCACTCATCCGACACTTGCTCGAACTCTTCTACCCGCGTCTCTGCATGGCCTGTGCCACCAACCTGCCTCCGCAGGCACGCAGCTTATGCCTGCACTGCCAGTTGCAGCTTCCCCAGACGGACTACCACCTCAGTCAGGAAAATCCCTTCACCCAACGGTTCTGGGGACGGGTGCCGCTGCACACGGGCGCAGCGCTCTATCACTTTGACAAGGGCGGCAAAGTGCAGCGACTGATTCACCAGCTCAAGTACAAAGGACAGCAACAGATAGGCAGTGAACTCGGACAGCTCTATGGAGAGATGCTCTCCGATATGTCCCATTATCGGGGTATAGAGGTGGTCATACCCGTACCCCTGCATCCCCGCAAGCAGCATGAGCGCGGCTACAACCAGAGCGAGTCCTTCGCCCGTGGCCTGGCAACTGCCATGCAGACCAGCTGCGAACCCGATGCGCTGCTACGCCGCACTTATGCGGCGAGTCAGACGGCCAAGACGCGGCAGGATCGCATGGAAAATGTCCTGCAGGCTTTTTCGCTGCGCGAAGGCAGACTGGCAGGCTGCAGAAGCGTACTGCTGGTCGACGACGTTCTCACTACAGGCGCTACACTGGAAGCTTGTAGCAATGCAATCCTGGAGCAGCAGCAGCCTCGCATCAGCATGGTCACCATCGCTATGGCCAGTCAGTAGCTTAGGCTGGAAGCAGTTGCAGTAGCCTCGCATCAGCATGGTCACCATCGCTTTGGCTTTTTAACTAGCCAAACCAAAAGCGGTTGCTTCCGCATGGTCACCATCGCTATGGCCAGTCAATAGCTCAGGCTAGACTCAGTGCACCATTGGGCTTAGCAGCTTTGTAACGGCCTTTGCCAAAGTGACTGCCATTAAATACCATACCTGGCTTTTGGGCAGCCTGCTCCTCTGGCGACAGCTGCATGAAATCAGCACACTTGTCTGAGCAGCACTGGTGGTAGCGCGCCGCACAGGCTGCACACTGGATGAAAAGAATATGACAGGCAGGATTGGCACAGTTGACATGATCGTCACAAGGTGCACCGCACTGATGGCAATTGGCCACAATGTCTTCGCTGATACGCTCTCCCATGCGCTCATCAAAGACAAAATTTTTACCCACAAAATAATTGGGCAGGCCCTCTTTTTCGCACTGGTGGCTGTATTCAATGATGCCCCCGTCGACCATGAAGACGTTTTTGAATCCGCGGTGCAGGTAGTAGGCACTCGCCTTTTCACAGCGAATCCCACCGGTGCAATACATCACAATAGGCTTATCCTTCTGGTCGGCCAGCGCCTGCTCAACAACCGGCAGCGCCTCCCGGAAAGTCTCAACATCCGGGCGTATCGCCCCCCGAAAATAGCCCACTTCGCTTTCATAGTGATTGCGCATGTCAACCACCACCGTCTCCGGCTGGTCGAGCAGCGCATTGACCTCCGCTGCACGCAGGTGACGCCCGCGCTTAGTCACGTCGAAAGTAGCGTCGTCAAGTCCGTCTGCCACTATTTTGCTTCTGACCTTTATTTTAAGCTTATAAAAGGAGTGCCCGTCATCTTCTACGGCGATGTTCAGCCGTATACCATTCAGAAAAGGTATGCTGAAGAGCGCCTCCCTGAATTGTTCAAACTGAGTCGTGGGTACAGAAATCTGACCGTTGACACCCTCGTTGGCTACGTAAATGCGGCCGTAGACGCTGACAGCCTCCAGCGTCCGGTAGAGAAAATCCCTGAAGGCAGCCGGATTTTCTATGTGGTGGTACTTATAAAAGGAGAGGGTCGTGCGCGCCTCCGCCGAAGCCAGCATCCGCTGCTTCAGCTCCTCGTTGTTGACGAGATTGAAAAGTCTCTTAGCCATGGTTACTTGTGTGGGTACGAAAAAAGCAAGATGCAGGCTTGCCGGGTTGCCCCAGTGCGTACCTGCCAGCAATACATTGCTGACGTTGTGGCGGCAAAAATACGCAATTTGCTGCAAGCTGCAAGCAGGAAGCAGCCCGGCTGCCCCCCAAGGACAGGTGATTTTTGTCAACCGCCGCCCGCTTCGCACCGCCAGCAGCTGTCTACAAATGTGCGGCAAAGTGCGAATCTTTTTATGACAGCTCTTGCGTATCCAAAAAAAGTACCTATATTTGCATTCCATTTGGCGATTTGCCCGTGTAAACAGGTAAATAGCCGCTTGAAAAGGTCGGGTGGCCGAGTGGCTAGGCAGAGGTCTGCAAAACCTCGTACGGCGGTTCGAATCCGCTCCCGACCTCAGGTGCTTTTCACAAAAGCAGACAAAAGAGAAAGGGTCTGAGCAACGCTCAGGCCCTTTCTCTTTTGTTATACCTTCACTTCAGCAGCACCATGCAAAACATTATAAAAAAAAAGGAGGCAGCGCCACCACAGCACTACCTCAGCCCTAACCAAATAAAACCAAATTGTCCTACATATCTTTATCCGAACTGAATCCGGAGCGATTTTCTGTCAATTCCTGATGCAAATATAATACTTATTGTAAAAAATACAATTACAAAATTGGCAATTTTTTACGACATCTTTGTGGCGTGACGCTAAATTAACGGCTAATTTTTAATAAATTGCATTTGCTTGAAGTAGCGGAGGGTTGACCCAATACACAGCGGCCCTTGTTGTGAAATTTTATTCTACTCTACAAAACAACAGGCCTTATTTCGGGATAATATTCCGTTATAAATTCAATAAAAAACAATTCCCTTTTTTAGTCTGCACAAGAGGCCATAGAAAAAATAAGCGACTGACGCTATTTACAGGCAGCTAAAGCCGCATTTCCAACTCGTCAAAAACATATATTTTTTTACGATGACCAAGTGTTTTTACTACCGCATTTTTTTGGGAATCCTCACCTTTGGATGTATGCCCGGAGGATTTTTGTCCGCTCAGGGCACTGAAAACGCAACTACAACGGATGCCTTTTACATACGTCGCATCTATGATATGTCGCTCACGCGAGGTAGTAGCTATGACTGGCTGGCGTACCTGACGCAACAAATCGGCGGCAGGCTGTCGGGCTCTCCGGAAGCAGCTGCTGCCGTCACGTATACGCAACAGATGCTGGATACGCTTGGTCTTGATCGCGTATGGCTACAGCCGTGCATGGTGCCTCGCTGGGTACGCGGCGAGCCGGAGGAAGTGCGCATCGTCAACTCGGTGCAAATCGGGACGCAAGTGCTGCGCGGGCTGGCATTGGGCAATTCTGAGGGCACAGGGCCTGCCGGACTCACCGCCGAGGTCATTGAAGTAAAAAGCCTGGATGAGCTGGCGCAGCTGGGCACCGCCCGGCTGGCCGGCAAGATTGTCTTTTTCAACCGCCCTTTTGACCCCACCCAGCTCAATACTTTTGCCGCCTACGGCGGCGCTGTCGATCAGCGTGGCCTGGGGGCAAGCCGGGCAGCCCGCTATGGTGCCGTGGGTGTACTTGTTCGCTCCATGACCAGCCGCATAGATGAATTTCCGCATACGGGTGCTATGATGTACGAGGATGGCGTTCCGCAAATTCCGGCGATGGCCATCAGTACACTCGATGCTGAGTTGCTGAGCAGTCTGCTGCAAAAAGAGGTGGTCCGCGTGTATATGCGCAGCAGTTCACGTATGCTTTCGCCTGTCCTTTCTTACAATGTGATTGGTGAGATCCGGGGCAGCGAGCACCCGGAGGAGATTATTCTGGTGGGCGGTCACCTCGACTCCTGGGATATCGGCCAGGGTGCGCACGACGATGGTACAGGCTGCGTACAGGCAATGCAGGTGCTACAGACGCTCCGGCAACTGTCCTACAAGCCCCGGCGCACCATCCGCTGTGTCTTGTTTATGAATGAAGAAAATGGTCTGCAAGGAGGGCGCGTTTATGCTGATAGTTCTAATGCGCAGGGCGAGTTTCATCTCGCTGCCATTGAGTCGGATCGCGGCGGATTTACCCCCCGTGGTTTCACCTGCGAGGGCGATGAGTCTGTCATTGGTGCCTACTTCAAACGCCTGGGCGAGTGGCTGCCGCTGCTCGAACCCTATGGACTCAACCTGCGCCGGGGTGGCAGCGGTGCCGATATCAGTCCGCTCAAGTCACAAAAAGGACTGCTGCTGGGCTATGAGCCCGATTCTCAGCGGTATTTTGATTACCACCACGCTGCTTCAGATGTTTTTGAGACTGTCAACAAGCGCGAACTGGAGCTGGGGGCTGCTTCCATGACGGCTCTTGTTTATCTGCTGGATAAATATGGCCTGAAAGAATAAGGCTTCCGCAATCCCGGTAGTCCGGCAAGCAGCTCGCTGCGTGAAGGAAAGTATATCCGGTCCAAAGTGGCCATGACGGTCAAGCGTATTTATCGCGTAATTTTTATATAAAAACCTATACATTTACGTTATTTAAATAAACACAGGTATGAAGCCGTTTAGGTTATTGGCGTTTTGTCTGCTATTGCTACCCGGCTGGCTGGGAGCTCAGTATGCGCAGAGTACACATTTTACAATTGCACTGGACACGGTACAGGGTCCCCAGCCCAGTGACTACGTTGCCGCCCGCTCACTGGGTTTTGTATATGCACAACCTATTGGCAACACCAATGTAGCCAGTATATGTCTGGGAGGTTTCAAAAATTACAGAGACGCAGAGAGTCTCCTGCCTTCACTCAAGGCGACCTACCCCAAGGCGACTGTGGTGTCCAGGTCCTTGGCAGGCGGGCGTCCACTGCATGCGGTGCAGCTCAGCAGCAAGCCTTTCAATGAACCGATCGACTGGGATCACCTGATGAAGGTGGGCGATTTGTATGCTATTCTGGATGGCAATAACGTCCACGTCATACATCAGGTGTATGATGATCCTTCGCTCGCTACCCGCAAAGCTTACGAACTGCAACTCGACGGCTATCCCGAAGCCAGCGTGCGGCTTATCAATTCCGTACAGCTGATTGCCGTCGGCGATTTTGAAATGAACTACAAGCCTGCTTTCATTCCTATCGCCTCGGCAGGTGGCCGCAGTGAGCGATCGACAGCGGCTCGCAACAGCGAAAACCCCACAGAGCTGCCGGTCATTCGCAATACCACCAGACGCATGTCTATCTTCGATCTTCAGCTGCTGCTGCGCGAAAAAGGCTACCTGCTGCAGTCTCCCGATGGTATTTACTCGCCAGAGACGGCCCGTGCCTATGAAGATATGGTCAATGAAGACAAGGAACTGATTAAGTACTCCCTGCTGGCAGAAGCTTTTCCTGTCAGCATCACCAATGACTATCGCGGCGATGCACTGGAAGAGGCCATTCTGGATTTACCAGATAACAACGCTGCACTCATAACCATACGCAGCAGCTCGCATCCGCTCGCCAATGCTTACTATGCCTACTACCTGTTCAGAAATAATGGCTCCCGCGCAGAAGTCAACCGCCTGATGAATCAGGCACTTCGCAATGCCTACGCCAATAAGGCTGCGCGGGATATTCCAATGGCTGTTGATTTACGCACCGACTACACTTACAGTGATCTCAGTCTGCTCATTGCGCACATATACTATCTTCACCTGGCATCCGGGCAATCTTATATCATCCCTTGCTGGCTCATCGGCTCCCATGCGTACGAGGCCGAGCAAGCGAGAGCAGATATTGAACGGGATCCGACGAATACGCTCAGCTACGAGACCTGCGATCCGTTTATGGAGTGGCCGGAAATCCAGCTGTTGTACGCCATAGCCAGCGATCTCAATGACGAAGATGTACTTGACCAAAATGAACTAAAGGCTTCTGCGGTTGACAGAGCTAAGCTCTATCTGGCCGACAGCCCCGTCACCGCGCTGCAATTGCGACAACTGGACAACTGGCGCAGCTCCTTGTTCGATGAAATCAAAATATGGAGCGCCAAAGATCCTGTATTGCAGCGTATAGGCGATGCCCTCAAGCTTACTTTTTTACACGCGCAAATCCGGCTGGAGGCCTACTATGTCCAGCAGTCTTTCACGGACGAGGAGGCTCGCGGACTTGCACTGGCTACGCTCGACAGCATTGTCGGCTACCATTTGGCGAGATTTGCCGACTAATGGACTCGATGCAAAGATTTATCTGGGAACAGCCATTTTACTCACCATAATCATCCTGTCTCCATGATTAATCAATTTTTTTTCACAGAAAATCAGCGATTTGGAACGTGGTCGCTCCTACTGGTGCTGGTCATCTTTCCCTTTCTTTTCAGGCTTTATACACAAATTAAAAGCGGTGAGCCCTTGCTCAGCAGCGACAATATTGCACTGTTCGTGGGTTTGTTTGTCACAATCGGCCTCGCCGTTTTTTTCTTCTCCCTGCAATTGCATACGCGCATCGATGCCAAGGGTATAGAAGTTCGTTTCGCCCCTGTCCACCAAAAGTGGGCCCGCTACGAGTGGGATAGCCTGCAGGCCGTCTATGTCCGCAAGTACAGCCCCCTGGGCGAATACGGCGGATGGGGTTTTAGGGGAACGGGTAGCAACAAGGCTTTGAATGTGTCCGGCAGCTATGGTATCCAGCTCGTTTTTTTAGACGGGCGGCGACTGCTGATAGGTACGCAGCAGGCCGAAGAGGCTGAGCGCGTGCTGCGAAAAATGAACCGGTATAAGACGCCTGACTGAGAAGCAAGCGCGTTTTGCCACCGACGGTGGCAAAGCAGCCCGCATACCCGTAGTTTGTTTTCTGGTTTTTTAGAAAACCAGAAAACAAACTACGGATACCCACTTTTTATGTCCCCAAGAGGATGTTATTGTTTGGTAAAGGCCCTGTTGGTGACAATTTTTTTTAGCTTTGTGCTTTCTTATCAAGAAGGAAACCGGCCTGTTGTCGCGTATGCGCTACAACTATGTGCTGTCGGTTGTTAGCTCGATTAAAATCGTTCAATTACATGGGATCCACCAAAAGATTGCATCAGCTCACAGGATGGCTGGTCTTTGCCATCACGGCTACTGTTTTTTACATGACTGCTGAACGCACGGGGAGCCTGTGGGACTGTGGGGAGTTTATCCTGGGGGCCTACAAGCTGCAAGTCGTTCACCCGCCGGGAGCACCTTTGTTTTTGCTGATCGGCCGTATGTTTACCTGGGTCGCTGAGTTGTTTAGCGACAATCCTGAAGACATTGCCTTTGCTGTCAACCTCATGTCCGGGCTTAGTACGGCTATGTCAGCCGCCTTCGTCGCCTGGATTACTATCATGCTTGGCAAACTGGCGCTGGTTGGCCGAGAGCAGGACACGGATATGGGACAGGATATTGCACTCGCTGGTGCTGGTCTCGCAGGTGGTCTGGCCGCTGCTTTCGCAACCTCTATCTGGTTTTCTGCTGTGGAGGGCGAGGTCTATGCCATGTCTACATTTTTTACGGCGCTCACCATCTGGGCAATGATCAAGTGGTATGTGCTGCCGGATACCCCCAAAGCTGACCGCTGGATGCTTTTTGCAGTCTACGCTGCAGGACTCTCCATAGGGGTTCACTTGCTCAGCCTGCTGACCTTCCCCGCGCTGGCACTGTTCTATTACTTCAAAAAGTATAAAAATCATACAGTCGTAGGAGCCGGATTGGCCGCACTCGTGGGTGTGGTATTCATCTATGCTACCCAAAAGCTGGTCATTGTAGGCATCCCACAACTCTGGGCCTCTTTCGACCTCTTGATGGTCAATAGTTTTGGCCTGCCTTTTGATACGGGTATCATTCCGACCCTGATTATTATCAGCGGTCTTCTGTACTTGGGTTTTCGGTACGCTCACCAGAAAAAAAGTGCTGTTCTCCAGCATATTGTCATGGGAGCTGCCCTGATGGTGATTTCTTATACGACGGCAGGTGTTGTGATTATTCGCGCTAATACTGATCCCCCGGTCAACATGAACCGCCCCAACGATCCGCTGCGTCTCATGCCCTACATCAACCGGGAACAGTACGGTGAACGGCCACTGCTGCGCGGTCCGCAGTTCAATGCCGAGCCTACCAATACCACGGTCGAAGACCGCTATGGTCGCGTTGGTGACAGCTACGAGATCACCGATTACAAGATTTCTGTTGAGTATGACAACCGCGACAAAGTGTTGCTGCCGCGTATGAGCGACCCCACTATGGGGCGCCCGTCTCTCTATATGCAATGGATGGGGCTCGACCCCAATGACCGCCTGCCGGCAGGTCGCCCCAATGCTGCTGACAATGTCGGTTTCCTGATCAATTATCAGCTGGGATGGATGTACTGGCGTTATTTTATGTGGAACTTTTCCGGCCGACAAAATGGCCAACAGGGCTTTGCTCCCTGGGATAAGTCCGCCGGTCACTGGATTACCGGTATCCAGCCGCTGGATGAAATGAGGCTGGGCGAACTGGATCTGCTCCCCAAATCACAGCGCGAAAATCCGGCACGCAACGTGTACTACGCATTGCCGTTCTTGTTTGGCCTGCTAGGCATGCTTTTCCACTACCAACGCAATAGCAAAGACTTCCTCGGTCTGCTGGCGCTGTTCATTATTACAGGGGTCGGTATCATCATTTATACCAACCAACCGCCCAATGAACCGCGCGAGCGGGACTATGTTCTCGCTGGTTCTATTTTTACATACTGCATCTGGCTGGGCATGGGCGTCCTCTCGCTCTTCACCCTACTGGGCAACTTCCTGAAGTCAAAAAGCAGCCAACTGGGTGCTGCCGTACTGGCCTCAGCGCTGGTGCTGATTGCACCTGTACTCATGGGTACGCAAAATTATGACGATCACGATCGCTCGCAGCAGAGCGGTGCGCGCGATTATGCACGCAACTTCCTCGAATCCTGTGCTCCCAACGCTATCATTTTTACGTATGGTGACAACGATACGTATCCACTGTGGTATGCGCAGGAGGTCGAGGGGATCCGTACAGATGTGCGTGTTGTCAACCTGAGTCTGATTGCTGTTGACTGGTATATTGATCTGCTTCGCCGCAAGGTCAATGATTCTCCTGCAATCAAGATGTCTATCCCGTCTTCGGCGCTGTTGGGCAAGGCGCGCAACCAAGTCTTTTACTATAATCCGGCCGGTGCCGATCAGGAACAGAGCCTGCAGGCGTTCATGCGCTATATAGGCGAGGATCATCCTATACAGGCGGGCAGTGGTCGTACACTGGAAAGCCACTACACCACACGGAATGTCTACCTGCCTGTCGATCGCGAACAGGCCATACGTGCGGGGCTTGTCAGCGATGCGGATACAGCTGAGATTGTCGACAGAATCCCCGTCAAGGTCAATGATACGCAGCTGCTGAAAGATGATATTGCGGTACTCGATATCATTGCCAGTAACTTGTGGGAGCGCCCGATTTATTTTGCCGTCACTTGCCGGCCAGAGAAACTCTTTGGTATGGATGATTATATGCGACTCGAAGGCTTAGGGCTTCGTTTCACACCTGTAAAACGTCCGAGCCAGTCGGAGTATGGCATCCTTGGCAGCGGCCGCGTCGATGGTGAGAAGACCTACGATATCGTCATGAATAAGTGGGCATGGGGCAATTTTGATAAGGTGGACACCTACGCTAACAGTAGCTATGGTCCAAGTGTGCAGAGTATGCAACTCGTTATTCGTCGTGCAGCCTTGCAGCTCATCGCTGCCGGCAAAAAAGATAAGGCCATCGCACTGGCAGATAAGTACTTCGAGGCATTCCCACACATGAATTTCCCCTACGATTACCGTACGATGTATATGCTTACGGTGTATTTCTCTGCAGATGCCTATGAAAAGGCAAAACCACACATGAAAATTTTGGCAGAGGAACTAGCCCAACAGCTCAACTACTACGCTTCTGTTTCTACCAATATTTTCACCGCCAGCTTTGAGCGGGAGGCAGGTATTAGTCGGCAAATGGCCAATGCTCTCTATATCGAGGCAACTAAGGCAAAAGATGATAAATTTGCCGAAGAGCTGCAACAGCTTTTTAAAGGCTATCTCGACGAAAGACCTGCACCTGAGGCAGCTCCGCCAGCTGAGTAGACCGTATTTTTTCGCCGCTTCCTGCGGAAAAACACACATTCAATAAGCACTTTTTGGCGGCCTTAGCCGCCAAAAAGTGCTTTACTAATATTATTTGGATTATGAAAATCGCAATCGGATGTGATCATGCCGGCTTTGTCTATAAAGCCAATATCGTACAGTTACTGACAGACAGAGGCATCGAAGTACTTGATTTTGGCACCAATGATACCGGGTCTGTTGATTACCCCGATTTTGCACACCCCGTAGCACAGGCTGTCAGCACCGGTGAAGCACAACTGGGAATCGTTTTGTGCGGCAGTGGCAACGGAGTAGCCATGACTGTCAACAAATATCAGGCCATCAGGGCTGCGCTGTGCTGGACGGAGGAGCTGGCAACCTTGGCCCGGCAGCACAATGATGCTAATATTCTGGCTATACCTGCACGCTTTGTGAGTGTAGAGACAGCACTGGCAATGACCGTACAATTCCTTGATACGCCCTTTGAGGGCGGACGCCATGGCCAGCGTGTAGAGAAAATTTCCTGTTGCTAATTCCTTTTTTTCTTATCTCAATCACACCTCATCATGAAGATTTTTTCAGCCTTGGTGCTATCCCTGCTGTTTGCACAGGCAAGCTATGCGCAGCTCTCCCGCCCGACTGATGTTGATGTTGCCCGTACGCTGGCATCCACCATTACGCCTGTTGAACTGGAGCGCCACCTCACCCAGATTGCTTCCGAAGAGTTTGAAGGCCGCGAAACAGGTACCGCAGGCCAGCGAAAAGCAGCTGAGTACATCGCCAGTGTATTCAGTTCTTACGGCCTCCCACCCGCTGTGGGCGACAGTAGCTACTTCCAGCGTATTTCTTTCATCGCAGAGACATGGGCTGAAATCAATATGATGGTTGGAAATGAGAGTATTCGCCACCTTTGGGAGTACTACTCCATTCCAAGCCAAAATGCAAGTCGTGAGTCCTTTAGCACCAATGAAGTTGTCTTCTTGGGCTATGGCATCGACGATCCGTTGTACAACGACTATGCAGACCAGGATGTCAAAGGAAAAACGATTCTCATATATGCCGGCGAACCGCTCAATGCCGATGGCTATTCACTGCTAACCAACGATACCAGCCGTACCGCCTGGACCAGCGATCCTACCCTCAAACTTCGCGCTGCGCACAGGCATGGAGCAGCCATGGTCATGATTATCGACCCGGATTTCCGCCGCAATGTGGATCAGGTACGCAGAGAAATTCTCAATAACCGGCTTCGCATGGGATGGAGTGCCAATCCGGCTGACAATTTCGCCAACAGTGTATACCTGTCCTCAGAGGCCGCACGCAAAATTCTGGGTAAGTCATTCAATGCTGTTGTCAACGCGCGTACCCGCATCGAGCGTACCGCCAAGCCTCGCCCTGTTACTTTTCCCGCAAAATTGTCCTTCGTGCAGCGCAAAAATGTACGCGAACTACTCGGAGAGAACGTACTCGGTTTTGTAGAAGGCAGCGACCCTGCTCTCAAAGATGAAGTGCTGGTCATCACTGCTCACTACGATCACCTCGGTCGCCGCGGCGACGGCATCTATTTTGGTGCCGATGACAATGGCTCCGGTACCTCTACCGTACTGGAAGTAGCACAGGCATTTGCGGAGGCTCGCAAGCTCGGCTATGGCCCTCGCCGAAGTGTCCTCTTCCTGCTGGTCTCCGGTGAAGAAAAAGGCTTGCTGGGTTCTGAGTATTATGTCAATTATCCTGTATTCCCGCTGGAGAACACCATCGCTAATATCAATATCGATATGGTGGGCAGGATCGACCCACAGCACGAACAAAATCCAAACTACATCTACGTCATTGGTTCTGACAGGCTGAGCTCCGAGTTGCACACCATCAATGAGGAGGCCAATGCTACTTATACGCAGTTGGAACTCGACTATACTTACAATGCAGAGAGTGATCCCAATCGCTACTACTACCGCTCAGATCACTACAATTTTGCTGAAAGAGGTATCCCGGCAATCTTTTATTTCAACGGCACCCATGCCGACTACCACCGCACCACCGATACAGTTGACAAAATCCAGTTCGAGAAAATGGCAACCATCGGTAAGCTCGTTTTCCATACTGCCTGGGAACTTTCCAATCGGGACAAACGCATTGTTGTGGACAAGGCCTCCAAATAAAGGTGCTCTCTTGTCATTTTTTCACCGGAGATGACAAAATGAAATACCGAAAAAACATTGGGCTTTCGATTGTTTCAACAATCGAAAGCCCAACGTTTTTTCAAAACAGCGCTGTTACCTGCATTCTCCCCAAATGTACCATCCTGGCATCTCCGGTCTGCCTGCCTTCATAACCAACCGTGAGTTGCAGCAACTCCCCCAACTGACGGGTAGCCGTAAGATTCCATAGCCAGTTGCGCCCAGGCCGAAGTCCGTTGAGTAGTACAAATGCCAATGGAGATCGCAGATCAGCCTGTAAATCAACCTGTATCAAACTCAGATTTGCGCGCAGCCAGCGCTGATAAACAAGCTCCCCGACAATTTCTGCACGCTTCATTCCTTCATTGGCTGTTGACAAGCGGCTCGACTCCTTTTGTTGTGTATAGCGCAAATCCACACGCAGGTCTTTACCCGGTTGCCAAGTAAGCTCTGGCCCCCCTTTCACAAATCCAAGTGCATAGTCCTTGTTATCGAACAACTCAACATCTGCCTGCCGCTGTCCGACAGCGCCCAGTAAGCGAAGTCCTAGCGCTGTTGTAGCGTTGTAGCGCACGCGCAATGTATACTCTGTCCGCTGCTGACTTTCAAAACCCGTTGTCTGCACAAACCGCCTTTGCTGCGCTGTGTGCTCAAACTGAATGTCAAATCGGGGATGCCTTCGGTTGAAAAAAAGGCTGTTCCTAAAGCCCAGCTGAATAGCCGTAAGTGCGCTGTCGGGAAGATTCCACTGCAGCGGATTCCACACCTGCACGGCCGTTGACGGCTGCGTCTTGCGGTTGACGGTCAGGGTTGATTGCAGAGAAAATTTGGCCAGTTGTTTTTTCCATCCCTCTGCCTGCCTCCAGTAACGTTCGGGCTCCAGAAAGAGGCTTTGGTTGAGAATCAGGTTGTTGGTCCTGATGAAATCATTGGTCAGTAGTACTACGCGTGCATAGTCGGCAATATCAGCAAAGGGACTGATTTCCATCTCATTGACTTGGATTTTACCATCGGCATTGTATAGACTGTCAAGCCATATATACTGACCAAGTCCCGGTCCCACATACACATATACAAAGGCTACACTCGGTTCCTGTCCCGTACCGATTTCGTAGGTTGTATTCGTCCGAATGGCCGACTTCCATGCCTGAAAAGAAAGATCAAACCGGCCCAGTGTGGTCTCTCCTGCCAGCAGGCCACCTACATCCATTGAATTTTCGACTTTGAGTTGCCGCCAGCTGAAAACACCCCCCAGCCGCAGCTGCTGTGAGGGTTGCCATTGGCCATTGACGGCTGCTTCCGTAGCGAGCGGGCCCTGCACAAAACGACTTCCCTGCGGCAGCTCATCGCGCCGCTGACGAAAACTAAAGCCCAGCCCCCTGTCTTCCCGCTCGGGACTGCCCACCTCCGCCACAAGGCGGCTGAAAGCAAAACTGCTCATCTCCAGCGTGTCAGTCGCTCCTGACCAGCGCTGGCTGTGCTCAGCCTCCCACTGCAGCCGGGTTTTCCAGTTACCCAATGCTGCCCAGGTTCTGCCTACCGTCAGGCTTGGTCTCCAGAATTCGGTGCGCCGCACCGCCTCCCGGCTACTCAGATGACTGGCCTGTGCGTCCAGTGACCAAGCTGCATGCTGCCAGGTGGCTCGCCCCTGTTGCTGCCAGCCCGCATACTGACCGAGCCGCTGAAAAGTGGCCGTCCGCCAGGAAACACCTCCCTTTTGAGGATAGGAAAGGCGCACTTCCGCCTGGGCTATGTGTTCCTCAGCTGGCAGCGGCTGGCCAATACCTAATACACTCGCCAGATTCCAATCACGAAAAAACTCCGGCGACCGATAAGGATTAAGTGTCGTGAAATGCCTGTGGACCCATTCGTAGCCTGCCCGCGTATCAAGCTGCCAGCGGCTGCTGTCGCGCTGCAATAAATATCGGCGGTTATAGTCAAATCTGCCTGCATAACCAAGGTCATCTACCCTGTCCAGCTGACTAAACCGATTCCGGTCATTTTGTGACAGTGCCAGTTCCCATCGCCATCGCCCGCCACCCTTGTCCTGCATTTCTGCACCCGCCGTGACCATCCGCTGCTGCTCAGGGGCAACCAATCGGACAACGGGTTCATGACTCCCCCCAGGTCGACAATCCTCCGCCCCGGGTGTCACCCATACAAATATTCGCTCATTGGACGCAGCCTCCGAAGCCGGGACATAGTGACCATTCCCCTCCCCCACAAAGGTAAAGGTTGCTACATACTTGCCTGCCTCAGGGTCGGTAGTGTATACGAGTATCTGCAGCAGACTATCTGTACCTCCACAGCGCAGTACACTGTCGCGCAGCGCATAAGTAGCCCGTTGTGCCGCCTGTGTACCCACTGGTTCCACCGAACTCGCCAGGATACCCAACGGCTGATCGCCCGCTGCCCTGAGTGTCGCCCGCTGGTCGGGTGTCAGCCGAATATCGGCCGTAGCAGTCTTGCTGTCCTGCTGACTAAAAATATTGACGTACACCTGCCAGCGATCTGCAATATAGCGGGTATCCAAAGCGTACATAGATCGAAGGTACTGCTGGTCGGCATACTCGTACTCGACCGCTATCCGGCTGTCTTTGGTGATGAGCCGTTTGGGCATGAATGTAATCTCCGCCTGATTGTAGTCAATCGTGTAGTCCCGATCACGACCACGTTCCAATAGCACCCCGTCTATAAATACCTTTTCTGTACCGGACAACACAACAATAAATCGCTCACCCTGCGCCCCGCTCAACTTGTAGGGTCCCTGATTGCCCTCAATAGCCACCACATTTTGGCGTACAAAGCGCCCACGGGCAATAGCGATGCTTGAGCGCCCCTGCCACCGGCCATCTGTCGTTGCGGTCTGATAAGTAGCTCCTTCCAGCTTTTTAAAATACTGCATGAAGTAACCCTCAGGCTGCCTAAGCTCGTAATCCCCGGCCGTGAGCTGACTGCGATTGCGGGACAGCTGAATGAATATACGGTCAAACTCGCGGAGCTGCTGGGTATTCCCCTCAACCTGAATGGGCAGGTTATCGTCTGCAATGGCTGCCTGTAAGCGTATACCCTCTCCCAGTTCGCCCTGAACCTGTAAATTAAACGCAGAGTTGAGCACCAGGTCCTGCCGATTGCCAAACGAAAGCCCGCGGCTGAAAGCACCCTTGTAATCCAGTCCGCGCTGACTGGTAAGGCTCAGGCCACCGGCGCGATTGTCATAAGCACTGATGGCAATCCCCGCAGGCAGGAGGAGAGCCTCCTTACTTTCGGGCAGCTGCCCCTGATCGTCGAAAGAAAAAGGCAGTACCCGCCACTGAGCCTCAAGGCTGTCTGCAGGAGGTATCCGCCTCCACCTAAACCAAGGCTCCTCGAATGCGTACCAGCTACTGTCGAGTAGTAGCCCCCTGTGGTCATAAATCCTCAACGTACCCGGCACCAAAGAAAGGGAATCCAGCCGTATACTGTCGGCCGAAGCTTGCAACCAAGCAGTGCGCTGATTCGTCAGCACTGCCTGCGCGTCCATTGCAGCCACGGGCAACATACACATTGCCAGCCGCAATAACCACCTTAGAGCTCCCTGATGACGAACTACCATTACCATCTCCTTGTAACGAATGGATTTTCGTCCTGTTGCGTAGCAAAAGTGACCGGACAGCCGGGCAGCAGCTCTCCCCTGCCATTGATCCCCGGGTATCTGTGTTTGTACCCAAATTTGACGGGTTCCAGCAACTCGATTTTTGGGGATTCTTCCCCAAAAATCCTAGTCTGTACCGCTCAGAATTTGCAGTTTGGCAAATTTGAGCATTATCTTTTTGTCCGGGCTGTCACTCAGTTTAAACCGTATGG
>CAZYAO010000009.1:39007-91901 GCA_964645715.1 uncultured Saprospiraceae bacterium
GCAAATTTGAGCATTATCTTTTTGTCCGGGCTGTCACTCAGTTTAAACCGTATGGTAGCTACGCGGTTGTCTGCTGCTCCATCGATTTGCAGCACCTCTCCTTCTCCAAATTTGAGGTGCAGTACGCGTTGGCCCGCCGCAATCTGCGAAGCAGGGCTGGCCACAAAGTTGGCTGCATCTACCTGGAAAGCCGGCTGGGCGGCTTTTTTTACAGGAAAAGCACCACTCACGCGGGCGCTCGCCGGCGCAGCCACGTCGCGGCCTGCCGGCGCAGCCGCAGCCTGCCGGTTGACTGGCGGATTATCAAAGAGCTCCGCCGGGATTTCCTCCAAAAACCGACTGGGCGGGTTGTAGGTCATTTTGCCAAACCGGTAACGGGAGTTGGCGTACGAAAGTGTCAGAAACTGCTCGGCCCGGGTAATGGCCACATAAAACAGGCGGCGCTCCTCGTCGAGTCCCTCAACTGTCTCAATGCTCATGAAAGACGGAAACAGCTTCTCCTCAAGACCTACCAAAAAGACAGACTTGAACTCAAGCCCTTTGGCGGCATGCACCGACATAAGGCTCACTTTCTCCTGATTGGCGTCGTCCTTTTCGTCAAAATCAGTGATTAGAGCAATGTGCTGAAGGTAGGTGGTCAGCGATTTGTCTGCCTCTTCTCCGACTTCGACCACAAGATCCTCTTCAACAAATGTCTTTATACCATCCAGCAGGGCGTTGAAGTTTTCCTGCCGGCCCATCCCCTCCACCGTGGTGTCCGCTTTAAGGACGTCCTTGAGACCCGACTGACTGGCCATGTACACAGCTGCCTCATAAGCATTTTTTCCCTCCTGATACTGCTGCCCCTGCCTGATGAGCTGCAAAAAATTTTCCAGCGGCGCGCGCGCACGTGCAGGCAGGTCAATCTTGGCAGCTGCCTCCCAAAGCGTCATACCTGTCTGGTTGGCAAACTCCAGCATGCGGTCGATGGTACCCTCTCCAATGCCGCGCCGCGGGTAATTGATTACCCGCTTCAATGCCTCTTCATCCTGTGGATTGATGAGCAGTCGCAGGTAGGCAATCATATCTTTCACCTCTTTCCGCTGATAAAAAGACATGCCCCCAAAGACGCGATAGGAAATGTTGTAGCGGCGGAGGTATTCTTCAAAACTGCGGCTCTGCGCATTGGTGCGGTACAGGATGGCAATGTCGCTATTGCGAAGGTGGTAGCGGTTTTTGTGCTCAATGATGGTGTCCGCCACGCGATTGGCCTCCTCGTTGTCTGTCATGGTCCTGATAAGGCGGATGCGATGACCATCGCCCTTGTCACTCCATATTTTTTTCTGTATCTGTCGACGATTGAAAGAGATTACTTCATTGGCAGCCCTCACGATGTGCGAAGTCGAACGATAATTTTGTTCCAGTTTAAATACCTGTATACCAAATTTTTTGAAATCCTCTTCAAAATCCAGAATATTCTGTATCGTTGCCCCCCGGAAGCCATAGATTGACTGCGCATCATCACCCACCACACAGATGTTGCGGGGACTGCCCTCATAGTGACAAAGCTTGCGCAAGATGGCATACTGCAGGTAATTGGTATCCTGAAATTCATCGACAAGCAAATAGCGAAAGCGGGCTCTGTACTTTTCTGCAACCTCAGGCTGGTTTTGCAGGAGCTCAAACAACCTGTACAACAGATCGTCAAAATCCATGGCTCCAGCCTTTTTACAACGAGCAGTATAGGTTTCATAAATTTTGTAGACCAGTGGTATCCGGGACATACGATCCTGCTGCAACAAACCCTGATCCTGTGCATAGCGGGCCGGCGTGATCAGATTGCTCTTGGCCGCCGAAATTCTGTGGAGGATTTCATTGGTTTTGTACACCTCTTTGTCGAGGTTCATCTCCCGGATGATGCTGTTCAACAGACTCTTACTATCGTCGGTGTCATAGATGGTAAAATTGGTCGGATAGCCGATATGGGTTGCCTCCGCCCGCAGGATGCGGGCAAAAATGGAGTGAAAAGTACCTGCCCAGATAGCGCTGGCGCGCTGCCCGACCACTCCCTCGATGCGGGCTTTCATCTCTCGGGCAGATTTGTTGGTAAAGGTAAGCGCCAGAATCTCCCAAGGCGACACGCCCTGCTCAATCAGGTAGGCAATCCTGTACGTGAGTACGCGTGTCTTGCCGGATCCCGGCCCGGCAATGATGAGCACAGGGCCTTCAGTAGTGGTCACAGCGGCCAGCTGCACAGGATTAAGGGTGCTGAGATAAGCTTGCGGTTGGGTATTCATGAAAAGTAAAAACGTTTGTGTACAACGCTAAGGTACGGTTTACAATCGGCCTCAGGCCGTTGGACTATTTTTCACGGCGTTACTGATGCTTAGCAGACAGGATGCGATTGAGAATTACTTTGGTGATGAGATAGGTAGGCTTCACACCCTCAAGCCCCAGACTGCCGCTTGCCAGCGTATGCCCTGTCAACAACGGATTGTCAGAAGCATAATAGGCATAGCGAAGTACCACGTCTTTGCGGATATTATTGCGAATCTGGCTGGACGCCTGAATGGCTTTCTGGTAGTGCGCTCCCTCCATCTCAAGCCCAATCGCCCGCCAGGAGGAGTCGCGCAGATACTGCAGCACATCCTTGTTCTGCAGACTGGTGCCCAATACCGTAATCATAGTGCCTGCACTGACCCGCAACCCCTGACCCATAAAATCATCAACGGTCAGGTCATTTTGAAAAGGATAATTATCGGCTGTACCTTCGAATACGTGAGAAGTGGGAATCATGATATCCCCTTTGCCCCCCTCCAAAATCCCGGCTTTTCCCATGATGTTGATCGACCGCACATCCAGCCGCACCGGCGTCCCTTTGCCGTCAAAAGGACGTAAAAGTTCATCCATCGTCTCGTACGCCTGCTCGCCAAATGCGTAATCCATGACAATTATCACCGGCATCTCTTCGGTGGTAGCCGGACGCTGAAACTGGATATCGGCCGGCAGTAACGCAGGATCGAGTGCCGCTGTATCAAAAATCTGCACCGTTATGTTGGCGCCGCTCCCGTCTTCAAGCTGTATCATACCATTGGACTGCGCATACGCAAAAACGCGCACGCGCCAAGCCGCCCGCTGGGGAAGGCTCAGCTCCTTGGTAAGTTCCTCTAATGTCATCCCTGCAGCCTGCTCCTGCAGCGCAGCCTGCGCATACAGGCTGTTCATCACACTGTGCGGATTGGCACTGATAATATGCAGCGGCCGCTCCAGCAGACCACGGTCACTCAGACACTGCTTGATATCAATGGCCCATGCCTCTCCATGATGATGGTGCCCCACGCGCTCCCGCAGCGCACTGGAAAAGGTGATCTCCCGGTCATTCTTGTTCAGCTGCTCATCACCGGCGCGCTTACCCAGCCAGTAGGTTATGTGAAAAAGGCTATTGACTGCCCCGTCCTCCTCAAAGCGCTTACAAGCACTAACCGTTTCTTCATAGGTACGCCCCAGCAGCGTACTCAGGTAGATATACGCCACTTCTTTATTAAACTCCTGCCCCTGCCGCTCTTTTTCCACCAACTCCTCCAGCATCTTCCACTCGCGCTTCTTCTCCTTCCGATGGTTCTCACTGTTGCGCCGGATCTTTTCAGCCTCAATATACATGAACGTCAGGTGGGTCAGAATATCATAAATATCCGAGCGCCCGCGCGTCATTTCAATGTAGATCTCGTCGCTGTCAATACGGTAAGCATTGCGGCGGCGCTTGGGCGCAATAACGGGCTCAAACAGGCTTTTTTCAAAACCCTCCTTAGTCACCAGCCGGATAAACTGCACCTCCTCAATCCCTCTGGGCAGCCGCTGAAAAATGTACAGCAGCCCCTCGAGCTCAACGCGCTCCGGGTCATTGATGCTGCCATAAATTTCGGGCCGAAGGTCCTGAAGGGCGGAAATCATCGCCTCTCCCGAGACCCCCATGGGTTTATACCCCCCCCGGATCAGCAGGTGGCGCATGGAAATGTACAGGCGCTCAATGGCTGAGCGGCTCTGCTGAGCACGTGTGCGGGATGGGAGCTGCGTAGACATAGCAATATTTTTAGCCTGTAAAGATACGACGCTTACAGAAACAAAAATCCCCTCATCCGTCGCCGGATGAAGGGATTTTTTTGCCTTTCGGAAAAAAGGCTGCCGCAGCGGCCTGCCGTATTGGCACTTAAGGCCTTACACGGTTGACCACAAACGCCTGCGTCTGCGGCTCGCGGCCATCCGCCTGCAGTGTCAGGTTGTATACACCTGCCGGCAGCTGACCAACCGGTATGCTGATAACCAGCTCACTGATCTCGTCATAGCGCAGTGTGCGCACCACCTGCCCGAGTGTATTGCGGACAGTCAGTACTGCAGGGAGCCCTGCATAGTCCTCTACTTTGACGTTCAGTATATCGGCTGTCGGATTGGGGTAGACAGACAAAGTGGCCTGTTCCGCTCCATCGAAGCTGAGCCCGTTTTCAATAGCTGAAAGACTAGGTGCACTGCCACTAATATCTACATCACCAAAATTGACTTGACCAATCTGGTTGACATTGACACCCTGTGTCATCAGACCCACCTGCATACAGCTGGGGAAATTGAGATTCACTGCAAACAACTGCGTCCAGGTTTGACCATCGACAGAAGTGAGCCCCCTGAAAATATTGCCCGTGCGCTCAATCCGCAGCCACCGGGGTGACTGTGGCCTGAACAATGGCTGGGTATTCAAAAATCCGTTGGTCGTCTGACGAATATCCCTGAATATAGAAGCTCCCAACTGAGTACGTATTGACAAACGGCGTGAACCCGGACTATCAGACTCTCTGAACATGATACCACCGAACGCTCCATTGGTCAGGTTGGCAATGCGCGTCGTTACAACAACATCACCACAGACAGGCACCCACGCAAAGCGAAGTCTGTCGGATACCGGAGTGCCTGTACCGTTGGAACTGATGTCGATGGTTCCTTCACATACATTGTCAATGGCCGTACCTACCGCCCCGCCAATAGACGTAACGGTCCAGGGGGCGCCTAAGTCAGGACCACAGGTACATGAAATATCCATATTGAATGCACCCGTTGCAGAACCAAAGCCTGTAACCAGGATGTAGTAGTCTGTACCCGGGCTGGCAACAAATACCACTCTCGATCTGGTACTACAAAAATCGTCATTACCTGTTACACAAGTCAGTGATCCGCAGCTGCCTGAGTATACAAGCACTTTTGTGTCATAAGAAGATGAGCAGAGATCCAGCGTTACCTGTGCTCCATTACCGACAAACTTATACCAAATGCCATTCCCGCCACCACTGGCCACACATGTGCCTGCGTTACTATCGGATGTAGCACCCACTGTGCTGCCCGATACCGTACTGCCACAACTCACTACGGCTGCACCAGCACAAAGGTCGTTGGGAAGAGGCAGTGTCGTGAAGCTGTAAGAAGTGTAGCTACTTGTACCGCAAGTACAGTTGGTGCGTACACATACGAAGTAGGTTGTGTTCGGAATCAGGTTGCCAAAATTGACAGAATTGCCTGTCGTATTCGTAACCGTACCGTTGGCGCAGAAGCTGCTCGTGCCAATACTGTAATCATAACTCACCGCACCGGATACTGCCGGCCAGGATACAGAAGCACTGGTAACCCCCACCGACGTGGCCACAGGCTGCGGTGCCTGACAAGGAGGTCCGCTGATCAGGTTGAGCGTAAATGCACCACCGGAACTCGAGAATGGATAAACATATATGTAGTAAGTCTGACCCGGGTTGGAAGTCCAGTTTACCCGTGACTGAGAACTACAGGAATCATCGTTACCACCAATGCAGGTAAGCGCATTGCACGGGCCTGTCAACACTTGTATCTTGGTGTCAAACCCGGAGCCACAGGTATTTACTTCCACTGGATTGCCGTCACCGACAAACCGATACCAAACGCCCTGTGAGGTAGCCGAAACAGAGGTACCACAGAAAGAGGTAAGACCATCGCCAGTCGCAAAAGCTGTATTGCCCTGCACACTGCTACATCCGCTGATGAGTGTCGCCGTACTGCAATTATCATTGGCGGGCGGTGGTTGTGGGGTCGTGAAAGATACAGGTCCAAAGTAGCTGCTGTAGCCGTTGAGATCACAGTTGGCTCTCACGTACACATCGTAAGCTGTCGATGAATTGAGTCCCTGCAGTGTGTAGTTCGTAGCCGCTACCGAAACAGGTGTACCGGTGCCCGGTGTGAACCCGGCAGGACCGTACTCTACCTCCCACATCGTCTCAACACAGCCAATCGTCCAGCTCAGCGCTGCTGAGTTGAAAGTGACATTGCCGGCAAGCAAGCCCGAAGGTACGGGACAGGGTGGTGGTGGTACAATCGTTACATCGTAGTCTTCAGCTTCCCCGTATCCATAGCTGATACATGGGTTGATAGAACTTGCCGCTGTATTCCATACATCCCGTACCCGCATCCGCTTAACCCCCGGTACAGGGTTACACGGCAGACTCAGCGGGAAAGTGACGGTGCCAAAGCTGCCAACCGAGCTGGGCGAAAAGCCGACCCGCTCGCTGGTCGAAAATACACCGTCTTCGTTGAAGTCTATCCAAACCGCGATATTCTGGTTCGCATAGCTGCCTACAGTCACCTGAATCTGGTAAGTAGTCCCCGCCTGCAAGGTAGCCGTATAATTAGGCTGTCCCGTAAAGTAAGTATAGGCAGGGTTTACAGGATCCGTACCCGTGTTGTTGGCAAGCGTAGTCCCTTGGATTACAACATTACTGATGAGGTCACCGTCGGTTTTACCAGAAGTGTAGATTGGTGTACAGAAGCAACTCAAAGCCGGGGATGCGTTTACTTGCACCGGCGTGCTAGTACCCGTACTACCACTGCAAGTCACAGCACAATAATACCAGCTCCGCTGCGACTGCGTAGTTGTCACCGTAGAGGTACTGCCGCCAAACGCCGTCCACGGCCCGGAAGCAGAAACGGTACTCCTGTACCACTGGTAGCTCACACCGGATCCCGCAGTATTATTTTGCAGACTAAGCGTAAACTGCGCATCCGTACAGACAGCACTTGCACTACTAATGGTATTGCCCGGCGAAGGAGTTCCGGAACAAGGCGGCTGCTGAAACTCTAGCTGCAATTGTGGCAAGACCGATACCCTACTAGTCGCTGTCGGCGGACTAGCCGGATTGGGATTTGTAGAGTCATTACGAAAGTAAATCCCTGTATTTGTGCCACTTGTAAATGAGCCCCAACTTATTGAACATTCAAAATTGGGTGTATTTTCATCCACTGCAATCACTAGATTGTCAATATTGTTGTACGTAAAAGGCGTGGAAAGCGTAATTTCCATCCAGCTGCCCGCTGAAGGAAAGGTTACCGTTCCACTGTACACCTGAGAGAGAGAAGACAGTGGCACCCATGAAGTCGTGCTGGCAAATGAGGTTAGGGATGTATGCCCCAAATAAATCGTCCAACTATTGCTGTTCACTCCACCAGAAGTCGAAGTATTGCTTGTAAAATAAAAGCGAATCTTCTCTATTGTACCTGCATTATTAATCTGCGCCTTCGTGTATATCTGCTGGCTGTAGGTATAGCCCCAACAAGAGGAAATTGGAAGCGCAGTCGTAGTTGTAGCCCCACTACCTACCTGCACCAGCTGAGCCAGCGAAATTCCATGTACAACAGTGAGCAACAAAGCTGCCAAGGTAATTCTAAGCCTTGGCAATAAACTTCTCATTATAGCCAAGCCGTAGTCCATTCGATCTAGTATTAATTCCATTTTGAAGTAATTATGATAATTTAGAAGATGAAATCTAGCCGTGGAAAATATATCTCTCGCTGTGTAACTCATTCTTTCACTATATCTTAGAATGGCTATCAAGTGCGCATGAAACAACTCCCCGTCGTAATTATATAAATGCGATCCACGACAGCCGGGACCACCTGAAGTTTGTAAATGTTAGCATTCGCATAAAAAGATACTGTTTACTTATTGAAAGAGATTACAATCTGTTCATTTTTAACTACAAACTTACATTTTAATCCAACGGGTACAGAGTGCCTGCACTACGAAGCAAGCTACGTACATGTCTTCACTCTACCTTGACTGAAATGTGAGAGGTACAGTCCGGACACAACTACAATCAATACCAAGCCTAAGCTCCAAGCAGAACATTCTGTCAATTTGACAAACAGGTGTTTACACAAAAAACCAAATTTGGATTAGCCAATTATCCAAACTCTTACATAGCACTAATGAGCGTATACAGGGAAAGGTAAAGCGGATAGAACTCTTTGGTGTATTTCATTGTGAACAATATGCATACATTTCTAAGTACACACCATAAGATGGTTTGATTTAGATAATACACCGGCTTATGTAGGTACGAAGGAACACAAAAGAGATTGCCTGCCATGAGTAACCTCCGTTGTGTGCTTTTCTGTAGTTTCAAGAAAAATATTGCAACAATGAAATTTTTGGGGAAAAACCTATCAACGCCCGCAACGCCAAATTTTAATTTCTACCAACACGAAAATATCAAAACATACACACCCTAACCATCAATTACGTAAAACTAGTTAAAAGGTTACATAAAATTACCATATATTTATAAAAAATTTTTGGCAGCCGCGCCACCCCAAATAATCTCTGTATGCATAAGATGAACCCGAGATAAATACTAACTAATTAAGCAAAGGAGTCGCTACCAGCAGACATTTGGGTATGGCTACCCTGAAATCCCCCCCCTCTTCACAGTTGCGAAGCGTATAATAACCATGCATAGTACCTATACCGGACTGAAGCTGACACCATGATACATAATTATGGTGATCGCCCGGCTGTATGACAGGTTGTTGTCCTACAACCCCCTCTCCTTCTACCTCCCGCTGTATTCCTGTTCCCTCCTTAATATACCAATGCCTGCGCAGGAGTTGGACAGGCACATCGGAATTATTCTCTATATGAATTCGATAAGCGAAAAGATAGTTATTCTCTACCGGGCGCGAGTGTCCCGGGTGGTAAAAAGGCTCAATACTTACCGTTATGCCACTGGTCGTTTGCTGATTCATGAGAGCGTGTTCCTTTTAGTCAGTTGGCAGTGCTCTGCTCGTCTTCTAACGGCAGCGGCTGCACCTCCAGAAAGGTCGCTACCAATGTTTCTGCCTCCAAAAGCGCTGTTTCCAGCACCTCATTCAATAATACTTTGTCAAACAGCGGTTCATAGGCGAGTTCCTCCTCCACCCGCGACATGCGTATCGCGAGTGTTTCAGGTGTTTCCGATCCTCTTGACATAAGTCGTGCCTGCACCGCCTCCATACTTGGCGGTTTTACAAACACAGACAGCGAGCAATCCGGATAGGCCTCCTTTAACTTGAGTGCCCCTTTCACGTCAACATCAAAAATAACGTGTAGCCCCTTTTGCCAGATACGCTCAATTTCGGAACGCAAGGTGCCATAGTACTGGCCTCCGTATACTTCCTCCCACTCCACAAAAGCACCGGCAGCCACTTTTTCCAAAAAATCCACCCGCGAAAGGAAATAATAATCCCGACCGTCTTGTTCATCCACACGACATGTACGCGTAGTTGCCGATACGGAAAAAGCCAACTGTGGGAATCTGCGAAGCAGATGCCTGACGATGGTAGTCTTACCAGAGCCCGAAGGGGCTGCAAACAACACTAATTTTCCCTTGGTATCCATTAGACTGAATTGGCTACTTGTTCCTTGATTTTTTCCAGCTCGTCCTTCATGTTAACAGCTATTTTCTGGATATCGGACGAATATGCCTTTGAACCAAGGGTATTAATCTCTCGCCCTATCTCCTGACTGATAAAGCTCAGCTTGCGTCCTTTCGACCGGCCGCGGGTATCAAGTTCTTCCAAAAAGTACTTACAATGCTGTTCAAGCCGAACTTTCTCCTCCGTTATATCCATCTTTTCGAGGTAGAATAACAATTCCTGCTCAAGGCGACTCTCGTCCACCCGCTCGCGAAGCAAGTGCTCGTCCAGCGACTTATTCAGCTTTTCACGCGTACGCAGCATCCTTTCCTCCTCATAGGGCGCCAATTCGCCCATCAATTGCATAATGTTGGCAATTCGCAACCGAAGATCTGCCTCCATAGCAGCACCCTCCGACAGCCGGAAGTGATCGAATTTCTCCATCGCCTCCTGAAAAGTGGCCAATACCGCATTCCACTCTTCCTCCGATATTTCTACTGCATCTGTAGCCACTACGTTGGGCAGGCGCAATATCGCCTGCAGCATATCCCCCTGCGGAATCCTCAGTTCTTCGGCCAAACTGGCAAGCTCCCGGTGGTAACGCCGAAACAGCGGCTGGTTGAGCCCGTACTCACCATCTCCTTCGATAGATTTGACCTCTACCGACAACTCCAGCTTACCCCGCTCAGCACCTTCCAGCAGGAGACGACGAAGCTCTGTCTCCTTTTCTTTGAAGTACTGTGGAGTCCGGACGCGAACATCCGTAAACTTGCTGTTGAGCGATTTGAGTTCAACCGTGATGGCTTTATTCGCATAGGGCCGCGTCGCACGCCCATAACCCGTCATTGAAAATAACATATAGCTCGCTTGGTGTATGGTGTATTAAAAGCCCCTTGGCATTGCTCAAAGACTTATCTGGCAAAGATAGCCAATGACCTCTAATTAATACACGACTTTTTACTTTCGCATCCCGGCAACATATCCTACTCTATAAGATCCCGTATTCAATGCCGACAGCCGCTACACCTGCCTCCATAGCTCCCAAGCCCGCGAATTTATTGCATTCCAACAAAACTATTACTCCTCCTGCCATGTTAATCATTTTGATGTCAGTTGGTTACTCATTCCGCCTGCCTGCACCCGGCCCTCCGGATGCTGCTGCAACTTCTAATCAATTGACACTTAGATAAAATTCATGAAAAATAGTTTTCAGATTCGCATATTTTTATAGATATTTGCGACTCGTTTTGAAAGCCATAATCGTTTATTACGTCTCATAAACCAGTGAAAAACAATGAGAAAAGCTGATTTAGTGGCCGCTATTGCAGAAAAGACGGGTATATCAAAAGTCGATGTACTCGTGTCTTTAGAGGCATTTTTCAAGGAGGTAAAAGGATCTCTGTCTGAAGGGGAGAATGTGTACATCCGTGGTTTCGGGTCCTTCATTGTTAAGAAACGCGCCAAGAAAATTGGTCGTCATATCAAGCAGAACCAAGCCATCGAAATTCCGGAGCATTTCATTCCTGCATTCAAGCCTGCCAAAATCTTCATCGAACAGGTAAAGGACAATGTAACGCACTTGCCTGATGTAGAAGATGATGACGAATAAACCTGCTACCCTTTAGAGGATTTTAATGTACCAGCTTATGACCAAACTACAGTATGGATACTTGGCAGGTTCAGTCGTCTTGTTTATGATACTGTACTTTGGTTGCGATACCAAAGCCCCGGGTCATGACCAAATTGAAACCAACCGAGAGCTGTCAACGGAGACCGTCAGCGTTCAGTCGCTGATAAAATCTGCACAGGGCAGCTTATCTTCTCCTTCATTGAGTGCCATTGGCCTCGTTGAAGAAGAGTTGGCTGGTTTGTCTGACACTGATACCAGCCGGCGTATCGAATTGCTCAAGCAGCTGTCCGGTCGTTGGTATGAAGCAGCTCAGCCTGCCCTCGCAGGGCATTATGCAGAAGAAATTGCCCTGCTGGAAAACAATGAGTCTGCCTGGTCAATTGCCGGAACAACTTATGCCATCTGCGCGCAGCGAAGCGAAGCAGCCGACCTAAGATCTTTCTGTTCTAACCGGGCTGCTATGGCTTTTCAGCAAGCAATTTCTTTTGCTCCTGACAATGTGTCTCATCAGGTCAATCTGGCATTGACCTACACCGAAAACCCTCCGGCGGGCGAGCCTATGAAAGGTGTACTCATGCTTCGGGATTTGCAAACCAAATACCCGGAAAATGTGACAATCCTCAATTCGTTGGCTAATCTCGCGCTGAAGACTAATCAGTTTGATCGCGCATTGCAGCGTCTCAAACAGGCGGAAGCGATCGAACCTGAGAACCCTGCTACCCTATGTATGCTGGCTAAGGCTTACGAAGGAATGGGAGATCAGAAGAATGCAACGCTGTACCAGCAAAAATGTGATCGTTCCACGCAATAACATACCCCGTAATGGCCTGTCCGTTGGCTTGTCAACAATGGTCATTCGTGTTATTGATGGTATTATTTAACTCTGTAAATTGATTTTATCATGCCTTGCGGAAAAAAAAGAAAAAGGCACAAGATTGCAACGCACAAACGCAAGAAGCGCCTGCGTAAGAATCGCCATAAGAAGAAAAACAGATAAGTAAACAACCGGCCGGGGAAAGGTCTGAAAGTGCGTACACTTTGTTGTATCACTCCCTCACTTTTTTCCATGCGCATCCGGGTGCCTCTGCCTCGTACTCTGCCGACAACTTTGTTCAAGTGTCGGCAGAGTATTGGCGTTTGAGGAAGTTCTATATTGGTTTGTGCATAGCATTCGCTGCTTGCCCTCATTGCTTGCCAAACCAGTAAGCCTCGCTGCACCCGTCTTCAATGCATGGAGAACGGCGTGGGTTGAGTTGTTGTATCTGCTGAAAAGCAACCCTAAAGGAAGCAGAATTCTGGTCTTGCTGGATCGGATAGAAAAATATTGGAAGTTTGTTGCTCAGTGCACTGCCAGCGCAATGGCGGCTACTTTGCATTGCAGATGCTGGCTTTCCGGATCAAATGAGAAAAGGCTTGAAGCTGTCCTTTTGATCAATAGGCTCTCCTTCTATGGTGTTACTTGTTCAATATCTTCGCGCCAAAATATAGGCTCTTTCCCGCTCAATTCCCGGCCGAACAAAGTTTGTTCGCGTGGAAAAGGAATTAATTATTAATGCCACCCCTTCAGAGGTCGAAATCGCTCTCTTGGAAGATGGTAAGCTCGTAGAGCTTCACAACCAAAAGACCAATAGCAATTTCACCGTGGGTGATGTGTTTGTTGGTCAAATCCATCGTCTCATGCCTGGCCTCAATGCAGCTTTCGTTGACATAGGCCACAAGAAGGATGCTTTCCTTCACTACACGGATCTCGGCCCGCGTGTCAGGTCCTTACTAAAGTACACCCAAGGAGCTATCAATGGGGACTTGACAACGGCCAAGCTGGATAATTTCGCGCTGGAGCCAGAAATTATTAAATCCGGTAAGATTGACCAGGTACTCAACAAGAAACAAAATATCCTGGTTCAAATCCTCAAAGAGCCTATCTCCACCAAGGGACACCGCCTTAGTTGTGAGATTACCATCCCTGGTCGCTACCTCGTGTTAACGCCTTTCTCCAGCTCCGTGGCTGTTTCCAAAAAAATATCCTCGGCTGAAGAACGAAAACGCCTGCAGCTGCTGATTGAAAGCATCAAACCCAAAAATTTTGGTGTCATCGTACGCACGGCTGCTGAAGGCCGCAAAGTAGCTGAACTTCATGAGGAAATGAACCTCCTGACGGAAAAATGGCAGGATGTGTTTGATCAGCTGCGAAGCGTAAAGCCTCCGCAGAAGTTGCTGAGCGAACTCGACAAAACCTCCTCCATCCTCCGCGATCTGTTGAGCGATACCTTCACGCGCATTGTTGTCAATGATAAACAGCTGTTTAGCAACATCAAAGGTTATCTTGCCTCCATAGCTCCTGACCAGATTCGCATTCTGCAGTTGCACAAGGGGACTAAACCCGTGTTCGAAGCTTTCAGTGTAACCCGACAGATCAAGTCGTCGTTTGGAAAAACGGCTACTATGAGCAGTGGTGCTTATATTGTCATCGAGCATACGGAAGCTATGCACGTGATCGATGTCAACAGTGGTCATAAAATGCCCAGCGCCAACCAGACTGAAGCCGTCCTCAATATCAATATGGAGGCTGCAGAAGAAATTGCCCGGCAGCTGCGATTGCGCGATATCGGCGGGATTATCATCATCGACTTCATCGATATGAAAAATCCTGACCATAAGAAGGAGCTCATGAAGGCAATGACCCAGTTCATGAAAAAAGATCGTGCCCAGCATACCATCCTGCCATTGTCCAAGTTTGGCCTGATGCAAATCACGCGCCAAAGGGTACGGCCCGAAGTAACCATCAATACCGCAGAAGTATGCCCCTCCTGCAACGGGACGGGTAAAGTCACTGCCTCTATCCTCGTAGCCAACGATATTGACCGGGACCTGAATTTCATCATGCAGTCGCATCCAAAGTCCAAACTCAGCCTGCATGTGCACCCCTTTCTGGCTGCTTACTTCAAGCAGGGACTGCCAAGCCTACAGATGAAGTGGTTTATGAAATACTATAAGTGGGTGCAGGTTGTATCCGCTAATGATTTCAGCGTCACCGACTATAAGTTTTTTGAAAACAACGAAGACGAAATCAGGCTCTAAAACCTCACTTTTTACGCCGCCCTTGGCGGCGTAAAAAGCGTCTCAACATGATTTTTGGCGGCTGATGCCGCCAAAAATCATCTCCCTCCGTTCACTGTCTATAGCTTTTCCTCAACTTCGGCAATGTCCTTTTCGTCATAGTCGCCAAACCACTCTCCCAGCTGGCGACGAGCTTCTAACCGCACGCCTTCATTGATATAAGCAGCAACCACTACCAGGCCAAAGGCTAATACGCCCATATCATCTGTATACCCGAGCAGCGGTGTCAAATCGGGCAATGCATCTATGGGAGCCAAAAAATAACCCAATACCCCCAGCACAATTCCTTTGGCCCAGCGCGGCGTCTCTTTGCGACGGTAAGCATAATACATTAACAAGGCGGTATAGACAACCTTTACACCTGCATGTTTGCCGTATCGCCTCAATTTTTCCCAGAAACTCTTCTCAGAGTAATGTGCCCGCCAAGATTTCATGTGTTGTTACTACATTTTTTTTAGCCGCAGCTATCGGTGCCAACCGACTCATCAGGCAGCTGCCGCAGCCGGAAGCATCAACTTAACGACATCGTTTATCCAAAATTAACTAATTTTGCTCAATTGTTTACTTTTTCTATCTCAACAGCATGAAAACGTCGCTGAATTGGCTCAAACAATATATTGATACAGATCTGAATCCGGAAGATATGGGTGCCCTGCTTACCCGTATCGGCCTGGAGGTAGAGGGTATAGAAGAAATTGAACAAGTCAAAGGGGGACTCAAAGGCGTCGTAACGGCAAAAGTGCTCACTTGCCAGCGTCATCCCAATGCTGACCGCCTATCTGTCACTACTGTCGACATCGGCCAACCTGAACCACTACATATTGTCTGCGGTGCTCCTAATGTCGCTGCCGGTCAAATCGTGCTGGTCGCCACTGTCGGTACAACGCTATACCCCTCTTCCGGCGATCCCATCACCCTCAAAAAAGGGAAAATCCGCGGCGAAGAGTCCAATGGTATGATTTGTGCTGAAGATGAACTGGGGCTGGGTCATAGCCACGACGGCATCCTCGTACTGCCCGCCGATACTCCTATAGGTATGCCTGCGGCCGAATATTTTCGCCTCAGCACCGATATCGTATACGAAATAGGCCTCACACCCAACCGCTCGGATGCTACCAATCACCTGGGCGTTGCCCGCGATCTCCGCGCCGCACTGGCAGCCAACTACGGCTACACGGCACCACTCAGGCTTCCCGATATCGCCTCTTTTGATACCCCCGATCACAGCCTGCCCATCCAGGTGACTGTGGCTGATGCCACTGCCTGCCCTCGTTATGCAGGCCTCACCATCACAGGCCTCACCATCGCAGATTCTCCTGACTGGCTCAAACAGCGCCTGCAAGCTGTAGGTGTCAGACCCATCAATAATGTCGTAGATGTTACCAATTTTGTACTGCACGAACTTGGGCAGCCTTTGCATGCTTTTGACTACGATGCGATCACTGATAAAAAAATCATTGTTCAAACGCTTCCTGCCAACACACCTTTTGTCAGTCTCGACGAGGTTGAACGATCTTTGTACGCAGATGATCTGATGATTTGCGACGGGCAAAATAAGCCTATGTGCATGGGGGGCGTTTTTGGGGGAGCAAAAAGCGGTGTCTCAGCAGCTACCACAAGCATTTTTCTGGAGTCTGCACACTTCGATCCCAAGTTCATCCGCCGGTCCAGCATGCGGCACAACCTACGCACAGATGCTGCTAAGGTCTTTGAAAAAGGCAGCGATCCCAATATGGTAGTGTTTGCGCTGAAACGCGCTGCACTGCTGA
The DNA here is from genome assembly GCA_964645715.1 of uncultured Saprospiraceae bacterium. Taxonomy (GTDB): domain Bacteria; phylum Bacteroidota; class Bacteroidia; order Chitinophagales; family Saprospiraceae; genus JAUMBM01. The sequence goes on from CAZYAO010000009.1 coordinate 55,238, forward strand.
TTTGTGAACTCGCAGGAGGTTACATAGCTTCTCCGGTCGCAGATGTTTATCCGCATACCATTGAACCTGTACGCATACCTGTCCGATTTGCACGCATCAATCAGGTCATAGGTATGGAACTGGACCGCGCACGCGTGCTGGCCATCCTCGAAGCGCTGGAAATGGAAATTATCGACCAGACAGAAGAATCGATGCTCGTCGCTGTGCCCACAAATAAGGCAGATGTTCTGCGGGAAATTGATGTCATTGAGGAAATTCTGCGCATCCATGGTTTCAATAATGTGCCTGCCCCCGGTAGGTTGTCAGCTTCCATGGCCATCGCTCCCGAACCAGATCCCGTGCGAGTGCGCAATCTTATTGCTGATATGCTCACCGCTACCGGCTTCCACGAAATGATGGGCCTCAGTCTGTCTGAATCCAGATACTACCGCGATGTCCTGCCTCTACCCGATGAGTCACTGGTGTACGTCAATCATACGGCCAATGTACAGCTGGACATTATGCGCCCCGAGATGGTATTCACCGGGCTCGAAGCCATTGTGCGAAGCCAAAATCGCCAGGAGAGTGACCTCCGCTTGTTCGAATTTGGACGTACCTATCGAAAAGACGGAGATACCTACCTTGAAACCAATCGACTGGCGCTGTATGTAACCGGCCGCCGCTGGGCTGAGAGCTGGCTGACCCAGGGCAAAAATGAAGAAAATTTCTTCTCTCTGAAAGGGGCAGTCAGACAGATTCTTGACCGGCTGGGCGTCGTTGGCTATCAGGCATTTGACTATCAGGATGATCGTTTTGCCTACGGATTGCAATACAGACGCGGTCAGCAGGTACTTGTAACCCTTGGCAGCCTGCAACCCAAACTGCTCAAAGCCATGGATGCCAAGGGCAAAATTATGTACGCAGATTTTAACTGGGATGCCGTCTTCGAAGCTCTGCCAAGCCGCAGGCTACAATTCAGGGAGCTTAATAAATTCCCCCTTGTTCGGAGAGATTTGGCCCTGGTAGTTGATAATTCCATAAAATTCAGCGATATTGCGACCGCTGCAGCTAAAACTGAAAAACAACTGCTCAAGAGTGTCAATCTGTTTGATGTCTATACCAGTGAAAATCAGCTAGGCCCCGGCAAAAAATCCTATGCAATAAGCTTTATTTTTGAAAACCCTGAAAAAACCCTGCAAGACCATGAGATTGACAAAGTGATGAATAAACTGATTGATGTGTTTGCCACACAACTACAGGCACAAGTAAGACGTTAGTAGTTGAAGGCAACAACCTCTGGTGTATGAATATCCTGCAAGAGTTAACATCCATCAGCGCAAAAATATACCAGGTTGAGCAGTTATTGCGTTCGCTTAGCAACGAAAATGAACGGCTCCGCCTGGAAAACGAAGTGCTGCAGTCTACCCTGGCGAGTCATGTCGAACTGCTGGAGAAGCTGCAGGGCCAATTGGAAAATACCCCGGAAGAAGCGGGGGGAATATGTAAGACATCAGCTTTACCAGTTCACAATATTCGCGCACAAATAAGCGATTGTCTGCGCGAAATGGAAAAGTGTATTCAGCTGCTGGAACAGCAATAGGGTGCCATGGAAGACCAAAAATTGATGACGCTAACCGTTTTGATTGCCGGTCGACCGTACCCACTGCGTGTACAAATCGGTGAGGACGAGGAAATCAGAAAACTAGTCAGGGAGGTGAATGAGCAACTCAGCCACTTCCAAAAGATTTACCCCGACCGCGACAAGCAAGATTATCTGGCTATGTCCGTACTCACACTCGCCGTTGAACGCGCCAAACTCCAACAACAGCTGCAGGAATTATCCGCAGCTGAGGTAAATACACAACTAACTGGTATCCAAAACACTTTGGATAACTTGTTGCAAGCTGATCTTTCTTCCGTCCCTCCCAATAATACTCCGGCATTCTATTTATTGAACGAAAATCCATAAAGGTATGGAAATTGGAATGGGACTGGTGATCGGTCTGGTGGTGGGCGCCGCTATCGGATATGCTGTTGTCCAAATGCTGGGAAAACGTACCCTGGCTGCACAAAGCGAGGAGCTCAATGCCAAAATTGATCAGGAGATCAAAGAAGCCCGACTGACTGCCAAACGTATTGTCGATGAGGCAGAAACCAAGGCGGAAAAAACAATGTCGCAGGCAGAGCTTCACAATGAAAAAACCAAACAACGAAAAATTCAGGAGGCTAAAGAAAAATTCAATCGCTTCAAGTCAGAGTTTGATGCTCATAAAGCTGAGCAACTGGTAGAGCTCAAAGAACGCGAAATGGAGGTCAAAAGCCAGGAGGTTGAACTGCGTGCCAAGCTCGAAAAAATCGAAGACCAACGCAAACAGCTGGATCAGCTCAAACTGGAAGTTGATGCCAAAAATGATGAGATCCGCGTAGCTCGTGAAAATCTCGACACTCAATTGAAAATTGTCGCCAAGAAGAAGGAGGAGCTAGAAAACGCCAGCGAACGCCACATCAAGGAACTGGAAAGTGTCGCTCGCCTTACCGAAGGGGAAGCCCGCGAACAATTGCTGGAAGCTGTGAGGGGTAAGGCCGAAAATGATGCCATGGTCATTGTCAAGGATACCATCGAGCAGGCTAAGCTCACAGCCAATAAGGAGGCAAAGAAGATTGTCATCCAGACCATCCAGCGTATGTGCGCAGAGTACACCATCGAGAATACAGTGTCCGTCTTCAACCTCGAATCAGATGACATCAAAGGTCAAATCATCGGGCGAGAGGGGCGGAATATTCGCGCACTTGAAGCGGCAACCGGTGCCGAAATTATCGTTGATGATACACCTGAAGCGATCGTTATCTCTAGCTTCGATCCAGTACGCCGCGAAGTAGCTCGCCTGGCACTCAAGCGCCTGGTAGCCGATGGTCGTATTCACCCCGCACGTATCGAGGAAGTTGTACTCAAAGTACGCAAACAACTCGATGAGCAAATACAGGAAATTGGCGAACGAACGGTCATAGAACTCGATATTCACGGCCTCGATCCTTATCTGGTCAAAATGGTGGGTCGTATGCGGTTCCGATCTTCCTACGGTCAAAACCTGCTCAAGCATTCAATCGAAACGGCCAACCTCTGCGCAGTTATGGCTGCCGAACTGGGTATGAGCCCCAAGCAAATCAAGCTTGCTAAACGGGCGGGACTGCTACACGATATTGGCAAGGTCTCCGAAGAGCAGAGCGAGCTTTCTCATGCTCTCCTCGGCATGAAGCTGTGCGAGAAATATAATGAGCATCCGTCTGTATCTAATGCCGTCGGTGCACACCACGACGAAATTGAGATGAATAACCTCATCTCTCCCATCATCCAGGCTTGTGATGCCATCTCAGGTGCACGCCCCGGAGCAAGACGCGAAATCCTCGAGAGCTATCTCAAGCGTATCAACGAACTTGAAGAGCTGGCTATGGCACACGAGGGAGTTCAAAAGGCTTATGCCTTGCAGGCAGGTCGTGAACTGCGGGTAATCGTTGAGGCGGAAAAAGTGTCCGACCAGTTTGCTGATGATCTGTCCTTCATGATTTCTCAGAAAATCCAGTCGGAAATGCAATATCCTGGCCAGATAAAAGTTACGGTCATTCGTGAAAAGCGTGCCGTAGCTTACGCTCGCTAGCAGATTGTCGCTGCTACTGTATCTCTAAGGGGGGGAAGCTGCCATGGCAGCTTTCCCCCCTTGGCATTACCACCTGAGTCGAAATCCCTGTTCAAATGCCTGTGCCCGCAGGCTTATCCCCGCAGGTGGTTGTGAGTCGTACAAAAAAGTATACCTGAAGGTTATCCTGATCCGGGCGCTCACAGCAAGTTCCAGGCTGGATTCATGGCTCACCCGATAGTCTGCCAGCAGGTCCATACGCGGCTGGTAGTAGGTGGTCATTATCCACTCGCCTGGTAGCCACCGTGGTAACTCTACAGTCGAGGAAAGATAGGTACTCCAACGGCCGTCTCGTCTCAATATGGGTACTGCTGCTGCTGTTTCTTCCTGCTCCAGCATGGCCGACAGTCCCCAGTACACCTGACTTTTGCCCTCCTTTAGGTTGATTTTCAGCCTCGATCCTGTCCCCAGCAGCAGGCGGTTCTGGATGCCCAATACCCTGTTGTGTTGCAGCTGTGCAAAAGCCTCCCAGCGAAGGGATTTAGATAATTTTCTGTTGTATCGCAAGTGTCCGAAGCCTGCACGGGTAAAGGCTTTATCATTGGCGCGCGACAAGTCAAAATTGACCATCGCCAGCCACAGGTCACGGTAATCCTTGGATTTGAGCTGAAGCATGAGCGCGTTGCGCGTGACCAGCAACCTGTTGTTGTTGTTGTTTGTGTAATGAAATCCCAGATTCGCATAACCAGCAATGCGAGCCGAGTCACTGTGTATCCGGTTATTTTCCATGTTTACAATCTGCCCCTGGACGGTTGTGTACAGGAAGGCCGCCAGACTCATCACCATGCAGGATCTGAAGGTTGCTCGTTGCTTTGTATTCATTGCAAAGGGTATTTTGTAATCATTAAGCTTATCCAGAGGCCGTCTCACAACACTCCTCTGGTGGCTGTCGCTACCAAAGGAGTGTTGTGAATTGATATTTATTTTTACTTTTTTTCAAAAAAGGCAAAAATAAGTATCAATTCAGTGTTTGTTTTGCAACAAAAGATAACAAACTCCTTAATAAATAATCTCCCTACACCCAACGGAATAGTTTCTTGGTAAAGGTGCTATTTTTCAAGAAGGAACACTAAAAAACAGTTTTTCTGACACTTGCCAAACACTTTCTCTCGTTTGGACCTGCAATTTTGCAAAATGCTGTAATTTGCTGACGCACTTTTTTACAAGACAAAATTATTTCCCATGCTTACTGGCAGCTACCGCCTTTCCTTATTCATACTGCTCCTTTCTTCAGCAGCCTTTATGGCGAGCTCATCCCCGCTATGGCAACAAAAAATAGCACCGGAATTGCTGGCAGTACTTGAAAATGGTCAGGAGCAGGAAGTACTAATCGTATTATCCAAAAAAGCAGACCTGCACTTTGCACACAGTATAAAAGGCAAGGAAGCCAAAGCGCGCTGGGTCCATAATACCCTTCTGCAGACCGCCCGGGAAAGCCAGCAGCCTGTCCGTTCTTTATTGACGCGCCACGGGCGGCCCTTTCGGGCTTTCTACCTGGTCAATGCGATATATACACGCATAGATCTGCCGCTGGCTCGTCTGCTCGCTGCCGACCCTGCAGTAGCCAGCATTCAGCCCAACCCCTGGACTCCTTTTGACGCACCCCTGCGTGAGCAGCCCACAGGACAGGGGCGGGTACTACTCGAGTGGGGTGTTGAACGCATCAATGCCGATGATGTGTGGGCGCTCGGATTCAACGGACAGGGTGTTGTTATCGGTGGGCAGGATACTGGCTATGCCTGGGATCATCCTGCCATCCGTAACCAATACAGAGGCTGGAACGGTACCGAGGCCAACCATCACTACAACTGGCATGATGCCATCCATGCCATAAGTCCTCTGCATGGCGATACCACCCTCAATCCAGCCAGCAATCCCTGCGGCCTGAGTATCCCTGTACCTTGCGATGACAACAACCATGGCACCCATACCATGGGCACGATGGTAGGCGATGACGGCCAAGGCAATCAGATTGGCGTGGCTCCCGGAGCAAAGTGGGTAGGCGTGCGCAATATGGAGCGAGGCTGGGGAAGCCCCGCCTCCTACATTGAAAGCTTTGAGTGGTTTTTGGCTCCCACCGACCTCGAGGGCGAAAATCCACGCCCGGAACTCGCACCGCATGTCATCAACAACTCCTGGGGCTGCCCGGCTATGGAAGGCTGTAATCCTGACAACTGGGCACTCATGAACCAAGCGATTGAGGCCCTACGCGCAGCCGGCACTGTCGTCGTGGTATCGGCCGGCAACAGTGGACCCGGCTGCGGCAGTGTATCAGACCCTGCCTCTATTTTTGAAGCATCCTTCACCGTTGGTGCAACACGCTTCAACGATACCATCGCTGGCTACAGCAGCCGGGGGCCCGTTATTGCCGACGGCAGCCTGCGGTTGAAACCCGATGTGACAGCTCCTGGCAGCAATGTACGTTCCTGCATACGCAATGGGCAATATGCTGCTTTTTCCGGCACCAGTATGGCAGGGCCTCATGTCGCCGGTGCCGTAGCCTTACTCATCTCGGCAGTTCCTCAGCTTGCTGGCGAAGTTGACACCATTGAAGCTATCCTGCGCAGAACTGCTGTCCCCAAATTCAGTAGTCAGGACTGCAGTGGTATCTCCGGACTGGACTACCCCAATGCTGTGTATGGATATGGCAGAATAGATGTCCTGGCTGCCGTACTCGAAGCGCAGCAGGTCATCAGCAGAACAAATGAATTTGCTGCAACGGATGTTCCTTTTATTTCTCCCAATCCGGTGGGTGACTGGCTACGGATTTCCTGGAAGGAAGCCAATGCCTGGACCCTGCTGGAAGTTTGGAGTATGGACGGACGGCTTGTTTGCCGACAGGCAGTTCAGCAAGGCAACTACACAGAACTGTCTGTAAGGCAGCTTAGTGCAGGTACTTACATTTACAGACTCAGCAGTGACCGACAGTCAACGACCGGCAAATTTGTGCGCAACTGACGACAGGGCAGTCGTTGGCGCCCGCAATCTTATATCATCGAAAAAGGAGATACCCTCAATGACTATGGCAGCTTGCTTTGATAGCCTCTACCAGTATATCAGAAGGCTTTTGGGAGGGTAATTTTCGCCTAAGGAAGGCACGAAAATGATTTTCGTCAGAAAGGGAAGCAATTGTCTCAAACACTGGGTCAGCAATGGGGATCTCCTCATGTTTGCTGTTCGACAAGTTATCATCTGTACCCGGAACGACGCGGGACGCTACAACTGAAAGATGCTGATTTTTCATCTTAGTCATTTTTACATGGCAGCCAACAATCCTGAACCCCCGGACTCACTCCCCCTTGCAGATCCTACAGACAGGCGACAGCCGGCAGAAAAATGTTTTCTTTCATCTTTCTGCCAGCTGATTGACCCTTTCTGTCTTCTGTGAACTGCTGCAACATGCTTTGAGGAGCTTACTCCGGCCACGAGAATCTCGATGAATTCCCGTAGTATGGGCCTTTCAACCGCAACTGCCGGATGGTAGAAGTTAATGTTTGATGCTGCGGTAATTGGTATATCCTTCCTTGTGTGCAAAGCCCGCTAAGGCCTCACCCAAGATCAACCTGGCTCTGTGGAGACGCGAGCGAACAGTACCGATGGGTACTTCGAGCATCTCCGCAATTTCTTCATACTTAAAGTCCTCCAGATCCGCCATGATAAGCACTATGCGGTACTCTTCCTTGAGCTTTTGCAAGGCTTCCAGCACCTCATCACTGAGCAGATGCTCCCAACTTTCAATATCTGATGTGAGATACTCTGGCGACTGGGCGCTACCGTTTTCTTCCTCTCTGATTGTTTCCGCCACCTGCTCGAAGTCCACTTCCTGCGGGCGATTTACACGGCGGCGGTATTCATTGATGAAGTAGTTCTTTAGGATGGTAAACAGCCACGCCTTAGGATTAGATCCTTCCTGATACCTGCCAATAGACTTGATAGCACGCAGGTAAGTCTCCTGCACCAAATCTTCCGCTTCCTCCCGACTCCCTGTCAGGTGATAGGCAAAATTGTACAGCGGATGGATTACCGGAAGCAGCTCATGCTCCAGTATCTCTTGGTTGTCACGTTGAATCATCGTTTCCATGGCGTAGGCAGCTGTTTATTTGTTGACGCGGGACTTCCCCCCGCGCACTTCTTATAACGCAGTAGACAAAGCAAGTAATGTACGTACCCGCCAAATAGTTCCCGATGAGCACATTTTTTTTGATAAAGTCCCATCAGCCTGCACCAACAGAGCCGAAAGCAAAATTTGGCCGGGCGCTCTCCTTCCTATCGCTGTCGGATGAGAGCTTCTGCCTGCAACAACACTACTTGCTCCATTGGCCGAAGGCGCTCCTCAAACCAATGCAATGGCGCCCGAGTCTTATCGCCGGTAAGGGTATCACAAACAAAAAACAGGTAATAAAGCTGCAGTACTTCCCCCTCCATGCGATCCATAAATCTGTCGAGACGCTGCTGCGCCTCATCCGGTCGCTTGTGCAGATGTTCGAGCCGCCAAATATAGTAGGCCTCATCATGCCACTCAATGATGTCGAGCCAATGCTCCGGCAGCGGGTAGCGCTCCATGAAACGCCGTGCGAGTACGCCGTGGTGCGCAGCCCAGTCTCGTTCTTTTCCCTTAGCTTCCATATACTTGAAAGTGTCGTGGGCAAAAGCTACCACCCGCAATAATTCCCGTTGAGCAGCATCCTGCACAAAGCGGTTGATATTGTCCAGCACCTCCAATATATGCTTGTATACGGCACCCTCCGGGTGGCCATAGCGCGGAAAGCCCCAACCGAGCCCGGCCGTAAACACAGGCTCCTCCAGCAACCTGCCTTCCAATGGTGTCTCAGGCTGCAGGATCAGCGCCCAATCCTGACTGCCCTTACTTGTTTCCAAATCCATAGGCCTCATTTTGGGGTTCACGTCTGTTTAATAAGCGGGATGTCAACAGTTTTCATCGGCAGTGTTTGCTCATTAGTCGACAGAATTCAAAAATACCGTTGGCTAATATACAAAACGATTCGAAATTCACGTATGTTATTATATATGCTGTCTGAATGTGATTATTTACAACCCGGCAGTTGAGCTGCGTTGTGTATAATTTGCATAATCGCCACAACCACACCTGCCTGTAGGGCGTTGTATTGGCGTATAACAGTAAACAACAACAACCACTGTAGCCTGCTCTCCCGGTGGGTGCCGGCTACCCAACAAGTCCCATTTGAGCTCAATTTTACCTTTTTGATTTTCTAGTTTTTAACCAAAAACAACTAATCGTGAAAAACAGAGGCATTATGAGACAGTTTGGCATCACACTGCTCGCAGGTGTGTTGGGCGGATTAATAACGCTGGCCGGCATCAACTGGATGGACATGCGAAAGACAGCTGATACGCAGCCCGGCAGCCCGGCCCGGCTCGTTAATATGTCACCAACGGGCGCTGGTTTTTCGCCCTCCTTTGACTTTAAAGAGGCTGCCCGGATTGTTACCCCGGCGGTCGTACATATTTCTACCCTCAGCTCCGCACCCGTCAATCCGATGATGTATTTTTTCCCTGGCAGCGGTGGCAATATGCCCTATAGCGAAGGAGCCGGCTCCGGTGTAATCTATTCTTCCGACGGTTATATTATTACCAACAACCACGTCATCGAGTCCGCCAAAGAAATTAAAGTGACGCTGGCCGACAATCGGGTTTTTGAAGCAAGGCTCATCGGTAAGGATCCTAAATCAGACCTGGCGGTGCTAAAAATCGATGCCCGTGATCTGCCTACCCTCGCGCTCGCCAATTCCGACATGGCCGAAATTGGCGAATGGGTACTGGCTGTCGGCAACCCGCTCGAACTTAATTCTACCGTCACGGCCGGTATCATCAGCGCCAAGGGTCGTAGCCTGAAACTGCTGCCTGACCGCGATGCCATAGAGGCCTTTATCCAGACCGATGCAGCGGTCAACCCGGGTAACAGCGGTGGTGCGCTCGTAGATGCACAGGGACGCCTGCTCGGCATCAACACGGCTATTGCAACACGTACGGGTACCTTTCAGGGCTACTCTTTCGCCATTCCCGTCAATCTGGTTGTTCGTATTGCCGACGATATCATTCAGTATGGCTCATACCAGCGCGCATTTCTGGGGGTCGAAATCTACTCGCTCGATGCCAATGCTGCTCGTGAACTCGATGTGGACATCAACCAGGGCGTTGTCGTAGAACGGGTGGTCGACGGCGGTTCCGCACAGTATGCCGGCATCCTGCCCAAGGATATCATTGTCAGCGTCAATGACCGCAATATTCGCGACGTGCCAGAACTCACCGAGATTGTAGGGCGTGCCAAAGTCGGCGATACGCTGCAGGTAAGGGTACTGCGCGATGGCAGGGAGCTCGATGTCTCCGTCCGCATGAGGGCTTCTAAGTAAAAAACAGTTGCTTCATTGCACCGCCTCCGGCGGTGCAATGAAGCAGCTATACAACATGCCTTGGCAGCGACAGTTGCCAAGGCGTATTTTTTTTAAAAATCCATACCCAGCGAAAGGTGCAGGCGCGGCTGCTGTATGGTCTTGGTTTCTATACCCCAGGCATAATCTACCCGCATGAAGTAGCCAAACAGCAGGGCCCTCGCGCCCACGCCATAACCGGCAATGATGGGATTGCGGAAATACACCACCCGAATCTGTACCGGAGGCGTAGTCACTTCCGTAGGATCCGGGAAAGTAGCCGTATTCAGTGGATTTTCGTCGCTGTAGGGGTCAGGACCCGACCAGGCTGTACCGATATCGAAAAAGCCGACCAGCTGAAAATTTCGTAAAAAGGGAGATCTGATTCTTTCTGATAAGTACCGGAACACCGGAACCCTCAATTCACTGTTAAATAACAAATAGGAATTGCCATTGCGCGCATTCGAAGAAAATCCGCGCATACTGTTGGCCAGCGCCGTCAGCCGGTTGTTTTCATCCCCGACCGGTATACTTGTATTGAAGCTGGGGATCAGGCTATTGTCTGTATCTCCGAGATAGTAAAGAATACGCTGCTGTCCGAAAGATGCGGCACCCGCCAATCGAAGCGCCAGGATGGACCGCTTGTCCAACCGCTGATAGTGGCGCATATCTGCCGACACAACCCCCAGGTAACCCGGGGCAAAGGAAAGACCATCTCCGTTGCCAAAAGCAAAACTCTTGTAAGCTTCTATCCACATTTTGTAGCGAGTGCCCTGTCGCAAGTTCATAGCCAGATCAATGCTATTGTCAAATACATACTCCAGGCGTAAACCGACCCGCTGCTCGCGTACAATCGGATTATCGAGTGCAAAATTGTCAGTACCCACGTACTGCACCCGATCCCGCCGTACCGTAGCCGTCGCCCGCACACTCCTGAAAATATCCAGTGGATAACGAACACCCGCCTGTCCCAACAGCACATTGGTCTCCCGGCGCCAGGGTACAAATGCAGCCCCTGATTCTGCAAATCGCATGTTGCGTCGATAGACAGAATAAATCTGATCGAGCCGATGCTTGCGCTTCTGCCCTGTCACATAGTACTCTGTCCCGTTAAAGGAAGTAGGTACCCGCATCCCCCCCTCGATTACATAATCCTCGAGCAGATCCTTAAAATTAGCTTTTAACAAAACCCCCAACGGCTGAAAATTGAAGCCATCGCTGCTGGCAGCATAGCTGTCGAGCCCCTCAAACAAGAGGTTGTTGTCCATATTAAAGGAAACAAAATCCGTCTGGAAAGCCTCCCGATAGGGAATGATATTGCCCTGCTGGAAGACATAAGTTCCCGCGTTTACCTGCCGGTAGAACGGAGACTGTACCAACTGCGCCAACGAAGGCGAGGATTGGTTGAATGTCTGCTCAGCAACAGCCCCCTCCTCGGCCACCGCCGGCTCATCCTCAAACCGGCTCTGAAACAAGTAGCTGTCGATGGATATTGTCTCCAGACTGTCGACAGGTTCCTTTTCCCGCACAGGTATTACAAGCCCCTGCGCAGTGTCGCTCACCGCAGCCGCAGGCGCCTGCACGGCTGCATTGGCGGGAGCTCCTGCTGTTGTGGCTGCCGTCTGCGCACGCAGTCGCCGGAAAACCGTCGGTACCAGTCGCAGTGCCAAGCTGCTGTCCCTGCTCATCGGCGCCAGCCGGATCCTGTATGCCAGCGTTGAATCCTGCCACAACTGCGCCAGGCGATCGCCGCCAATAGCCGTAGACTGCTGCCGGATATTGACCCTGTAGTTTGTAATCGGATAGCTGACAGCACGCTCGCGCATCACAGGCACCAGGCTCACCTCCTGCACCAGAGAGCTGTCGCCAGTAGTCCACAGACTGTCCAACGGCAGCTGCAGGCGCGTACCGTCCTTCAGCACCACCAGCTGTTCATACGCATGAATATACTCCTCAAAACGCCCCAGCACGCGATTGCTGATACCCGCATCGTCGCTCAGGTAGTAAAAGTGGCTGCTGTCAACCGCCACCGCCCCCGTTTCACTCACCTCCGGACTGTTGGTCAGCCGCACCAATGTACCCGGCCGGCCCTCCAGGTTGTAGTAAAAAAGATCAAACTGCTGCAGAGGCAAAAGGCTGTCCAGCCGCGTTGATGCCTGCAGCAAAGTATCCGGCCGATTGGATGCAAAAATCAGCCCCGGACGATTCCGAAGATTCACTGCTACAGCCCCCAGATCATCCCAGGGATCGGCCGTTATACGCTGCGATTGCCGCGTAGCCGGAAAGTAAAGAAAAATATCAGAAAAACCCCTCACCGTAGCCGACAGCGCCAGCACGGAAGGATTCAGGTAGCTCATGCTATTGACCCGCTGATAGTCGGAGGCCAGCGGTTCCACCACCCGCTCGCCCGTGCGTACGCCATAGCGAAGCAGCTGCCCCTTATCGCGGTGCTCATACATGATGGCAAGCTCCTGACCGTTGGGGTTCCATGCCAGCAGCGGGTAATTGTAGTCGGGACTCTGCACATTATTGCGAAAACCGTACCGGAATATCCGCTTGCGCTCCATGCTCCCCAGATCCGTCAAATACACTTTATAGCGGCCAATCTCATTGACGACATACGCCAGTCGGCGCCCGTCAGGACTTATTTCCATAGCCGTCACTGGCAGTCTCTTCCGGTTGCGAACAGGAACCTCCCTGCCACCGACCTCCTCGCGCATACGCATATCCAATGCGTACCGATTACCAAAAAACGCATACCAGTCATGGGCGATGATACCGTAAGTCTTTCCCAGCGAATACATAAATCCCTCATCCAGACTCCGGTTGATACGCGTCACATACAGCAGGTAGGATACGGTGGACAACCCCTGCGCAGAATAGATGTAGTACCAAAAAGAATGCCCTGCAATCACCGGATGCTCCTTCGCCAGCGCCTCAAAACTACTGTATCGCCCCGACAGCAGCAGCTGTCGCAGTTCATCATCCAGCCGGGTATTCCACTTCTCCCCCACAAAAGCCGTGAGCCCCGTTGTAAACCAGTCCGGTAGATTCATCAGGATAGCATTCTGCACAATCTCCTGCAGGCCGGAGCCGTAGAGCATCGCCTCCAGATAAACCCCGGCTATCCCCTCCCGCACTTGTCGGCGGAGATCATTGTGATCACCGTTGAAATAAACAAAAACCTTATTGCCCAGAAATTTCGTACGCCCGGCAGCATTCGTAAAAATCTCGTCACTCCCCAGATTGCTCTGTTTGAGATCTGTAAGATCTACATAGACAATGATCTGCACCTTTTCATTCATACGGTGCTCCAGGATACGCTGTACGTAGGGGAATTCTGTTTCCGCCATTTGTACCACTGCCTGAGCAATATTGCGACCCTCCCCATACCAATAGGTAACAAAATTATCGCTCTCGTACTTCATCCAGGCATCAAAATCCCGATGGTACTGTACCCTGTTTTTGCCAAATACAACCTGCGAAGTCTGCGCCTCCACCCCCCCGTGAGCGACCAGCAAGAGCAGTAGTATGACTGCTTTGAGCATGACCATTGTAGTAATTTTGAGCATGACAGCTAGGTATTTTTTCTTTGTAAAAATGGCCACAGCGGTAGGACCTGCAGGCTGCACGAAAGGTCAGCCATGGCAGCGGCCGGGCGGCCGGGGGCGAATGAGCATGTAAATTATACTATTTATACATTTTGCCCCAATGGTAAGTTGTAAAATAAATATTTTTGTCATCTGCAAAAGCTTTCTGCGCACGAAGCCGCTGGCTAAAGTTGACCCTTAGCCGGAAAAAATATACTTTCACACACATACCATCCGTTCATGGCATCTGTTATTCGACTAACCTTCAACCCTTTTCAGGAAAATACCTACATTGTATACGACGGCACCAGTGAGTGCATCGTCTTTGACCCCGGCTGCCATGATCAGGCCGAAAAGGAAGAACTGAGCCGCGTCATCGAAGAGCGAAACCTGCGCCCTGTCAGGCTCATCAACACCCACTGTCATCTCGACCACGTATTTGGCAACCGCTACGTTGCCGACACCTATGGGCTGCCACTCGAAATCCACGCCCTTGAGCAGGCCGTACTGGATGCAGTACCTCAGGTATGTATACGCTACGGGCTGCCACCGGCAGAGCCCTCCCCCACTCCCGCACGCTACATCGAAGCCGGAGATACAATCTTTTTTGGCGAGAGCCAGCTGCAGACGCTCCTCTGCCCGGGCCATTCGCCCGGCAGCCTGTGTTTTTATGAGCAACAGGAAGGTTTTGTCATTGCAGGCGACGTGCTTTTCTATGGCAGCATCGGCCGCACCGACCTGCCTGGTGGCAACCACGACGCACTCATTGCCTCCATCCGGCGCGAGCTGATGCCCCTGCCCGACAATGTACGCGTCTACCCCGGCCATGGCCCCGCAACTACGATTGGCTTCGAGCGAATGAATAACCCTTTTTTATAATAAATCAATATTTTCAATATGAAGGACGCCCTACGCCGCTGGCAGGCACTCTGGAACCCCGAGCAGTACCACGGCTGGGGCCGCAGCCGCAATTACTTTGAAGGCTGGTATTTCAAGCTTATCGATCCCAGCGAGCAGTACGCCCTGGCGGTCATCCCGGGCATATCTATGGATGAGGCAGGCAGGCAGGAAGCCTTCATACAGGTGCTTGACGGCAAGCAGTGTAAGGCAGCTTTTCACACCTTTCCGGGGGACGCATTCATCCCGACAGAAGGAAAATTTGAGGTGCAGCTGGGCGACAGCTATTTTTCCGCCAACAGACTCTCACTGCAGCTCCCCGGCCTGGAGGGACAACTGCATTTTAGCAGCCAGCACCCCTGGCCGTCGCGCCTGGGCGCGCCCGGCATCATGGGCTGGTACAGTTTTATGCCATTTATGGAATGCTACCACGGTGTGGTCAGCGTCTTTCACCAGCTGAGCGGGCAACTCAGGGTGGAGGGGAGGCCGGTAGATTTCACCGGCGGCATCGGTTACATGGAAAAGGACTGGGGCCGCTCCTTCCCTAGCTCGTGGATATGGATGCAGAGCAACCATTTTGACCATCCCGAGCCCGTATCCGTCATGGTGTCGGTAGCGCGCATCCCATGGCTGGGAAGCCACTTCGTGGGCTTCATAGCAGGTTTTTTGTGGGAGGGAAAAATATACCGCATGGCCACCTACACTGGTGCGCGGCTGCAGGCAGCCGTCGTCGATGGCCACCCGACCGTCATTTTGACCGACAGCCGCTATCGGCTGGAAGTGACGGGCCTGCGGGCCGAAGGCGCCGACCTGATTTCGCCCATCTCCGGTCGCATGACCGGCAAAGTCAACGAAAGCCTGCTGTCACAGCTATCGCTCTCTTTTTATGAGGGCAATCGCCTGCTCTTTGCAGGTATAGGCCGCAATGCAGGCCTCGAGCTGGCCGGCAATGTGCAGGAAGAACTCATCAACGCATAAGCTGTCACCACATGCAAATCACCCGGATACGCTGCTGGCAAGAAGACCTGGCGCTGTCGCGCCCTTATACAATTGCCTACAAGACCATTGCAGCAGTAGAAAATGTATTTCTCGTGCTGGAGCTTTCCGACGGCCGGTACGGCATCGGTGCTGCTTCGCCGGCTCCCATGGTCACGGGTGAAAGCATTGAGGATACCCTCAGTGCCTTGCAGGAGCAGGCGGAAGCCCTGCTCCTGGGGCGGGACATCCGGGACATCCACACGCTGCTGCGGCGTGCTGCCACGCAGCTGGCCGGCCGGCCGGCAGCCATGGCCGCGGTCGATCTGGCACTGCACGACGCTCTCGGCCACTACCTCGACCGACCGCTGGTCGAGTGGCTCGGCCGGGCGCAGGAGGGGATGCCGACCTCTATAACTATAGGAATTAAAGAAACCCTGGAAGAAGTGCTGGCCGAAGCCAATGAGTACCAGCAGCGGGGATTCCGCGTTATCAAGTTGAAAATCGGACAACAGCCTGAGGCAGATATTGAGACAGTACTGGCGCTGCGGCAGGCCGTAGGACCAGCCATGACCATCAGGGTAGATGCCAATCAGGGATATACGCCTGCTCAGTTGCAGGCCTTTGCACATGCCTGCCGCGAAGCGGCCGTTGAATTTATCGAGCAGCCTTTTCCCCCCGCCCACCTGCACTGGCAGCGGCAACTGCCGCCTGCCTTGTCGGCACGCTGCGCGGCCGACGAAGACCTGCACGCGCTCAACAGCGCGCTGCAGCTGCTGCAGCCCCCCCTGCCGTATGGCATTTTTAATATAAAACTAATGAAATGCGGCGGCATCGCCGAAGCGATGCACATTGCAGCCGTCGCCGAACGGGCAGGTATCGAGCTCATGTGGGGCTGCAATGATGAGAGTATCGCCAGCATCAGCGGCGCGCTGCACGCTGCCCTCGCCAGTCCTGCAACGGCCTACCTGGACCTCGACGGAAGCTTCGACCTGGCTGCCGACCGCGTCAGCGGAGGTTTCATACTGCGGGAGGGCAGGCTGTATACCAACGAACAGCCCGGCCTGGGTATCCGCTTGTGCTAATGCTCAGTCAAGCCGCTTTTATTCTGCTGCAGCCTTTCGGCAAATGGTATAAAACCCTTAGCTTTGCCCGGTTGTTATTCGTTCATTATTCGTATTCGCAATAGAAAAAATAAAGTCATGGCGTTTGATCTTGAAATGATAAAGGCTGTTTATGCTGACATGCCCCGCAAGGTTGATGCTGCCCGCGCCCACCTAGGCCGGCCGCTGACCTTAGCTGAAAAAATCCTCTACAGCCACCTGCATCCGGATTCTCCGCTGCAGGCCTATCAGCGCGGCAAAGATTATGTGTTTTTCGCTCCCGACAGGGTCGCTATGCAGGACGCTACAGCCCAAATGGCACTGCTGCAGTTCATGACCTGTGGTCGTGACCAAACAGCCGTGCCCTCCACGGTGCACTGTGATCACCTCATACAGGCCGAATCCGGTGCCGATAAGGATCTTGCTACTGCCATGACTGACAATAAGGAGGTCTACGACTTTTTGGCTTCCGTTTCTAATAAGTATGGTATCGGTTTCTGGAAACCCGGCGCCGGTATCATCCACCAGATCGTGCTGGAAAACTACGCTTTCCCCGGTGCTATGATGATTGGCACCGATTCGCATACGCCCAATGCGGGCGGACTGGGTATGGTGGCTATCGGTGTCGGCGGTGCCGATGCGGTGGATGTCATGGTGGGTATGCCTTGGGAACTCAAAATGCCTAAGCTCATCGGTGTTAAACTGACCGGTAAGCTCAGCGGCTGGACGTCCCCCAAGGATGTCATCCTCAAAGTCGCCGGTATCCTCACGGTTAAAGGTGGTACGGGTGCTATTGTAGAGTATTTCGGTGAAGGTGCACAGGCTATGTCGTGCACAGGCAAAGGTACCATCTGTAATATGGGTGCTGAAATCGGTGCTACTACTTCTACTTTTGGCTATGACGACTCCATGAGCCGCTACCTGCGCGCTACCGACCGCGCTGATATCGCTGACTTGGCCGATCAGATTGCGGACTGCCTCACGGGCGATGCAGATTGCTATGCTGCCCCCGAAAAATATTTTGACCAGGTGATTGAAATCAACCTGAGTGAACTCGAGCCCCACGTCAATGGCCCGTACACGCCGGATCTCGCATGGCCTATCTCCGAGTTTGCCAAGGCAGTTAAGGAGCAGGGCTATCCGCAAAAACTGGAAGTAGGTCTGATTGGCAGCTGTACCAACTCAAGCTACGAAGATCTCGATCGCGCTGCCAGCATTGCCCGACAGGCAAAGGCCAAAAAGCTGAAAACGCAGGCTGAGTTTACCATCACGCCGGGCTCTGAGCAGATTCGATATACGGTTGCCCGCGACGGACAACTCGAGGCGTTTGAAGAAATCGGCGGCGTGGTCATGGCCAACGCCTGCGGCCCTTGCATCGGTCAGTGGGCGCGCCATACCGATGATCCTAAGCGTGCCAATTCTATCATTACCAGCTTCAACCGCAATTTTTCCAAGCGCAACGACGGCAACCCGCAAACGCGTGCCTTCGTCGCCAGCCCGGAGATCGTCACGGCACTCGTCATCGCTGGTGATCTGACATTTAATCCGCTGACAGATACACTCATCAACGAAGACGGCGAGGCGGTGCGCCTTGATCCGCCCAGCGGTGTAGAGCTGCCGGCACGTGGATTCGATGTTGAAGATGCCGGCTTCCAGCCACCGGCCGCCAACAGCGCCAGTGTGGAAGTGCATGTGTCCCCCACCAGCGATCGTCTGCAGCTGCTCACGCCTTTCGAGCCAATCACGCAGACACAGCTCAAGGGCATGCGTCTGCTCATTAAAGCCAAAGGAAAGTGTACTACTGACCACATTTCCATGGCAGGCCCTTGGCTGGTATACCGCGGCCACTTGGAAAACATCTCCAATAACTGCCTCATCGGTGCTATCAATGCTTACAACGATGAAGCCAATAAGGTGCTCAACTTTGTGAGTAATGAGTACATGGGCGTGCCCGACAGTGCACGCACCTACAAGGCAGCAGGCGTCAGCACCGTCGTTTTTGGTGAGGAAAATTATGGCGAAGGCTCCAGCCGTGAGCACGCAGCCATGGAGCCCCGATTCCTGGGCGTAAAGGCTGTTATCGTTAAGTCTTTCGCACGTATCCACGAGACCAATCTCAAAAAGCAGGGGATGCTGGCACTCACTTTTGTCAATCCGGCTGACTATGATAAGATCCGCCAGGATGATAGCATCGACCTGCTGGGCTTCGATGATATGGCTCCCGGCCGCAACATGACCGTTGTGCTCAACCATGCCGATGGTTCTTCTGACAGCTTCGAAGTGACGCACACCTACAACGCACAGCAGATCGACTGGGTGCGGGCAGGATCGGCACTCAATAAGATTCGCGAAGAGCTGGGCGCTTAGGTGCTTTTTTTAGGGTAAAAAAATGCGAGACCGCTCCTGCTGTGCAGGGGCGGTCTCGCACTTTTAGGCCCCCGGCTCATTGTAGCAGCCTTATTGACAACTTATCGACAATTTTTTGGTTTTGTGTGTATCGTGCATAAAAACAATGTATTTTTCCATTGCGAAAAGATGAATGCTATTTATGCTGACACGAAATCGAAATAACACTGTCAACCCTCACAGGCTGCTCCTCTGCTGCCTGGCCACGCTGCTCTTCGCTGGTCACCAGCTGTCGGCACAAAAGTCTGTCTATGTAGAAGGCGAACTACTTGTACAGCTGCCGCCTGCTGTCGATGGGAAGCGCTGGGCTGCCGCCTGGGAAGAATCTGACCGTGCCGCGCCCCGGCTAAAGGCCCTCGAGTGTGTTTCTCCCCCCCTCAATGTATGGCTTTTTCAGTTTGACCCTTATTCGACAGATGCCCTGCGGCTACTGACAACCGTGCGCAACCGCAAAGAGGTATTGACAGCACAGTTCAACCACCTCGTCGACCTGCGCTCTACCCTGCCCGACGACCCACTCATTGCCAACCAGTGGCAGTACCTCAATACAGGCCAGACCAATGGTCTGCCTGATGCCGATATCGATGCCGACCTCGCCTGGGATGTAGCTACAGGAGGCCTCACAATCACCGGAGACACCATCGTCATTTGTGTAATCGATGATGGCCTGTCCCTCTCTCATCCCGATTTTCAGCGGAATCGGTGGATTAACCATGCGGAAATACCCGCCAATGGTATTGACGATGATCAGAACGGTTACGTCGATGACCACCTGGGATGGAGTACCGTCACAAACGACGATCAGATTGGCAGTGGCGGTAGTCACGGTACACCTGTCGTAGGGATTGTCGGCGCCGATGGCAATAACGGTGTCGGTGTGAGTGGACTCAACTGGCGGGTCAAGGTGATGGTCATCAAAAATAATTTCAATACCACAGAGGCCAAAGTGCTCGCTGCTTATTCCTATCCGCTCGCACAGCGCATGCGCTACAATGCCAGCCAGGGGGCCGCGGGAGCTTTCGTCGTTGCAACCAATGCTTCCTGGGGTGTCAATGGGGGTATGCCCGATGACAGCCCCATCTGGTGCTCCCTGTATGACAGTCTGGGTATGCAGGGCATCCTCAATTGCGGCGCTACAGCCAACCAAAATGTCAACGTAGATGTGTCGGGTGACCTCCCGACAACCTGCCCAAGTCCCTTCCTGATTGCGGTCACCAATACCAATCACCTCGACGAAAAGGTAACCTCCGCTGGTTATGGAGCTGTCAATATCGATCTGGGCGCACCCGGCAGCGGCAGTTATACGATTACGGCCAATGGCAGCTATGGTGTTTTTGGCGGCACTTCTGCCGCCACCCCGCATGTGACGGGCGCCATTGGGCTGCTTTACAGCGCGCCCTGCCCTTCGCTCATGACGCTGGTACGCAGCGATCCGGCTGCTGCTGCCTTGTGGATGAGGGATGTAATCCTCGGCGGTGTTGATGTCCGGCCTGCCCTCACCAACCTCACGGCTACTGGTGGGCGACTCAATGTTTTCAACAGCCTGCAGCTGCTGCTGCAGGACTGCGGAAGCTGCCTCCCGCCAAGTTCCAACCAGGTGACTGAGCGAAGCGATATACAGGCCAGCATAGCGTGGAATACCAACGACAGCCTGCTGCGCGTAGCTATCCGCTGGCGGCCTGCTGGTAGTACCGAGTGGCTGCTGGAAGAGAATGCACAGAGCCCCTTCCTCATCACCGCGTTGCAGGCTTGCACCCAGTATGAGTACCAATTGGCTGGTTTTTGTCAGGGAGAGACGACTGGCTTTGGCAGCAGTTTTTTCTTTACCACCGACGGCTGCTGTATAGCCCCCGACAATATTATTGTGGATGACGTAGGTCAGGAGCAGGCCACTCTCTACTGGTCAGCAGTCCTCGCTGCTACAACCTACAATATTCGCTGGCGGCCTGCGGGCAGCAACGAATGGAATACACTGTCAACCGCTGGTCAGACGGTCTTGCTGACCAATCTCGAAACTTGTACAGCTTACGAATACCAAGTGGGTGTGCTGTGCAGTAATGGTTTGCTCATTTTTAGCCCTGTTAAAACTTTTTCCACCTCCGGCTGCGGCCCTTGCCTCGACCGCCCCTACTGCGTATCCGAAGAGTTCAACAATACAGGCGAGTGGATCCGGCGGGTAGCTATTGGCAATTTTTTTGAAAATATCTCCGGTGCAGAGCCTGACGGTTACAACAATTATGGACTCAGCCTGGATCCCGTACCACTGATGAGGGGCCTCCCCTACCCCTTGCAGCTCGAACCGGCTTTTTCGGGTAGCCCCTACCTCGAAGCATTCTCTATCTGGGTGGACTTGGATCAGAATGGTTTTTTTACCGGTCAGGAGAAGGTGTTTAGTGGTGAGAGTAGCAGTCAGGTAACCGCCGGCAACTTGATTATTCCCGCCAGTGCACTGCCTGGACTTACCCGTATGCGGGTCATTATGCAGTTCTTGTCGGCCTCCGATCCCTGTCCTTTCCTGAGTGTCTACGGCGAAACAGAGGACTATTGTATCTACCTGCTTGGTGACAACGAATGCCCTTCACCCGTGGGCTTCCGCTTGTCCAATACCGACACTACCCAGCTGACGGTGCGCTGGAACAGCCAGCCCGGTATCGCGGACTATCTGCTTGCCTATCGGCAACGGGGTACTGCCAATTGGTCTACGGTAGCCGTACAGGATACTTTCTTCCTGCTGGATGCCCTGCAGCCCTGTACAGAATACATTCTGCAGCTGAGTGCCAGCTGCGACACTACTTCGGGTGCCATCAGCCCTGTACTCAATGCCCTCACGGCATGCGTCAATTCAGTTGACAACCTGGCAGCTGACAGTCTCTCCTGGATCATTTACCCCAATCCGGGTTCGACTGCCCGGATTGCCTGGCTGGCAGGGACGGATCGACCTGGTTTTCGGCTTAGTTTTTTTGATGTACTGGGCCGGCCAATCAGCCAGCAGTATTGGCCAGCAGGTATAGCCGATGACACCTTCTTACTGCCCGCTGCTGCCTGGCCTCCCGGGCTGTATTTTATTCTTATTGAAAGTGAGAAAGACGGGCGCTCGGGCAGGATGAGCTGGCTCAAGCAGTAGGCGGCGGGCCATGCTGGCCGTGCCAAATGATTGCCTTCACAGTGGCCTGCACGTACAGGAACGAATGAGGCGCGAGGGTATATGATACAATGAAAAATACAATTGACAGTAAAAGGCTGTCCCAATTGTTCTTTTTGCTTTATTTTTGCCGTAGCTGTGTATCGCCTGTGCTCCTGTGGAGACCAAAGGCGCACACCACCATGTAATGAACTACCAATAAATCGGTTGCGTTATGAGAAGATATGTATTACCCATCATGTTTGCTGCGGGTATCTGGGCCTGCGGCGGTAGTGCTACTGCCGACAGTTCCGGAAGCAGTAGTGCCGGCGCAGCCCCTGCCAATGACGGTGCCAAGATCTATAAGACCTACTGCGTAACCTGCCACGGTCTTTATGGGGACATGGGCGCGAGTGGTGCTTTCAACCTGCAGACTACGCAGCTCACGCTGGAAGAGCGGGTACAAGTGATTACCAATGGCCGCAACGCTATGACCCCCTTTGCCAATCTGCTCACACCCGAGCAAATTCGGGCAGTGGCGGAGTATACGCTTACACTGAAAAAGTAAGCGCTGCGGTTACGCCCTGCACGGTCGAAGTCGTTTGCCAGCCATTCAGCTGATTGCCCTGTAAGCCAGCTCCACACAGTTGTCCTGCCGCAACCACGTCCGCGACAGCTGTTGGAGGGTAGCGGCCGTCACGCTGTTGTACAACCGGGGTTCTTCGTTGATCAGCTCAGGATTACCCATCAATTCAAAAAAAGCGAGGTTAGATGCCTTGCTGAGAATGCTCATTTCAGAGAAAATGAGTGTACTCTCTGCTTTGTTGCGAAGCATGGTCATCTCAGTTTCTGTCATCCCTTCTGTTTTCAACAACTCCAGTTGCCCCCAGATGGCCTCCCGCGCCTGTTCGAGGCTTACTCCTTCAGCGGGCCGACCCTCGATAATCAGCAGCCCCGGATCGATGGTTGCCGTCACATAGGCATCAATCATCGTAAAGAGTTCACGTTCTTTGACCAAGTGCCGATACAGGCGGCTCGAGCGCCCATTGCCCAGCAAATCAGACAATAGGTCGGACGCATAATAAGCCCTATCCTGTCGGGCAGGCGTATGGAAGGCCATGAATAGTGCATCCCCCGGTACACGTGCCTCTACCAGCTGCTGCCGAAAGTGCGTCTGGGGAGGTTCTGCCGGAAGGTTACGGGCAGGAATAGAACCCGCGGGGATTTCGCCAAACCACTTCTCCGCAAGCCGGAATACACGGTCTGCTTTGACATTACCCGTAACCGTAAGGATAGCATTGTTGGGCCGGTAGTGGTGATAGAAAAAATCTTTTACTTCCCGCAGGCTGGCGTTGGCTACATGTTCGGGAACAAGACCAATGGTTGGCCAGCGGTAGGGATGCACCTGATATGCCAGCGCAGCCAAGTGGTGGCCATGGTCACCATAGGGCTCATTCAGGCAGGTTTCTTTAAACTCCTCCACGACTACTTTCCGCTGTACATCAAGCACTTTTTCACTAAAATCCAGCTGCAACATACGGTCACTTTCCAGCCAGAAAGCAATTTCCAGGTTTTCAGCCGGTACAGATATGTAAAAATTGGTGATGTCGTTGTTCGTGAAGGCATTGTTTTCTCCACCCGCGTGCTGCAGGGGTGTATCAAAGTCCGGTATGTTGACCGAGCCACCAAACATGAGGTGCTCAAACAAGTGAGCGAAGCCAGTCCTGTCTGGCGACTCATCCCGGGAACCTACGTTGTACAGTACGTTGACGACGGCCATGGGCGTGCTGTTATCTTCATGTACCAGCACGCGCAAGCCGTTAGAAAGTGTATGTTTGGTATAAGTAATCACGATGTAAATATAAGCGTGTTTGTGCGTACAAATAGTTTTTTGGTGATCCTTGAGCGAAAGACGAGGGAATTGCGGAGATTCTTATCATTGACAACACATAATGTGCGGTCGCTGTTTTAAATTGCAGTCGTTAATCAAAAAATGCAACTATGGGACGCCCTGACTTTCGCCGCCATAAACTCAGCTGGTCGCTGGACTCCCTTCGCCCCGGCGCCGATAATCCTCCGGTACACACGTCTACCGAAGGTATCGAAATACCTGCCTGGTTTTCGGCCGAAAAAATTGCCGCCTACGACCATCTCAATTATACCGCCGGTAAACCGCCCTACTTGCGGGGACCGTATGCGTCCATGTATACCATACGGCCCTGGACAATACGCCAGTATGCCGGCTTTAGTACGGCAGAAGAGAGCAATGCCTTTTATCGCCGCAACCTTGCCCAAGGACAAAAGGGGCTTTCAGTTGCCTTTGACCTTGCTACCCACCGTGGATATGACAGCGACCACGAGCGGGTAAAGGGAGATGTCGGTAAGGCAGGCGTTGCCATCGATACAGTGGAGGACATGAAAATTCTCTTCGACCAGATACCGCTTGATGAGATGTCTGTATCAATGACCATGAACGGCGCCGTCATCCCTATTATGGCCTTCTATATTGTGGCGGCTGAGGAACAAGGGGTAAGCCCTGACAAACTCAGCGGTACCATCCAAAATGACATCCTTAAGGAATTTATGGTGCGCAACACCTATATCTACCCGCCAGGGCCCAGCATGCGCATCATTGGTGACATTTTTGCCTATACCTCCCGCCACATGCCGCGCTTCAACTCCATCAGCGTCAGTGGCTACCACATGCACGAGGCAGGTGCACCTGCCGAGCTGGAGTTGGCTTTCACCCTGGCCGATGGCCTCGAGTACCTGCGTACGGGTATAGCGGCCGGGCTTGATATTGACGATTTTGCACCCCGGATTTCGTTCTTCTGGGGCATCGGCATGAATCACTTCATGGAAATTGCCAAAATGCGAGCGGGTCGGTTGTTATGGTCAAAAATTGTCGCCCGGTTTAATCCGCGCGATGAACGCAGTTTGTCGCTGCGCACCCACAGCCAGACCTCCGGCTATAGCCTGACCGAGCAGGATCCTTTCAACAACATCGGCCGTACCTGTATAGAAGCTGCCGCCGCCGTTTTTGGTGGTACTCAGTCTTTACATACCAATGCCCTGGACGAAGCCATCGCCCTGCCTACTGATTTTTCTGCCAAAATTGCGCGGGACACACAAAAGTACCTGCAGCAGGATACCGATATTACCCGCGCCATCGATCCTTGGGGTGGTTCGTATTACATTGAGTACCTAACAGCTGAGCTGGCACGCAAAGCTTGGGAAATAATTGAGGAAGTTGAAGCCGCCGGCGGCATGGCGCGCGCCATTGAACTGGGGCTGCCAAAGATGCGCATTGAAGAGGCTGCCGCCAAAAAGCAGGCACGCATAGATAGTGGGCAGGAAAAAATTGTGGGTGTCAACCTCTACCCCGTCCATGAAGCTACCAATATTGATATTCTTGAAGTAGACAATACAGCTGTACGCCAACGCCAGATCGAACGACTGCAGCAGCTGCGTGCCAGCCGCAATGAGCAACTCGTGCAGCATAAGCTCGAGGCTATCTATCAGGCTAGCCTGGGCAGCGACAATCTGCTCGCTCTGGCCATTGAAGCAGCACGCGCCAGAGCTAGCCTGGGCGAAATAAGTTTTGCCATGGAGCGTGCTTTCGGGCGTTATCAGGCCGTACAGCATACCATCAGTGGCGTATATGCCGGCGAAATTATGCTCGATCCCGACTTCATCCATGCCCGGGAGATGGCCGATGCTTTTGCGCAAAAGGAAGGTCGACGGCCGCGTATCATGGTGGCCAAACTGGGACAGGACGGCCACGACCGAGGTGCCAAGATTATCGCTACCAGCTTTGCAGATCTGGGCTTTGACGTAGATATGGGTGCTTTGTTCCAGACACCGGCAGAAGCGGCAAGACAGGCAGCCGAAAATGATGTCCATATCCTGGGAATCTCTTCGCTGGCCGCTGGCCATAAAACCTTAGTACCCGAGACGCTGGCAGCCCTGGCAGCCCTCGGTCGACAGGATATTTTGGTAGTTGTCGGAGGAATTATTCCGCATGCCGACTATGCGTGGCTGTACGAGCAGGGTGTCGCAGGCATATTTGGCCCCGGCACCAAGATTGCTGTAGCAGCCGCCGAAATTCTCAAAATACTATCGGCAGAGGCGTAAAATGCACCTGTATTTTTTTACAACAAAAGACCGAATACCAAGCTGGTAAAAATGAATCTACAACCGCATCTTTTTCAAGTCGATACGGCGGTTATCTCGCGAAGAGTCCTTATCAGGCGCTTCCGGGAGGGCGACGGCGAGGCTTTTTATCAGCTGATAGCCGATAATTCGGCGCTCATTAGCGATCATTTTCCGGCCTTAGCCGAGGGCGTCACCAGCCCCGCCAGTGGCGAGGGTGAGGTGCGCAAAAGACTCGCAGCCTGGCTGATGCAGGAAATGTACAGCTTTGGTATATGGCGCAGCGAAGAGGCGGATCTCATCGGATTCGTCAGCCTCTGTGATATCGACTGGCAGATCCCCAGGGCTGATCTCAATTATTTTTTGCACCACCAGCATACCAGCCAAGGGTTTATGACCGAGGCACTAACCAAAATAATTACACTGGCATTCAAACAATTGCAGCTTGAAAAGCTGGTTGTTAAAACGCTTGCCGACAATGCGGCCAGTCAGCGACTCGTGCGCAAGCTGGGCTTCCGGAGAGAAGGAGACCTGCGCAATGAATACCGAAAAATAAGTGGCCTGCTGGTAGATATCACCGTCTTTGGCATGACTGCTGAAGAGTTTAATGCCTACTAGCCCCACCCGCTACACGCCAGGATGATGCCCTTTTTCCACCTACATAAAAAAACCCGTATGGGATTGGGCTTATAGGTATAGACTGCCTTGCCCATTTTTCACCTACATAAAAAAGCCCCCCTTCCACCGAGGTGAAAGAGAGGCCATCCCAAAAACCGATTTAAGTATACACTTGAAACGGTTCCTGTGTAAATCACATACAATCCAATCGCCTTATCGCTCTGTGTTACGCAGAAACGACGATTAGGTTACATATTTGTCCAAAAAAAATCTGAGATTGTAATTATTTATTCTCTTACCCCCTGCAACAGGCACAACTATACGTGGAAAAACGCGCGGGCAGGGTGAAGGCATACCGGCCTACTCACCCACTCTCATTCCACGCGAGGCGAGATCATATACACCCATGACCCGGGTTGAGGCATCCCCTTGCCTACCCACCTGCTCTCATAGCACAACACGACCAAAGTGCTACAAACCCGCAATCTTATCTGCAAATTAACGCACGTGTGGCTTACGTTGACTCAAATGAGCTACAAACCCGCAATCTTATCTGCAAACGCCTGCCAAACAGGCGTTACCGGAGGGGGAGCCGTCAGTAGTTGCCACTCATTGGTGACAGGCCGCCTGAAGCCCAGCTGCCAGCTGTGCAAATCTATGGACCGATCAGCGTTGGCGCGTTTGAAGCCGTACTTGACATCCCCGCGTACCGGGCAACCAAGCTGGGCCAATTGTGCGCGAATCTGGTGGTGCCTGCCGGTGAGCAATTTTACCAATAGCAGATGGTAGCGATCGCTGCTGCCAATGTACTGGTACTGAAGGCGGGCCTCCAATGCCCCGGGAAAGGCTGTATCGGCAATGCGGGTTCGATTGGTAGCACCATTGTTGCGCAGATAATGCACGACATCATCTGACGTGGCCGGAGGCATATTACCAACAATGGCGAGGTAGGATTTTTCCACCCCCCTGTCCTGAAACTGTTGATTCAGGAAAGCGACGGAAGATTTTTTCTTAGCAAACAACACTAAGCCGCTAACGGGCCTGTCAATGCGGTTGACGATATCGAGTGGTTGGCGACAATAGGCTGCAGCCAGGGCCAGAAGGGAAGTGTCGGTCGTTTTATCAGGCTGTACAGGCAGGCCGGCTGGCTTGTTGCATGCGATAAACTGGTGGTTACTGGCAACGAGCCAGCTGCTGAATGACGGTACTTCCTGCCCGCCCGGTGTTGAATGCATTTATTTCAATTCTTCGTAATCAATGTAGTCGTCATCATCGCGACCCTTGCTGGGATTTGACGGTGGCTGTTGTCCGCCACCCTGTCCATTGAGGCGGGGTGGGGCAAAAAGGAAACGATATACAAAGTAGATGATGGCGATGGTAATCAGAAACTTCATAACAATGCCTTTTGGCAAAGATAGCGATTTAGCGGCAATTTGGGGTGATTATTGGCATGGCAACAGCAACAATCGGCACAAAATTCCCGTTTTCAGAAGAGAGTGTAGGGTGTGTGTTTGTTTGCGGGTTGGCCCTGCCCGTTTCACTTAGCTTTTCCGGTCTATGATACGCTATTTACTTCCCCTGCTGGTATTAGGTGTTGCAACAGCCTGTGCCAGCGTAAAGCCAAAGGGACATTTCCAGCAACAAAAGGTGCCTGTTGCGCCCGATTACAGCCAGGAGCGCTTTTGGGCGGCATTACCCTGGCGTAGTGATGCTGCCGATCTCACACCCGACGGCCTCTCCGACGAACAATCGGCAGCAGCGGTGGATGTGTTTTTTTTGCACCCTACTACCTATGTTGGTAAGCGCGGTGATACTTGCTGGAACGGGCCTGTGGATGATCCTGCGCTCAACCTGCGTACGGACGAAAGTCCGATACAATTCCAGGCATCACTCTTCAACGGTGTAGGAAGAGTATTTGCCCCCTACTACCGACAGGCGCACCTCAATGCCTATTTCACCCGCGATACTAGTAGTGCCCTGCAGGCATTTGAAGTTGCTTATGGTGATGTCAAGGCTGCTTTTCTCTACTATATTGAACACTACAACCAGGGACGTCCTTTCATCATCGCTTCGCACAGTCAGGGCACAACCCACGGCCAGCGGCTGGTCAGAGAGCTCATTGACGGACAACCCCTGCAATACCAGCTGGTTGCAGCTTACTTGGTCGGCATTCCTGTCAATGTCAATCATTTTTCGTCCCTCCGCCCCTGTGAGTCGCCTGAGGACATTGGTTGCCTGATGTCGTGGCGTACCTGGCAGCGCCATCACGGTCCAGATGGTGCACCAGGCATACTCGTTACCAATCCGCTGCTGTGGACTACCCAACCGACGTATGCTGATGCATCCCTCAACCTGGGCGGCGTCATCACGCCCTTTTCCAAAATCAGACCACAGGTTGCTGACGCACAAATCCACGAATCTATTCTCTGGACAAAGCGCCCCCACTTCCCGGGCAGCATTTTTTACACGAGAAAAAATTACCATCCGGGCGATTTCAACCTTTTCTATGTAAATGTGCGCGAAAATGCCCGCCTGCGGGCCAAAGTATTTCTGGACAATCACCGTGCTGAAAAACCCTGAAACAAAACTGCTGCCATCGCACAAATAACTCGTATCTTTGCTGGCGATACAGGTGGTGCGCCTTGCCGCACCTGAAAAGGGAATCCGGTGAAAATCCGGAGCAGTCCCCGCTGCTGTAAGTTTCTATAAGGGTACATACCCTGCACTTGGCCACATGCCACTGTCTTGCCCTCTCCGGGCAGATGGGAAGGCGGCCAGGTTGCCGAAACGAGCCAGAAGACCTGCCCGTGTCGTTGATTCATTCCAGGCTTTCGGAGGAAAAGCGGGTGTGAGGCGTCATGGGTTCTGCCAGGCCGGCCGCTGAGGCGAAGCCTGCTGCCGTACTGTTAAGTCAGCCATTTCGTTTTCCAGCTCGTGTGTACTCCGCTTAATACAGGTAAGCGGATGAAAAAATTTATCTATTGCGCATTGTACTTACCGCTGCTGTGCGCCACCGTCCGCGCACAGGTGCCCGACAGCAGCTTGCTACTGCCTGTCATAACTGTTCTGGCCGGGCGTGAGCAAATCGTTGCCTTGGGTGAGCGAGTTGAGCGCTGGGATTCACTGGGGCAGCGGTATGCTGGCCTGAGCAGTGTAGCTGATTTGCTGAGCCGTGAGGGGGGGATTTATATAAAAAGTTATGGCATGGGCAGCCTCGCAACCGCTTCGTTGAGAGGCGGGGCGGCAGGGCAGCAGTTGCTGCTGTGGAACGGGCTGCCTATTGTCAATCCCAGCCTGGGGCTGCTGGATTTTTCCCTGCTCCCTCTACTTTTTACCGACAAAATTAATATTCACTACGGGGGGCTTTCAGCTTTATGGGGAAGCGGTGCGATGGGGGGAGCCATCAATTTGCAGAACACGCCCGCCTACGGACAGCGCCTGCTGGCAGAGGGTCAGCTGAACGCGGGTAGTTTTGGCCTGATTGACGGGCAGCTTCGGCTGGGTGCGGGCGGACAGCGGTGGACTGTACAGTCTCGTTTTTTCCGGCGAACGGCCGACAATGATTTTACCTTCCGGCCGACTGCAGGCCTGCCGGCACGGAAGCAGCAGCACGCTGCCCTCGAGGGCAGCGGCTGGCTGCAGTCTGTACACTGGAAAATTGGCCCGCGGCAGCAGTTAGCTCTCTTCCATTGGACCCAGCGGCAATTTCGGGAAATACCGCCTACCCTGGTGCAGACGCGCAGCGAGGCTACGCAGGCCGACAGCATCCTGCGAACAGCGCTGCACTGGCAGCGATCGGCCGACCGCTGGCTGCTACAGCTGCGCACAGCCTTTTTTCGCGAACGCATTCAGTACAATGACCCGGCCATCCGACTTTTTTCTCCCAGCAGCTTTGCCAGCTGGCTTGCAGATGCGGAGGTGAGCTTCCCGCTGGGAAAAAACGGGCAACTGCAAGGGGGACTGACGAATATGTATACAGAGGCTACTACGACGGCCTATCCCGAAGGGGCGGCCGTCACCATGCACCAACTCGCCGTTTTCGGCAGCTGGCGCCGACAGTGGGCTGCGGTACTGGCCTCTCAACTGAGTTTGCGACAGGAATGGATAGACGGCAGACCACAAAAGCTGCTGCCGACCCTGAGTCTGCGGAGCCAGTTGAGCCGCAGCCTGTGGCTGCGGGCACAGCTGGCCCGGTCTTTCAGATTTCCTACTCTCAACGACCGCTACTGGCAGCCCGGCGGCCAGCCGGATCTGCTGCCGGAATACGCCTGGAGCCAGGAACTGGGACTCAGCTATGCCCCTGATCAAAACTGGCAATTTTCGGTCACCGGCTATCATCGGTATGTACACAACTGGATCTTGTGGTATCCTGTCCCGGGACAGCTTTTCTGGTCGGCAGCCAATGCTACTGCAGTACGGGCAAGTGGCCTCGAGATCAGATTGCAGTATGCCCGCCGCCTCCGGCAGTGGCAATTTCGCTGTATGGCAGGCTATGATTATACAAGCGCTATCAACCAAACAGCACTGCAACGCCCACTGATGAAAGTAGGTCAGCAACTCGCCTATACACCCCTGCATCAGGCATTTGCAAGCATACTAATCGAATATAAGCGTTGGAAAATGTCATACCAACAACGATACACTGGCGCCGTATCTACGCTTACAGAGCCGCTACCCGGCTATCTGCCAGCTTTTGCCCAGCTCGATTATCAACATGAAAAATATGGCCTCACTACTTTTATTCAAATCAACAATGTATGGAATGCCGACTATCAGGCCGTTGAGCGACGACCGATGCCGGGACGTCACTGGCTGCTCGGATGCCGGCTGAAATTAGATAAATAAATCTACACAATACTTTTTTTTAAAACATAACACATTGAAATATGAAGTGCCTGTATTATTTATCGCTAATACTCTTCCTTAGTCGTCCGTTGATCGCACAGCCGATTATTGCTGGTTTTGACGACATTGAACTCCCCGCAGCTGGTTATCTCAACAATGCTGGCCCCAGCGGTGCTTTTCTCAGCCAACAACTGGCGCTCCCCAATCAATATAATAATCAGTTTGATTTTTGGTCGGGTTGGGCAATTTCAAGTATTACGGACAACCAGACCCCCGGCTTTACCAATCAGTATGGTGTCATCAGTGGCGGCGGTGCAGAAGGCTCAGCCAATTTTGCAGTGGGTTACTGCTTCGATCCCATTGTTGTAAGACTCACGGGTAGCCAGGCGGGTAGCGTAGTCGAGGGCTTGTCTGTCAACAACAGTACCTACACCTACTTTAGCATGCGCGACGGGGATGCATTTTCAAAAAGATTTGGTGGGGTTAGCGGCAATGATCCCGATTATCTCCTACTCAGTATACGTGCCTATTATCAAGGGCAACTCAGCCCCGACAGTGCTACGGTCTATTTGGCCGATTATCGGTTTGCAGATAATCAACTTGACTACATAGTTGATGAATGGACATTTGTAGATCTGGTTGCGCTGGGTAATGCCGACAGTTTGCAGTTTAGACTCACCTCTACCGACAATGGCGTTTTTGGCATGAATACACCCGCCTATTTTTGCATCGACAATGTCAGATTGAGTCCCCTTAGTACTAACGATGATCGCTACACCTCCCCCCTGATAAAAATATGGCCCAACCCTACTGTTCACGAATTATACGTTGATACGCCCTGGGAGGGAGCGTTGCTACTGTGGAATAACCGTGGGCAACTGCTGCGACAATGGCAGATCGTCAATCCGCAAACAATACTGGATGTATCCTTTTTGCCGGCAGGCAGCTACCAATTGCAGTACCTGTCTGCGGGTCGCTCAGGCCTGAGCACTTTTTTCAAAAAATAAAGAGCATATTGTAAAACACCCTCTGGCGGCCTCAGCCGCCAGGGGGTGTTTTACATGATAAATTGATGGGTTGGTTTTAAAAAACCAGGCAGCAACCTTTACTCAGGTAAGCCCAACTGCTTCTTCACCAGTGGAAGAATATTCTCTGTTTCCACAGCAAACAGAATCGCGTTGAAAGTGCTGGTATCAAATACCATGACATATTGGTTAGCCTTAGCTACCTGATCAATAGCCGCACGAGCCTTGGTGACAATCGGCCCCAGCAGCTCATTGCGCCTTTGGCTGATCATACCCTCTATCTTCTGCTCATAGTCAAGAATTTCCTGTTGCTGTTTTTGCAACTCTTCCTGCTTTTGCTGCTGCTGCAGGGGCGTAAGCTCCCCACTTTGCGATAGGCGCGCAAAATCTGTATAGTTGGCTTCAAATTTAGCTACCATTGCCTGCCCCTCTGTCATTAGCTGCTTTTGATAGGCTTCCAAAGAAGCTTCCGCACCCTTGGTATCGGGCATTACGCTTAGTAGTTCTCCAAAATTGAGGTGGCCATAGCGATTCTGGGCCGTCAGCGAGAAAACCGCACTTCCCAGGAGGATAAAAATTAGAATGAAACGCTTCATGAAGAAGTAAATAAGTGGATAATCGAATATTTCGCAAAGATAAGCGCTTTCGCGAAACGAATGCCGCCGCTCGCCTATTATACGGTCTAAGCGTGTTTTTATTGTGGGCTAATGTGCCGCTCCGCCCATCCCTGCTATTGATACATCCCGCTTATGGTTATATCTGATCAGCAAGACACTTACGGCAGCCAATAACATCAGTATGCCTGCCAGCCGGAGAGCATTTATCGGATTATTGCCCAGCCAGGTTTCATAGTATAAGGGGATGGTAAAGGTCTCGATCAGCATGGGGATCACAATAAACATATTGAAAATCCCCATATACACGCCTGTTCTTTCCGGCGGAATACTGCCAGCCAGCATGATATAAGGATTGCCCATCATACTCGCCCAACAGAGCCCTATACCAATCATAGGTATAAAGAGTAGTTGCTCGGATTTGAGCATCGGTATAGCCAGCATGCTCAATCCTGCCAGCAACAGGGCAACACCATGGATACCTTTGGGCCCGTATTTTCGCGCCAGCCAAGCGAGCCCGAAGGCAGAAACAAAAGCCACGGCATTATAGAAAGCCCCCAGCGGACCTACCAGTAGTTCTGCTTTTCTGAAAAAAGGACTTGTCGCATCCACCGTGTCATACAAAGATTTTGACAGGGCTTTGGCAATGTACTGCCAATAAATAAACATGGCGTACCAGCTAAACAACATCATGGGGCCCATGAGCTTCATCGTCAGGGGCATCGTTTTGATGGCGTGACCAATCTCCGAGAAGGTCGCTCCCAGCCCCCGGGGAGCCCGCCGGATGGCTTCCAGCTCTTCCGGACTCAGGGGGTTCTCGGGGGTTTTGTATACCGACCAAAGGATTGAGCCAACGGAAATCACAGAACCTATCACGAAAGCGATCAGAGTAGTTGTCGGTAGGTGGCCAAATTTGTCAGCTTCACTGAAAGCAAAAAAATTAATCAGCAGGAAGGGCGTGAGGTAGGAAAGCGTTTGCCCCAGCCCTGTAAAGGCGCTCTGCGTCAGAAAGCCTAATGAATGCTGCCGCTCGTCGAGCTTATCACTCACAAATGCACGGTAAGGCTCCTGTGTAATGTTGTTGGCAGCATCTAAGATCCAAAGAATACTGGCGGCCATCCACACCGTACTACTAAAGGGCATTGCCAGCAGCGATAGGCTGCAGAAAACTGCACCTATCAGAAAATATGGGGTGCGACGCCCCCACCGACTGATAGTGCGGTCACTCAGGGCACCCACAATTGGCTGAACAATCAGGCCTGTCATGGGTCCTGCCAGCCACAACAGCGGCAGTTTGCTCTCCTCAGCACCCAGATATGAGTAGATAGGGCTCATATTGGCTTGCTGCAGCCCAAAGCTGTACTGCAGTCCAAGGAAGCCAAAATTCATGTTGAGAATCTGCGAAAACGTGAGTAATTTCTTTTCGGAAGCCATGGAGTGATTGATCGCTGTTGTGACAAGAACAGCTGTCAGGAGTAGATCACAAAAGATTTATACACTTATCTCGTCTACAACCAAACAGCGTTAGCAAAGAAAAACAATCACCCGCATAAAATCAAAGAACACACACGAAAAGACCCCAAAAAACATAAGCTGTTCGCTAAATATGCTTTGATGGCTCTTCCTACCAAGGTATATCTAACGAGCAAGCCCTCACTTTTTCATTGTATTGAAAAAAACGAGGGCTTGCTCAGTACTATAGTCTACTGCTACGGATAGTTATACCCAAGACAAAATCCGGAAGGTATTACTCAGCCATTTTCAGGCTCTGCCTGACAAAATTTGTCAGTGCCTCGCCTTTGAGAAGGTTCTGGCTCAACAGTGCTACCTGGTACAGGTAATTGGCGAGCTCTCCTTGGCTTTCAGCCGAAGCAGTCAGCAGCTTACCCGATATCAGCGGGTGATTGGTATTTACCACCACATTGTAACTCATGGGAAAATCATCCATCCGGTTTCCTTGCAGCGCCTGCATTTCCTGCATACGTCGTAAAAATTCAGGCCTTGTAATTTGTACCGGAAGGTCGTCCGGACTCAGGGCTTTGGTTTCTACCCGACCCTGCTGTTTGATGACAGCCTCGAAAGCGTCTTTTACCTGCTTTGTCTGCTCCTCGTTGAGTACAGACTCAGGCTTCTCATCTTTCTGTACAAGATTATCCAACGTGTCACTGTCCACACGCACAAAAGTGACCTTATCTTCCTTCATTTCCAGCTGCTGCATGAAGTGATTGTCAATGATATTGTCACTCACAAGCACGTCATAGCCCCGGTCCTTAGCCGCCGTTACAATCGCATGGTGCGCTGCCTCGTCATGAGTATAAATATACACTTGACGATCATATTTATCTGTCTGTAGGCTCTTTACCTTATCACGATATTCATCAAGGGTAAAGTACTTCCCTTCTGTATTTTTTAGCAGCACAAATTTAGTTGCCCGCTCATAGAATTTCTCGTCGCTGACCATTCCATACTTGACAAATACGCTGAGGTCGTCCCATTTCTCTGCAAATGCGTCACGATCATTTTTGAAAAGATCATGCAGCTTTTCGGCCACCTTGCGAGTGATGTAGCCTGTAATCTTTTTGACGTTCTGATCGCTCTGCAGATAACTGCGCGAAACGTTGAGGGGAATATCCGGAGAATCAATTACACCGTGCAACAGTGTCAGGAACTCAGGTACAATCTCTTTCACCTCATCCGTCACATACACTTGGTTGGCGTACAATTGAATCTTATTGCGCTGCATGTCAAAACTACCACTCACCTTAGGA
Organism: uncultured Saprospiraceae bacterium; assembly: GCA_964645715.1. GTDB lineage: Bacteria > Bacteroidota > Bacteroidia > Chitinophagales > Saprospiraceae > JAUMBM01. Next base: position 91,436 of record CAZYAO010000009.1, read on the forward strand.
AAGTAGAGTATTCCGGTAAGATTGAAGGGGTAGTCAATGTTGAGGTGAATCCAAAACATGGGCGGCTGGCTGTAAGGATGGAGCTCCTCATAAAACGCCCGGTAGTCTTCGTCAGTCAGATCTGTCGGTTGCTTCTTCCAGATGGGGTTGGGGTTATTGACGATGTTGGCAACCTCAATTTCCGTTGATTTTTTTTCCTCTCCTTCCCCTTCGTAAACGGTCTCTTTGCGCAGTCCAAACTGTATAGGGACGGGCAGAAAACGGCAATATTTTTTGAGCAGTCCTTCGATGCGGCTGTCTTCCAGAAATTCATCGCTGTCCTTGCTGATGTGCAGAATTATATCTGTACCACGGTCATCACGATCCGCTGGTTCGAGCCCATAAGAGGGGTCTCCTTCACAGGTCCAGCGTACTGCCTTTTCGTCAGTTCGGTAAGAACGCGTCACTACCTCAACGCGATCAGCAA
>CAZYAO010000010.1:0-15376 GCA_964645715.1 uncultured Saprospiraceae bacterium
CGCCTCTCTTGCGAAGCGAGTGCAAAGATAATGCATCCTTTTTCACTTTTCCAAGCCCCTACATGATTTATTTCAGACAGGCAAACTTGTGCGCACAGTTCACTATTGGCAATATGGTTTATTAACCAAAGTATATTATGCAGATCTGCTCATTCGGACTTTATCACAGCTGCATTTCGGCGACGAGGAGAAAGCAGTGCCTGCAAAAAATTTTTGGTAGGTGCCGTACTCATCACGAGGATGTCTTTGACAAAGCTGGTCTGACCATTCAAAAAGGCGAGCAGCCTCGCTGCGGGGTTCTTGGCAAACAGCCGGCGGAACAGCAAATCTCCCGGATAATGCCTATCCTGTAATACCTTTAGTAAAACATGGTCGTAGAAACGATGACGCAGGGCAGGCAATGACTCTCGGGTAAATGGATGCTTACCCGCTTCCAACTGCTGCAAGATTTTTGTGATGCGCTGTTGTATGTACCAAAAGGTATAGCCTGAAGAAGCACGCGTATCCCCGCCCGCCGTTCCGATTTGTATCAGCCGCCCCTCTCCCCGCCTAAATGCAAAGTCAGTCATCGGAATTACCCCATCCTCCACTTCCTTTATTTCGTAGCCCTCGGTTGCAGGATGATGTACTGCCAGATAATTGGCAAGGATCTGGTCGTACTGTTCTGTCTGGAGGTGATTATTGGAAAAAATAGCCACCTCAACCAATGCTTCACGCGCCGAACTGGGCATAACATATACAAAACGGGTCTCTTCTTCCTGCGGCAATCGGTAATCCATAAGGATAGCCTCATTGGGCACAAAAGCATCCGCAGGGGTTTTTATAAACCAACCCCTGAAATGCTGATCCAGGTAATACACCTTACGCTTGTCAATTTTTTCAAAAGGAATGCTGTTGAAACAGTAATCGGCGTAGATGCGCTGGCCATTCACCTCCGCATACGCCTTGTCGCCCTCCGTACCAACAGCAGCTACCTGCCCGTATTCACGCCGCACATTGGGCGCAGCATCCAGCAGTTTGTTGACATAGCCGTAAAAATCGGAAGCTCTGATCATCTTATATACATAAGGAGCAATTTTCATGCGCCGGGCAAAGTCGCCCTGATAAAACCACAGATGATCCCACCGATGTGTCACCACCGACTCAAAGGGCCCCTCTTCATGCTCCCAAAAACACCAGGTACGGTCATTTTTTTCTGAACGCCTCAGCACATCAACGATGCAGATGGGCAAATCTGCCAAAGCAGGCGTGCTGAGCAGGCGCGCAGCGAGACTAAGCCCCGCAGCACCTCCTCCCGTAATTAATATGGAGGGTCTGTCCGCCATCGTATCTGGTTATTTATAGAAAAATAGAAGTACTAAAAAAAAGAAGAGCTGCGCCAATGCATAAATCGGCAGCAAAGGACTGCGATAGGCGATCCGGCTGTAATTGAGCGGGATGGAAAACACCAATGCCACTATACCCCAGGCAAGGTAATTTTGTACCGGAATAACCCCTCCTGCCCACTGCCAGTAATCAAGCCGCACAGCCACAGGCTCTATACACAAGTCATAAGCCATTATAAGCACCGACGCCAGCACAGAAATAGCCAGCGGTTGGCGTAACCATCTCGCCGCTAAATCATTGGTCGCCAAAATGAGCGCTGTCCAGTTGAGCGCAATCACCAAGGGGACATTCAGCCACTGAAGCCACATAGTCCCTCCATAGTGATATTCACCAAAAATCATTCCGGTGGCTACACCAGCCACCTCAATGAAAAATGTTCCCGTATAGGCCGCTGCTGACCAATAGAACAACCGCAGATCGCGATTGCGCCGATAGAGCAGCCACAGCAGCGTTCCGCAAATCCCCAACAGCAACATATCTGTTGTCACCTTCGTAATGGGTAACACAGCCGGCAGCAAGTGCGCCCAAGCACCCGATGCAAATGCGAAAGCCATGAGCACGCCAAAGACCTTTTCCACATAATCCATCTTCCCCAAAGAGAAGTATCCTCCGGCCGTTCCTATCATAGCATATTGAGACTATTACGAACCGCACTGCTAAAAAGCAGGGCAATTTTACGCCCATCATTGACCCGGAAGCGCTCTTGTGTGACTTTGTCTGCAGAAGCTCTCCTTATTTTGTCAAACAATTTTGTGTAATAGCGATACGCCAAAAGCACCCCGAGCCGGGCACCATCGGGCAACTGCCGAATACCTACCAATGCATCCTCAAAATCACGCGCAATGTCCTTTTCTATCTCCACCTTGTCGGCATTGGTAAATCGCGTAAAATCGATACCCGGAAAATATATGCGGCCGCGATCGTCGTAGTCGCTTCGAATGTCCCGCAGAAAGTTGATTTTTTGAAAAGCCGCTCCCAGACTTCTGGCAGGCGCCTTTAACCGCTCATACATCTCCTGGTCTCCTTCACAGAAAACACGCAGACACATGAGGCCAACAACTTCCGCAGAGCCATAAATATATTGCTCGTACATAGACTGCCCATAGGCGTTGTGGTGCAGATCCATTTCCATGCTCAACAGGAAGGCTTCTATCAACTCCCGCTCAATACCATAGCGGTTGACCACCTCCTGAAAGGCGTGCAGTACAGGATTAAGACATATTCGCTCCTCTATAGCACGGTAAGTATCTTCTCTGAACCGGTTCAGCAAGATCTCCTTAGGATGGTCGTGAAAAGTATCGACAATTTCGTCTGCAAAGCGCACAAAGCCATAAATGGCATAAATGGGCTTGCGAAATCGCTTGTCGAACATGCGAATGCCCAGAGAAAAAGAGGTACTGTATCTGTTCGTGATGAGTTTACTACACTCCACACAAACCTGGTTGTACAAATCAAGCATACGAAACTAAATTAGCATTATTGAGTAAGCGGGTTTCTATATTCATCAGACACAATCTTATACGCTCCAAGTGTTTACAGGACTTTTACCCCCCCAAGCCTGCTTTACCCTGCGAGCTACCGCTCGCCTGCCGCCGCTTTGGCCACCTCTTTCGCTACCACCTGACCTGAGATAATGGAAGGAGGCATGCCAGGCCCCGGCGTCGTCAGCTGACCTGTATAGTACAGGTTCGACAGCTTGCTGCTCTTGAGCTTGGGTTTCAAAAAGGCCGTCTGCAAAAGCGTGTTGGCAAGGCCATAGGCATTGCCCTTATACGCATGGTAGTCGCGCTCGAAATCGCGATGGGCATAACCCCGCTTATACACAATATGGCCACGTATACTATTGCCCGTCAGTTTTTCAAACCGATCCACCATAATGTCAAAATATCGCTCGCGCATCGAATCATCGTCCTGCAGACCGGGCGCCAAGGGCATAAGGAAAAAAAGATTTTCCTTGCCAGCCGGTGCCACCGAAGGATCGGTCACTGAAGGCGCACACACATAAAATAGCGGCTTCGTAGGCCAACGCGGTGATTCATAAATCTCGTGCGCATGAAGACCAAAGTCCTCGTCAAAGAAAAGCGTATGGTGATGGAGATTCTCCAGCTTTTTGTCTACACCTATATAGTATAGCAGACTCGATGGAGCCATAGTACGCCGGTCCCAATAAGACTCTGTATATTGCCGCCCCGACAATGGTAGCACTTCCTGCTCCAAATGATGATAATCCGCTCCGCCTACCACATAGTCTGCTGTATACTCCACATCCTTCGTGCGCACTTTATTCACCCGCCCTTGCTGCACATCCATACCCGTCACCTCCTGGTTAAATCGAAATTTAACCCCCTGCTCCTGCGCAACACTCACCATCGCCTCCACTATCTTGTGCATCCCGCCCATCGGGTACCAAGTGCCCAGCGACAAATCAGCGTGGTTCATCAGGCTGTAAAGCGCCGGCGTTTTCTGTGGTGTAGCCCCCAAAAATAAGACCGGAAATTCCAACAGCTCTATGAGCTTAGGATTTTTAAAAAGCTTGCGCACATGGCTGGAAAGCGACTGGAACATCTGCAGCCGAAAAAGACTGGTGAGAATCCGAATATCCGCAAATTCCATGATAGAGTGGCTGGGCTTGAACACGAATTCGCGCATGCCTACCTCATACTTATAAGCCGCTTCCTCCAAAAAGTGCCGAAGGCTATTGCTGCTGCCCGGTTCGTATTTTTCAAAAAGCTCAAAAAGTGCGTCGCGCCCGGCAGGTACCTCCATACGGTCTCCAGGACCAAAATAAATCGTATAAGAAGGATCCATGCGAACCAGTTCGTAGTAATCCTTCACAGATTTGCCAAAGAGATTGAAAAACGATTCAAATACTTCAGGCATCCAGTACCAACTGGGTCCCATATCAAAAACGAAGCCATCGACCGTAAACTGTCGTGCTCGCCCACCCGGACTACCGTTTTTTTCTAGTACCGTTACTTCAAACCCCTCTTTCGCCAGACAGCTGGCTGCGGCTAGCCCGGCGAAACCGGAGCCGATGACGATGACCTTTTTCTTTACCATTTGCGCTGCTGAAAATTCTCAAAACATATGAATGCAGTTTCAACAGGAGCAAGGGCTTTTTGTTTAGAAATGACACAAAAATGAACTTATTACCGCCTTTAATCTCTTATATGCGCACTGCCCATCAGCAAACTACCTGTAGTGCCTCCGGCACAAAGTCAATTTCAACAGGCGTACGGCCCAAAAATTCACCGTCGGCTTCCAGCAGCAGGGCTTCGCCCGCTGCTTCAATGCGCACCTGCTGCGTATGCGCCAGCACCACCAAGGGGTGGGTGCCAATTTGCCCGTTAAAAAAAAGCCGCAGGCTTTTTATCACCCCCCAGCGACTTACTGGTCCGGCATACATCAGGGCCAGCGCTTGGCCGCCCGGCCGCGCATGCGGCGTGGGCTGCATACCCCCACCCGCGTAGCGACCCAGACCGGCATGGATGGTGTAAAAATGCTGGCTAATAACCTGATCATCATACCGTAGCGTGGCAGCCAACGGCCTGAACTGAAACAGACAGCGGAGAATGGCAAGCAGATAAAATATTTTTCTGGAGTAGCGCGGTGGGCTTAGGGTCGTCGTATAGCGTACAACGTATCCGTCATAGGCCAAACCCGCTACGTTCATGAAAAAACGGGTCCGCTGCAGCCCTTCTTCATCTTCGTACCGGAGGCGTCCCACAGCCATCCGACGCGCAACTGCCTGACCTATCCATTGTATCCACGCTCCCGGCTCCCGGGGAATGCCGTAGGTCCTGATCCAATCATTGCCCGTCCCCACCGGCAGCAATGCCAATACAAAATCTTCGGTAGGAGCACTGGTCTGCTCCATAACACCGTTGACCAACTCGTGCCAGCTCCCGTCACCGCCAACAACCACAAACCGGCGTTCGCCGCAGACTGCCTGCTCACCAACCAAGGTGACTATATGACCCTTGTGTTGGCTGTACAATATTACCGCCGGCGATAAAGCATCGCAAACGCGTGATTCCATCAAGGGCCATTGCCGGCCGGCATGGCCACCGCCGGCAGCAGGATTGACAATAATGACCCATTTGGCTGGTTGCTGATTGGGAGCAGACATACACAAATCGCTTATTTCTGTAAATGTAATAAATTTATCAGGCCTCTCCGCCTCTATGTTAGGTCAGCTGAGGAATAATTGCGATCTTAGACGCTAGTCAAAATTGAGGATGTATATGGAGCAACTTGTGCGCCTAGTAGAAGTAAGTAAACGCTACGGTGAAAAAATCGCCGTAGACCAAGTGAGTTTTTCTATCCCTCCGGGACAGGTTATGGGCCTGCTCGGCCCCAATGGCGCCGGCAAAACGTCCATCATTCGAATGATCACAACCATCACACAACCAGATGCAGGGCGTATTTTTTTTCAAAACCAACCGCTGTCCGATAAGCACCAGTCGGCCATCGGCTACCTTCCGGAAGAACGCGGCCTCTACAAGCAAATGTTTGTAGGAGAACATCTCATCTATCTGGCCAGGTTAAAGGGTATGGAAAAAGCTGCCGCCCGCAGCGCTGCAGGCGAGTGGCTCGAAAAACTGCAGCTGTCCGCCCGCTGGGGGCAACGCATAGAGGAACTCTCTAAAGGCCTCCAACAGCAGGTGCAGTTTATCGCAACAGTCATGCACAGCCCGGCACTTATCATTCTGGATGAACCCTTCTCGGGCCTGGATCCCGTAAATGCCAGCCGGCTCAAAGAGGAAATTCTCCGCTTGCGCGATGAAGGCGCTGCCATCATCCTGAGCACACACCGCATGGAACAGGCTGAGTCTATATGCCAACAAATTGTCCTCATCAATCAGGGCAAAAATATTCTCTCCGGGGAGCTTTCCACTATACAAACCTTCGGACAGCCCGTACGCTACGCCATTACCTATGAAGGAATTTGGCCGGCAATGCCCGATGAGTCTGTGTACAAATTCCTTTTTCCCCGACCAGGCTGCGCATCGGCCCAACTACCCGATGCCGTGCGTCCAGCCGAACTCATATCCTACTTGATCCACAAAGGAATTGACATACAGTCTTTTACAAGAGAAATCCCCAGCCTCAATGAAATTTTTATTCGGCTGGTCAATGACAAATAATACGCCAACATGATGAAGCAACTCCTTTTGATTATTGAGCGAGAATATATTACCCGGGTGAGGCGAAGATCCTTTATACTCACCACACTGCTCACACCACTTGCCATAGGACTTTTTATTGCTGTGGTTCAGCTCATCTTCAGGTACCAAAGTGATGATGCACTCTCTGTGGCTGTCATTGATCCGGGCAAACTGTTCAACAATGCTATCGCAGATGACAATACCGTCTACTTCAGTCTCACTGATCAGCCACTCGACAGCCTCACAAGCCAGGCTGCAGCACAGGGCGATGATTTTCCCTACGATGGCATTCTGTTGGTTCCTCCGGCCGGCCCCATCAATCAAAAGGCCTACGAGGTTCATTATTATTCTGATCAAAAGCTGACACTGGACGCCGAACCCATCCTCGCCAACCGAATCCAAACAGCTCTTCGACAGCATAAAATACGGCAACTCAATCTTAAGGAAGAGGAAATAGAAGCACTGGAAACAGAGCTCACCATCAGCCCGCATAGTATACGCGGTGACCAGTCAGCAGGCAGCTCTCTCACAGGTACTATTGCTGCTATGATAGGTGCTATCATGGGGCTCATCATGTACACTACCGTGTTTGTCTATGGTATGATGGTCATGCGGGGTGTTATGGAGGAAAAAACAAACCGCATCGTGGAGGTTATGGTGTCTTCCGTCCGCCCCTTCCCGCTCATGATGGGCAAAATTATTGGTGTCGGAGGGGTTGGACTTACCCAGGTGGCTGTCTGGGCTGTCCTCATCCCAGGCATATTATTGCTCGTAAATCTGTTTTTTGGTATCAACCCGCAAGGCGCTGTTGCAGACACAACTGAGTGGGATCCCGCCGATGCCGAACTGATGATAGAAAGAATAAGCTACGAACTCTACAAAATGCAGTGGGGTATCATCATCCCCTTATTTATTCTCTACTTCCTGAGTGGCTATTTCATGTACGCATCTTTGTTTGCAGCAGTAGGATCTGCCATGAGCGATGATATGGGAGAAAGTCAGTCGCTCACCATCCCCATCACCCTGCCGGTTGTGCTGGCATTCTATATTATGCTGGCAGCCATCCGGTCTCCTCACTCCACTATGGCCGTATGGGCTTCCATCTTTCCGCTGTTCTCTCCTATCGTTATGCCTGCCAGACTTCCGTTCGATCCCGTCTGGTGGCAGGTCGTCGTTTCAGTCGTCCTGAGTATAGGCACGGCCATCGGTTTGGTGTGGCTGTCGGGCAGAATATACAGAACGGGTATACTCCTGTATGGCAAAAAAGTGAGCCTGCCCGAAATGGTTCAGTGGATGTTTAGAAAGTAATTGTATTGGGTACAAAAAAGCCTTTCGGCAGCTGGCGCTGCCGAAAGGCTTTTTTGTATGCCGTAATAATAGTCTTGCTTTTTTTTAAAAAAGCATAGCTACTTAACACAATAACAAGTATTTTTGATATCAGCAACCGTTCGTTACTCGCAAATTCCACCGTGCGTGGTACACATACTATTCATCATTTAAAACACAAACTGCGGAATGAAACCATTTGAATTATTACTGGCAGAAAACAAATTGTGGGCCAAAGAAAAAGTTGAACAGGATCCTGACTACTTCAATCGACTCGTCAACATCCAGACGCCAAATTTCATGTGGATAGGCTGCTCTGACAGCCGTGTTCCTCCCAACGAAATCACACAAACAAATCCCGGCGAGATTTTCATCCACCGAAACGTAGCCAACCTGGTCATACACACAGACCTCAACCTGCTGAGTGTACTTCAATATGCAGTAGAAGTACTCAAAGTAGAGCACATCGTTGTCTGTGGCCATTATGGTTGTGGCGGGGTAAAAGCTGCGCTCTCCAGAAATTCGCTGGGCCTTATCAATAAGTGGCTACGCCATATCAAGGATGTATATCGGTTTCACCAGGCAGAAATTGATGCCATGCCTACCGAAGAGGCCCGCGTCAATAAATTGATCGAGTGTAATATCGTAGAACAGGTAAACAACCTGGCGAAAACGTCTATTGTCCAACAGGCATGGAAAGACAGAGGCGGTCCGCACCTGCATGGATGGGTGTATGATCTTGCCGATGGTATAATCCACACGCTCGTCGATATCGAACCCAATGCAAAGCTGGATCTGGAAATTTACCAGTTCGAAAATCTTGACTAGTTTGTGGTAAAGTCAGAAAGGGGTGGATCGGCTCAGCGCAGCCCACCCCTTTGCTTCTGCACTCTTGTCCTAAAGCATATTTTCCTTCCCAGGTAGGTGCTCGAGTATTTATCCTTGCGAACAATATCTGTATCAGTTTGTCATTCTTTTTAGAATGGTTCACTAAATGAGTCAATTTTTTCAATCATTTTTGAGACTTTTGCTGCTTCGTTCTATAACAAAATACTGTTCGACATGGCTGTTGGTGTACAGATTCAGCTAAATGACAAACTTTTTATCCGCGACCCTCAGGAGACCAAACTAGGTAAAAATATTATCAAGTACAGTATCCTGCTAATTGACGAGATTGGTTTTGAGCAGTTTACTTTCAAAAAACTGGCTGAGCGTATTAGCTCCACAGAGGCTTCTATCTACCGCTATTTTGAAAACAAGCACAATCTGCTCGTCTACCTCCTTTGTTGGTACTGGGAGTGGACGGCCTACATGATTGAGTTTGCTACCCACAATGTTAGCGACCCGAAACTCAAACTCCGACACGCCATCAGGGCTATCATCCATTCCGCTCAGCGCAACGTCAATATTCCTTTTGTCGACGAGGACATCCTACACAAAATTGTCATCGCAGAAGGCACCAAAAGCTACCACACTAAAACCGTAGATCAGGAAAATAAAGCCGGTTTTTTTGCTACCTATAAGGCTTTGGCGGCCAAGGTCGGCGCCATCGCCAAGGAAATCAATCCCGCTTTTTCATACCCACTGGCACTCGCCAGTACACTACTGGGTATGGCTTATGATCATGTGTATTTTGCAGAGCACCTGCCTCGGCTCACCAATATATCCAAAGATGGCAATATACCGGAACAAGTAGAGGATATGCTCTATGATATGGCCTGTGCCTGGATCGACAACTCCACCCGTACCTGATCACGCCATTATATAAGGCTTGTGCCTCAAATTTTTTCTATCACTCCAGCACTTGCATTTTTTCCGCCGACCAACTGGTTTTTCCCCAAAAACTGAATCGCCCGGAGCGCTGCCCCGGGCGATTCAGTTTTACCCCAACAATAATCTCACATCCCTACCCCTACCTATTGGTAAGTGTATACTTGTATTTAAGCATCTCAACTATGGGGTTACCCCGGGGATCTTCATTCTCCAGGAATATATCAACATCGATAATTTCTGATTCATCCTTCTTGGCACTGTCAAAAGTCACAGTAATAACCCCAGACTCCCCAGGCTGATATGCACGGGTAGAATAGTCTGTAGTAGTACAATCACAGGCAGAAATCACACTAATCTTGAGCGGCACGCTGCCTCTGTTTACGAATTTAAAGGTAAAAGTCCTCTTTTCCCCCTTTCTTACGTTACCCAAGTCAACAAAGCGGCGATCAAACTGCATAATGGGTACGTTACGCAGATTCTTCTGCCCATACAGCGAAGAATAATGATGAATAGTATCCCGCTGCTGTACCATGGGAACCACCTCCGTCACTGAGGCACCGACAGCACTGCCGATCAGCCTGTTGCGCTGGTTAGATGGCGTAGCACTTTCGCGCTTTTGCAATGCCTTCCGCTGAATGGTAATGCTGGTAGGACCTGCCACAATCTTGAATTCCGTGCGGCGATTCAACAAATGCGCAACCTCGCGCTGCTCTTCTGTAGACAGTGCAGCGATGTAAGCCTCCGTCAGCACATCTCCCTCTTTGAGAAAAGTATGCTCAGCAGCCTGCTTGGCGGTAACTGCCTTGGGTACCGTTTCGCCATAACCCACCGCATCGATACGCTCGCGATTAATCCCGTTGCGAACCAGCCACCGGCGGGCTGATTCTGCGCGGCGCTGGCTGAGGTCTTTATTATAGGCATCATTACCACGGGCATCCGTATGCGAACCCAGCTCTACACGCATATCACCATAGCGGTTCATCAACTCCAATACCACCTGAAGATCGGGCTCTGCATCGGCCCGAATCTGATCAGCATCAAAGTCATACAGGATATTCTCCAGTACAATCGGCTCCTCAATGTTAATGACAATACTGTCAGGCTCTACTGGCTTTGGCCGCAGGAAAAACCGGTGTTCGAAAGTCCTGCTCTCCCGCAAGCCGGCTGTATTGAACCGCATAGTGTCGGGAAAAAACTGTGGATGGCTTGCCACGACCATATAGGGACGCTCCAATGTGAGGGGGAAATCAAATCGATTGCCCGCATCCAGTGTTTTTTCAACCACCGCACCAGGTTCGTCATTGACCATCTCAATCAGCTGAATCGTTGCCCCCTTCAATGGTTGACGCTTTTCTGATTCAAAAGTGCCTACCACAAGGTCTGCATAAGTACGGGCAATCGTAAAGTTGTAGATATCCGTACAGCAGGTTTTACCAACCCCCCGCATAGCTCTGCCACCGGGTCGGTTGGACGTAAAATACCCCTCGTATCCTTCCTTGTCTATTCTGAAATATAAATCATCAGCACTCGAATTGAAAGCCGTACCCATGTTGGCGGGCTCGCTCCAGTTGGATCCATCCCATACAGCATAAAATATATCGAATCCACCTACAGTAGGCAAGCCGTTGGAGCTGAAATAAAGCGTACCGTCGTGCCACCAAGGAGAATACTCATCCCCGGGAGAGTTAATAGCCGGCCCAAGATTGCGGGGTTCTGAATAGTTACCCTCTCCTTTGTGCGTAGCATAATAAATGTCAAGACCTCCTTGGCCACCAGGCATATCACTAACAAAAAACAACACTTCCTGCCCGAAAAGCTCCCCCACCACAGGGTGTAAGGCGAGCCAGGCTCCATTTACACCAGCCACCTCATTGGCACTCTTCCAGCCGTCTTCACCCTGCTCACTCAGGTAGATTTTTGCCGTACCAGGCGTATTACCCTTCAGTTCGATACGGTTAAAAAACATGCGGCGGCCATCCGGAGACAGCGAAACATTGGCACTGTGGAAACCCGGGCGATTGACACCCTCGCCCAAGGGCTCGGGCTTGCTGTAGGTAGTCTCTGACTTAGCTGTATTAAAAATGCGGATGTACTTTTCCGGATCATTGGCATCGTCAACAATAATTACACCATCGGCAGGTGCCGATGCAAACAACAACGACTTGCCACCAGAGCCAATCATGGGAGAATACTCCGAAAACGGCGAGTTGACAACCTTGTCGAGTAAAGTTACCGTTACACCTTTGGAAGCACCCGAAGCACCCGACAGTGCCAGTTCTGCACCCGTTATTTCATTCTGTGCCAGCTGTTTCATCACAGGATCGTCAATCAGACCGATGTATTCCTGCAAAACCGTGATGGCATCATCGTACTTGCCGTTAATCTTATAGGTGCGCCCAAGCTGCAGACGCGCATTTACCAGCTCCTTGTCTTTATCCCTGCGCAGTGCACGTACCAAAAATCGCTCCGCCTTACCGTAATCGCTGATGAGATAGTAAAGTTCAGCAATAGCGGGCACCAAAGCATTGTCCTCCCGCTCCTCATACGCCTTTTCATACTGCTGCAGGGCGTTGTAGTAATCGTTATTGGCCTTGGCCTCCTCGGCCAGCAACAACATGGTTTCGTAGGAAGACTTGTTGATAGGCTGTGCAAAAACATTCAGCGCTGCCGATACCAGCACCGAAAGGATGATTATCTTTTTCATACCAAGCTTACTTAGCATTGTCATATGGACGTTTATCAGCGGCCGCTTGCCCCGCAAAAAGACAAGAGGCGATTAAAAAATTAGCTCTTCTGACATCGTTACAGGATGACGTAACACCCCGTTAAACGCAGCCCCCCCAAGGTTCATTACAGTCGGGGGCACAAAATTGCCGGCTGCAATGTCGGCTTCTTGTAAATTTTGATGATGTAGTAGGCCGCTATTTCGAAACCACCCTGATAGTTGGTAATCGGATTCGCTGAACTGATATTCAGGTCATAAGCCAAGGCCGCGCGGAAATCTTTGTAATCAATACCAAACAAAAACTTGGCAGAATCCTTTACGCGATATGCCAAGCCCATGCGGAGGTCTATATCCTCCTTAAAATCGTGTACCCCCCATGCCTGAACAGAAATCTCATTGCCACCGCCCTGTGTCGTCTGCCACATGAACGTCGGCTCAGCACTCCACTTCTCGTTGAGCCGATAGTTGACCAGCCCATGAAGACCAAAGTTGGGCTCGCGCTTTTGCTGGGCTCCTCCCGCTGCAAAACTGGAGTACTCCCTCGATGCAATGTGCAACATACGCGCCCCCAGTTCGAAAGACATTTCATCGCTCACCTTCGATCTGAAAAGCAAACCCACGTTGATGTCCGCATAGTTGCCACTCCTGTCTGCATCCAGCGGAAAATCGGTATCATTGCGCGAAGGATCAAAGTTATTGCCCTCCGACCTGATTGTCCTGTAGTCAATGCGCCGCTGTACCTGACCGTACTGCCCGCCCAGGGTGAGCACATTGTCCGATTTTTTATCCAGCGAAAAATGGTAGGCAGCCGTAAACAACCCACCACTAGTGATGAGCCGCTGTGTACCCGCCTGATCCTGAAACATATTCAGACCAACACCCACCCAGTCCTGCTTGCGAAAACCCCGCACTACCGGCGCGTCGATGTAGAAAGTCGGCGTAGACATGTCTGTCACCGTAAACCACTGATTGCGATATATTCCCCCGATACGGGCAGTTCCTTCATAAGCACCAGCCAGCGCCGGATTGAGCGTCAGCGGAGCCATATTGAACAAGGTGTAATGGATATCCTGTCCAACAAGGGTTTTGAGCAAGCAAACAAGTCCGGCAGCGAGTATAAATCTGCTCCACTTCATAGAAGATCAATTTTAGATAAATGGCAAATGTCAAAAGCCGAAGCCGAAAGATAGCTTTTTTTTGGAAAAGCTATCTGAAAGTTTACTTCTTTGATCCGTATTGGCCAAAAAGCGTGCATTTTTTGATGCCTTTTGGCTGTTTTACCAGCATTCATACGCCCGCCAGCTGCGATTGTTACAAACCTTCGAACGAAATATCGCGCATGCAGCGAAAATGCCCCTTGGGACAGGCATCATACCCTATTTTTGAACAAGGCCGGCAGGCAAGACCCGATACCTCCAGTATGCTGTTTTCTGCCTGCCCTTCAGGCATATAGGGGTACATACCCAATGCAGGTGTCGTATTACCCCAAATACTTACAATGGGCTTGCTATAGGCAGCTGCTATATGCATCAAGCCCGTGTCATGCGTAATCACCCGGTCGGCCTGCCGTAATACGTCGGCCGACTGGTTGAGGCGCAGCCTGCCACAGACATTGACAACCCTGTCGCCTACAGCCGCTGCAATGCGCTCACCAACAGCTTGGTCTGAAGGACCTCCAAGCAGTACGATCGCCCCGCCCAGCCGCATACATAGCTCGATGAGCCGGTCTTCAGGCAGCCGCTTCGTAGCGTGTGCAGCGCCTACCACCACGGCCGTAAATCTTTGCCCGGCCAACACGGGCGAAAGGCTTGCCGGATCAACGGCATCCTGCACGCCCGTAAAATAATCAAGTCCCTTTCCGTCAGGTGTCAGCCCCAATACGGCCACTGTCGCCAGATAGCGGTCAACAATATGCACCGCTGGCATCAGGTTGATCTTGAAGGTTGTCAGTAACCATTTTTTGAAATTGAGCTTGTCAAACGTTTGCGCAGGTACAGACCACAAAGCCCGCTTCACCTGCCAGCTGCGCAGGTTGCCATGCAGGTCTATTATGTAGTCAAAATGCTCCCGCCGAAGCACCGGCAGTATCTCGCGAACCCGCTTTTGAATGGTATGCACACGATCAATATGCGGATTGTGCACCACTACCTCCCTGAATGACTGTCGGCAAAGAAAGTGAACCTCCGCCCCCAGCTGCAGCTTGAGTACACGAACGACCGGACTTGTCAGCACAATATCCCCTATCGAAGAAAAACGAATAACCAGAATTTTCATCGTCCTGTTGTATAAGCATGCTTCTGCCAGCTTGTCACTGTCGACCTGTACCGAAGCGATCAAAGGTATCCGGGGGCAAAAATGGCCGGGGTGGTACTTCAGGCCCATAGTCCGGCGGTGCTTCTGTTTCCTCTTTTTCTTGGTAACGTCGAAAAATGTATGCAGTGAAAATACCTGCTAAGGCGCCCAGCAGGTGGCCGTCCCAAGAAATGCCCTGCTGCCCCGGCAGTATCCCCACAAACAACCCCCCGTAATAAAAAAGCACCACGAGAGAGATCACTATAGCCTTCATATTTCGCCGAAAAAGGCCGTTCCAGAACAAAAACGCCACCAGCCCGTAGATGATACCACTCGCCCCAATATGGTACACGCCAGCTCTGGCAAAAGTCCAGGTGGCAAGACCCGCCAATACATAAATCATTAGAAATGCCGGTGCCGCAATACGGGGGTAAAAAAACCACAGCATCGCCATCAAGGCAAATAACGGGGGCGTATTGGACAGCAAATGCCCCCAACTGCCGTGTAGCAGCGGCATGAAAAAAATCCCCTTTATCCCTGACTGATCTCTCGGCAACACTCCGTAGCTGGCCCACTGCAGCCCCAGTACATGATCCAGTACGAAGATCAACCAAATGATCAGCAGCAGACTCAAAGGACGCACAATGCTGTTGCGCAGACGCCGTGTTAATTCCATATCGCTCCCTGTTTAGTCAGTGTCATCTCC
>CAZYAO010000010.1:15476-32615 GCA_964645715.1 uncultured Saprospiraceae bacterium
ATTGCTACCTGTACTCAGGTGTATATCCGACAGTAACAACCGCCAATGCACCGCCTCTCTCGCGTCGGCTGCGTGCCTATGACAGAATTTTCACCAGCTCCAGCAGTCGCGGACTGATCTCCTGATGGTGCTTGGCCGCCTGCTCAAAGGGCGTCTTGACGATGTCTTTGTGAATAATACCTATCATAACTCCCTGATCACCGCCAATCAAAGCCTGCACTGCTGCCACCCCCATCTGACTAGCTCTGAATCGCTCCATACAGGTCGGCCTACCGCCTCGCTGGATATGCCCCAAAATGGATACCTTAATTTCATAATGCTGAAAGCGCTCCTTCACCTGGTTGGCAATGGCAATCGCACCGCCCATATCATCCCCCTCCGCTACCACTACTATACTACTGGTCTTTTTGGCCGCGTAACTGTCTTCCAGCGTCTGGATGAGCTCATTCATGTCAGTCTTAAACTCTGGTACCAATACAGCCTCAGCACCAGTAGAAATGCCTGCCCGCAGTGCAATAAATCCGGCATCCCGCCCCATGACTTCCACAAAAAACAACCTGTCATGAGCATTGGCTGTGTCCTTGATATTGTCAATAGCCTGCATGGCCGTATTAATGGCCGTATCATATCCAATGGTGAAATCTGTACCAATCAGGTCATTGTCAATAGTGCCGGGACAGCCTACGATTCGTATATCCGGGTACTCCGCCGTAAATGCAAGCGCCCCCCGAAATGTACCGTCACCTCCAATCGCTACCAGTCCGTCAATGCCCGCTGCCCGAATGTGCTCATACGCCTGTCTGCGCCCCTCAACCGTGCGAAAATCCTCACTGCGGGCTGAACGCAATATGGTTCCCCCAAGCTGCATAATGTTGCTCACATCATGCCCCTGCAGCAATTTCATCTCATTTTCAATCATGCCCTGGTAGCCGCGGTAGATGCCAACAGCCTCCAGCCCATAGTAATGCGCCGAACGCACAACAGCGCGAATACAGGCATTCATACCAGGCGCATCCCCTCCGGACGTAAAAACACCTATTTTTTTCATATTATTTAGAATTTTCTTCTAACCAAGCGGATAAAATCCTTGGCAATATCCACGCGCTCTTCTTCTACCCAGTTATAGCGGCCTGCGAGCGAAACCAGCAGCTGTAGCGCATCGTCCAACTCGCGCAGCTGGTTGAGTTTGCCAATCACCTCTAGCATCCCCTGGTGGTCTTTACCGAATAGTTCATGGGCATACAACTGACGCTCGTTGATTGTCAGCGCCCTACTGAGATCTTCCACCCGCTGATCTCCCAATCTGTCTGCCAACTCTCTGGAAGGTCTGTATTCAAACAGGGGTGCCAAAGCAGAAGGTATAGAAAAAGCGCCCGCCGGTCGCACCGCCGCCGCTGGCTGTGGTGCCGCTGCTGGCTGTACCACCGGACGAGGCTGGGGGACAGGCGGCGGCGGAGGGGTTACTGGCCGCGGCGGGATATTCACTACTGGCGGAGGTGGCGGAATAACCACTGGCGGAGGCGGGGGAGCAGGAGCCGGCGGAGGGGGCACCGGAGGCCGGTTCACTACCGCTGGCGCCGGAGGCGGCCCGGCAGCGGCCGTAGCCGGTTTTTTGCCTTTTTCAACATTGATATTCAGGTATATATCATACAGTTTCCGAAGGTGATCAAGCATTAGATCCCGTTCGATAGTCGAAACAGACTCATCGTCCAGTCTCATGCTCTTGTGGAGTGCAATGATTTTACCTAACAAAATTTCCGCTTGTGAAAAACTCATATTCAGACGATTGTGATATAGTTGACTATGCTGCCCATTTGGAGCATTCAGCTGCAGGCCGTATATTGCAGCTCGCCAGACAGCTACGGTGTACCAAAGTTAGCTCAATTTTCAGTATCTCTTTATGTCAATAACGGCATATCTTAACAAATAGCATATCGTCAGCGCATGTTTTTGGAACCACACTATCGCGGCCAGCGCAGCGGATGGATTGAAGTCATCTGCGGGTCTATGTTTTCAGGAAAAACAGAAGAGCTCATTCGCAGGCTGAAACGGGCAAAAATTGCCAATCAAAGGGTCGAAATTTTCAAACCGCGTATCGATAACCGCTACGATGAAGTCAAGGTCGTTTCCCACGACGCCAATTTTGTTCTTTCTACACCTGTCGACCACGCTACTGAGCTACTGAGCCTCACCGAGCAGGTCGATGTAGTAGGCATCGATGAGGCGCAGTTCTTTGATATGGAACTGCCGGATGTATGCCAGCAACTGGCAATCAACGGGGTGCGCGTCATCGTAGCAGGCCTCGATATGGACTTCCGTGGACGCCCCTTTGGCCCTATCCCGCAGCTGCTGGCTGTCTCCGAATACATCACCAAAGTTCATGCTATATGCACCCACTGCGGTAATCTGGCAACACACTCTTATCGCCTCTCCGCCGCAGGGGATACTGTCCTACTGGGTGAAAAAGAGCAATACGAACCGCGCTGCCGCACCTGCTACCAAATGGGCAACATCCTACACCTGAGATAGACTTGCCGCCCATGGCTTTGTTTTATACAAAACATCCCCCCTCGCTGTTATATTAATCCTTCCCGAATCAAATCGTGCAGGTGTACAAAGCCCACATACTGCTCTGTATCATTCAGTACAATCAACTGTGTGATGCTGTTGCGCCGCATCATGTCCAGCGCCTCTACTGCCATGGCTGAGGCAGCTATCGTTTTGGGTCCCGCCGTCATAATGTCAGCAGCCGTAAATCCCTCCAGATTGCCCTCCCGCTCCAACATGCGGCGCAGGTCTCCGTCGGTAATGATTCCCAACAGCCGCTCATTCTCGTCAATCACTGCAGTTGCTCCCAGGCACTTTGCCGTAATCTCCAGAATAATGTGGCGCAAAGAATCCTGCAGCCGCACTGCCGGCCGCTGGTTGCGGGGATACAAATCGCTCACGCGCAGATACAACTGCTTACCCAGCGCACCACCCGGATGAAAAAGGGCAAAATCCTGCGAACTGAAGCCGCGCAGCGACAGCAATGCCACCGCCAATGCGTCACCCATGGCCATCTGCGCCGTCGTGCTGGCAGTCGGCGCCAGGTTGTTGGGGTCTGCCTCCTGACTAATAGGTGTCAGTAATAAAAAATCGGACTGTAGCCCCAGAAAAGAATCTGCCCGGCTCGTCATCCCAATCAGCGGTGCCCCCATGTTTTTTACCAGCGGTGCAAGCACCTTTATCTCAGGCGTATCTCCGCTCTTGGAAAGACAGAGTACCATGTCGCCAGTACGAATCATACCCAAATCGCCGTGAATGGCATCTGCAGCGTGCATAAATAAGGCCGGACTGCCCGTAGAGTTGAGCGTAGCAACAATTTTTTGCGCCACTATAGCACTTTTGCCAATGCCCGTGACTACCAACCGGCCACTACTGTTGTAGATCGCCTGTACACAGGCTGCAAATGACGCTCCTATGTGTGCCCGCAGCTCCAAAAGCGCCTCCGCCTCAATTTGCAAAGTTTGCTGCGCGATTTTTATCAGATTGTTTGCAGAATTCAATGTTATTTTTATTATTTTTGAAGGCTTAATGTGTGCCCCTCGATGATTTTCTCAGCCAGAAAGCCAAAAAGAGCACTAAAAATGAACTTCTTATACCCAGATGCATTCTTGAACAGCAGCCCTTTCCTGCTGTTGAATCAACTGCCAAGTAACAACCAATAACACAAGTCGGCTATACATCCCAGTTATTGCCGCAAGCCCGAACAACTATGAATTCACCCGTAGCTTTCCTACTGACAGCCAAACGGAGCAAATGTAGCTAAATTTTCCTCAAAGTGTTGACAGCCATGACAGTGACTACAGAATCCTTGTATACATCCCTGCATAAGTATTTTGGATTCAACCAGTTCAAAGGCAAACAGGAAGAAATCATCAAAAGTGTACTGCGCGGTAAGGATACTTTTGCCATCATGCCGACAGGCGGTGGTAAGTCGCTCTGCTACCAGTTGCCTGCTCTCATGCTTGATGGTACGGCCATCATCATCTCTCCGCTTATTGCACTGATGAAGAACCAAGTCGACAGTATCAGAGGATACAGCCAGGATAATGATGTGGCTCACTTCCTCAATTCGTCGCTCACCAAAGCCCAGATGAAACAGGTCAAACAGGACATTACGGACGGTAAGACCAAACTGCTCTTCATCGCTCCAGAAACACTGACCAAAGACGAGAATATTGAGTTTTTTCAACAGGTCGATGTCTCTTTTGTCGCTGTTGATGAGGCGCATTGCATATCTGAGTGGGGGCATGACTTCCGACCTGAGTATCGACGCATCCGCGCGATGCTGGATGCCATCGGCAATAATATACCGGTCATCGCACTCACGGCTACGGCCACCCCTAAGGTGCAGTCCGACATTGTCAAGAATCTCAACATGTCTGACTACAATACCTTCATATCTTCTTTCAACCGACACAATCTATATTACGAGGTTCGTCCTAAAGGCAAGCGCGAACAGGCGATCAAACAGATTATCCAGATTATCAAGGGCAAATCCGGACACTCGGGTATCATCTATGTCCAAAGCCGTAAGTCTGCCGAAGAAATCGCTCAGGCACTACAGGTCAATGATATAAAGGCTGCACCTTATCATGCTGGTCTCGATGCCAAGACACGCCACCAGACCCAGGATGATTTCCTCATGGAAGAGATCGATGTCATCGTCGCTACCATCGCCTTTGGCATGGGGATCGACAAGCCGGATGTACGCTTTGTCATCCACTTCGATATCCCCAAAAGTATTGAAAATTACTACCAGGAGACCGGCCGCGCCGGCCGCGACGGCCGCGATGGTGCCTGCATCGCTTTTTACAGCTATCAGGATATTCTGCGACTCGAAAAATTCCTGCGCGATAAGCCCGTGTCTGAGCGAGAAATGGGTGCCCAGCTGATGGGCGAGGTCATGGCCTACGCCGAAACTACCGCTTGCCGCCGCCGATTTCTGCTGCACTACTTCGGCGAGCACTACGACGACCACAATTGTGACAAAATGTGTGACAATTGCCGGTATCCAAAGGAGAAAATTGAGGTCAAAACCCAAATTCTTCAGGCGCTCCAAGCAGTGGAGGCGCTGGAGGAAAACTTTGGCGTCAAAGTCCTCATCGATTTTATTCGCGGTGCAGAAACTAAAGAGATCAAAGACTACGGTTTCACCAAAAAATCACTCTTCGGTGCAGGTAAGGACCGCGACGAGACCTTCTGGAGCAGCGTTTTTCGGCAAGCTTTGCTCAATGACCTGCTATACAAAGATATAGAGTCCTATGGCCTCATCAAACTCCATCCCAAAGGACGGCAGTTTATCAAACAGCCTCATTCCTTCCTGATTCCTATCGACCACAATTTTGAAGCCGAAATGGCCAGGATACAGTTCGAAGAGTCGCACCAGAAAACAGCTGTCCTCGATGAGCAGTTGCTCAAAATGCTTCGAGATCTGCGCCGACAGGAAGCCAAAAGGAAAAACGTACCGCCTTACATCATTTTCCAGGATGCTTCGCTCGATGATATGGCTACGCAGTACCCTGTAAGCCTCGAAGATATGGCCAAGGTCAGCGGTGTGAGCATCGGTAAGGCACAGCGGTACGGAGAGCCCTTCCTGATACTCATCCGGCAGTATGTTCAGGAAAACGATATCCTCCGCCCATCGGATTTTGTCATCAAACAGGTGGCCAACAAGTCCAAGGCCAAGGTCAATATCATCCATGCCATCGATCGAAAACTACCGCTCGAAGATGTAGCTGCTACCAGCGGTATCAGTATGGATGAACTCATGGAAGAACTCGATGCCATCGTCACCTCAGGGACCAAGGTCAATATCGACTACTATATCAATGATCTCATCGACGAGTATGTGCGCGAAGATATTCTCTCCTACTTTATGAGCGCGCCAACCGACGCAATCAATGTAGCCTATAAAGAACTCAAAGAGGACGACATCACGCTGGACGAGATACGCCTCATGCGCATCAAATTTATTTCTGATTACGGCAACTAGAACGCCTATGGAGATTATCATCATCAACGGACCCAACCTCAACCTCCTCGGCCGTCGGGAGCCCGAAATATATGGCGATGACAGCTTCGAAGATTTCCTCCTGCACCTCAGAAGCAGTTTCCCCAGTCTGCATATTCACTACTTCCAAAGCAACCACGAAGGGGCTATCATCGATAAGCTCCACGAGGTAGGCTTCAGCTACGACGGTATCATCCTCAATGCCGGTGCCTATACCCACACTTCTCTGGCCATTGCCGATGCCGTGTCAGCCATACAGACGCCGGTCATCGAAGTCCACATTTCCAATGTATACAAAAGGGAGGCCTTCCGGCATCACTCCTACATCGCAGATCGCTGCGAAGGAATTATCGTCGGCTTTGGCCTGCGGGGCTATGAGCTGGCAGTGAGTTATTTTTTATAAAAAACAGCAGGGCTGCCCGCACCTGCGGGCAGCCCTGCTGACACATGAATACCTCACCTTAATTGCGGGAGGCCCTGCGCTCCAGATTGATGATATCATGAACAATCATCACCGCTTCGCGGATATACACATCTTTCGAAGTTGTCTCCACAAAATCTTTGTTTCTGGCTTTCTTAGAATCATCCCCCTCCATGGCTGTCAAATCTGATGCTATATTTTGCACCCCGGGATTGACCACCTCTTCAAACAGATTTTCAAAAGCCTTGGCCTCCTCATTGGTACGGGCCTCCATATCGCGATAAGCTTTCAGCGACAGCGGATAGCCGGACACCTTACTCTGACGCTCAAGGCGGCGGGCATTGGTATCGATCTGGGTAAAAATATCGCTGTTCTTAAGCCTGTCCTGGCTCCTGCGCTTGATCTCGTTGAGGTATGACAAGCGGAGCACCTGCTGCTCATGTGGCACCGGCTGTATGCTGGTCCAACTCATAGCATACGATTCCTCCTTTTCGCCGGAAGTGATATAGTGGTAGCTGTCGGGCAGCACTATGTCGGGTGTAACACCCAACAGCTGCGTTGAGCCTCCGTTAATTCTGTAAAACTTCTGGGTTGTCAGCTTAATCTCACCAAATGGTCGCAAGCCTGCATAGGCCGTAGACACGATTCTGTCGAGATCGATGAATCGCTGAACAGTCCCCTTGCCAAAGGTAGAATTGCTACCAACAATCACTGCGCGGCCATAATCCTGCAGAGCTGCCGCCAGAATTTCGCTCGCACTGGCACTGTAATTATTGACCAGTACTACCAGCGGACCACTGTACTGCACACGCGGATCTATATCCGACAACACCTCAGCCTCCTGGTCACGCGCCTTCACCTGCACCACGGGGCCCCTTTCGAAGAAATAGCCCGACATTTTGACTACGTCACGCAAACTGCCACCGCCATTGTTGCGCAGATCCAGAATGATGCCGTCAACCCCCGCCGTCTTTAGTTTTTCGATTTCAGCAGCTACGTCATCTGCGCAGTTGCGACCGTCGGTATTTTCAAAATCAGCATAAAAACTTGGTAAATACAAGTAGCCTACTTTTTCGCCCGCGCTGGCCCCCTCGAGAATCAGCGAACGAGCGAAACGCTCATCCAGAATAACAACATCGCGGATGATCGAGATCACCTTCACCGTACCGTCTACCTTTTTCACCGTCAGCCGCACCTCCGTACCCTTGGTTCCGCGCACCAGCTGAACTACATCATCGAGCAACATACCTTTGACGTCTACCGGCTCTCCATCAGCCTGGGCAACTTTCAGTATGATATCGTTCTCTTCCAATTCCTTGCCCTTCCAGGCAGGTCCCCCGATGACCACCTCGCTGACTTTGGTATAGTCACCGTCCGACATAAGACGAGCCCCGATGCCCTCCAGTCTGCCACTGAAGCGAATATCAAAGTTCTCCTTATCAATCGGTTTGAAGTAGTTGGTATGCGGGTCGAATACCCCCGTCATAGCATTAATATACTGGCTCACCCGCTCGTCGCGCTTGAGTTTGAAAAGTCGGTCGTACCAGCGGTCAAACATTTCCAGCACATCTTCGCGCGATTCTTTTTCTATCTGCTCGGGCGACTTGCGCTCAAACTCGCCACCTGCCTTTTCTGCTTCTGCTTGCTCCTCCATAGCTTCCACATAACGCGTGAGCGTCTCGTACTTGAGATAGCGGCGCCAGAAGTCGCGCAGCTCAGCATCACTGGCGGCCCACTGCCGCTTATCGCCGTCCAGCTCTACCGTCTCCGCCTCATCAAAATTGAAAGGCGCAGCCAGCATCTCCCGATAGTATCCCTGGGTTTTCTCCATGCTTGCCTTGAGTAGGTCCTGGCTCAGGTCAAAAAAAGTAAAATCGCCTGCCAGCGCCTGCTCGTCGATACTCTTATAATGGACTTTCATTTTGTCGATGTCCGCCTGGGTGAAGAACCGCTTAGCGCCATCGATATTTTTGAGGTACTGGTCGAAGACCTTGGCAGAAAATTCGTCATCGACGCGCTGAGGACTGTAGTGATAGCGCTCCAGCCCTCTGAGCACCGTCTGCACCAGCACCATCTCTTTTTGATTGGGGTCGACCTTCGGCCAGAAGGCTGCCAGCAGCAGCCCCGCCACGAAGGAATACACAATGGGACCTCTGAATAGTTTCATTTTCGTTCTTGATTTCTCTGTAGATGTAAGTAGCCATAAACCTGCACACAACCTCCGAGAGGCCACTGCATGCAAGCCTTGCGAATAAAACAAGATTTACAACGCGATTGCTCAAACAATCAACCTCAAATTAAGTAAAAAAATTGCAGCCACCATTGCATTTCTCTGCCAATGAGCATTCTTTTGCGGCAAAAGCACGATAAACTGCGATTAAAGCACGCTGCCCGGGCAGCAGCTACCTGCTCATTCCTTTTCAAGGATTGTGCCAAAATCCACAGGCATACATGTATCTTTGACAAAAAATTGGCCGCCACGCGCATACGCACCTTATGAAGGAAGCGCTTCTCAACTTTTTTGACCCCCACCGGCAGGAGGCCGGCTGCGACGAGGCCGGCAGGGGCTGCCTCGCCGGCCCTGTCTTTGCTGCTGCCGTCATTTGGCCCAAAGACCTGCACATACCCCTGCTCAACGATTCCAAACAGCTCACTGAGCAACAGCGACTTGCTGCCCGCGCACTCATAGAAACCCACGCCGTCTGCTGGGCCGTCGCACAGGTAGATCCACCCGAAATCGATCGTATCAACATCCTGCAGGCCTCCTTTCTGGCTATGCACCGCGCCATCGATCAGCTCTCACCTCGCCCCGAGCTGCTCCTTATCGACGGCAATCGCTTCAGCCCCTATCCTTCAGTACCCCATCATTGCATCATCAAAGGTGACAGCAAATACACCGCCATCGCAGCTGCTTCCATACTAGCCAAGACCGCCCGCGACGCTTACATGCTGCAGCTGCACCAGCTTTTTCCCCACTACGGCTGGGACCAAAACAAAGGCTACCCCACCGTTGCTCACCGCCGCGCCATTGCCGCAACAGGCGCCAGTATCCACCACCGGCAGTCGTTCCGCCTGCTGGCCGAGGGCCGGCAGGGAGAGCTGTTTACGCCCTAGTTTTTTGCGTAAAAAAAAGCTCCGCAGCGACCTGCCGCCAGGCCCTGCTTTTTTTTGCGGCAACAGTCCCTTCGCGCAACACTAAATGCCGTGTAAAGTGTTTACCTTTACGGTCGCCCCTGAAAAAAATACGCCGGATTTTGTAAATCACGGGAAAGACCGCAAGTTTGCATATTGACATTCATTTTTATAAGCCAGCTGCAAGCTATATGATCATAGAACTAAAAGTACCCGTTATCGGGGAGTCGGTTACCGAAGTAACCCTTTCACAATGGCTCAAGGCCGATGGTGACTATGTTTCACTCGATGAGCCCATCTGCGAGTTCGAATCGGACAAGGCCACCCTTGAATTCCCCGCAGAGGCCGCCGGTAAGCTCATTCACGTGGCTGCCGCTGGCGACGACCTGCCTGTCGGCGGCCTTGTTGCCCGCATCGATACCAGCGTTACCCAAGGTGCTGCTGCACCTGCACCTGCACCAGCACCGGCTGCACCCGCTGCGCCTGCCGCACCACCGGCCAGCAGCACAGCCAGCACCTATGCTACCGGCCATCCCTCACCGGCAGCAGCCAAAATTTTAGAAGAAAAAGGCGTGTCGCCTGCGGATGTACAGGGTAGCGGCCGCGATGGCCGCATCACCAAAGCCGATGCGCAGGCGGCTGCACCAGCGCCAAAGCCCGCACCGGCAGCGCCTAAGGCTGCGCCGGCAGCAGCAGCTCCTGCGGCCTTTGGCCGACAGGAGGAGCGCAAAAAGATGAGCCGCATGCGGCGCACCATCGCCAACCGACTCGTAAAAGCCAAAAACGAGACGGCTATGCTCACGACTTTCAATGAGGTGGATCTCACAGAAGTCATGGCGCTGCGCAACAAGGTGCAGGATCGGTTCGTGGCCAAGTACGGGATCAAACTGGGCTTCATGTCTATTTTTGCCAAGGCTTGCGCTCAGGTGCTCATGGATATGCCGGAGGTCAATGCCCGCATCGACGACAATGATATCGTGTATCACCAATATGTCGACATCTCCATCGCTATCTCTACGCCGACCGGTCTGGTAGTGCCGCCGGTGAAGAATGTGGAGTCGATGAGCTTTGCCGAAATCGAACACGAAATCAAGCGCCTGTCTTCTAAGGCGCGTGAGGGTTCTCTCAGCATGGAAGATATGCAGGGGGGCACGTTTACCATCACCAATGGAGGCGTTTTTGGCTCACTTCTCAGCACACCTATCATCAACGAGCCACAGTCGGCCATCTTGGGTATGCATGCCATCAAGGAACGGCCTATGGTCGTCAATGGCGAAATCAAAGTGCGCCCAATGATGTACATTGCCCTGTCTTACGACCATCGTGTCATCGACGGAAGTTCTTCGGTCACCTTCCTCGTAAAAGTGAAGGAATTGCTGGAAGAGCCTACCTTCCTGCTGATGAATATCTAAACTGCTCCATCTTGACCAACAGGCATGGAAGGCAGACAAAAAAAGGCTTATATTTCCCGCACAGTAGCGCTGTCTAAATTACAGCGCTACTGTGCTTATCAGGATAGATGCCACCAAGAAGTGAGGAGTAAGCTGCTGGACTTGGGGGTTTATGGCGATGAACTCGAAGAGATTATGGCGCAGCTGATCACCGACCGTTTTCTCGATGAAGAGCGCTTCGCCCGCTCTTTTGCCCGCGGCAAGTTTTCGGTCAAGCAGTGGGGACGTATACGCATTACTGCCGAACTTCGCCTACGGAAAATTAGTGATTACTGCGTACGGGCGGCGCTGTCAGAAATTGATGAGCAACGCTACCGCGAGCAACTGCAACAACTGCTGACCCGAAAGGCTGCCCTGGAACAGCTGTCGGCTGCAGATATAAGCCATCGCCAGCGACTTTTCCAGTTTGCTCTCCGCAAAGGCTATGAGCCCGAGCTGGTACAGCAGGCGTTGGCAGGGTGGCAAAAAGCCTAGTACACAGCAACGAAAGCAATGGTACATACCTTCGAATTGGTGTTGTTGCCTGCCGAAATGGGTGAGCCGACGGCTCTGAGCCGCAGGGCAGCTGATTATCTGGGGCTGGCACCGGAACAACTCGGCGAACTGCGGGTGCTCAAGCGCAGTATCGATGCCCGTGGGCGACAGCCTGTCTTCAGGCTGCAGGTCGCTGTGTATATCGATCAACAACCCGATCCGGAACCGGTGATGCTGGACGCCCTGCGGGATGTCAGCCAAGCACCCGAAGTCATTATTGTAGGTGCAGGTCCCGGTGGTCTGTTTGCAGCCCTCGAGCTCATCGAACACGGCTTCAAGCCCATCATCTTTGACCGCGGTAAAGACGTACGTGCACGCCGGCGCGACCTGCGTGCCATTCAGCAGTTTGGAGAAGTCAACCCGCATTCCAATTACTGCTTCGGCGAAGGCGGTGCAGGTACCTACTCCGATGGCAAGTTGTACACACGCTCGCACAAACGGGGCGATATACAAAAGGTGCTCAGCCTCCTGGTTGAGCACGGCGCCAAAAGCGATATCCTCGTTGATGCTCACCCGCATATTGGCTCCAACAAGCTGCCCAACATCGTTGCTAATCTTCGGGAGACCATCCTTCATTATGGCGGAGAAGTGCACTTTGAAAGTTTTGTCAGCGACCTCGTCATTCACCACGGACGCCTGCGCGGGGTAGTGGTCAATGGACAACAAGAGCGGCTGGCCGAGGCTGTATTGCTGGCAACCGGTCACTCAGCACGCGACATTTACTACCTACTCCATCAGCATGGCATACGGCTCGAGGCCAAGCCTTATGCCTTGGGTGTGCGCATTGAACATCCGCAGGCACTCATCGATCAGATTCAGTACGGACAGTCCGTGCGCGAGCACGAGCTACCGGCTTCCAGCTACAAGCTTGTCTGTCAGGTAAAGCAGCGTGGCGTCTTCTCCTTCTGCATGTGCCCGGGTGGACTGGTTGTGCCGGCAGCTACTGCTCCGGGAGAGCTGGTGGTCAATGGTATGAGCATGAGCCGGCGCGACTCCCCCTACGCCAACTCGGGCACTGTGGTAGCTGTAGAGCTCGAAGATCTCCGGGCTTTTGCCAGCCATGGTATCTTTGCCGGACTCGCGTTGCAGCAGCAGGTTGAGCAGGCTTTTTTCCGCTACGGCAACGGTGGCCAGCAGGCGCCAGCGGCGCGGCTGACAGATTTTGTCAGCAAAAAAGTTTCTGCCTCGCTGCCTGGCACCTCTTACATTCCTGGCATCTATGCCGCCCCTATGCACGAACTGCTGCCTGCAGGCATTTTTGACCGCCTCCAGCTGGCCGTACAGGAGTTTGGCCGGAAGATGCGCGGCTACTATACCGATGAGGCTGTCGCCATAGGCACCGAAAGCCGTACCAGTGCACCCCTGCGGATACCCCGTGAGCGCGATAGTTATATGCATCCTGACTTGCCAGGTCTCTTCCCCTGTGGCGAGGGTGCCGGCTATGCCGGCGGTATTCTTTCTGCTGCTATGGACGGTCAAAATGTCGCTGTTGCCATTGCTGGCTGGCTTGACCATAACCGGGTGCCACAACTGCCAGTTACCGACAAGCTGAAATAAGAACCATCAGGCGATAGGCATACCCTGGACATTTAAAATGCCCGTCACCGACAAGCTGAAATAAGCGCTCCGGCTTTGCCGATTGTACTATCTTTGCGCAACATGAAAACAGTAGTCCTCAAAGCTAAGAAAGAAGAAGCTGTCCTGCGACAGCATCCATGGGTTTTTTCAGGGGCACTTGCCCATGAAGACAGTCCGCTGACTGACGGTGAGCGCGTAGGTGTCGTCAATGCCCGCGGGCAATTGCTCGCTACCGGCCACTACCAGACGGGCAGTATCCGCGTGCGTATTTTTCACTTTGGCCCGGAGCCGCCACCGGAAGATATATGGCTTCAAAAACTGGCAGCTGCCCTGCAGCTGCGCCAGACGTTGGCGCTGGCTGGTGCACCTGATACCAATGCCTGGCGGCTGGTGCATGGCGAAGGTGATGGCTTGCCAGGACTCATCATAGATGTATACCACCATACGGCTGTCATTCAGTGTCACAGCATTGGTATGCACCTCGAGCGCCATGCGCTCGCTGTGGCCCTCCAGCAGCTTTTTGCCCAAAATGGCACGCCCCTGCAAGCTATTTACAATAAAAGCCGCGAAACACTGCCTGCCCGCTACGCTGAGCAGACGGCCGATGGTTATCTGTGGGGTGAGGCGCATCCCCTGCCCGTCACCGAAAACGGCCATTTGTTTGAAGTTGATTGGGAAGGAGGGCAAAAGACAGGATTCTTCCTCGACCAGCGGGAAAACCGGCAGCTGCTCGCTCGCTATGCTGCCGGCAGGACGGTCCTCAACGCTTTCTGCTATACGGGGGGCTTCAGTGTGTATGCTCTCAAAGCCGGTGCTGCCAGGGTCGACAGTCTCGATGCCTCAGCCAAGGCTACCGCGCTGGCAGAAAAAAATGCCGCTCTCAATGGTTTCGGCGCAGAAAGACACAACATTATCACCCAGGATGCGCTCAACTTCCTCCGCCAACAGACCAATACCTACGATATTGTTATCGTTGATCCGCCTGCTTTTGCCAAAAGCCTCGATAAGCGACACAATGCCGTGCAGGGGTATAAGCGACTCAATGCCAGTGCTATGCAGCGCGTAAAGCCCGGTGGACTGCTGTTTACGTTTAGCTGCTCTCAGGTGGTCGACAAAGCCCTTTTTTACAATACGCTGGTCGCCGCTGGCCTTGAAAGTGGCCGAAACGCCCGGGTGCTGCACCATCTCAGCCAAGGCCCCGACCATCCCGTCAGCCTTTTCCAACCCGAAGGGGACTACCTGAAGGGACTCGTGCTGCAGATCGTATAAAACTTCTGTTGACAACTGGATATATAATACAAACCAATATACAGTATGGCTACTGCACTCACGATTCTTCTCGCCATTGGCTTCCCCTGGCTCGCCTACCGACTGCATGCTGTGCCGGGTTTTCCACACGGACTAAGCCCGGCTGTGTTGTGCTATGCCGTGGGTATCCTCATAGGCAATCTGGTACCTCAATGGGTTGATGGGCAGTGGGCGCGGCAGTTATCGGAAGCCGGTATGCTGGTTGGGCTGCCATTGCTGTTATTTGGCTCCCGTATCAAAGAAAGCTGGCGACTAATGTTTGGCGTGAGTCTGCGAGCCTTTCTCCTCTGTTGTGTCGGGTCTGTCCTGGGTGTATCCGTAACAGCCTTTTTTTTCCGGTACATACAGCCCGACGGCTGGCTGCCAGCGAGCATGCTCGCCGGGCTGCTCACCGGAGGGTCTCCCAACCTGCAGGCCATCGGCATCGCCCTGCAGGCGCCCGGCGAATACGTCGTACTAATTCAGGGCACAGAAATCATTGGCGGCGGCATCTACCTACTGCTGCTCATGACGGTCGTCCACCCGTTCTTGGGCTGGTTTCTCCCGCGATTTACTCATAGCGGTGATACCAGCCCCGCACTGGAGCTGCACCACGTTCCCGCTGGCCTGCGGCCACTGGCCGCCAGTCTGGTCCTTAGCCTGCTCACCGCTGGCGCAGCCGCGGGGCTTACCTATCTCCTTACAGGCTCACTCAAAGACAGTACCCTCATCATTGCACTACTCACGAGTATCAGCATACTGCTGTCGCTCACCCCAACGGTCAACAGCTGGCAACACAGCTTCCGGCAAGGGGAGT
The DNA here is from genome assembly GCA_964645715.1 of uncultured Saprospiraceae bacterium. Lineage (GTDB taxonomy): Bacteria > Bacteroidota > Bacteroidia > Chitinophagales > Saprospiraceae > JAUMBM01. The sequence goes on from CAZYAO010000010.1 coordinate 30,755, forward strand.
ATTTTGTGCTTATTTTTTGTATCGCGCTGGGTATGCAGGCAGACTTCAGTCAGCTCCTCACCGAAGGGCTGCCCCTGGCGGCCTTTACCTTGGTCGGCCTGGTGCTGGCCATCTTTTTTCACTTCCTGTTGGGCTGGCTGTTCCGCGTCGACCGCGATAATATGATGATTGCCACCACAGCTACCATCTACGGCCCGCCTTTCATCCCACAAATCATCGCCGCCATCGGCAACCGCTCGCTGCTGGCACCCGGCATCGCCATGGGGCTGCTGGGACTCGTACTCGGCAATTATATCGGCTTCGCCGTAGCCTATTCGCTCCGTTCTTTGTTATTTTAAAAAAACCATCAGGCCATAGCCGGCTGCCGGCGGCCAGGCGGTGTTTTTTTACTGTAAAAAAGCTGCCTGAGCGGCTTGGCAACAGCCCTTTTGCCAAAAAGCCGGTATATTAGCTTACAGAAAATAATCTGCAACGATTATGCTTACTACCAAAGATGTAACCTACGCCTACCAACCGCAGCAGCCACTGCATTTTCCCGACCTCCATTGTGAGACAGGGGCACACTGGCTGCTGTTGGGACAGAGTGGCAGCGGCAAAACTACCCTGCTACACCTGCTGGGGGGCTTGCTCAAACCCCGTAGCGGCAGCATACGGCTGGGAGATACTGAACTCAGCAAGTTGAGTGCTGCTGCCTTGGATCAATTCAGGGGCCAACACATTGGAATTGTATTCCAACGCCCTCATTTTGTCCCCTCCTTATCCGTCGAAGAAAATTTGTGGCTGGCACAACATCTTGCAAGCCTGCCTGTCGACAAAAACAGGGCTGAAAACCTGCTCGAGCGGCTCGGCATTGCTCAAAAACGCCGCAGTGCTATGCAACAGCTGAGCGTAGGCGAACAACAACGGGTCGCCATCGCAAGGGCACTTATCAATCGCCCAAGTCTCATCCTGGCCGACGAACCCAGCTCGGCCCTCGACGACGATAACAGCCAGCGCGTGGTAGCATTACTCGAAGAGCAGGCAAAAGAAGTCAATGCAACCCTGCTGATCGTCACTCACGACAATCGCCTCAAAGGCCACTTTGCCAATAGTATCGTTCTGGCCCATCAAATCGCTCAAGTATGAACCTCCTACGCCTCAGCTGGAAAAATCTTACGCACCAGCCTTGGTCCACTGGCCTGAGCCTGGTACTGGCAGCGCTGGGTGCCGGCCTCATCAGCTTGCTACTCCAACTCAATCACCAACTCGATCAACAGTTTCAGCGAAACCTCGCCGGTATCGACCTGGTCGTCGGTGCCAAAGGCAGCCCGCTGCAGCTTATCCTGAGTGGTATGTATCATATCGATGCACCCACCGGCAATATACCCATAGCCGAATCAAAGGCTTTCCTCAACCCGCGACATCCGCTCATCAAAAAGGCTGTGCCTTTGTCTTTGGGCGATAGCCACCGCGGTCACCGCATCGTGGGTACTACCTACGATTTTCTGGATCTCTATCAGGCCGAAATTGCAGAGGGAAAGCGCTGGGAAGCTCCGCTTGAGGTAGTCGCAGGTGCTTCTGTTGCTCAAAAACTGGGCCTCCGTATCGGAGACACTTTCAAAAGCTCACACGGGCTCATTGAAGATGAGGATCTTATACACGCTGATGCCGATGCCTTTCGCGTAGTGGGTATCCTCAAACCTACGGGCTCCGTTGCCGACCAACTGTTGCTCACCAGCAATGAGAGTCTCTGGGTCGTCCACGAACATCATGCCGGTCATAGTGAACCCACCGCTGTAGCTGCCGAACAACAGGCGGCAGCTAGTCCCGGTGAAATACCAGCGGCAGTTTCACAGGATACTGGAGATCACGCTCAGGAAGA
>CAZYAO010000010.1:32715-51507 GCA_964645715.1 uncultured Saprospiraceae bacterium
ATGCGCACGCACAGGAAGACGGGCACAACCACGCAGACGGACATGCACATGCACAAGAAGACGGGCATGACCACGCAGACGGACATGCACATGCACAGGAAGACGGGCACAACCACGCAGACGGACATGCACATGCACAGGAAGACGGGCATGACCACGCGCATGAACAATCCGGCCAACAGGCTTACGCACAGTTGTACCCACCCGGTAAGCCCCTGATGGAATATACCGATAAAGCTATAACCCTCATTCTGGTACAGTTTAAAGGCCGCAACGCGCAAACACTTAATTTTCCGCGCAATATTAACGAAAATACCAACCTGCAGGCGGCCGTACCCGCCATCGAAATCAGCCGCCTCTATGCTACTATGGGTGCCGGCGAACAGACACTGCGCTGGCTCGCAGCTGTCATCATCATCGTCAGTATTCTGAGCATTTTTATCAGCCTGTATGCCAACCTCGACAACCGACGCTATGAACTGGCACTGATGCGCGTCATGGGCGCCTCCCGCAACCGGCTATTCAGCCTGCTGCTGCTCGAAGGCAGCCTGCTGGCATTTATTGGCAGCCTGCTTGGGCTGCTGCTCAGCCATGGCGGACTGTCGATTGTTGCTGATTATTTTTCGGATGCCTACCGCTACGATTTTCAGGCATGGACACTGCTGCCTGCCGAACTGAAGTTGCTGGCGGGAGCACTGTTGCTGGGTGTACTGGCTTCGCTTATACCGGCACTAAGAGCCAGTAAAACGGATATTCATAAGACGCTGGCAGAATGAGTTCCGATAATATTGATATCCGCCTGCTCGATACCCCCCTCGCTGTCGAGGATTGCAACCGATGGGTTGCTGCCGATGGCGCGGGGGGACTCGTCACTTTTATAGGAAGTGTGCGGAACCAAACCAACGGGCGCCGGGTAGTCCGGCTGGAGTTTGAAGCCTATGCGCCCATGGCTGTTCGCGAAATGCAGAAGATCGCCGATCAGGCCTTCGGTCGCTGGCCGCTGTTGCGTATCGCAATTCATCATCGAACTGGTGTGCTGGCGATAGGTGACATCGCCGTAGTCATCGCTGTCAGCGCTGCCCATCGGGGACCTGCATTCGAGGCCTGCCAGTACGCCATCGATACGCTCAAACAGACAGTACCGATATGGAAAAAGGAAATATTTGAAGACGGGGAGGTGTGGGTGTCGGCACATCCCTAGAAGTACGTGTATTGCGCTGCCAGGGGCAACGCAATACACCTAAAGCTCTTGTAATACGACTTACTTGCCTTTATTAAAAAACCCTCCTAAAATCTTCATCCCCATGCCTGCAACGTCATCGACGATGCTACCATCGCCATCCTGATCCAGCAAACGAGTGACGGTTGCCATCATCGGATTCTGCGCCTGCTGTTGCTGCGCCGTCTGTCCCAACATGCTCACGAGACTGCCTATGTCAAGCCCGCCTTGGTTTTTTGCTTTCCCGAGAGCCCCCATGACCAGCGGAGCCAGCATAGTCATCAGCTGACTTACTTGCTCCCCCTGCAGGCCACTCGCTTTACTCACCATCTCAACCGCACCGCCCTGACGATTGCCAAGCACATGACCGACGATACCCGCTCCATTGGCAGCCCGCTGACCTGCGCCGGCAGCCTGACCTGACAATAGACCCGTTATGTCATCCAGTATACTTCCATCGTGATCTCTGTCAAGTGCTTTCATGAGTGCACCTGCTCCCTCTGGACTGCCAGCATTCTTGGCCAATGCACTAACGAGCGTTGTCACGACACCACTCGCCGCCGTACTCGTTTGTTCTGGATTAGCTCCCAGCTGCTTGCTGAGCTGACCGATAGTTTGCTCATTGAGCAAGGATTGTAATACATTGGAAATATCCGCCATGATGCTATAAATTTGTAAATGATCGAACGCATTATCCAGCCATCAGCTGAAAGCCGGTCGTATTCCCCGAATATAACCGCTGCTTATTTTTGTTGGGGCAGATCCGCATAGCTGCGTCTGTAACATCTCACTGAGCCAAACGGCAAGTATCGCCTAGCCGGGGCAGACCCGCATGGCTGCGTCTGTAACCCTCAGCGCAATACCGTACTCTGATTATTTCTGACAGCCAGGTTGGTACGCAGCGTTCTGATCCAACGTCCCGGCCTGAAACCTTGTGCAGCAGGCTGTGCGGCAACAGGAAGGCAGTGCACCGCGGACTTGAGCTGCACAGGCAGGCAATGAAGATCATCGGGAGATAGCTGCCGCACAGAATAAATTGGCCGGATGGACAACCGCGCTACTTCTTTGAGCGGCGGAAGCGGCAATGTAAAATACCGGAAAACAGCTGGCTCATAATACCTGAGTTCCTGCCCCGCACAAAGACTGTCTACCGGAGAGAATGCGTTCCACGCAGCCAGTTGATAGACAGAACAGCCTAGTTCTGTCGCTACTTCCGACAACCGCTGCCCCTCCTGCGCCTGACACCAGCCAGTCCGATAAGCATCAGCACCTTCATCCTCCTGCTTGTGCGGCAAAAAAACTGACGCCACCGGCAGGAAAGGCTCATCATCCTCTGCAGGATAAAGCTCCAGATAGGTCTTCCAGGCAGGCATGACCCGCCTGGGGAGCACAAGGTAGTGCCCGGTCGTGTAGCCCGGCAGATAACCTTTCTTGTAGCCCGGGTTCAGGACCTCAATCTCTTCTACATCAAGACCCGTCACCTGCGCTATGCGATAGAAGCTACAAGGCCTGTAGAGCAACATAGACTCCGTCAATTGCCGGTCGAGCTCTGGCAATGCAGGCTCCAGGTTGTGGTGAACAAAAAATTCAGCCAGATAGGTAGCGGCGATAAAAGTAGGGACATAGTTAGCTGTCTCCCGTGGCAAGTAGCGGCGGATAGTCCAGAAGGTTGACCGGCGGCTCCGCCGCATGGCGCGCATCACATTGCCTTTTCCCGCGTTGTACGCAGCCAACGCCAATGCCCAGTCGCCAAAGTGATTATACTGCCGTCGCAGGTAAGCCAACGCTGCTGCTGTAGCTTTGTTGGGATCAATGCGCTCATCAACATAGTTGTCTACACGCAACCCCATCTCCCGGGCAGTAGCAGGCATAAACTGCCACAGTCCCATGGCACCTACCCGCGATACAGCATCGGGCCGTAATGCTGACTCAACAATGGGAAGATACTTGAGCGCCTCTGGCAGGCCTGTAGCCCGCAAGTGCTCTTCAAATATCGGGAGGAAAACTGTGGCGCGACCCAGAATGATGGTGGAGTTTGACCGATGGTTCATCAGATAACGACGTATGATGCTGCGCACAGCAGGATCAAAGCGGTACTCGACAAGGTCGTGGTCCAGTGACTGCAGACGGAGTTTCACCTCTTCATCAGCTACTTGCATGATGCGGTCTACAGTCAGTTCAAGCTCTTCAGTACATGTATAGGCGGCCATAGAAAAGACCTGAAGCGGCGCAGTAACGGCCAACATCAGTATAATCAACAGCCGCAAATGTCTGTATTCGTCTTGCATAATAAACTGCAAAATTGGTACGAAGCGCCAAGATAAGGAAATTTCATTGTGACTTCCTAACTTTCAGCCAATTATTGTACCAAGTTGCGGTTATTTTGGCAATCCCTGCTGGCCGAGCAGCCTGCTAAAGGCCAGCAAATCAGCCTCCCGGAAGGGGGCTGCCATGAGTTGTATCCCCATGGGCAAAAAAGCTTCAGCCTGCTGCCTGTGCGGAATGGCAATGGCCGGCAAGCCTGCCAGATTGGCCAGTACCGTAAATATATCTGCCAGGTAACTAGCCACCGGGTCGTCTGCCTGCTGTCCGATCAGCCACGGTTGTACCGGCGATGCCGGCAGGAAGATAAAGTCATAAGCCTCAAGTATGGCCAGCAATTGCTCGCGGATAAGCCGCCTCACTTTCTGGGCTTTTCCGTAATATGCATCATAGTAACCTGAGCTCAATACGAAAGAGCCCAATAGTATGCGCCGCTTTACCTCTGTGCCGAAGCCCTCAGTCCTAGTTTTTTTGTAGGTATCATCCAGATTGTATACCCCCTGACTGCGATAGCCATAGCGGACGCCATCGTAACGAGCCAAATTGGAGGATGCCTCAGCCGTCGTCATTACGTAGTAGGCGGGAATCACATAGTCGAGCAGCGAAAACGACACCGCCTCCACTTTATGGCCAGCCTCCTCACAGTCGGCCAAAAAGGCACGGGCCTTGTCGCGGATGACAACATCCATGCCAGGCATATCAAGTATGTCAGCAAAATAGGCAATGCGCGCGGATTTATCCCAACTCGCCGCCTCATAGGCCTCCACCGGCCTCCGGCTGGCAGTGCTGTCGTAGGTATCGGGCCCTGCCATGACCGACATGGCTATGGCAATGTCTTCAACAGTATGCCCCAGCAGGCCTATCTGGTCAAAGGAGGATCCGTAGGCCAATAAGCCGTGCCGTGAAATGCGTCCGTAAGTGGGCTTGTAACCATATACACCACAAAAAGCCGCTGGCTGCCGCACCGATCCGCCGGTGTCTGACCCCAGCGCTAGCAGGCAGGTATCAGCCTGCACCGATACCGCAGCCCCACCCGAAGAGCCCCCGGGCACTCGTGCGGGATCAGCCGCATTGCGCGTGGGTCCGTAAACAGAGTGCTCATTGGCAGAGCCCATGGCAAATTCATCACAGTTGGTGCGACCTATCACGATGGCATCCTCCTGCAACAGGCGCTCAAGGGCTGTCGCCGTAAAAAGTGAACGAAAACCCGACAATATACGCGATCCGGCAGTCAGCTCGTGATCCTTATAGCAAATGACATCTTTTATGGATACTACCATCCCCGCCAGACGACCCAGTGGCAGCCCCTGCTGTCGACGGGCATCCAATGCCCGTGCTTGCGCGAGTGCCTCCTCTTCATATACTTCTACATATATATTGAGCTCCTTGCTGGCAGCAATGCGATCGAGGTAGTGTGCAACAAGCGTTTCGTAGCGCAGCAGACCTGCGTCTGCCGCGGTTTGGATGTCGGCAAGTGATTGCCACACAGGCTTTATTTTGCTCATTGGCTTGTATTATTACTGCTCGCTCATCACCAGATCCCGTGATACCCGGCCGTCCTTGCGCTTACTTTCCTTGACTTCAAACACAAACCCTTCCTCCAGAAATTCTTCGTATTTCTGCTTGTCAAACATATACAGCCGTGCAGGCCTGTGAGCTACCCCTGCCTGTATTTCGTCGAGGTCTATGAGCAGGTTCATCGACAATATCTTCTTGCGAAAATTGCGCTTGTCCAAATCTGTCTCCAGAATAGCTTCGTATAAATGCTGTAGCGCTGTAAGTGTGAACTTGGGCGGCAACAGCTCAAAACCGACCGGTCGGGTACGCACCATGCGCTTGAGGCGCTCAAAGCACACCTTGATGATCTCCTGGTGGTCAAAACCCAAGGCCGGCAGGTTGGCTATTGAAAACCACCTCACCTCCTCAGCAATGGAGCCCGTACCGGGGCGAAGCTGAAAATCGCTAATCTTAATAAGTGAAAAGTAAGCAACTGTTATCACGCGCCCCAACGGGTGTCTGTCAACCGCCCCAAAAGTGCGCACCTGTTCCAAGAATACTTTACTAAGTCCCGTCAGCTCAAATAATACGCGCCTCGCTGCCTCGTCCAGATCTTCATCCGAGCGAACGAAATAGCCAGGCAGAGCCCACATCCCCTCATACGGCTCTTCCAAACGTTTGATTAACAAAACTTTTAAATCCCCTTCATCAAAACCGAAGATTACGTCGTCAACGGTGAAAGCAGATTTGAAGTATCCTGCTAATTGGTTCATTTTTTGCTGCTTAGACTTTGTTGCGAAGATATACTATTTTAGAATTCAGGCTTGGCTAATTTAGTGTATTTTTTACACTTGCTCCGCAGCCGCTCCGGCGCTGCGCTCATGCGAAAGCAAAAGGTAAGCGCAGGTGGTGTAAAAATTGCGGATGCCAGGCCATACTTTCAGCGCAGTAGGCAGCTCTTGGGGCTTGAGACCAAATTTGGTCTCATAGTTGGGGTTAATGAGGTAAAGTGTTTCTTTTTCTATCGCCCAGCCTGCCTGCACTGCCTCGCGACGGAGGCGTTCAATGGAGATGCCCGTCTGCTTGATATCTTCCAGTTCCTGCAGAGTTGCCTCGTTTTCCCCGCCCAGCCGGAGAACGGCTTTGTAAAGGGGCATAGGCAACAGGTGAAACCAAGGCATTTTTGACAGCCAGCGGTTTTCGCAAATCTGTTGGTGGCCGCCAAAAGGCATGTACCAAGGCGGAAAGCCCAGGAAAAGGCGGCCGTCGGGCCGGAGAAATTTGTGAATAAATGCCATGAAGCGCTGCTGGTCGACAATGTGTTCTATCACATCCCGCAGCATTATCAGATCAAACTGTCCAAGCAGGCCGGCATCCGCCGTGTATATATCCTGGTGGTAAAAAGCTACCTGCTCCCGATGGGGATGGTCGGCATAAAATTCTTTGGCCAGCGCAATCTGCCGGCCGTTAAGGTCGACACCAATACACACACAACCTGTCGATACAAAAGGCAAAAGGTTGCCCCCTTCGCCACAGCCTACTTCCAATATGCGCAGCCCCGCACGTACCGGCAGTTGCGTTTCTATGAACGGAATCACATATCGGGCCGTCGTCCTTGCCTGCTCTTCAAAGTATTGCCGCCTGTCTGCGTGACGTTGTTGCATCTGGTATTGCCTCTGATGATGTAAAATATTGACTGCCGCCCGGGCCTGCTGGCCTGAGCAGGCAGCTATCTCCGCCTAACTGTCTCCCTCACGCCTGCTGCTGCCCCACCGAAATCGGTACAAAATGCCCATCGGCAGTCCAAATACAAAGCCTCCTATATGCGCCCACCAGGCAACGCCGGTACTCCCGCTGGTCGCTAGCAGCAACGCTTCCTGCCCATTGAGCCACTGCTGAAAAATCCAGAGTCCCAAAAACACAAAGGCCGATACGCGAAATGTGAGGAAGAAAAACCATACAATTATACGTGAGCCAGGAAACATGACAAAGTAAGCGCCCATGATGGCTGCAATGGCACCGCTGGCACCGACAACAGGAATGGTGCTGCCCGCATAAAACCAGATGTGCCCCAAGTGGGCTGCCATGGCTCCCAGCAGGTAAAACAGTAAGAATCGGCCAGAACCAATGGTCGCTTCAATGTTGTCGCCAAAAATCCACAAAAACAGCATGTTGCCAAGAAGGTGTGTCCAGCTCCCATGCAGAAAGATACTTGTCAACAGGCTGTACAGCCGCTCTCCATGGACAATATCGATAGGCACAGCTCCATACTGATGTAACACCGCCTCCACCTCCTGCGCTGGTAGTCGCTGCTGCCAGATAAATACGGCCACATTGATCGCCAGTAGCAGGTAGGTAATGAAAGGCCGGTGGCCGCCCTTTACCTGGTCATCTCCAATCGGGAAAAACATGACAGTAGTACTTTTGCGGGTGGTTGAAATGAATATCCGAAATCCTACCTGCCCAGATGTACCAGCAAGACGGAGATGTCGGCCGGACTGACCCCGCTGATCCGGCTGGCCTGTCCGATCGTTCGCGGTTTCAGCCTGCTGAGTTTTTCACGCGCTTCTGCCGACAGTGAGTTCAGTTGCTGGTAGTTGAAGTCGGCATGCAAATGCACCGCCTCCAGCCTGTTCATTTTTTCAACCATCTCCTGCTCTCTGCTGATATAACCTTCATAGCACATATTGATTTCGGCAAGCTCGACATATTCTGCAGGGTACTGGTTGAGAAATGCATCCAGCTCCGGCAGTTGCCGCCGCAAGGCCGACAGTTCTACATTGGGGCGAATGAGCACCCCGTGCAGCTTTACTTTCTGCCTGAGCAGCGCCGAATCTATCGTTGACAGATAGCCATTGATGTCCGAAGGATCTACGCTGTAATCGCGGATATATTTTTCCACTGCTCTTGCGGCAGCAACTTTTTCATTTACCCGCTCCATGCGCTCCGCTGCCCCGCGGATGCCGAGCCGATAAGCGTGCGGACTGAGTCGCACATCGGAATTATCCTGTCGCAGCAGGATTCGATACTCGGCACGGGAGGTAAACATACGATAAGGTTCTTCTGTCCCTTTGGTGATCAGGTCATCAATTAGTACCCCCAAGTAGGCTTCCGAACGCTTTAGCACGAAGGGCTCCTGCTCATGAATGGCCAGGTGGGCATTGATGCCAGCTACCAGTCCTTGCCCCGCAGCTTCTTCATAACCCGTGGTGCCATTGATTTGACCGGCAAAAAATAAATTCCTGACGAGCCGTGTTTCCAGCGTTGCCGTCAGCTGAGTGGGTGGAAAATAATCGTATTCAATGGCATATCCCGGCCGGAACATGCGCATGTTTTCAAATCCTGGCACACGACGCAAAGCCTTATATTGCACATCTTCAGGCAGTGAGGAACTGAAGCCGTTGACATAAATTTCGCAGGTATTCCAGCCTTCAGGTTCTACAAACAACTGGTGGCGATCCTTGTCGGCGAAGCGGTTGATTTTGTCCTCGATGGACGGGCAATAGCGGGGCCCCAGTCCTTGGATGCGACCGTTGAACATGGGCGAACGATCGAAGCCCTCCCGCAGGATATCGTGGACAACATCGTCGGTGTAGGTAATATAGCAGGGAAGCTGCCGGCTGAGCCGGGGAGTATCTGTAAAGCTAAATTTACCGGGATTTTCGTCCCCGGGCTGAAGTTCCATACGGCTGTAGTCGAGACTACGACCGTCAATGCGGGGTGGAGTGCCTGTCTTCATGCGACCTGCCTCAAAACCCAGTTCAACGAGCTGCTCGGTAATGCCGTGGGCTGACTTTTCCCCTGCACGCCCCCCCCCAAGCTGTTTTTCTCCTATGTGTATGATGCCGTTGAGAAAGGTTCCGTTGGTCAATACCACTGCACTGCCTTCTATCTCAAGTCCCATGCTGGTGCGCACCCCTTTGACGGTTCCGCCTTTGACTATCAGGCCTGTTACCATCTCCTGCCAAAAGTCAATGAGCGGATGTGCCTCTAGCATCTGCCGCCATTCCTGCGCAAACAAAAGCCGGTCGCTCTGCGCACGGGGACTCCACATGGCCGGTCCTTTGGACAAGTTCAGCATCCTGAACTGTACCGCCGTACGGTCAGTCACAATACCGGAATACCCCCCGAGTGCGTCAATTTCACGCACAATCTGACCTTTAGCTACTCCGCCCATGGCAGGATTGCACGACATTTGGCCAATGGTCTGCATGTTCATCGTCACCAGCATCACCCGGCTGCCCATATTGGCAGCCGCTACTGCCGCCTCGCAGCCTGCATGGCCGGCACCTACTACAATAACATCGTATTTTGGAAACATGATCTTTGCCCCTGTGATCGATTGATGGTGCTGTGTTGCAGGCCATTGTTTTGTGTTACTGAGCGCAACAGTGAAAACAAAAGCGAATGCTACAACAACCTTAGTTCCTAAGCACTACACTGCAAAGTTAGTGCAAATTCGGAACAACGCCTGCTACATTTTCGTTCAATGGGCATCCTGACCATGCCGGCTATTCGCCGCCTGACCAGTGGAAGACAAGCAGTGGACGCTCTGTGTGCAACGCCATAAGCCGCGTCTGGCTCGTGTGGAAGAAACGCTCCCAAAACCCGCGATGGCGCGTTGCCATAACCACCATATCAATCGGGTTGCTCTCCATGTACTGCCGAAGTCCCTCTTCGACCTCCGCTGCCTGCACCTCAGTGATTTCAAAAGCAAACTCGGGCTCCGGTCCGGCAAATAAGGTCGCAAACAGTCGTTCACGCGCACCTTTAAGCCCCTCGCGAATACCCGTATTCACGTGTACAAAATGAATCCTCGCCTTAAACAAATCATTGAATTCCATCAGCCGCAGTACTATCTCCCGGCTCAAAGACAAATCGTCGCTCGCGTAAAGCAAATTTTCATAACCCTCAAACCGAGTGTTTGCAGGCACCATGAGTACGGGACAGTCGGCCCGCTGCGCAACCGCACTCGCAATACTGCCAAAGACCCGATCTAGTATATCAGACTCACCCAAGGTACCCATCACAATTAAGTCGTAATCGGCCGACAACCGCACAATCTCGTCCGCAGCAAACCCCAGGTACAGCGAGGGCCGCAGTTCTACAGCTGCCGCAGAAGCCAAGCGTCCCAAAAAACTGCGAACAGCCTCCTCCCGCTCCCGAATCATGTCTTCAACGGGCGGAATCATAGCCATGTCCGGCGCCGCTTGGGGCGTAAAAACATGAACAACATCTAAGCTGCTGATATCCAATGCTGTTGCAAGGCCCGCAGCATAATGCAGGGCATCAGCGGAAACGGCAGAAAGATCAGTAGGAACCAAAATACGGCGGATATTCATAGTGCTGTGCTTTTGTACTGGCCGAAAGTTACTGCTTTTTGGAAAAGAGGACAATGACTAATATCGCATGTACAGTGAATAATTGTATACATACTGACCGCTGAAAGACATATCGACCGCGGACGGGCAGCGGCATCCAAGGGCGTCACGGGAGCCCGAGGACGGGCAGCAAATCCCATCTTGTGGTATATATTCGGCTGTTTTTTGAAATAGTAAATTATCTTTGCGATTAATCATGTGAAGGAGGCCATCTGATATGGACGCTTGGGAATTGGATTTTGCCTGGTTACAGGTGCGGCATCTCGTCAAAGAGCGGTTTAAGCGCGACAGCCTGCCGGATCTCAATGCAATGCTTTTTCTCATAGGTATGCAGGAGCTGGGGCGCTGGTCCAATCGCTTTTCTAAAGAGGAAAAACAGGATCTCATGCACATAGCTGTATGCCGACTGCTGAGTTACGATGGCTATTATACCTTTGTCGGTCGTGACGCTGACGGCTGGCCACACTGGCAGAAAGCCAAGCCGCTGCGGGCAACTGACCTGCAGGAACAGGAGGAAATGCTGAAAAAATATATCATTATGTATTTTCAGGAGTTGCAGGCCGGCGGAGAAGGCCTCACCCTGTCTTAACCAATAGCTATGCGCTACTTTTTTCTGCTAAGCCTGCTCTCATCACTGCTCCTGTCGGGCTGCGGAGATGACCGGACCACGGCCATCATTGAGACCGACTATGGAACGATAGAAGTGAAACTGCTCAACAGTACACCCAAGCACCGCGACAATTTTATCAAGCTCGCAAAAGAAGGCTTTTATGACGGCCTCCTCTTTCATCGCGTAGTACCAGGTTTTATGGTTCAGGGGGGAGATCCCGATTCGCGCAATGCAACGCCCGGGCAACAGCTTGGCATGGGCGATCCGGGTTACATGATCGACCCCGAAATCGGTGCCCCGCACATCCGCGGTGCACTGGCAGCAGCCCGCAACCAAAATCCACAGAAAAAATCTTCGGGTTCACAGTTCTACATCGTACAAGGACAACCTGTTGACGACAGCTACCTCGATCAGATTGAGGCCCAAAAGGGTATTAAGTACAATCCTACCCAGCGCAAGCTCTACAAAGAAGCTGGCGGAACACCCTTTCTGGATATGGACTATACCGTCTTCGGAGAAGTGGTATCAGGTATGGAAGTCATCGACAAAATCGCCGCCTTACCGCGAAATCCCAACGACCGCCCCGACAAGGATATCCGCATGAAAGTACGGATTGAAGAATAACAGGCCAACAGCCTTCCCGACACACCCATATGTTTGTCAGGGTTTATTACCTAACCATTTTTGTATGCTGCTAGTATGATGAGCAAGCCCTTCCTTTTTACCAGCCTGCTGGTACTGACGACCAGCCTGTTGCTGGCGCAAAAGCCAGCTTTCGAAATTATGGCAGATAGTATGCTGGTGTATGAACCTATCACTTTTGCCAACAAGTCTGCTAAGGCTGTCCGCTACGAATGGGATTTTGGTGATGGCGCCAAAGACACGCTCGCCAATCCAACGCACCGATATTTTTTCTCCGGCCAGTATACGGTCAGACTTACAGCCTTCGCTGCCAACAATAAGTCCCGCACCTACGAGAAAAAGGTATACATTAAACCTCCCAGCAAATGTCTGGTGCACATGCAGACACCTATGGGGTATATGATACTGCATCTTTTTGATGCCACACCTGCTCATCAGGACAACTTTGTCAAACTTGCCGAGCAGCATTTTTATGACAGCCTGCTCTTTCACAGGGTCATTCAGGGATTTATGATTCAGGGTGGTGACCCCAACAGCCGCAATCCAGAGCCGGGCAAACCCATGGGCGCCGGCGGCCCTGGCTATACCATCAAGGCCGAGTTTGCCGACTCGCTGGCGCATGTGAAGGGCGCACTGGCTGCGGCGCGTACTAACAACCCCCAAAAGAGGTCTTCGGGTTCGCAATTCTACATCGTACAAGGCAAACCCGTAACCGACGAAGAACTCAATCGCATTGAAGCCCAGAAGAACTTTCGCTACCCTAGCAGCGTGCGGGAGGCCTACCTGAACCAGGGGGGCACCCCTTTTCTCGACCAGGACTATTCTGTTTTCGGACGGGTCATTGAGGGACTTGAAGTGATAGACAGGATCGCTGCTGCCCGAACCAATGCCGAAAACCTGCCTTTTGAAAAAATGTGGATGGTCGTCAGGCTTATGCGCTGATGATTTCGAACTTTGCTATGTATGGATAATCAAATTGTATTGGGTATTGATGTGGGTGCCTCCGGTATAAAAGGAGCACTAGTTGATATCAGCAACGGGGAGTTGGTCTCTGATCGCATTCGGCTGGAAACCCCTAAGCCTTCAACGCCGCAGGCTGTAGGAGAGGTCTTTGCAACACTTACCAGCCGACTCAACTGGACTGGCTTCATCGGCTGCGGATTCCCTTCGCTGGTGCGAAACGGTAAAGTACTTACGGCTACCAATATCGATAAAAGCTGGATGAACTGTCAGGCGGATGAGCTCTTCAGCGAAATGACCGGTTGCAAGGTGCATCTTATCAACGATGCTGATGCCGCCGGTATCGCAGCTGCTAAGTTTGGCCTGGCCCGGGGTGAAATGGGCACGGTCTTATTGATTACACTGGGCACTGGCATCGGGTCCGTACTTTTTCGGGAGGGTATCATCATCCCCAATACGGAGTTTGGACATATTTATATGCAGAATCACAAAGAGATTGCTGAACGCTACTGTGCCGACAGTGTGCGCAAGCGTGAGAATCTCGACTGGACAAGCTGGGGCAAACGCCTCAACGAGTACCTGCTGTACCTCGAAAAATTGCTTTCACCCGACCTCATTATTCTGGGTGGCGGCGGCAGTAAGCATTTTGACAAATACGCCGACTGCATCACCTTGCAAACCAGGGTAAAAGCAGCCCTTTTGCAAAACAATGGGGGTATCATCGGTGCCGCCTGGTATGCATGGCACACGGAGCATAAGGCCCGCCGCTAGTCCGAAGATGGCTTTCGGACCCACTGTTGGTCGGCCGTGAGCTCGAAGGCTGTGGGAATGTAAATGACCGTATCAACCGACTCATAGCACTCCCCCCTCGATGTCCGAACATTAATCCGCTGCTTGTCAACAGAAGACAGCAGCAACTCACCAGCTGTGCGCTGGGAGCGGTAGGCGTAGCGGTTGTTCTTCAGATAATCCTGTAGTATGGCTTCTGATCCGTTGTACATGAGTACTTCGGTCTTTATCATTAGCGAGCTGCCTTCCCACTGTACCACCTCATAGTTGCCGAAGAGGTCGAACCGAATCAGTGTTACCGAATCAAGCGAAAACACCTCGTGGTTCATATACCGTTTCTGAGACCATGATAGCCCGGGACCGACAGCTGTAAGTAATAAAACGATGATAAATATTCTCATAAGCTGCTGCAATTTGGCAGACTGATGTTGGCTTCTCAGATGGCTTTTCGGATGCGGACGAGGCTGGTGAGCAGCGATTCAAGCTGTCCGAGTGGCAGCATGTTGGCACCATCACTCTTTGCTTCCGCGGGATGAGGATGTGTCTCTATAAATAAACCATCGACACCTACGGCCACGCCTGCCCGGGCAATAGCGCTGATGAGCGCCGGCCGGCCACCCGTAACCCCGCTCGCCTGGTTGGGCTGCTGCAAAGAGTGCGTACAATCCAGCACAACCGTAGCTCCAAACCCTTGCATAACCGGAATACCCCGAAAATCTACAATCAAATCCTGATAACCAAAGGTTGTGCCCCGCTCCGTCAACAGCACCGATGGATTACCGCTCTGCTGCACTTTTTCCATGGCAAACTGCATCGACTCAGGGCTTACAAATTGACCTTTTTTGATATTAACCACCTTGCCGGTAGCCGCGGCCGCCTGCAGCAAACTCGTCTGCCTGCACAAAAAGGCAGGAATCTGCAGTACATCCACATAAGCAGCAGCGAGTGCAGCTTCGGGTTCGGTATGAATATCCGTAGTTGTAGGAACACTAAAGTGCTCTCCCACCTTACGCAAAATATCCAGCGCACGTTCGTCCCCTATACCTGTAAAGGAGTCCCCTTTTGACCGATTGGCCTTGCGGTAAGATCCTTTGAATATATAAGGAATCTGAAGCCGCTCACAGATGTCACTCACTTTTGCGGCTATCTCAAAAGCCATCTCTTCTCCTTCGATTGCGCAGGGACCTGCGATAAGAAAGAAGTTTCCGCTGTCAAGATGCTTAATCTTTGGAATGGAAGTCAGATCCATAGTAGAATTATTGAACGATACATTGCGGCTGCAAAGTACGCAGAAAGCAGCTAATTAACGCACGGGACCTTGGGAAAAGCACGCTGTAGGCACAATGAAAACAGCGCCAGACCACCCCTGCGGGAATGGCTGGCGCTGTTTGAAATGGTCATGGAATTTTTGTGTATCGAGCCTTTGAACCTGAATCACGCTCTGGGAACGGCTGCAGTCAAAGTGTGTTGTGTTTTCTTAGGTCTTTTCTCGCTTTGAGCGGCCGAACACCCTTCAGGTGTAGCCTGCACCAATCGGACCAGCGAATTAAAGCTTAACGGTCAGACCAATGTTGAGGATAGAAACACCGTAGCCAAGTTCAGCGAAACCAGCCATCTTAGGACTGAAGTAGCGGCGGGCACCCACAAAACCGCTGTACAGCAGTTGGTTCTGCGCACCGTTGCTATAGCGCGGAGACAGCACGTCACCGTCTTTAGGCTCTGGCGTAATCTGTGTATGTGTAACCTTAGGCGTGCTGTAAGCCAGCTGTAGACCACCGTAGATGCGCCAGTTGTTGAGGTTATTGCTCACCCCGGCAGCACGCACACCAAAAATGTAGAAATCATTTTCGTAAGCATCAATTGTACCATTAGGACGCGCAATGCGGCCAGAAGAAGTGCTGGAAAAACCACCGAAAGCACCCAGCGTAAAATTGTCTGCTACATAATAGTCCAACCGCAAGTTTACCGGCGGAACAACCGTCCGTCCACCCTCGGCAACAAAAGAAGAAATAACACCGACACCTGCTGAAAACTCCAAATCGCCTTTGGTCAGTTTAACCGGCTTCAATTGTGCTTGTGTCGTAAAAGCTGCTGCGATCAGTGCGAGGGTGAAGAAAAACCTGGACATGGTACTTCGGTTTATTAGTGATTGATGATCAGACAGAGAAAATTTTATTCCGTCGTAATTTGATGATGCAAAGGTAATCCAATTGCGTGTATATGTCAAGCGTATAGGCAAATTTTATTTTAAAATTTTTGAAATAGAATCGTTAATTAAGAATTATATTTTGAAAAACACATGCAGATTGTATAAATTTATGCCCCGTCTGTTGTTGGCATAATATTCTTCGCTAAACAGCGCAAAAGCAAAATCCTGCATCCTGCACACATATACAGAACTAACGTTTGTTTACCATGCATTATTGTTACTAGTCCGAATAAAATTTTTACACAATCGCGGGTTTTGGGCAAATGCACGACATCAACTTTATCTTTTGTCGGCTGTTTATGAAATTGAAAAAATACTACATGCTTCGCCTGCTGATATTCTTATCTTTTTTATTGTTCATTGATGTTTACGCCTTTCAGGCCATTCGCTTACTAATCCAGCATAAATCTTTGCTGGTTCGCGGCATTATCTACGGTTTTTACTGGCTGATTCCGCTGGCGGCCATAACAATGCTCGTCTTTTCGGATGCTTTGGGTACAGCCAACTGGCCTAAAGGCTGGCTCAGCGTCATACGAGCCTTCTTTTTCATTGCCTACCTGTCCAAATTTATGGTTGCCGGCATTCTGCTAATCGACGATTTTCGGCGGTTGGTGTTGTTTTTATACGATCGTTGGGCACCTTCCCCGCAGGTGGACACGAGCCGCAGCCGTTTTCTTGCTCAGCTGGCACTGATTATTGGCGGACTGCCGCTGGTATTTTTGTCGTACGGTATGGCCCGCAATCCTTATCGCTATCAAATATTGCGCCAGCGGCTGCAGCTTCGCAACCTGCCGCCTTCGTTGGCGGGCCTGCGCGTTGTACAGTTGTCCGATATCCACGCCGGCAGTTTCACACGCCCCGATGCTGTTGCACGAGCCATTGACATGGTCAATGCCCTACAGCCCGATCTGGTGTTTTTTACCGGCGACCTGGTCAATAATGCAGCTGAAGAAATGCTTCCTTACAAAGAAATGTTTGGACGCATACAGGCGCGCTACGGTGTATTCTCTATTTTTGGCAACCATGATTATGGCGACTACGTCATGTGGCCTTCCGAAAAAGCCAAACGCGACAATCTGGAACTACTCAAGAGCATACACCGCGAAATGGGCTGGCAGCTGTTGCTCAACGAAAACAGGCTGCTCGAGATAGCAGGCCAGCAGGTAGCTATTATTGGTGTTGAAAATTATTCAGCGCTTGCGCGCTTCCCCAAATATGGCGATCTGGCAAAAGCCTATGCGGGCAGTGAGCCTGCAGCGCTCAAAATTTTACTTTCACACGACCCCACGCACTGGGAAGCCGGCGTGGTGGAAAAATATGCTGACATACAGCTTACCTTATCAGGCCACACCCACGGAATGCAATTTGGCGTGGAAATTCCTGGCTGGATCAAGTGGAGTCCAGCACAATATGTATATAAGCAGTGGGCGGGTGCCTATGAATCAGGGGGGCAGTGGCTGTACGTCAATCGCGGCTTTGGTTTTCTGGGTTATCCGGGACGAGTAGGCATACTGCCGGAAATCAGCCTGTTGGAACTTGCCTGATCTCGGTTTTACAATAACTTTTTTCTTTTTGCCCGGCCGGCCGTATTTTTGCGCCAACAAACAAGCTGCATATCTTGTTTGTTGGCTGAGATATAGGTTCCTGTAGCTGCGTGCCGCACACAGCTGCCGGAGTATATTTTTATCACCTCCGTAAAATATGTTTGCGAAATGGCAATCATGATAACCGACGAGTGTATCAACTGTGGTGCCTGCGAACCCGAATGTCCCAATAATGCTATCTATGAGGGGGGCATCGAGTGGGCCATCACCGACGGCACCAACGTCAAGGGCGTATATGAAATGGAATCGGGCCAAAAACTCGATGCAGCGGCGCGGCAGAAGCCCGTCAGTGATGACTATTATTATATAGTGCCTGATAAGTGTACAGAATGCGTGGGCTTTCACGAAGAGCCCCAGTGCGCTGCAGTCTGCCCCGTAGACTGTTGCGTGCCAGATCCTGAACGCGTGGAGAACGAACAGCAGCTGCTCGCCCGGAAAGACCGCCTGCACCTGTAAGTTTTCAGCAGCTAACCCACATAGGTACAAAATACCTGCTGTCTCTTACGGAAAGTACGGCTCACAGTTGGCTACAACTAGTGCACTCACTCCCCGACAGCCTGTAATCTGCCTGGTTTTTCTCACAACCAAAATAGTGTCCGATGAAAAATCGCCTGCTTTCACTACTCGTATTGCTGCTCATGTCCTCCGGTACAATCATCGCCCAATATTCTCCTATTGGCGTATGGAAAACCATTGATGACAAAACCGGAGAGGCCAAGTCACACGTTGAAATTTTTGAACAGAACGGTAAGTTCCATGGTAAGGTTGTGCGCCTGCTGCGCAAGGGACCCGAGACCCGCTGTGAAAATTGCAGTGGCGCCAAGAAAAACCAACTCATTCTCGGCATGATGGTCGTCGAGAACCTGCGCGCTTCCGAGGGATTCTGGCAGGGAGGTACTATTCTCGATCCCGAAAGCGGTAACGAATACACTTGCTCTGTGTGGTTCGACCGCGGCCAGCCCAACGAGCTCCGCGTCCGTGGCCGCCACTGGAGTGGCTTGTATCGCACGCAAACCTGGTACCGGGTGCCGTAAGGTAATCTCAAATAGCTATTTGGCGACTGCGTCGCCAAATAGCTATTTGATAGTTTTTTACCAAAACCTATAATCGGACTCCAACAGCAAAACTTTAACAATTATCAGGCAATAAGGCAAGCATTGCGACAGTTATTACAATGATTATTCTCACCAAATGCTTGCTATGTCATGAACCTTACACCAAACAGCATTGTCGCCTATATTTACGGAGAGACCAATCTGTCGGAGGCCCTCTCCGTTGAACATGCCATGGACGCTGATCCGCTGCTGGCAGCAGAGTGCAGAGAGTTGGCCAGCGCCAGGAAAGAATTCCCCAAGGCTATGTTTAATGCTCCTCCCAGAACGCTGCAGGCCATTCTGCGCTATAGTGAAAAGACACGTATGGAACAACAGGTGTGATCGCCGGCCGTTAGTGCGCTCGTTTCAATGCAATCTTCTGCGGTTTATTCTCGTCAAAACCAGCAGCGCCCCCTGCTGCTTTCATACTCATCGTTTTTCTGCTGTTTTTTATCCGAAAAACAT
>CAZYAO010000010.1:51607-53721 GCA_964645715.1 uncultured Saprospiraceae bacterium
CCCCCTGCTGCTTTCATACTCATCGTTTTTCTGCTGTTTTTTATCCGAAAAACATGTGCTTTTTCTGAGAATCAGCGCTAATTTGCATCAGCAAAGGCAGCGCGGTCGGTATGAAGTTGTCTTCTACGTAAAAACAGACATTAATTCAGAACACTCTTTGGCGGCATTAACCGCCAAAGAGTGTTCTGAGGCAACTTCCCGTCCACTGCTTCACTATATAACTGAGGATTTTGGCAGCTATGAAAGATAAGACGATGGCCGGTATTCTGGCACTCTTTTTAGGCATTTTTGGTGTTCACCGTTTCTATCTGGGACAGATTGTACTGGGGATGGTATACCTTTTCATACCGCCTGTATCCGTCGTACTAGGCATCATCGATGCTATGGTGCTACTGTCCATGGACCAGGATAAATTTGACGAAAAGTACAATCGCCGCTACCTCGAAAAACGCGATAAATCCCGTAAAGTTAAGAGCGGCAGAACCTACGATGACCAATACCGGCGGAGCAACAGAGACGCAGAGGCATCAGCAGTAAAATCGAGTCAGGCGCTGATGAACAGTGGTCTCAAAAAATATAAGGGCTACGAGTATGAGGCTGCGCTGGCAGATTTTCAGGAAGCGCTGGGTATCAGCCCGCGCGACCCTGAAGTACATTTTATGCTTGCCTGCACCTACTCCCTGCTTGAAAATACTGAGCGCGCTTTTTTTCACCTCGACAAAGCTGTTGCTTTTGGTATGACCGACCGCACCCGTATCAAAACAGAAGACGGACTTGCTTTTTTGCGCAGTCAGGATTCCTTCCTTCACTTTGAAGAAAATGAGTACCGCCTGCTTGCCAGGGCCGGTGAGCGCGCCGGAAATATAGCTGGCGGAGAGGATACTACAGCAGGCGGCGACCTGCTCGACCAACTGAGTCGGCTTGAGAGCCTGCGCAACCGCGGTTTGCTTACTGAGGAAGAATTTGAAGGGCAAAAGCGCAAGCTCTTCCGATAGCCACAGCCAACAATAGCTACCAAATTGATTTTTGTCAGCTACAAGCCTGTAACTTAATCAAAGTTGGTTCGTTATAAAGCATATACAATCTTGCTGTAGGAAATCAGCCATTGCTTTACCAATTAATACTGCCCATGATCGCGGAAAGCCTGATGACAAATGCCATTATCCCGCTGCGAACCTCCGACACGGGCAGTACGGCCTTGGCAATCATGAATGAAAACTTCCTTCGCCACCTGCCCATCGTCAATAATGAACAGTTACTAGGCGTTTTGTCCGAAGATGATGTATTTGACAATGATTCGGAGGAGGCGGTAGGTTCCTACAAGCTCGGCATATCAAATGCCCGGGTACGTACGACAGACCACGTTTATGAAGTCATGCGGCAGCTGGCTGAGTACCAGCTCACCATCATTCCAGTGATTGACCAAGAAGGCAATTATGCCGGCATGGTTACTTTGGAGGATGCTTTCCGTTTTTTTGCTGAGTCCAATCCTTTCAGAGATCCGGGTGGTATTATTGTCCTTGAAGTATCCCGACAGGATTACAGCATGACGGAGATTGCGCGCATTGTGGAATCTGAGAATGCCATCATCCTGAGCAGTTTCGTACAGTCTTATCCCGATTCGGCCCGGCTGGATCTTACGCTCAAGCTCAATCGCCAGAACATCTGGCCCATACTGGCTACCTTCGAGCGGTTCAACTATCAAGTCAAAGCCACTTTTGGTGAAAGCGAGCTGTATGATACCCTCAAGGAGCGCTACGACGCCCTCATGACCTACCTGAATGTCTGACGCCGCTGCGCTGCTGCTTGTGGCAGCCGCACAGCGCAGTAAGTTTTGCTTCTGTGAGTCAGGAATATAAAATACTGGGTATTCGCCACCACGGCCCTGGCTCTGCCAGGCGCGTTGCCCGCGCGCTGGCGCGCTGGGAACCCGACTGCCTGTTGCTGGAAGCCCCTCCGGAGTCCTTGAATGCCCTCCTTGAGGCTGGTCTTCCCGGACTGGATCCGCCAGTAGCGTTGGTACTATACGATGAGGCCGACTTGCGCCGCTCTGTGTACCTACCTTTTGCCCACTTTTCACCAGAATGGCAGGCACTGCAGTGGGCTCTTCAGGC
>CAZYAO010000010.1:53821-88209 GCA_964645715.1 uncultured Saprospiraceae bacterium
TACCTTTTGCCCACTTTTCACCAGAATGGCAGGCACTGCAGTGGGCTCTTCAGGCTCGCATCGCCATCAGGGCCATAGACAAACCCATTGCTTTCCATTTTTCAACCCCTGACCATGCTGACCCCACAGAAGCTACCCCCGGATCCACGGCGGCCATGACCGACCCCCTTCGGCAGCTTGCCTTGGTAGCCGGCTACGCAGATACAGAAAGCTGGTGGGATGCATTCTTTGAACAAGAGGGCGATGATCTGGACGTGTTCGAAGCCGGCATGCTGTTGATGCAACAGCTTCGCACAGCCGCAGCTGACTTGGAGTCTCCTGAAAACCTGCAGCGGGAAGCCTTCATGCGGCAGGCCATCCGGCAGGCCCAAAAAGATGGCTATGCGCGCATAGCTGTTGTCTGTGGCGCCTGGCATGCCCCCGCCCTTCGGGAGGAGATGTTGACAAAAACCAGTGCAGACAAACAGCTCACAGCATCTTTGTCTAAGCCCAGGACGAAAATTCGCAGTGCCTGGATCCCCTGGAGTTACCCACGGCTGGCACTGCAAAGCGGCTACGGTGCCGGCATCCTGTCCCCAGCCTGGTATGAGCTTCGCTTTGAACAGGCCGAAGCAGCAGTTCTGCATTTTTTATCCCGGGCCAGTCGCCTGCTGCGCGAACAAGGCCACGACAATTCACCTGCCCACGTGACAGAGGCCGTACACCTCGCTACTGCGCTGGCTGCCCTCCGCAACCTGCCCTCCCCCAATCTGGCCGAAGCGCGCATGGCTGCACTTAGTGTTCTGTGCGAAGGCATTCAGCCCCGCTTTGCACTTATCGAAGAAAAGCTCATTACTGGCAGTCGCATAGGCAATGTGCCTGCAGAGGCCGCCGTAGTTCCGCTGCAGCGTGCCCTCACCGACAGTCTTAAAGCCGTCCGGCTGGCAAACTACTGGGGTAAACCCGAAGAATGTTGGCTGAAGGCCACAGCGGCCAACCCGCGGGGTGGCATAGACCTGCGCGAAGCAATAGATCTGGAAAAAAGTTACCTGCTGCACAGACTGCGTATACTATCCATCCCTTGGGGTAAGCCCCAGGCCGCAGAAGAGAATGCCCTCGGCAGTTTCAGAGAACTGTGGCGGCTGCACTGGCAGCCGGAATTTTCGATAAAAATTGTTGAAGCGGCCATGTGGGGCAATACGCTGCCAGCGGCAGCAGCAGCTTGCCTGCAGCAGCAGCTAGCAGCAGCAAGCTCTCTGGCCGACATGGTCGACCTGCTGCAGCAATCGCTGCTGGCAGGCCTGCCGGCCATCACAGAAACCCTCAGCCGACAGTTGCAACATAAAGCCTCACTGACCACAGATATCCCCAACCTCCTTGCCTGCCTGCCCGGGCTTGTCAACAGTATCCAGTACGGAGATGTCCGCCACTCCGATGTCACCGCCCTTGCACTACTTGTCAAAGAGCTGACGCCTGGTATCGCGCTGGGGCTGCCTGCGGCCGCCCGGCAGATAGACGATGATGCCGCCCGCATCCTCGCCAGCCAGTTGCTCGCTGCCGACCGGGCCCTCAACATACTACAGCTTGAAGACCTGCAGCAACTATGGGCTGCAGCCCTCAGCCAACTCGCAAGGCTGCCGATTACCCATCCTTTGCTGCGCGGACTGGCCACCCGACTCCTCTTCGATCGCCAGCAACTGCGTATCGACGATGTGGCGCGCCACATGAGCTTCGCGTTGTCTGCCGCCACCGCCGAGTTGGAGAAGGCCGCCTGGCTGGAGGGGTTTCTCCCAGGCAGTGCACTCTTGCTCCTGCACCATACCGACCTTTGGTCACTGCTCGACAACTGGATAGCCTCCTTATCTGCCGAGGACTTCCAGCACGTACTGCCTATCGTGCGACGCACCTTTGCGCGCTTCAGTGTCCCCGAGCGACAGCAACTATTTGACCTCGCCCGTCAGCAGCACACTCATTGGGGACAGCCCCCTACGGCAGCCTTAGCATCACCAAGGCTACCGCCGTCTGCGACCGAAACCATTCTTCACGGCCTTCGCCAGTGGCTGGGCACTGTATCCCGTCGCTAAAGCGACGAAAAAACATCCAAAACGCTCTTTGGCGGCCTATGGCTGCCAGAGAGCGTTTTGAGCAAGCACCTGCCGCCGCTTTTTTTACCCTCACAGATGAAAAGCCCGTATCTTTGCAAGCATGGCAAAAATTTTACTTCTGGAGACAGCAACTGAAATATGCTCTGTCGGCTTCGCCCTCGATGGCCGGCCGGCCGCGATTGCCCAGGCAGAAGCGCCGCAGGATCATGCGCGAATGATAACCCTGCTCATTGAGCAAGTACTAACCGAAAGCCACTGCGATTTTACAGCCCTTGACGCCATAGCCGTAAGCCATGGTCCAGGCTCTTACACCTCACTGCGAATTGGCATGGCCACGGCCAAAGGCATAGCCTTCAGCCTGCAAATTCCACTGCTGACTATCGATACGCTGCTGGCTTTGGCCATGGCCGCCCGGCAACCTGACGACTCCCCGCTTACCTGCTATGCGCCTATGATCGATGCACGGCGCGAAGAAGTCTACACGGCCGTCTACGATATTACCGGTCAGTGCCTGCTGCCGGCAACCGCCCTCATCCTAAACCAGGATGCGTTGTCCACTTACCGGACAACTCCACTGGTCGTCTGTGGCAACGGTGCCGGCAAGAGCCTCCGCTATTGGTCCGACAATGTGTTGCTCAGGGAATCTATCCAGTGTAGGGCCGATTGGCTGGCTCCGCTGGCGGAAGCCACTTTTCAGCAAAAAAATTACGCTGATCTCGTCCATTCTGGCCCCATTTACCTCAAACCACCCTATGTAACTCAACCCAAAAGCGTAAAAAATTAAGAAAATTCACCAAGAATTCCCACAAATCATTTATTTATTAAAACCTATCCTTATATTGGCACAATATTTGAGAGGACATACGTGAAATATCGTTTATTTAACATGCTAAGCTTGTATTATGGGAAAGCAAAAAACTGAAGCAGTCATGTTAAAAAAGGGGGATGAAGAAATCCTCCTAGACTACATCGAACTCAGGAAAGCCGTATTGGTGCTAAGAGCCATCAACCACAAACTCCGCCAGCAGATTATTGAGCTACTGGAAAAAACGGAGAAAATGACTGTCACGGAGATCTACGTACAATTGAGACTTGAGCAATCTGTTGCTTCGCAACACTTAGCGCTGCTTCGCAAAGCAGGTGTTGTAGTGACCGAAAGACTTGGAAAATACGTGTATTACTCACTCAACAAAGATCGACTGGCGCAAATATTCAGCCTGGTAGATGAACTAACGCCCTAACGGGCTTGTTTTTCGACTTGGTATTACTCCTTACCCCTTTTATAGTTCCCCCCTTATTCTGGCGAAATCACTTTGCAAAGCAAGTATTGCTTTGTCAGAGTCGATGCTGCTGTGTTTCCTTGTGACGCACGCTATTAACCATTTATTTTAGCCTCAATTTAGGGATCTATGGGAAAAACACTGAAAAGGGATCATTACGACAAGGTCGTTTTTTCGTCCAAAATACTGCGAGCGTTTGTACATCCGCTCCGGTTAAAGATGCTAGAGCTCATAAGTATCAACCAGAGTATCTACGTAAAGGATATACACTCGAGACTGGGACTCGAACAATCACTGGTGTCCCAGCACCTGCGGCTGCTGCGGCAGGCCAACTTGGTTGTTGGAAGTCGCGAAGGCAAATACATCTACTACTCCGTCAACGAAACAGTCGTTGGCAATCTACTTGATGCCATACGTTCATTCGCCACCAACGTTGATTTGTCAAAAATTGAAGTTGATGAAGAGGAAGACGACTATCTGTAACTGCCTAAATGCCTCACTCCCCCCTACTAAGGTTTTTATCAATATATTTTTGAGCAAACACGACCCCCTGCACTGAGGCTCCGTCTCCTTCCATCAGGTTTATGCCTGTTGATTATTGCTATCCTCTTCCGCCGCCCGCTGTATGACTGCCTCCTGTGCAGATTTTTCCTGTGCTTCTTCCGTTGATGTAAGCTCTTGCAGCTCATTGCGCATTGCAATGGCACTAAAGACCCCGACAGTGATGGCCACGTCTGCAATATTAAAGACTGGTTTGAAAAAAGTATAGGGCTTGCCACCGAGTCGCGGTACCCATTCGGGATATATCCCCTCTGCTATAGGGAAATAAAACATGTCGACCACCTTTCCGTGCAGAAAAGTAGCATACCCCTGCCCGAAGCTGGTAAAATGAGCTGGTTCCTGCCCGTGAAAAGGCGAAGCACTAAAGATAAGACCATACAAAGCGCTGTCAATCACATTGCCGGCAGCACCTGCCAATATCAGTGAAAAACTGAGCAGGCTCCATCGGCTTGCAGCTGCCCGAACCAGTAACACCAGATAATAACTCAGTACCCCGATGGCCAACAGGCGGAAGAGGCTCAGCGCCAGCTTGCCGTACTCTCCCTGAAAAGTATAACCAAAAGCCATACCGGGGTTTTCGACAAAGTACAAAAACGCCCAGTCGGCCCCCAGTAGGGGAATACTCTCGCCATAATACATGTGGGTTTTTACCCAAATTTTTAGCCATTGGTCGGCAATCAGCACCAACAAAATCACCGCACCAACAAAAAAGGGCCTGTTCATCGCTACTGTATTTAGTGGGCGTTGGAGCAAAAGAGCTTAGTCTTCGATGATATCATTGCCATCATCACTGTCTATCGGCTTCTCCCGGATACGAAGCGGATTGGCACGCATATCCTTATAGTCTTTCCGCTGTCGCGTAATGTCTATTGCCATAAACAATGCTTTACGGAAAGAAGCTGGGTCGGCGCCATTTTTCCCCGCCAGATCATAGGCCGTTCCGTGGTCGGGAGAAGTACGCACCGCTGACAGACCCGCTGTATAGTTAACACCATTGCCGAAAGAAAGTGCTTTGAAAGGCGCCAGTCCCTGATCATGGTACATAGCCAGTATGGCGTCATACTTGCGATACTGACCCGAACCAAAGAAACCGTCGGCAGGAAATGGCCCCATGACAAGTTTGCCGCTTTTCTTAGCCTCAACGACCGCCGGGCGAATCAGCTGTTCTTCCTCCATACCCAACAGCCCCCCGTCACCAGCATGCGGGTTGAGCCCCAGTACCGCTATCGTAGGTTTGTCAATACCAAAATCCATGCAGAGAGACTCATGCAAAAGATTAATCTTCTGAAGTAAAAGCTCCTTGGTAATTTTAGCAGGTACAGCGCGTAGTGGCAAGTGATTGGTTGCCAATGCGACACGCAACTCATCATGAACCAGCATCATGACACTCTCACGGGCTCCCAGCGCCTGCGTAAGATACTCAGTATGACCGGGAAACGGAAAATTGGCCATCTGCATGGCCTCTTTATTGATGGGCGCCGTCACCAGTGCATCAATCAGCCCGGCCTGCAAATCTTTTACTGCCCACTCCAGCGACTGGAATGCAAATTTACCACCTTGTTCTGTAGCTTTGCCAAGGGTAATGTTGACATTGTCCTGCCAGCAGTTGACCACATTGACACGGTCGTCAGTCGCCTGATCAACTGAGCGAATGGCATTGAAGGCAAACTCAATTCCCACAATATTTTTGTGGTAAGAGACCACCTTGGAAGAACCGTAGATGACCGGCGTACAATTATTTAAAAGTTGCTCATTCTGAAATGTTTTCAGGATTACCTCAAGGCCGATCCCGTTCAAATCTCCTATTGTTATGCCTATGATGGGCTTGGTCATTGTGTATGTTTT
This sequence comes from uncultured Saprospiraceae bacterium, assembly GCA_964645715.1. Taxonomy (GTDB): domain Bacteria; phylum Bacteroidota; class Bacteroidia; order Chitinophagales; family Saprospiraceae; genus JAUMBM01. Next base: position 59,592 of record CAZYAO010000010.1, read on the forward strand.
TATGCAATAGCTGGCAAAAATAACAAATCCTTACTTATCAGCGAATTTGTATTGCTTATCTTGTGCCAAACCTTTGTTGTGAAAGCGAAGAAATCTTACGGCCAGCACTTTCTGACCAACGAACATTATGCGCAGAAAATTGCTGACAGCCTTTCTTTGGACGGTACTTATGCGGGCTTACTTGAGGTAGGGCCAGGGCAGGGGGTACTCACCAAATACCTCGTAGCCAAAGGGCTTCCCTTCAAAGCAGTGGATGCCGATGCCGACATGCTCGCCTACCTGCGGGCGCATCATCCCGATTGGCAGCCCTTCCTCCTATTGGAGGATTTCCTGAAATTGCAGCTTCCGGGACTTTTTCCGGAACCTTTTGCCATCATCGGCAATTTTCCCTATAATATATCCTCTCAGATTCTCATCAAGACCATCGACCACCGTGACATTGTTCCCGAGCTGGTGGGCATGTTCCAAAAGGAAGTTGCTGAGCGGGTAGTAGCTGCGCCCGGCAGCAAGGTCTATGGTATACTAAGTGTACTGGTACAAGCTTGGTATACAACAGAGTACCTTTTTACGGTGAGCAGTGGTAACTTTAATCCGCCGCCCAAAGTGCAGTCAGCCGTCATACGCCTGCGGCGAAAAAACAACCCGCTAGTTGCCAGTGAGGATGCTTCTCTCTTCCGGTTGGTGGTAAAAATGGCTTTTGGCCAGCGGCGCAAGATGCTGCGCAATACGCTCAGGTCGCTGCTGCCGGAGGCAGACCCGCTGCTCGAGCAGCCTTTTTTTCAACAACGACCTGAACAGCTGTCCATCGCCGACTTCGTGCAGCTCACCAGCTGGATTAAAGAGCGCAGGAAAGATTAATTTTGTGCAAACCTTAACAATATGAGCTTAGAAGACAAAATCAATCAGGACATCAAGGAGGCCATGCGCGCCAAAGAAGAGGCTCGCCTGCGCACCGTGAGGGCTATCAAGGCCGCAATCTTATTGATGAAAACAGACGGTAGCGGGGAGGCAATCACCCCCGAGCGGGAAGTGCAGCTGCTCCAAAAAATGATTAAACAGCGACAGGACTCGCTGCTGATCTACCAGCAACAAAACCGCCCCGATCTGGCACAAAAGGAGGAAGAGGAAATGGTTGTCATACAGACCTATCTGCCTGCACAACTATCTGATGAGGAGCTTAGTGTACGTATCCGTGCTATCATTGCAGAGGTCGGCGCAACCTCCGTCAAGGACATGGGCAAAGTCATGGGTATGGCCACCAAAAGCCTGGCAGGCCAGGCCGACGGCCGCGCAATCTCAGCCAAGGTGAAGGAGCTGCTCGCCTGATTTTTTGGGGTTATCATAGGGGTATCAGGATCGAAAATGCATCATTGGGATAGATGAGGTTGCCTCAGGCTACTCTTTGGCAGCCATTACTACCAGAGAGTAGCCTGAGGCAACAGCTACTGTATTGTTCATTTTCTAACAATTCTTCACGAATATGAAAAATCTGATCCAAACAGCTGCGGCGTTTGTAGGTCTCCTGTGTCTTCCCTTACTGGCCAATGCGCAGACAACCCGCAGTCTGCAGTCCTTCGACGAAATTGTCATCACCGGCAGGATCGAAATAGAGCTGATCGCCGGCGAAAGTCCCCAGTTGGTCATACTGGAGTCGCCTGTCAATGAAGACAAAATCAATATCGGCATCAATCGAAATAGTCTGCGCATCAATACACTAAGCCAAATCGCCAAAGATGAGGTGGTAAAATTACAACTCACTTATGTCAAGCTCCGCTCCATCAGGGCGCAGGCGGGGGCAGTGGTCAGTCATCGCGCTCAACTCACAGGAGACAAGCTCGAACTAAGGCTCGGCAGTGGTGCACAGGCCGATATAACTTTAGCAGTAGAAGTACTCTCCTCCTATGCGGGAGAGGGCGCAGAACTCCGCATCAAAGGCAGCGCCCAGACACAAGAGGCAATGGCTTCTTCGGGTGGCATCTACGATGCAACGGATCTTTCTACCGTGCGCACCTATATACGTGCCAATACTGGCGGCAAGGCCTATGTAACGGCTACTGACTTGCTGGATATTACAGCTAATACCGGCGGAGAGGTCTACTACAAAGGTCAGCCGAAAGAGAAATACATCAACAGCGTTCTGGGTGGTTCCATCCATCAGATTTAGCCCGTGGCACCGTACGGATGAGGAACTACTGGGTGGTTCTGTCCATCAGATTTAGCCCTCCCAGGGCTGTATACCTTGCAGTCCCCCGGTATGCACGGCAACCAGCCGGCTGCCGGGGGCAAAGCGCCCTTCCTTCTGTAAACTGAAAAGCGCATACAAGAGCTTGGCAGTATACACAGGCTCCAGCGGCAGACCAAAGGACTGCTGCAGGTCATCCATAAAAGACAGCAGGTCGGTATTTTTTTTGGCGTAGCCGCCATGGTGAAAACCGTCAGCGATCTCCCAGTCAGGGCGTGCTGCAGGCACACTTCCCGCTGCCTGCAGAAAAGTATCTACCGCTGCAGCCATAAACCCTCCCTTGAGCACCGGCACTCCCAGCACGCGCGGCTGCGGCTGCTTTTTTCCCGCCTCCTCAACGCCTAATATCAGGCCGGCCAAGGTGCCGCCCGTGCCGCAGGCCGTGGCGATCACCTCCGGCCAGCTACCCAGCTGGTCGTGGATTTCACGCGCCAGGGCTGCACAGCCGCGCAGCGCTGCACCATTGCTCCCCCCTTCGGGTAAAATATACGCACGGGGGTAAAGCGACTGCCAATGTGCTGTATCCTGACTGAGCTGCCGATAGGCGCTGCGGGCAACGAAAATCAACGACATACCCGCCGCCGCTGCCCGCCTGAGTGTGGGGCTGTCCATGGGCTCATCGCCGCGTACCACTCCTATGGTAGGAATTCCGAGCCACCGGCCAGCACTGGCAAGCGCTGCCAGGTGATTGCTGTAGGCACCCCCAAAGCTGAGCAGTTGCTCATAACCTTCTTCTTTGTATTTCAGTAGATTGTATTTTAATTTGCGCCATTTATTACCGCAAAAAGGGTCTCCGGGCGCTGGCGCCAGCAGGTCGTCTCGTTTTATAAAAAGCTGCAGGCCGGCAGCCTGCCAGGCGGGATGCCGCAGCTCGGACAGCGGAGAAGGAGGATGATTGAGCAGAAGATCCCACATGACAAAAACGAGTTACTTATGTTCTATACATACAAGGTACATATATCTAGCTATTTTGTCCTGGACACTTGTTCCATATACCTAAAATCTCTTGTCGAACAATTACTTTACCAAAAATTTGCTACCTTTACAACATGTTGATTGTGTTTACAAACACATACCACTTAATCCTATTGTCCTACAAGAAGACTGGCAGTTCTAGCCTCAGTAGCCTGATTGTCCAATACCGTAAGCTGCACATATAAGTTTGAATTCCATGCTGCCATAGCGGTTACAGGTAATTTTTGGAAAATAAACATCCGTTCTTATGTATAAAAAGTATCTGGATAAAAAAAAATGTAAGGAAGTAAATGATGCCGAAATACTACACGACTACCAAATAGCTTCTGAACTGGACAGGCGGGCAATACAAAACTGCCTCTTTGACAAGTTATTCGATTTATACACCTACTATAACGAACGTAAGTACCCGAAACTGGGAAGTGAGGAGGTACTGAGTGCCTACTGTAATGCTCAACTCAAACTGTTTCGAAGCATTGAGGCCGACATTTTTAGGGCTCAGGCATCGATTAAAACTTATTTCGAGGTTATTCTCAGCCGGGAATGTATTGATTTATTACGAAAGAAGTCGTCTATAATAGTATCAGGACCAGAAACAATACCTGAAAAGGTTGATGAAAATGCCAATCATGTAGAACACCACATAGCTGCAGAGACGTATGAGCGCAGACTGAACAACCTGCGCGATCTCATGGAAAAGCTGAGTGATAAATGCAGGATGATTATCCAGCTCTATCAATACGGGTGTAATTTTGATGAGATTGCTGCAACCCTCAATTACAAGACGTCCGTCGTTGCAAAAGAGCGTTTTTTTCAATGTAAAAAAAGGTTAATCAGCCTCTATCAGGAGAAGAACTGCGCCTGATCAGTTAGCCTCTGTTTCAACACCAAAATACTCGTGCTATGGAAGATCTTGACGAACCTCTGTTCTGGGAAATTGAAAATTACCTGCACAACCGCATGGATGCTACTCAAAAAGAGGACTTTGAGCGGCGCCTAAAAAACGACCCCTGGCTCCAGAATACGCTTGCACTCTTTCGGGAAGCAGACAAAGATCTGGATGCTTTCTTTCGGCCGGAAGGCGTCGGGGTTTCTGCCCGTAAACAGGAGCTCATGGAACGCGGCAGAAACCTGCTGAATCCCAAAAGACAGTCGGGTCGCCATTTTCTTTTCTGGCTTTCAGCCACCGCAGCTGCCATAGCGACTATGGTTGTTGCTGTTTACCAATTTACTGACTGGTTTTCCAAAGAAAACCGCCCTCCGGCTTCTGCCATTTATCAGCAGTATTTCTCAACAGATGAAATTACAGGTTCGGGTTTGTTGTCTGCCGATGATGCCAACAACCGACTGGGACAAGTATACCGATTCATGGAAGCCAGACAGTACCAACAGGCAGCAGACAGCCTCCAGTCCTGCCTGCAGGACGAATCTTTTGCGCAACGGCCTAAGGCGCTGTTTTTACTTGGTGTAGCGCAACTCAATCTGCAACAGCCTTCGCTGGCCGTAGGTTCTTTCCGGCAGATTCCTCCTTCTGCCGGAACCTTGTCACAGGAGGGCGAATGGTATACAGCTGCCGCCTACCTACAATTACAGGATTTCGAAGGCTGCCGTACAGTGCTGCACTCGATTGCAGACAACCCTAAACACCGCAGGCAACAACAGGCAGCAGAAGTACTGAATCTAGTCCGCTAGCCTCTTCCTGCGTCTCGATGTGCGTATCCCTGCCAATAAGGCAAGTACAGCGGCAACGGGAAGCAGCCACCCGACGAGTGGGAAGCCAAAGCGCATAGGCTGCTCGTCGCCAATTAGAACAAAAGCCGACCAGTAGGCAGGATGAGCGGGGTTGGCAGTATGCTCGAGGTAGTCAAGCTTGGCTCGTTGCAGCGCTACGTCCTTGCTGTGCCCTTGCTGAAGGTAGCTGAAAAATGCTAGATTGATGGCCGCAACACTTCCGTACTCATCTTTTATTTTCCATAGAGTCATCAGCGTACTTGGGCAACCGGCATAGCGGAAGGCCCGGGCCAGGCTGATGACCCCCTCACCGGGGGCATATTTTCCCCGCCCTGTTTCACAGGCACTCAATACCACCAACTCTGCCGGAATTTTTTGTCCGTACAATTCAAAAAGCTGCAGTGCACCCGCTGGTACAGGAGCCTCTCCTGACAACAGTCCAGCATTTTCTTCTGTACGTGAATCTGAAGCCTGAGGTCCACCGGTATTGGGCGGCGTAAATGCCAGCCACGAGGATGCAGGATCTTTAATATTTGCCTGCGCATGACCATAAAAGTGAAGAATTCTGTACCCGCCGGCCTGATCCATAAAATTGCCCTTGTCTGCTTTTTTATCTGTAAGAAATTTACTATCCGGCATCCGGGCTGCAAGTGTACTCACAACCTCTGCGCTGCGGTCAACACGACCAAGTTGGCTGTGGGTATAGTCGGGTGCAATACCCAAATAGGCAGGCCTAAAACGCGAAGGACGGGTCGCAGATTGCAGAAGCAGGGTGGCAGAAAAAGCCTGGTGCAGAGCCGACTCGCGAATCAGGTAGGGCAGACGGGCATAATCAACTTCTTTGTGTGTCCTGCTGTCGGTCAGCAACAGATCGAAAGGAAAATTGGAAAGAGGACCGTCGGGTATTATCGCGAGTCGCTGTGGCAATTTTCTCTGACTTACCGGCCGGATGAGCAAGTCGTACAAGCTACTGGCACGCTCCGCAAACCGCCTGAAAGCGGCGAGGTCTCCGTCAGAATTTTCCACCGACTGCCAGTCGTATACCTGCTGCTGAAAATCTTCCAGCTGCCTGTGAAAATCGGGTGGGAGACACTGGCGATGAACCAGCACATTGTCGGGGGTCAGCCGGAGAATGTACAGCTCCTGGTTGCTGTTGTTGAAAAAATAGGTAATCAACTCCATCCCGCGATTTTTCAGATGCTGCTGAACATCGGCAATGTCTGCAACTGCTGCCATGTGCATTTCTCCAAACAAGCCTCCACTCTTTTTCCTAAGGCTGGCGAGCAGGCGGTCGTGGACAAGCTTGACGCTGGCAACCTCCGATTCAATGTCTTTCAGCCTCTGAGAATCTATTTGCACCGAATCTGCCCGTAAAGCAAAACTCTCCTCAGCGTACTTCTGCAGTTGTCGTACAAGCCTGCGCTCCTGCAACAAAGTCTGGGAGTCGGCCAGCTGCTGCAGCAACGATTCAACCAGCAAGGCCTCGCTGAGTACTACAGCCCTGCTTTTTTCCATGTAGTGAAATACCTGATCACGGTAGTAAGGAAGCCTTGTCAGTTCGAAAAGTTCATAACATACAGCAACCATTTTTTCGTGCCGCTGATGACTGTCCTCCAGTAGTTTCAGTTTGGAAGACTCATAAGAATAAGCACCCAATAGCCTGCTTTCCTGCTCTATCGCCAGCCGTAAAGAAGCATGCGCCAGCTGCAGTAAGTTGTCTCCACGCTCGGGATACAGATTGTACAACAGCATGCCCTTGGCGGTAAGGGCCTCTATGATGACATTTTCGGGATAAAATGTTGCCGGTTCGGGCATGAAATCAATTGCTTCAGCATCGCAGGGATGGAGCACCCTGCAAAGTGCGCTTTGATAAAAGGCCAGAGCCTCGTCCGGTACGTCCGTCTGCTCCAGTGCTCTGCCCAGCGCCAATTCAATTTTTGCCATCTCACGCGATTTCGGAGGATACAGCCTTTTGTCCTCCGCCAGCTTGAGCGACTCCCGATACAGTTTGACTGCAGCAGCATAATCCCCCCGGTGGCTGCACAGTTCAGCATCCAGCAACTTCCAGCCCAACTGATAACCGGGGTTCAAAGCCATACCCCTCCCCTGTTCTGCTAACTGCAGTGCGTCGGCCCATGCCCCTTGCCCTACGAAAGACTCCGCGAGTTTCAAGAGCAGAAATCCACGGGCATCATTCAACTTTTGCTCTTCCCCCGGTGTGAGTCGGCGGTTGAATCGCATGAAATTGTCATGCACCGACAGTCCCTGTCGACAGGTTGCCTCGGCCTCTTCGCATCGCGACTGCCCGAGAAATACGATGGCAATCTCTCCATAGATCTCTGCCAGCCGCGCACGATCTGCCACTTGTGTCGAATCCCTGAGGCAGGCAATGCCTTTGCGAAAAGTTGCCAGTGCCTTGTCATCATCGCCCAGCCGAGTATAAATGCTGCCTAGGGGTTTGTACAAAGAAAGGCCCGGATTTTTGATTTTCTGCTGGCTGTTTTCGTGTATGTACTGCACGTCCTCATAGTGCGCGCGGGCACGTTCATATTCCCGCAATGTTTCGTTGTATAGCCAGGCCAGAAAGATCTTATGTTTCAGGGAAGTGCGCGTACAGGCAGTATCCTGCTTACAGTCAGCTGAAGCAGCCAGCAGCCGCAGGTCAGCCTCCAGCTGTTCTGTTAGCTGCCGCGGACTCAGCAGAACACTATCGAAGCAGAGGTCGGCTATCCCGTAACGATAATCAGCCCAACTAATCCAATTCTTTTCTTCCATACAAGCAGCTGCCGCTTCCTGCAGCTGCAATAACGTATCGAGCAAATCGCCTGCTACGGGTAGAAGTGCAGTGATTTTTTCTGCCTCCCCACGCTCGTGAATCTCGCCATCGGTCTGGTCGGATGTCCGAACTCCGGCATCTTCAGGCTTACAGGCTGTAAAGAGCAGCAAAAAGCTTGTCAGTATCGACAAAGCAATGGTTACATTTCGAACATGAATGCTCATAACCCCATATTTAAAGTTAAAGATGAATCTACCTCCGAAGTTTCCTAGTAGCCACAATACCGGTAAGTATGCTTCATACGGCCGAATTTTGTATATAACTTTTGCTCAAGTTATTATTAAGCAATGACCAGTATGATTATACGGGCGCAAAATCTGCCGAGATTCAGTATAAAGCTGAAACGCAAAGGCAAGGCAACCAGTATTCCGGACGCCGCCGGCCACAATACCGGTAAGTGCAACCATCACATCAGAAATTAAAATGTGCGTACAGTTGGAAATAATTACCGACTTCTGTTGGCAGCACCTGGCTGAGGCGATGGTGGTAGCGCCAACCCAGTGAGAGCCCCGGGCTGCCAATGATGTTGAAAATGGCTATATCGGAAAACAGTCCGTGCTCAAACCGCCCCCCGTCCAAAGAAACCTGGTTCTCATTGACCTGTGCATCTGCACAAAAAGACAGCCGGTATCCAGCTGAGACAGCAATCTTATTGTTGAGCGGCCCCCCAACCGAACCCAGCAGATACCGAATCTGAAGGGGAACCATATCCAGCATCCAGTATCGGTAGCGGTCTGCATTGCTTTCTACATAGCCCAGTCGGTTGAGCATCAACTCAGCCTGATACCACAGCCTGGGCATTCGCCCGTAAGGAATTGCACTTTTGAACCTGTATTCATCAGGCAGGCAGGTCAGTGCTCGCCGCCAGCTAACGCCAGCATGCCAGCCCCCTCCTTCCCTCAAACCCGAAAAATCAGCATTCTGGTAGTTCATGCCCCCTTTGATACCCCAGTAGGACGGCAGACAAAACCGGCACTGCCTGCTCACAGTTGTAATCGCCAGATTGGTCCATACTGAGTCCTGTATTCCTCCTTTACCCATTTGTATCAACGCCTGTCCAACAATCTGCTCCCCATGCCTGAGGTTTCGCTTGTGTGTTTCGATGCTGAAATTCAACCAGCCGCTTCCACCAGAGTTGCTTAACAAAGGGATAAGTAATTTACCACCCTTTGAGAAAGTCCACTCAACCCCTCCCGGAACCATTCCAGCTCCCTTAGAATCGGCATTTTCACTTTCGAAGTAAAATTCGGTATCCGACAGGCTGGCCCTATCCAGAAAAACCGTATCAATGACAACATAAACACTCAAGGTATCGGCATTTCCCGACCCCAGATTCTCAAAGTGAACAGTATAAGTAAGCTTGTGTTTGTTTTGACCGCTCACGATGCAAAGAGGTGAAACCAGGATGCTGTTGGGATCCCTTGCCGCATTGACCCGTATGGCGACTCTGTCATTTGCATTTGCATCGGCAGAGGTATTGTAAATGAATTGCGGATTGCTAACTTGTTCTTGATTACCCAATAATAAGTCGATGAAGTTGATGCCGTTGTTGTCATTGGTATTGTTTGTTGAGGTTCCGGATGGTGTCGGCAGCAGATCGAATTCGAGTACTAACAGACTGTCTCTAACCGCATTCAAAACCTTAAAATCCATGAATATAGTGTGGCTTGGGGTTCCACTGAGACCATCCACCAGCCAGAAACGGGTGTCCCCCGCATTTAAAGTAGTAGCACGGCCTCTATACTCCCTAAGTACGATACCTGTGGGTCGTCGGATGGTGTCAACCAACTCCAGTGTTCCGGAAATAACCTTCATTCTTAGCAATTGTGGACTACTATCGCGCAGGCTAAGAGCGACGGTCATTGTGTCATTTATCTCGGCTGCATTCCAGTTCACATCGGCTTTGAGTTTGAGCAGCGCTTCTGTCAATCCAAAATTAACCACAGGAGATAAACTGTTGTTGTCACAACCTGTGACGTTGCTAAGCCTTGCAATAGAGGGCTTGTCATTGCCACTGTATATGGGCACTGAGTTTACCCTGACGCTACTCCCTCCTGGGATACTGACAGATCGGTATGAATAAGATGTATCGAAACTTTGGCCGTGTAAATAGTATGTTCCATCTCCGAATTCCCAAAAGTGCCGCCATTGTGGCGGTTTGCTCGTATCAATTTCTTTTAGAGGTTGAGTTTTCATTATGTTACTCAGCTCTGATAAGGTAAATTTACACGGTTTCGAGTTCGAAACCACTACCCGATTATTTAGTGCACTATTATTTTGTGCACTCATCGATTGAGAAAAAAAGGAGGACATGAGCCACCCTGAGAGGGCAAAGCAAAGTCGGACATTAAAACAGGTGTGATGTTTCATACGAGACTGTTAGTTGGTATATGCAAAGGCTTTTAAAGGTATTGGCCAGTCGGCAGCAACCAACCGAATAGGCTGCATACGGCAACTTCATGCACCGCAATGCACGTTCCGATGCGGAATTAACATTAATTTCTTCGAAAAAATTTCATAACCAGCACAATATTTGTACATTATAATTAAAAAAGGCGTCGAAACAACAATGATTGTGCATTGCATAGTCGACGCCTCTCTTTATGATAACAGTCTCAAGGTATTTGCGCCCTGCCTGGGGCGATTTAAGTCACGGATGTTGGAAGGTATTAAGTGTTTACAGCTTACAGGTGTAAAGACGATTGAGCAAATCAGATAATCTGGAACAGGCAGTTGGCCGCAGCCAGCAACAGCGTCTGTGCTTCAGTCTCAGCAGTACAACTGGCTTGTAAGCGGTAGGCACCTGCATTCAGCTCCCCTATCGGAAGCACGCAGAGAAGGCTTCGGTCTGCTGAAAGTTGAGTCGCAATTTGCAGACTGATAACAGACCGCCCCCCGAGAGCCGAAACCTGCAGCTGCAGACGACATAACTGATCCGCTGCCCATGCCTCCGGGAATTCCTGAAGTACGAGCTTGAGCGACCGCCGATCTCTGATAATAATGTTCGTGGCCTTTCCATCAGAATCATCGTACAACAGCAGTCTGACAGGCGTTGCCCGGACGGACTGAACTTCGGGCAGAAATGATTGGACAAATCTGGTAATCAGTTCAGTGTTCAGATTTTGAAAATCTGCAAACTGATTACTGCCCCGATGCGTAATCCGGCCGGCATACTCCCCCCTGTTATCGCGGGTAAACACCAGTGTAAATTTTTCTTCGCCTGATTCTCCACCATAATCAGGTACCTTGGCATTGGCCGCAGGCGCTTTGCGAAAAATTTTCAAATCGGCCTTAAGAGCCTCTTCCGTGTCGTAGAGCTCACTTTTAGCTACCTCCTTACCCCCTGCATCGCGCAGCGTAAAATAAAATTTCCCGGATTCTTTCTCCTCTTTGAAATTTTTAGGTGCGCGGGCTAGTTCCCGACAGCTCGTCAAGAATTTTTCGACACCACTTTTCGTCTTGAAAGCTGAACTTTGAAGCAAATTACGACCGTCGTCGAGCTTGCATACTGCGAAGCTCAGTCCCTTTTGGCTGTCTTCTGCAATCTCCCAGCTGTATGGTAGTCCTGCAGTAGACGAGACAGCATTTTCCATAGCAATGAGGTTTGTACTGCAAAGAATTGACAGTAAGCTATGTGTACCAACCGATGCTGTACATAGCATCAACAAACCGGTAACGACTGCATACACAGCTGACCGACTTGTACGCCGGTCAGCTGCCTATACATTGTCTGGCTGCCTTCTCAGAATAGACCTTCAGGCAGTAGGTCGTTGCTCAGCCTGCCCGCAATTGTGCTGCAGCAGGTTGATTAGGCGGCATCATACGTGCGCAGCATGCCAATTTCTGCGAGTGCAGATACAGGCAGAGCAACATTACTCGGTGCAGGACCAATCAGAGAGACAGCCACTGCAACCTTGTAAAGCCCAGCCTTGGCGATTGGAGGGATACTCACAGCTACATTGTAGGTGTGGTCAAACCTTGCCACTAGCGGCGTTTGCTGGACGTGATTGTTCGGATACTCTCCAGGCCCTAATTCCTCCAGATAGACAGCACATTCCCAAGTACCCGCCATCATCAGCGCTAGTGCTCCGCGTACGTGCCAGTTAAATCTTACAAGCAGAGGTTGATCTGTCTGAACAATCATGTTCGAAGCGAGAGGATCGAAAGGACCTACAGGCGGGAAATAACCAGCACCGGCATCTGGTAGCTCGGTAAGCATAACTGCTCCATTCTGCACCTGAAACAGTCCATTGAGGTTGACCTCAAAATTCAAATTAGCCATTGTTTTACAGTTAAAGGATAAAATAAATCGGTTGTCAAATTCGCCGTATTTGCTTACAGGCCATCCTCGTGTGCGCACGCATCAACCGTTGTTTGTTGTTGCTGCGCGGCACTCCGCAGCTGTCTGCCAGAATACTGCGCCAATTTCTTCCTTAGACTGTAGCTCCCAAAAAACGACAATGGTTTTTGAAAAAAAATTCTGCTTTTTTTTAAAAAATATATTTTTACCCCTAGAAATCTGCAGGTTATTAATTAAAAAGAGCTGCCAGAATAATTTCTGACAGCTCTATGTAGCGCGGGGGAGGCTTGAACTCCCGACCTCAGGATTATGAATCCTGCGCTCTGACCAGCTGAGCTACCGCGCCATTTTTTCGCGAGTGCAAAGATACGGTCATTTTGAAACATGTAGCAATAGTTGCCGCAGATATTTTTCAACTTTTCCCCTTCCGCTGGTTTGGGGAGGGGTATACCGAGGGATCATGTGCGAGGTAGCTGCAAAAAGTGGTCAGCCGATCGGAAAAATGGCCTTATTTTGCGTGGTCATTGATGCCCGGTATCTTGTGACCGAGCAATCATCAAACATCACAACGAATACGAGACATGTCAGAAAGAGAAGCAGATCACCCTTCCATGCTCAGTGCGGAAGAAGTAAAAGCTGCCCTCAGGGAGCTGTTTGGCAATACTGGTTTGCAGCAAGGGATGCGTGCTGTCTTACCTGAGGATCTTGCCCTCTATATTGCCAAGGCTGTTGAAACTGTAGAAACAATTGCCGATTTTCAGGAAAAGATTATTCTCCCCTTTCTTCAGTTTGTGCAACGACAGAGCATCGATGAGCTTACTGTATCGGGACTGGAACAGCTAGACCCCGCAGCAGGCTATCTTTTTATCTCCAATCATCGCGATATTGTGCTTGACTCTGCCTTCCTGAACAAGACCTTGTTCGAACATGGCTTCGAGACCAGCCAGATTGCCATCGGCGACAACCTCATGAAACACCGCAATGCTGAGCTGCTCTTCAGACTCAACAAGAGTTTTGTGGTCAAAAGGACAGGGGCGCCCATAGCTCTCTACCGCTATTCAGTAGCACTCTCACAATATATTTTCAGGCAGGTGAGCGAAGAAAAACACTCCGTGTGGATTGCCCAGCGGGAGGGTCGCGCCAAAGACGGTGACGACCGTACCCAGCAAGGTGTGCTGAAAATGCTCAGCCTGTCGGCTAACGGCCCACTGACTGAACACCTGCGATCGCTCAAGCTGGTGCCTGTTTCCATTTCGTACGAATACGACCCCTGCGATCTGCTCAAAACGTTGGAATATCTACAAAAACAGGCTAATCCGGACTACCAAAAAACTTTCGAAGAGGATGTCCGTCACATGCTGCAAGGCATACAGGGATTCAAAGGGAAGGTGCATTTTCACTTTGGACACCCACTGCTGGAACAGCTGAATACGCTGGATGCCCAGCCGACGCCCAAACAACAGCTCGACCTGCTTGCCGGCCTGATCGACCAGTCTATCCATCGCCATTATGCGCTGCAGGCGGTCAACTATCTGGCGTACGACTGGCTGTTGGATAAGCAGGAGGCAGAAGGTCGTTTTTCTGAAAAAGCCATTGAAACAGCTACTGAGTATCTGGCAACACGACTGGCAGCCCTGCCGCCAGCGCAGCTGGAAGACGGGCGCGCATACCTGCTGCGCATGTACGCCAACCCGCTCATCAACCAGCTTGCTGCCCAATAATGCCTTCTCTCTGCTTGTCGCATAGCGGATAAATACTGCTGAATGACTATCTTAGCACCCGATTAGTTGAATCTGATATGGCTACTGCGAAAAAAAACAAATCGCTGGCTTCTCCGGCAGTACCCGGAGAACTTCATCTGCCGACATGGGCCAATCCCCGTCGGTTATCGGTAGTGCTGATGGTGATTGCCTTTCTGCTCTATGCCAATACCTTTGGGCACGAATATGCTCAGGATGATGCCATTGTGATTACTGAGAATATGTATACTACCCAGGGCATTAAGGGCTGGGCGGGCATCTTCAGCAAGGATACATTTTTTGGTTACTTCAAAGTTGAGGGGAAAGACAGGCTGGTGAGCGGCGGGCGCTACCGGCCGTTGTCCCTTGCTTTGTTTGCCGTGGAATACCAGTTTTTTGGCAACAACCCCGGCATCATGCATGTTTTCAATGCCTTGTGGTATGCTTTGGTCGTCTGGATGGTATACATAAGCATACTATGGCTTTTTCGGCTGGGACTGGAAAAAGGGACGCAGTTGTCGGCGCAGCAGCACTACATCGCCTTTGCCGCTGCGCTTATTTTTGCTGTTCACCCTGTGCATACCGAGGCCGTTGCCAACATCAAGGGTAGGGACGAGATTATGAGCCTGCTGGGCAGCCTGGCAGCGCTAGTATGCAGCCTGCGCGCCTACCACGAGCGACATTGGCGCTGGCTGCTGCCGGCTGTGCTGGCCTTTTTTTTGGGTCTCTTGTCAAAAGAAAATGCCATCACTTTTTTGGCAGTGGTGCCGCTGGCCATCTGGCTTTTCGGCAAGGCTACGGTCGGCGATACTATACGCTACTCCGCCCCACTGCTCGTGGCCGCGCTGGCATTCCTGCTCCTGCGGGGGGCTGTCATCGGCTGGGAGTTTGGCCCGGAAAGCCGGGAACTGATGAACAACCCCTTTCTGAAAATCGAAGGCAACCGCTGGGTCGATTTCAGCGCTTCGGAAAAGCTGGCGACCATCACTTATACGCTGGGGAAATACCTGCAGCTGCTGGTCCTGCCCTACCCGCTGACCCACGACTATTACCCGCGGCAAATCCCCGTCATGGGTTGGGCTGATATGCGGACGCTGCTGAGCCTGCTGGCTTATACAGCACTTTTGGTCTACGGGCTCCGCCAGCTGCTGGCCCGCAAGCCTGCGGCTTTTATGGTGTGGTTTTTTCTGGCGACCATCTCCATCGTATCCAATCTGGTTTTCCCGATTGGCACCAATATGTCAGAGCGGTTTCTGTTTATGCCTTCCCTGGCCTACGGCTTTGCCGTGGCCTGGCTGCTGGCACATTTTTTTATAAAAAAAACCACCGGCCGAAGCCAGTGGACGGCCCTCTGGGCCACCACTGGCCTGATTGTGCTGGTCTATGCTGTGCTGACGCTCGCACGCAACCCGGTCTGGAAAAACAACTATACGCTTTTTACAACCGATATACAGACCTCTACCCAGAGTGCCAAGCTGCAGAATGCAGCGGCGGGGGAACTGAGCAGCTACTGGCTCGGCCTGCCAGATCGCGATAACCGGCGCGAAATTGTAGAGCGGGCACTGGGGCATGCCCGCGAGGCGGTACGTATTCACCCCGGCTACCTCAATGCATACCTCATCATGGGCAATTGCTACAACTATCTGCAACGCTATGATGAGTCCATTGAGGCCTATCAGAAAGCACTGGCTATCAATCCTGATTTTGAGCAGGCAGATGTCAATCTGGCTCTCACCTACCGCGATGCCGGGCGTTACTATGGCGAGCAACGGCAGGACCTGGCCAAGGCACTGTACTACCTGCAGGAGGCCTGGCGACGCAATCCCACTGACTTTGAGACAGCCCGACTGCTGGGCGTAGCCAACGGTATGAGTGGCAACCATAGCAAAGCTATCGAACTATTTACCAAGGCGACTGAACTCCAGCCGAAGAATGCCATTGCCTGGTATGACCTAGGGACAGCCTATATTATTTCGGGGCAGCCGGCAGTCGGACAACAGTTCATCGATAAGGCGAAGGCCCTGGATCCCAATGTCGAGCAAAGCCGTATGAAAAAATAGCGCTGCAGCTGTGCAGCCAACGTACATATTATTCCTTTAACTACAAGCAATATGAGCACACTGCGATTTACGGCAGCCTGGTTGCTGGTGGCTGTACTAGCCAGCTGCAAGCTTGCAGCGCAATCATCTTATCAGGCCAATCTGGATGAGACCAACCCTGAGGAAGCTGCCTGGGTAGATGCCATTTTTAACAGCCTCGGCCCGGAGGAGCGACTGGGGCAGTTGTTCATGATGCGGGCACACTCCAACCTGGGAGCTGATCATGTTGCTTTGGTAGAACAGTTTATCCGGGAGCATCATGTCGGCGGACTCTGCTTTTTTCAGGGTACGCCGGAGGCACAGGTGGCGCTCACCAACCGATATCAGGCGCTCAGCAAGGTTCCGCTGATGATCTCTGTCGACGGAGAATGGGGATTGGGGATGCGCATGAAAGAGACAACCATCAGCTACCCCCGGCAGCTGATGCTGGGAGCCATACAGAATAACCGATTGTTGTATGAAATGGGGGAAGAGGTGGCCCGGCAGCTGCGCCGGATAGGAGTGCATGTCAATTTTGCGCCCGTCGTGGATATCAATAACAACCCGGCAAATCCTGTCATTGGCAACCGGTCGTTTGGCGAAGACCGCTACAATGTGACGGCTAAAAGCCACATGTATGCTAAGGGTATGCAGGACCATGGCGTGCTGGCTTGTGCCAAGCATTTTCCGGGGCATGGCGATACAGATGTGGATTCGCACTATGACCTGCCGGTCATTTTCCACGATCGAAAGCGGCTCGACAGTATTGAATTGTATCCCTTCAGAGCACTGGCCGAGTATGGCCTGGGAAGTGTCATGGTCGCTCACTTGTCTGTACCGGCGCTCGACAGCCGCAACAATCGGCCTACCACCCTCTCTGCCAGCACCGTCAACCAGCTGCTGCGCAAAGAAATTAATTTCCGCGGGCTCATTTTTACTGATGCCCTGGACATGCAGGGCGTAACCAAATTTTTTCAGCCGGGACAGGTGGAAGCGGAGGCGCTGCTCGCTGGCAATGATGTACTACTGCTGCCCAAAGACCTCGCAGCCGCCCGCAGAGAAATTGCGGCTTACATCGCTGACGGTCGCCTCAGTCAGGCAGATCTTGACCGGCGGGTAAAAAGGGTGCTGCGAGCCAAATACCGACTGGGCGTGCATCGCTTCGAGCCTATCTCTACCGAAGGTCTGCTCCGGGATCTGAACAGCGAAAGTGCGCAGGCACTTAAACAGCGACTTACGGAGGCCTCGCTGACCCTCGTGCGCAACCGCAACAGCAGCCTGCCGCTGGCCAGTGCACAGGCAGCCCGCATGGCCTCTCTTGCCATCGGTGCAACCACCCGCACTACTTTTCAGACCAAACTGCTCGAACAAGCCTCTATGCCGGCCTTTCAAGCAGGAAGTAAGGCCAGCGAACAAGAACAACAGGCTATCCTGCGCCAACTCAGCGGCAAATCAACGGTTATTATCAGCCTCCATGGGATGAATGGCCGCAGCAGTGAACAGTTTGGCGTCAGCGATGCCACACGAACACTTATTGATCGCATCGCACAGCGGCATACCGTTGTACTCATCGTCTTTGGAAGCCCCTACAGCCTTCAGTTTTTTGACAATATTGGCTGCCTGCTACAGGCTTATGACGATGATGCTGTAACCCAGACTGCGGCTGCCAGGGCGCTCTTTGGGGCCATAGGTATCAATGGCCGTCTGCCCGTAACCGCATCGGCACGCAGCCGCTTCAATACCGGAGAAACATTGCGGGCGCAGCTGCGGGGACCGCGCTAGCCTGCCTGTTTTTTTATACATCATTTTTTTCAACCTCATTCGCTGCTCATGCTAAGTCGAATCAACCCCACAAAAACCCAGGCGTGGACTAAACTGCAGGCGCATTACCACCAATTATCGGAAGTAAATATGCTGCAACTGTTCCATGAACAACCCGATCGGTTCGAGCATTTTCACCTCTGGTTTGAAGATATGCTCATCGACTACAGCAAGAATATCGCCACGCAGGAAACGATGAAACTGCTGCTCGAACTGGCGGAAAGCTGCCAACTGAACACCGCCATAGAAGCGCTGTTCACGGGTCATCCTATCAATGAAACGGAAGGCAGGGCAGTTCTTCACACAGCCTTGCGCAACCGCAGTCAGGAGGCAGTATATGTCGACGGGGAGGATGTCATGCCACAGGTGCATGCCGTGCTCAGCCAAATGGAACAGTTTTGCGGCACACTGCACAGCGGTGCATGGCGTGGGTACACCGGAAAGCCCATCAAGGACATAGTTAACATCGGTATAGGCGGCTCCGACCTCGGGCCGGTCATGGTGACGGAAGCGCTCCGCCCTTACTGGCAGCCCGGTATTCAGGTCCACTTTGTCTCCAACGTAGACGGCACCCATCTTGCAGAAACACTGCGGCGAATTGAGGCAGATACAACGCTTTTTATCATTGCCTCCAAGACATTTACCACGCAGGAGACCATGGCCAACGCTCAGTCTGCCCGGGCGTGGTTTTTGTCGCATGCTATGCATGAAGAGCATGTGAAAAAACACTTTGTCGCTGTTTCAACCAATACAGAAGGAGTCCGCGCTTTTGGCATCGACCCTGCCAATATGTTTGTCTTTTGGGACTGGGTGGGCGGCCGCTACTCTCTCACCTCTTCCATTGGGCTGTCCATCGCCTGCACCATTGGCTTTGACAACTTTATAAGTCTGCTGGAGGGCTTCCACGCTATGGACCGGCATTTTCGCGAGGCTCCTTTTGAAAAAAATGCCCCCGTACTACTGGCTTTGCTGGGCATTTGGTATAATAATTTTTTTGGCGCGGAAACGGAGGCCATCCTGCCGTATGACCAGTATTTGCACAGATTTCCTGCCTACTTTCAACAGGGCAATATGGAAAGTAATGGGAAACGAATTGACCGGAGCGGGCAGCCTGTTGACTACCAGACAGGACCGGTTGTCTGGGGCGAGCCCGGCACCAATGGGCAGCATGCCTTTTACCAGCTTATCCACCAAGGAACCAAGCTGATTCCCTGCGATTTTATTGCTGCTGCCCGCAGTCATAACCCCATCGGGGATCATCACACCTTACTGCTTTCCAACTTTTTTGCCCAGACAGAGGCACTTATGAAGGGAAAATCAGCCGAGGAGGTAAGAGCAGAGCTGCAGGCAAAGGGTATGACTCCTCAGGCTATTGAGACCTTACTGCCATTCAAGGTTTTTAGCGGTAACCGACCTACCAACTCCATTCTCTTCCGACAACTCACCCCTCACAGGCTGGGCAGTCTGGTAGCTTTGTACGAACACAAAATTTTTGTGCAGGGTGTCATCTGGAATATCTACAGCTTTGATCAATGGGGCGTGGAATTGGGTAAGCAACTTGCCAATGCCATTCTGCCAGAACTGACAACGAAAGAGGATGTTGACAGCCACGACAGTTCAACCAATGGCCTCATTAATGCCTATAAACAGCTTCGTTAGATGCCCGCGGCGCTCGCGGGCGGAGCTGCTTTTGGTTTTTTAAAAAAATTATAAACAGCTTCACCTGATATTTTCGCCGCCGCAGGCGGCGGCGAAATACTTTTTACAAAAATTAAACAAAACAGTAAAAAATACTGCCAAACTGCCTATTATTGCGAAATAAATTTGTAAACAAGCAAAAGATCGGTTATGGCGATAGCTACCATTGATTTGATTGTCCTGATCGTCTACCTGCTGGGGATGATGGGGTTTGGCGTATGGATTGCCAATCGGGAGAAGACAGAAAATACGCGAGATTATTTTTTGGCTAGCCAGGCACTGCCTTGGTGGGCCATTGGCGGCTCACTTATTGCCTCCAACATTTCCTCCGAGCAAATTCTCGGCATGAACGGTTCCGGTTTTGAACTGGGACTGGCCATAGCTTCCTACGAACTTATGGCGGCAGCTACCTTACTCCTCGTGGGCAAGTTTCTGTTGCCGGTATTTTTAAAAAAAGGCATATACACGATGCCTCAGTTTCTGGAGCAGCGATATGACGGCCGCGTGCGATCGCTGATGTCAATATTTTGGGTAGCGCTTTTTGTCTTCGTCAATGTAACTTCCGTTATGTATTTGGGGGGACTTGCCATGGAGAGCCTGCTGGGACTGCCCTTAATCTGGGGTATTGTTGGATTGGTCATTTATTCGGCCACCTTCTCTATCTTTGGCGGGCTCAAAGCTGTCGTGTGGACAGATGTAGCACAGGTGGTTGTCCTGATTCTGGGCGGAGCGGTTGCGGCTTACTCTGTCTTGGCTTATGTAGGTGATGGTAGTTTTATAGCCGGCCTGACAGAGCTTTATCAAAAGACCCCCGAGCGCTTCAATATGGTATTCGCGCCGACGGATAGTTATATCGACAGGCTCAGTGGCGAGACACGTTCTGCCTACACGCTACTACCGGGCATTAGTGTACTGCTGGGGGGCATGTGGATTGCCAATCTGTACTATTGGGGCAACAACCAATACATCATCCAGCGGGCGCTGGCCGCTACCAGCCTGCGGGAAGCTCAGAAGGGGATTGTCTTTGCTGCGTTCCTAAAGGTATTCATGCCCTTGGTAGTAGTCATCCCGGGTATTGCTGCCTTTGTACTAAATGCAGATATCCCAAAGGCTGACCAGGCCTTTCCTTGGGTTCTCAACAATTATGTGGTTGTTGGGCTAAAGGGGTTGACTATCGCAGGGCTCATTGCAGCCATTGGCTCATCCATCAGTTCTATTGTCAATAGCGCCTCCACGATTTTTACGCTCGATATTTACCACAAGCATATCAATCCACAGGCTTCAGAAACCAAGTTGGTGAATGTCGGCAAGATCTCGGCAGCCATGTCACTGGTTATTGGCGCGCTCATTGCCCCCTCTCTGGGCAATCTCGGACAGGTGTTTCAGTATATACAGGAGTACACCGGTCTGATCAGCCCGGGTGTCGTTGCTATATTCATTTTTGGTATGTTTTGGAAAAGAACCACAGCCAATGCGGCCCTGGCTGTAGTTATTGCGGCTATCCCGCTTTCGCTGGGATTCAAGCTGCTGTTTCCGGATCTGCCTTTCATCGATCGCATGGGGATCACCTTCCTGCTGTGTGCCCTCTTGTTGATTGTCATCTCACTCCTAGAAATCCGCGGACGAAAAGCTGAAGTAACGGATGGTGCACTTCGCTGGGGGTTGATCTTATCGCTGCTGGTTATTGGTGCCGCTACGGGTGCCAAAATTTTGCTCGAAGATATCCCTATGGTAGGCAAAGGTACAGGTCTGCTTACGTTGGTACTGTCTCTGCTAGCTGTCGGCTTGTTGTGGACAGAGCGCAAAGGCGATGATGTAAAAGGAATTGAGATCGAGAGCACGCTCTTTACTACCGACCGTTCCTTCAATCTGGGCGCTTTTGCAGTAATCCTCGTGCTATTGGCGATCTACGCCGGGCTTTGGTAGCCGCTGGCGGCAAGGTTATTGAAAGCAAAAAGGAGCACGGCATGTATGCCGTGCTCCTTTTTGCTTGTTGTTGATGAAACAAGCTATGTGTTAGGTACTTTAAAAGTAGCAAACAACCTTTTGACACTATACCGGCCGGCACCATTAACATACAACATCATTACCCCCCCGGTAATAGCCAGATTTTTCATAAAATATATTTCGTGCATCCGACGCACCTCCTCCGGATCATTCCAGAAGGAATGTACAATAAAAGTGACCGGAATCCAGTAAAGAAGTACAAAAAAAGCACCCGTACTTGCACGATACCCGGTGAGCATCATAATCCCCCCCAGCACAAGCACCGTCGTACCCCCATAGAGCAGCCAGTTCTGTCGCCACACCAACCCGTAAGAGGTCATTATTTCCCTTGTCTCCTCAAAGTAGCGGATGATATCGTATGCTTCGTATAAAAAAATGAACGACAGCAGTACCCTGCCAACTAAATCTACAACATCTTTCATGGTATCGTCTTTTGGGCGTTGAAGCCTAAGAAGACCCACAGGGGTCACAACAATTAAGGAAGGACAATATACACATATTTTTGTTATCCCTGCCCTCTGGGTTCTGCTGTAGCTAGTAAACCGCTACAACTTTCTCTCGACAACCTCAATAAGTTCGTTGAGTATCATAGCCGTCGCCCCCCATACAATTTTGTTGTGCACATGAAAACTTGGCACATCATTGAGTACGAATCCCTCTTTGAATTCTATACGGCTCAACTGTCGGTTGTCAGAAGAAAGAAAGTGAGAGAAGGGTACGGTGAGCAGATCATGAACTTCCGCAGCCTGGGGCACAAATACTGGCCTCGCTGCTGTCCACCCCACGAAAGGGAAAACCCTGAAATTGCTCACAGGAATGTACAAATCTGTTAATGGCGCCAGCACCTCAATATTATGAATAGGCGCATTGACCTCCTCAAAAGCCTCCCGCAAAGCTGTATGCTGAAGGCTGACATCCGCCGGATCCAGCTGCCCCCCCGGAAAACTAATCTGCCCGCGATGCCTGTCGTTGGCATTAGCTGCATTCCGCTCAATCAGCACAATCTCCCAATCCTGCTCACCAGGAAAAAACAGGACCAGCACGCCCGCTTGCCGCGCATTCTCGGGTACCGGCAAATGCTTATTGCGCGCGATATGCGCCATGCGGTATTGTGCATCTTTACCGGGCAGCGGCTGACCGAGCTGATGCCTAAGATGTGATATAAATGTATCCATGAGGGAATTATAACACGAGGGACAGAGTCCGGGTTGCATGCACCCAGTTAGCATCCGCTAGTTTTCATCATAAGAATCAGGAAACGCACAGCAAAAAGTGCCGGGCTTAACCCACACCCCCGGGATTGGATTTTTGCAGATAAAGCTCTATCGCAGCCGGCATGGAGGGCGCTTCTTGTGTAGGCGCCTTGATATTGGCTACGAGACTATTATCTTCTACGGCTTTCAGCGTGCTATTGCCGAATACAGCAATCCTCGTTTCGTTCTGTTTGAAATCAGGAAAATTGTCAAACAGCGACTGAATTCCCTGGGGGCTGAAGAAAACAAGCACATCATAGGTTACATCGCTTAGATCTGACAAATCACTACTGACAGTACGATACATGATAGCATCCTGACAGTGGTACTGATTGGCCTCCATGTAGGAAGTTACATCCAGTGCTCCCAAATTTGAGCAGGGCAGCAGAAATTTTTCTGATTTGTGCTTCTTCAGCACCGTCGCCAGATCATTAATACTCCGCTCCCCAAAGAATACTTTTCGCTTGCGATAGATGATGAACTTCTGCAGATAGTTGGCAATAGCCTCTGTAAGACAGAAGTATTTGGTATCCTCCGACATCTGAATCCGCATTTCTTTACAGATTCTGAAGAAGTGGTCGATTGAGTTCTTACTCGTAAAAATTACCGCGGGATATTCGTCTGGTCGAATTCGCTGTTTTCTGAATTCTTTGACGTCAAGCCCTTCAACGTGAATGAAGGGCCTCCAGTCAATCTGCAAGTTGTACTTTTTCTCTAAGTCATAGTAAGGAGAGCGTTGCTCCGGTTTGGGCTGAGAAACAAGAATCGTTTTGACTTGCTTGAAAGTTTCTTCCTTCACTTGGCCGTTTGTTGACATTCAACAGCTGTGTTTAGTAATTGTCGCCCTCAATACTTATGACAAACCGCTGTACATCAGCTTATACAAGTACAATACAGGCATAATTTCAATGACGCAAAGATACAACAAAAAGTGGAATTGATACAAAAAGATAAATCGGTTAGCAATAACCACTCCTCTTGCTGCATGCAATAAATATAAAATGACCAACAGACCCAAAGAGATCCAGACGACAGGCTCCCGCCAGTCTACAGGACTGTATGTAAGTACCAGGTTGAGCGGTGTGAGTACCAGACCAACCAAAATCGCAAATACCATGATGGTAAAGCTGTATAAACGACTCTCCTTGGTCACCGGAAAAATATAGCCCAATATGCCCAGCGAAATGTGCTTGAGCAGGAGGGCGAGTAATGTAACTGCCGCAATCAACGGAACTTGCTGCTGAATGGGCTGCTGTCTCCACAGCGACCATAGTTCATTGGTCTGGTATAAGAACAAAGCAAAATGATAAAGAAAGACAACGTATACGAAGGCAAACGGCAACAGGCCAGACCCCTCCCTTTCCCTGAACAATTGGTTCAGCATGTTGTCATTCAATGCTGCTTTGTAGCATTTTATATATAAGGTGCGAAAGAAAGTAAGTGATACCGTCGTGAGTAGCAATCCGCTAATCACAATGCCCAGCAGCCAAGCACGACTGTTTCGCGGAGGCTCGTAATTGTTCGCGCTGTCCCACAAAGCACCGGCATCCTTAGCCTCTCCGCTGGGCTTACCAGTCGGAAGCGAAACAGCAGCACGCAAGTCAAACGGATTAGAAGGCTGTTCTACGGAAGTCGTATCTTGTTGAGCAGCAGCCAGCATGCTGTCTGCCAATAAAATAGCCCTTCCGAGTCTGGGCTGAAGATCGAAAGGATTAGCAGTGGTTTGTGCCTGAGAACATTCCATGCCAAAGCAGCTCAGCGCCACCCAAAAAAGTCGCAGGAATAATGTCCGCATGTATCCTATTTGGGCGCAAAAATACGGATTAGTATTCAATATCAATAGCTATTTCGCTGTAGCTCTCCCTGCGCTACTGCTGTATTAGCCCGCGCCAAATGATCCCCTTCATAAAAAAATCCGTATACTCACGCTTTACGCACTAAATTACGTTTCTTTGAAGAGCATTTTTTTGCTTAGTAACAGGTATGAACTATAGTTCTATTCGCAAGGTAATCATTCTGGGAGCCATCTCGCTGGTTGGCATCATTGCGATGCAGACTTACTGGGTTGCCAGCACCTGGAATCTGAATGAGGAAGAATTCGATCAAAAGACAAAACTGGCCTTGTATCGGGTAGCTACAACGCTTGCTAGCATGAACAAAGCGGATCTACCTTCCCGGGACGTCATCAAGCAACGAAGCACTAATTACTATGTTGTCAATATCGCCAACGAATTCAATGGGAACATTCTGACCTATCTGCTGCAGAAGGAATTCGAAGCTATAGCGCTCAATATTGACTTCGAGTATGCCGTCTTCGACTGTCATACCAATGAAATGGTCTATGGTGGATATTGCAGTTACGCCCCCGAAGATCAGAACAGACAAAATTCTTTGGGCAAACTACCCAAAGTGGCCGGACTCACCTATTATTTTGGTGTAAAATTCCCAACCCGATCAGGATTTCTGCTTGACCAAATGCAGCTATCCATATTCCTCTCCTGCATACTGGTACTCACCCTGCTGTTTTTTGTGTATTCTATGTCCGTTATACTACGGCAAAAACGTCTTTCTGATATGCAGAAAGATTTCATCAATAACATGACTCACGAGTTTAAGACCCCGCTCTCTACCATACGTATTTCGGCCGGTGTATTCGTTGCTGACGAACGTATTAAAAACGACAGCCGCTTACTCAAATATGCCTCCATCATTTTGGAGCAAAATGAACGCCTGAACAAACAGGTTGAAAAAGTGCTGCAATTGGCAAAAATAGATCAGGGGAGTATAGACCTTCAGGTAGAAGCCTGCTCGCTGGAGGATGTCCTAACCCCCGTAATCGATAGTATGCGGCTGCGCATTGAGGCGGCGGGCGGACAACTGGTTACCAATATACCCGCTGATATTCCGAACATACAAGCCGATCGGCTGCACCTGTCAAATGTGCTTTACAACCTACTCGACAACGCCGCCAAGTATTGTATGCATGCGCCCTTTATTCGACTCTCGGTACAAGTAGATCAGCAGTTCATGTATATTGCTGTTCAGGACAATGGTATAGGTATCGGTAAAGAACATCATACCCGTGTGTTTGACAGATTTTACAGAGTGCCTACAGGCAATATTCACAATGTGAAAGGATTTGGGCTGGGTCTCTTCTACACCAAACGCATCTGCGATGCACATCGATGGAAAATCAAACTCAGCAGCCAGCCCAATCAGGGCACGACCATATCAATCCAGCTACCACGATTGCAATCGGCTAAAATATGAAAGCACATCTGTTATATGTAGAAGATGATGAGAGTCTTGGATTTGTGACGCGGGATCACCTCGAACTTCAGGGGTATGTAGTCACGCACTGTGCCGACGGATACGAAGCGCTGCAGGTGCTGCAAACCCAAACTTTTGATCTCTGCCTGCTGGATGTCATGCTGCCCGGCATTGATGGCTTCAGCCTTGCCAAAGAAATCCGCAAGTCCAATACAGAAGTACCCATTCTTTTTCTCACCGCCAAATCGCTCAAAGAAGATAAAATTCAGGGATTCCGCCTTGGAGCCGACGATTTTATCACAAAACCCTTCAGTATTGAAGAGCTGATCCTACGCATAGAAGTATTCCTGCGCCGCCGAAAGATCGGCGAGGTGCCCTCTCATTACATCCCTGTTGGCAGTTGCCATTTTGACCACACCAAACTGGAGCTCAACTGCATGGGCAATATCAGGAGACTTACCCAACGAGAAGCAGACCTACTCCTTTTTCTATGGAAAAACAGAAACCAGGTCGTGCGCCGATCGGCCATACTGGAAAATATCTGGGGCGAAGACGACTACTTTCTTGGCCGTAGCCTTGATGTGTTCATCTCCCGTCTGCGCAAATATGTAAAAGAGGATGCTTCTGTAAAAATCGAGAATATCCACGGCGTTGGTTTTTGCCTGCAAATCAACCCCGAAGTATAATTTTTGTCCCTGCCAATGTCCAACTCCCTAGGTATAGCCAAAAATTATCAGATGATATGTCTTGCCTCTTTACTTTTTATGTTTTTTTACAGGAATCCGTTATCTTTGCACTTCCGTTGGAGAAACCTGCCAATAATACTCTGAACAACAGGTTGTTGACGGACACGTAACAAGAACAAGCTGTGCAAGTGGCACAGTTGATCACACACTGAATAAAATACTACCTTCGATGGCACTGATTGGACAGATCAGAAAGAACTCGTGGATCATCGTAGTCTTTATCGCGCTGGGCGTGGGAGGCTTCATCCTCATGGATATCATGACTTCGGGCAACGCGCCCGGCGGAGGCGCCGGCTCCAAGATGATCATTGGCAAAGTGGACGGCGAGAAATTTGACCGCAACGATTTCGAACGTACGTACAGTCTGCTCTACCAAACTGCAGGCGGTAACCCCTACGCTAACCGCGCACAGCACTGGAACTGGTACGTGGAAAACCATATCGTCACAACGGAGGCTGAGAAACTCGGTCTTGCTGTCGGTGATCAGGAAAGGGCTGATCTGGAATTTGGCGATAATCCCAGCCCTATCATCCAGCAGCGGTTCTCTAATCCTGCGCAGCCTGGTGTCGTTGACCGCCAGCAACTCGATAATTTCAAAAATATCATCAATGAAAACCGCGTGCAGGAGATGATTGAGCAGGGCCAGCTCGGTCCTTCATTTCCTGATTACTGGATGCACCAGCGCAAGGAAATCGTTAAGGATCGCCTCGAGAGCAAGATGGTAGCTATGGTCACTAAGGCCATGTATACGCCCACCTGGATGGCTGAAATGATGTATGAGGAGCAAAACCAGTTCTTCAGCTTCGCTTACGTCAAGGCGGGTTTCGATGCCATTGCCAACGAAGAAGTGACGATCAGCGATGATGATATCGAAGCATACCTCAAAGAAAACAAGGCTCGCTACGAGCGTAAATTCGAAACGCGCCGTGCCGACTATGTTGCCTTTAATGTACAGCCTTCCAAAGAAGACTCCGCTGTCATTCGCAAGCAAATGGAGTCTCTTATGGCAGAGTTTTCAACAACTGACAATGATTCTGCGTTCGTGATTCGCAATGAAGGTAGCTATGCAGGTACCTTCGTAACGAGTGATGTGCTTGGAAGCGTAGCTGATACGATGGGCAAACTTGCTGTTGGCTCTATCTACGGCCCCTACATGGAGGGTGGCATGTACAAAGTTGCTAAGCTGGTCGATCGTCGCTCAATGGCTGATTCTGCTGACTCTCGTCATATTCTGCTTTCAGCAACTTCTCCCGAAGATTTCGTGCGCGCTGAAAAAACAGCTGACAGTCTCCTGAACCTGCTGCAGGGAGGTGCTAAGTTCGAAGATCTGGTAAATGCTTTCAGCCAGGATCCGGGCAGCAAGGCCAATGGTGGTAAATATGAGGGTACTACGCCGGGTGCATTCGTACCTGAATACGACCGACTGCTGTTCATTACTGGTGAAATTGGTAAGCGCTACAAAATCAGAACTTCTTACGGTTTCCATATCGTAGAGGTACTCAAGCGCAGTAGCAGCACGACCAACCGCTACAAAGTAGCTTTCCTGCAGGAGGCTATCGTGCCAAGCAAGGAAACGCAAAATGCTGCTTACGATCGTGCAACGGCCTTCATTGCTAAATATAAGGATCTTGAGTCTCTCCGCAAAGGAGCTGCCGCTGAGAAAGATCTCTCTGTATTGACAACGGGTCCGCTCCAGGAAAATGATTTCATGTTCGATCAGTTGGGTTACGGCAATGATACTCGCGATATGATTTGCTGGATGTTTTCAGCCAGCAAGAATGATGTGTCCGGCACTGTGTATACCTTTGTTGATGAAAATGCTTACTACGATAGCAGGTATGTGGTTATCGGTCTGAGCAGTGTCCAAGCAGAAGGTTTACCATCTGTTGATGATGTCCGTGCCGAGGTCGAGCCAATCGTCC
>CAZYAO010000010.1:88309-91502 GCA_964645715.1 uncultured Saprospiraceae bacterium
GCAGAAGGTTTACCATCTGTTGATGATGTCCGTGCCGAGGTCGAGCCAATCGTCCTCAACAACAAAAAGGCGGA
Source organism: uncultured Saprospiraceae bacterium (assembly GCA_964645715.1). Classification (GTDB taxonomy): domain Bacteria; phylum Bacteroidota; class Bacteroidia; order Chitinophagales; family Saprospiraceae; genus JAUMBM01. The sequence goes on from CAZYAO010000010.1 coordinate 88,384, forward strand.
GCTGCTATCAGCCAAAATGACCAGTAACGATCTTAGCAGTCTGGCTTCTACCTTTGGTACAACTGTCGATACTGTCAATAATACTTCCTTCAGTATGCCGTTTGCCGAGGGTCTTGGCAACGAGCCTAAGGTAATTGCTACTGCTTCTACGCTCGCCGAAGGAAAATCTTCCAAGCCTATCCAAGGCGAATCAGGTGTATTCGTAGTAAAAGTGCTGCAACGGCCTCAGATGACGCCGGCACAGGGATTACAGGCAGTGCAGATACAGGCCAATGGACAGGCTCGGGGACAGGTTTCCGGCCAGTTGGTTGCTGCCATGCGTGACAACGTCAAGGTCGTGGACAATCGTGCTACCTTCGACTGCGGTGCCAGTTATTAACCTACCGCTAATGATGTAGGAATGCACAAAGCCGTCGGAAAAATTTTTCCGACGGCTTTGTGCATTCTGTCAAATTGCTTTTCCATAAACCTCTCTTATTGGCCTAAGCCATGCAAACCAATTCTGTGGAAAAAGTGCCTGCTAACCCGCAACTTCGAGCATTGGCAGCTTTCTTGGTACTCCTGAGTGCCATTGGTTTCTCCGGCAAAGCTGTATTGGTGAAACTGGCTTATCGCTTTGAAATTGACACAGTATCATTGCTGGCACTGCGTATGCTTTTCTCATTGCCATTTTTTATCGTCAATGCCCGCATAGGATATCTCCGACAACAGCGAAAAAATGAACTACCCCCTCATATAAGCACTCTTGACTGGTTGCAGATTGCGGCCTTGGGAATTTCGGGTTATTACCTTGCCAGCCTATTTGATTTCATAGGCCTTCAGTATGTCTCTGCTGGTCTTGAACGCCTCATTTTATTCCTGTATCCTACCATTGTACTAGTGCTGTCCACCATTTTTTTCAACAAAAAGATACAGTCAGCACAATACATTGCACTTCTTCTTACCTATGCAGGTATTGCACTGGCTATGCTTGATACTGCTCATACCAGCGGAGCAAGCACCCTCACCGGTGCTGCCTTTATTTTTGGCAGTGCACTTACTTATGCCATATATCTTGTTGGCAGTGTCCGCTTCATTAGTATCCTGGGCTCACTTTACTATACCTCGGTTGCTATGATCGTAGCCAGCGTGGCTATATTGGTGCACCATGCTTGGATAGGCGGTTGGAAATTGTGGCACTATCCTGCTGATTTATACTTATTGGTAGTCGTCATGGCCATCTTTTCAACCGTATTGCCAACGCTATTGGTCAGTGAAGGGCTACGGATTATCGGAGCTGGTAATACCGCTATCATCAGCAGCTTTGGGCCTGTCGCTACCATATTTATGGGTTCGTTGTTTTTAGACGAGCCTTTTGGCGGGTGGCAGGTTCCGGGAACAGTCCTCGTGTTGGCGGGTGTGCTGTGGATTAGCCTGGCCAAACGTTAGCGAAGGTTCTTCAGTTTTTTGAACATCCCGAACAATGCCGATTGCTCCCTCCATACAAAGTGATAGGGTGTCTGCGCAGCTCCGAATTGCCGGCGAATGGCCTCTATCCCGGGCATCATACTCCCTTCAAAGTCAAAAATGGGCAAACCCAATACATCCCGCGTATAAAGGATTGTCTGCCAGCACAGCCACAACCCGGCTCCCGTTTGCCGAAAGGCGGGGTTGTCACCGCTCAGGTGGTAATATGCGCAGCGGTCATCCCATATCAGACAGGCCGCTGCCTGCACATTTTGCTGCTTGTCAACAGCAAAAAATAGTTTTCCTGCCCCAGACGCCTCCAGAGCGCGAAAATGCCGTTGGAGCATGTCCCGGTCATATGGCAGGTGTTGGTTCTGCTCGGCAAAACGGGTGCTGATGAATGTGTGGAGAAGTTCAAGCGGATAATCTGTACAGACCCTTAGTTCCTGATCTGCTTTATGCAAATTGCGCCGTACATTCCGGTTGATGCCTGCCGCTAGGTCGGACTGTGTCAGATCAAGACGGTAGGTATAGCGAGTAGTTTGCTGGAAGCCTTTCCAATAAAACGGGAGCCAGTTGGTTACCGCGGGACTGAAAGCCATTTCAACAGAGGCAAAGGCCGGTAACTGGTCGATCAGCGCTCCCATCAATCGGTGTTGCTCCGTAAGCCGGGGCATTTCCCCTCCAAAAAAAGGCCCCAGGTGCTTGACAAATACAGGCATGAAGGTATAAGCGAACCCTATCTTTTTTTTAAAGCAATAAGGCATAGCCGCAAGCTGCCTGCCTTTTTCCACCACCACTACTGCGCCCCATCCTGCTGCGCCCACTACACCATCTAGATACCAATCGCGGGCAAAAACAGGAATGTGCACATGATCCCTGCAAAATTGCCGATACGCATCCTGCCTATTCATCCTTTTTTTCTTGCTAGCATCAGCCCGTCCCGTAGCGGTAACAGTAAAGTTTCAACACGTTCGTCTGCCAACACCCGCTTGTTAAATGCGTCCAGCGAACGCGTATCCATGTCCTTTTCTGCCTCTACTACCTTTCCACTCCACAACACATTATCTGCTATCAACAGCCCCCCTGCCGACATACGGTCAATCACCAAATCGTAATACAGGGGGTAGTCTAGCTTACCTGCATCCATAAAAACAAGATCAAAAATGCCGGGCAGTGTGGGGATAACCAACTGTGCCTGTCCTATGTGCAAGTGTATCTGTTGGGCGAAAGGAGATGCATCTATGTATTTGCGTATTAGCCAGCCAAGTTCACGATTGGCCTCAATTGTATGTAGTTCACCCTCCTCGGCAAGACCTTCGGCCAGACAAAGAGCACTGTAGCCTGTAAATGTACCTATTTCCATGACGCGCTGTGGCCGTATCAGCTTACTGATTAGCGCGAGAAAGCGTCCCTGCAGCGGACCCGATAACATCTGTGGCGCGAGTGTCTTTAGATGTGTCTCCCGCTCCAGTTGCTGTAAATAAGCCGGCGGGGTACTACTGTGTAACTCACAATACCGATGTAGCTGTTGAAAAATTTCTGATCTCATCCAATATTGACTGTATGCTGTACAACGCAATTTTCCCCCCTGATTGGCCGTGCTATTCGATGATTTTCTTTTCAATCACCTGAAGAACATCCTTGCGGTCGCCGTTCAAATGTACAAACAT
>CAZYAO010000011.1:0-1838 GCA_964645715.1 uncultured Saprospiraceae bacterium
GGCACGAAAGCCGCCGTATAGACCGGCAGCTGCGCGGCCGCTCGGGCCGTCAGGGGGATCCGGGTACCTCCCAGTTCTATGTATCACTGGAGGATCGCCTGATGCGCTTGTTTGGTTCTGAGCGTATGGCTTCCTGGATGGACAAGCTTGGTCATCAGGAAGGCGAGGTGATCCAGCACAGCATGGTGACCAAATCGATCGAACGGGCGCAGAAGAAGGTCGAGGAGAATAACTTCGGTATCCGTAAGCGATTGCTGGAGTACGATGATGTCATGAATATCCAGCGGGAGGCTATCTATAAGAAGCGTCGCAACGCGTTGTACGGAGAACGTCTTTCGGTGGATATCAATAATATGTTCTTTACCCTGGTGGAGGGCATTGTTTTCAACAGCAAACAGCAGGGTTCTCTGGAGCTTCTAAAGCGCAGTATGCTCGAGACCATGGGTTATGTACCGGAAATAGACGAGCAGGAGTTCCGTACTACCCAGGCAGAGGCGCTGGCAGACACTGTCCTGCACCAGTTCCAGCAATTCTACCAGCACAAATTCAGCCAGATTATCGATATGGTGATGCCGCAAATCAGGGATGTGCATGCTACGCAGAGCCATCGCTATAAGCGCATACTGCTTCCGTTTACCGATGGTAGCTCACACCCCCTGCCGATTTCTGCCGATCTGACAAAGGCCGTCCAGACCAATGGGCGGTCAATCATTCAGGATGTGGAACAGGTGGTCACGCTGCTCATCATCGACGACAAGTGGAAGGAGCACCTCCGCAATATGGACGAACTGAAGGAGTCTGTGCAGGCAGCCAGCTTCGAACAGAAGGATCCGCTGGTCGTCTACAAAATGGAGGCCTACAACTTGTTCGAGCAGCTCGTACTGGAAATCAATCAGGAGGTCACGGCCTACCTTTCCAAGTGCAATATTGCCGTACAGGCAGAAGAGCGCCAGATCCGGCAGGCAAGGGAGGTCAAGACAGATATGAGTAAGTCACAACTGCATCACGGTCAGGAGGAAGAGCGCAGAGCTGCTGAGGCTGTAAGTCAGGCGGCCCGACAAGAGACGATACGCCGTATGGAGGCCAAAGTGGGCAGAAATGATTTGTGCCCCTGTGGCAGCGGCAAAAAATATAAGCATTGCCACGGGCGCTAGCAGGATAGGGGCTTGTTTTTTGAATTATTTTAAACAATTCAAAAAACAAGCCCCTTAAGGACAGTGCTCAGCGCCTACCGAATCATTTTCATAAATGTGCCTACAAACCAATTGGAATCAGACTTGACCAAGGTATCCAGGGTTGCATCAGCTTTGCTGCTAAACAGCTTGATGTCGTGAATTACCGACACAAACTCTTTAGCTTCATCCGAATCTTCATCGATGGTCGACAGCTCGTCAAGCACTCTCAGCATGGGTTCGAGTTCCCGTTTCTTGCGCTGAATGATGATATTTTTGACAACTTCCCACATATCCTTTTCCGCCACAAAATACTCCTTGCGCTCGCCGGTTTTTACTTCCCGGTACACAAGCCGCCAGTCTATGAGGGCCCGAAGATTCATATTGGTATTGCCTCGCGAAATTTTTAGCTCGTCCATAATTTCGTCGGCACTGAGGGCGGCGGGTGAAATCAGGAGAAGTGCATGAATTTGGGCCATGGTGCGATTTATGCCCCAACTGCTGCCCAGCGCACCCCACGATTGTATGAACTTCTCTTTACCTTCTTCTACATTCATGTTCACTTCTTTTTCAGGCGTATAACCCGGGTAGTATGCTTGACCTCATGCATTTTTTTTACCGCCGCACATTTTTGTGATTTTTTCCAAAAAATCACAAAAATATTGA
>CAZYAO010000011.1:1938-79347 GCA_964645715.1 uncultured Saprospiraceae bacterium
GAGGTAACTTTACCAATGAGTTCGTCGGCCTCATTCATCAGCGGGTAATCGTGGCGGGGTACGCGGCGATCGTCAACGGTAAGACCCACGAGTTTGCGCTTGAGTCCGGCCGCTTTGCCGGCTGCAATGGCTTCGCGACCGACAAACTCACCTTTGTTGAGCTTGGTGATCCAGCCAAGACCTGCCTCGAGCGGGGAGGTTGTATCATCAATGTCGTTGCCATACAGGCAGTAGCCCATCTCCAGGCGGAGGGTGTCGCGGGCACCCAGTCCCGCAGGCAGGAGGCCTTCTTCCTTACCAGCCTCGAGTATCATAGGCCATAGTGCGTGGATGGCGTTGTTTTCGGCGTATATCTCTACTCCACCGGCACCGGTATAGCCGGTAGCTGAGACGAGCACATTGTCAAATCCGCCAAACCGACCCTTTTGGAAGGTGTAGTAGCCCATGGTGGTGAGCGGCAGGTCGGTCAGTGGCTGTAAGATGCGGGTAGCCAGCGGTCCCTGTACGGCAATCAGCCCTGTCTGCTCGGAGATATCGATCATGCGACAGTCGAAAGCAGCCCGGTGCTGCTCCAGCCAGTTCCAGTCTTTTTCGATATTGGCGGCATTTACGACCAGCATGAAGGCCTGTTCGCCGGCAGCGCAGTAGTCTTCGGGCAGGCGGTATACCAGCAGATCATCGACAATGCCACCAGTGGCATTGGGCAGACAGGCGTACTGCGCTTGTCCTATCGCTAGTTTACTGGCATCGTTGGAGATCACATACTGTACGAAATCGAGCGCCTGCTTACCGCGAACGATAAACTCGCCCATGTGGGATACGTCAAATATGCCGGCCCGCTGTCGTACAGCGTGGTGCTCTTCTTTGATGCCTGTATAAGAAATAGGCATATTATAGCCAGCAAAGGCTGCCATTTTGGCATTCAGTGCCTCGTGATAAGCCGTTAGTGGTGTGGTCTTCATGGTTTTGACTGTATTTGGTTGTGTTTCGGGCGTACCCGAACTTGGTTATTGAATGCCGATAGACCTGATGATGTCGCCTACCTGGATATTGTGTACGATGTCCATGCCTTCAAGGACTCTCCCAAAGGCAGTATAGCGGCCGTCGAGGTGCGGAGCGGGAGAGTGGGTGATAAAAAACTGTACCCCCTCTGTATCATTACCTGCCGAGGCCATGCCCAATATGCCGTCTTCGTGATAGTAGACGTCCGGCAGTTCTGAGCGAAGGCTGTAGTCGAGGCTACCATAGCCATCGCCTCGTGGGCAGCCTCCCTGAATCACAAAGTTGGGCACTACGCGGTGGAATTTTTTTCCCTTATAATAGCCACGCCGCGCCTGCTCGATAAAGCTGATGACCGTGGCCGGCGCTTGCGCTGGCCACAGCTCAATGACAACCTCTCCTTTGGAAGTGCTGATGCGGGCGGTTGGATTTTTTTTCAAACCCGAAAGGATGGCCCAGTTGGGCGGATGGTTATAGTCGATGACCTTAGCCTGAAAGCTGTCGGCCTTCCCTGCCAGCTGTGCAAGGGTGTGCGAGAGGTCGTTGTAAGCCTCAATGTTTTGGGGGAGCGCCAGCTTGCCGAGCGCCTGCTCCAGCACCGTCAGGCTGTCAAAAGCAAATGCATAGTCAAAAGTGGGATGGCGCAGCGCGTTGGCGGCTACGGACACCAGCCCCTCGTCACCGCTGGCGATGCCCTGTGAGAAGTAGGCCGCCAGCTCGCGGCGCACGCGGCGGGCGCTGAGGGTAAAAAAGGCATCAAAGCCGGGATGATTGCTTATGTAGGCCAGTGCTTCCATGGCATTGCTGCGCAGGTAGCTATCGTTGGCAGCCAGTACCTGCGCATGGATGAAGCGCATGTTCCAGCCAAATTCTGACAAAGCGTGCAGGGCTGCCGCCTTCACGACAGGGTCGTTAGCGCGATTGTAGTGGTTGCGGATCTCGGAATTGATGAAATCCCGGTAGTCAGAAAAATAGCGCGGCAGGTGCTTGTTGGCAGCGCGGTACAGATCCAGCTGTACGAGCGTGGGCAGGGAGTCCTTGGCGAAGCGCCAGTAGAGGGTAGCATCTTCCGGCTGGCCATGCTCGATAAAGTAGGTAGCAGCGCGGCGGGCAATGTGCAGGTTGGGGTCGCGCAGCGCCTGCTGGGCAGTTTCCCGGCATTGCTCATAAGGATGCCCGCCGAGTGCGCGCAGGATGTTGATTTTTACGCGGTAGTCTGTCTCGCGCTCGTACTGCCGGCGCAGCGCCGACAGTGCTCCGCTCGACTTAGCTTTACCAAGTGCCAGCACCAGCCCCATGCGGAGCTGGCTGTTTGTTTCGTTGTCAAGGGCTCGTACAAGCCTGCCTGCCTGCAGCGAATCGATAGTCTGATTGATGCGGCCCAGGTAATGAACGGCAGGCAGCCGCGCCTCGCGGGGGTAGGTTGCATCGGCGGCCCAGTCTATCATGCGCTGCTGCCCTTCGGGGCTGGTAATACCGCGGATGGCCAGCCGGTAAATGCCCCAGGCCTGCCCTTCGAGCAAGAGGGTATCTGCTGCCCGGTAAGTGCTTATCCCTGCCAGCAGGGCGAGCGTCTGTTCATCGCCGCACTTGCCCACAGCCTCCAGTATGGCGCGGTTGGTGCTGGCATAGGCACCTGCCGTATCGGTAGCCACAAAAGCTGCTGTCAGCAGCGGCAGTGCGCTGCCGGCACCCGTCTGCCCCATCGCATAAGCCGCCGCCGCCCGCACTTCGTCAAAATCGTCGGTCAGCAACGCTGCCAGACTGTCAACGGCAGTGCTGTCGCGCAGGCTGCCAAAAGCCATGGCGGCAAGGTAGCGGTAGCTGGGGTTGGGATGCTTCAGGTAGCTGTACAGGCTGTCGGCCAACCGCTGGTCCTGAAAATGGTGGATGCGCTGGAAGAGGGTGTCGCGATAGTCAATATTGAGTTCGCTGTATACCTCAGGCGCCTTGGGGGGCACGCAGCCCGTCAAGGCAACCAACAGGGTCGATGCCAGCATTGCAGACAGATAGTAAGAGCGAATTGTATTCATCCGTTGGCTTTGTACGATTGCAGTTGTGTTTCAACGGCTGGCAGCCTCCTGCCAAAGGGCAATAGCAGACGCCAGTACATGGACAAAGATAGTGATTTCGGCCGGCTTATTTTGCTGCGTTTGTCGGGCTTGCTGTTGCGGGGCTGCTTTACCCCTGCGGCAGCGGCTGCAGTCGCCCGCCGCCAGGCGACGGCCGCTCTTGCTGCCTGTTTTTTTTCAAAAAAGCCACGGCCTCACGCACCCGCCGCCAGGCGATAGTCGCTCTTGCCGCCCGTTTTTTCCAACAGGCATACTTCGCGTATGCGTATGTCGTGGCTCATCGCTTTGCACATGTCGTAGATAGTGAGGGCGGCCAGGCTGGCGCCCGTGAGGGCTTCCATTTCTACGCCTGTTTTTCCGGTCATCCGGGCACTGCACTCAATGACAATCTCGCCGGCCTCATTGACAGCTATTTCGACACTGATTTTTTCCAGCGGCAGCGGATGACAGAGGGGGATTAGTTCTCCCGTTTTTTTGGCAGCCATGATGCCGGCGAGGATAGCCGTCTGAAAGACAGCACCCTTGGGGGTGTATATCTCCTGTCGGTCGAGCAATGCCAATACTGGTGCAGGAACGACTACGATGGCCCGGGCCCTGGCTGTGCGGACGCTCACCGCTTTGTCGCCGACATCTACCATCCGGGGCTGCCCGGCCTCGTCAAGGTGCGTTAGTTCACTCATGGCATGAATATGTGTACGGCAGACAGCTGATGCCCTGCCGGGTCAGAAAAAAAATCCGGTCGCCTGCGATGCGGACGTCCAGTAGTTGGTCGGGGGAAAAAATGGCCGGCAGCGGCAGGGCGGCGGGCTCTCCGCGCCCGCGCCAGCAATATAGGCTGTCCCGAAGCCGGAATAATAGCTGGTCCTGCTGCCAGTACAAGCTGTGAGCGCCGGCGGGTATGGGTAGCCAGCCGACAAACTGCCCCAGGTTGGTGAATGCCGCTACGCCCCGCTCCCGGAATACCAGCAACACCTGATTGCCTTCTACCAGCAACTCGTCGGGCGGGGCCGTCACACCCAGACTCAGTCGCAGATCATCGGAGGTCAGCTGCTCGGTCGCCTGCGCATCGAGTAGCTTCAGCCGGTAGTGCCAGTCGTCGTAGACCCACACTTGGTTGTTGCGGCTGAGGCCGGCAACGGCCACATTGACGAGGCCGGGCTGCCGCAGGTCGAGAGTTGCCCACAGGTTGAGGGTTCGGTCAAGCACAACTGCCTGTTGCATAGGTCCGTAAAACAGCAGCAGTCCAAAGGGATTGGAAGCATCTACCTGGCTGAGCTCCCCTAGGGTGCTGTTGTTGTAGCGGAAAAGTTCTTCGCCCGCACGGTTGTATTTGATGAGCTCATAGGTATTGCTGATAGCATAAAGGTGCCCCAGCTCATCGGTGACCAGTGAGCGAAAATGGCCGGGCCGGGTCCACAGCAACGATGCTGTCGGAGCGGGCAGGCTGTCCTGCTGCTGTGCCCGCAGGGCCGACAGCGGCAGGAGCAGCCCTGCCAGCCAGACAAGCTGTGCAGACCGCATGCTTAGGCGCCCAGTATCTGGCTCGCGTGCGACTTGGTTTCCACCTTGTCGATGATTTTGGCAATCATACCCGCTTCGTCGATGACAAAAGTCGTGCGGCTGACGCCTTCGTAGGAGCGCCCCATGAATTTTTTGGGACCCCATACGCCGTAGGCGTACATGGTGGCCTTGTCGTTGTCTACGAGCAGCGGAAAAGGAAGGTTGTGGTTTTTCTTGAATTTTTGATGCTTTTGGGCCGTGTCGGGGCTCACGCCCAGCAGTGCGTAGCCCTGCGCCTGCAGCTCGCCGTAGGCGTCGCGCAGGCTGCAGGCTTCTGCCGTGCAGCCGGGCGTATCGTCTTTGGGGTAAAAAAACAGTACGAGCTTTTTGCCGCTAAACTGGCTGAGGGATACGGGGTTGCCTTGCTCATCGGTGCCTTGGATCTCGGGCGCTGCCTGACCCACTTGAAGCTGTGACATGTGTTATATGCTGTTTGGTGATGGATAATGATTGGCGGGGGCCTGGCCCTGCCGCTGGCTGGAAGGCCGCAGGCTGCCGGCACGCTTTTTTCAAAACAACGAAGCAGGGGGATGGTTTATTTTTTGCCCAAAAGCCGGACTGCCGGCTGCTGCTGCACTGGCGCGGCAGCGCGCTCATTGTAGGCAAATCGCGTATATTGTGCCCACAAATTTTAATGAGCCATGGATCTGATCTCTTTTTTCAAAGCGTTGCATGTGGTGGGCTTTGTGAGCTGGTTTGCCGGCCTTTTCTACCTGGCGCGCCTGTTTGTGTATATGGTGGAGGCCGACGAGCGGCCGGCAGCTGAGCGTAGCCTGCTGCAGGCGCAGTTTACGCTCATGAGCCGCCGACTCTACAGTATCATCACCAATCCGGCCATGATGATTACCTGGCTGGCGGGCCTGGGCATGCTGGCAGTTGACCTGGCGGGCCTGCAGCCGCGGGCTTATTTCAGCACGGGCACGCCCGGCTGGCTGCACCTTAAGCTGCTGCTGCTGGTTTTTTTGACCCTCTACCACCTGCGCTGCAAGCAGCTGGTGAGCCAGCTGGAAGCAGGCCAGAGGCCTTTCAATGCGTGGCAGCTGCGGCTTTTCAATGAAGTGCCCACACTGCTGCTGGTCGCTATCGCGTTTGTGGCGGTCTATGGAAAAATGGGTACGCTCAATTATGGGTACCTGCTGCTGGGGGTGGCAATTTTTGTGGGGCTGGTCTATGCAGGTGCTAAGGCCTACCGCCGCCGCCGGATGGCAGACTAATCGGATGGCACGGCCTTGTCTGCTGCAAAAGTCGGCAAATTTGCAGCAGGGGAGGGTGTATATCGGACTGATTTATTACCTTGTATCAAAATCTACAAGCAACTGTAACTGTTTTATACCACTACAATCGCACCGTATGAAAAAATGGATGCTGATGCTCCTCAGCGCATTCTTTGTGCTGTCGGGAACGCTGCTGGCGCAGCCGCTGGAGCTTTCGCTTTTTGATCCCCTCAAGCCGCGCAATATAGGGCCGGCAGGTATGAGCGGCCGTATCACGGCCATCGATGTGGACCTGAGTGATCCGGATATCATCTATGCTGGCGCCGCTTCCGGCGGTGTATGGAAAAGTATGAATGGGGGGATCACCTGGTCGCCTGTGTTCGATGAGCAACCAGTGCAGGCCATCGGTGCTGTAGCGGTCAACCAGCAGAATCCGGATGTGATCTGGGTGGGCACCGGGGAGGGCAATCCGCGCAATTCGCACAACTCGGGTGCGGGTATCTACAAAAGTCTCGATGGTGGCAAAACGTGGCAGTGCATGGGGCTGCAGGCTACGCGCAATATTCATCGCATCATCGTTCATCGCGATAATCCGCAGATCGTCTACGTGGCTGCGCTGGGCTCCATCTGGGGTCCTAATGCCGAGCGGGGGGTCTTCCGCACGCGCGATGGTGGCAAAACCTGGGAGAAGGTACTGTATGTCAACGAGGGGGTGGGCTGTGCCGAACTGGTCGTAGATCCTACTAATCCCGATAAGCTGATCGCAGCTATGTGGGAGTATGGCCGCAAGCCCTGGACGTTTAACTCCGGTGGGCCGGGCTCCGGTATGTATGTCACGCTGGATGGCGGAGACAATTGGGTGCGCCGTAGCAGCGAGGACGGGCTGCCGGAGGGGAACCTGGGGCGCATGGGCCTGGCCATCGCACGCAGCAAGCCGGAAGTGGTCTATGCGCTGATCGAGGCCAAAGAGAATGCGCTCTATAAGAGTACCGACGGGGGCAGAAAGTGGGCCAAGGTTGGTACGGAGAATATCGGCGACCGTCCATTCTATTATGCCGAAATTTACGTCGACCCTAAAAATGAAAACCGGGTGTACAGCCTGTATTCGCTCGTGAGCAGAAGTGAGGACGGGGGGAAAACGTTTTCTGTTATCCTGCCGTATTCGGGGGTGCATCCTGACCACCATGCTTTCTGGATTCATCCTGAGGATCCCAACTACCTGATTGAGGGCAATGACGGCGGACTCAATATCAGTCGCGACGGCGCTAAGTCGTGGCGGTTCATCCCCAATCTGCCGCTGGCGCAGTTCTATCATATTAGTCACGATATGGATGTCCCCTATAATGTGGCCGGGGGTATGCAGGACAATGGCTCCTGGGTCGGACCCAGCCAAGTGTGGAAGGACGGAGGTATCACCAATCACGACTGGCAGGAGGTGTACTTTGGCGACGGCTTTGATGTGGTGTTTAAACCTGATGACAATCGATATGTATATGCTATGTCGCAAGGGGGCAATCTGGGCCTGGTAGACCGGCAGACGGGGCGTACGCGCCTTATTAAGCCGGTGCATCCCGAAGGGGTTGAACTGCGGTTTAACTGGAATGCTGCCATCGCGCTGGATCCTTTCAATAGCTGTGGGGTGTACTACGGTAGCCAGTTTGTTCACTACAGCAGCGATTGCGGACAGCACTGGACGCTCCTCAGTCCCGACCTTACAACCAACGATACGAGCAAGCAACAGCAGCATAAGAGCGGAGGGCTGACGATTGATCAGACGGCGGCAGAAAATCATACGACCATACTGGCGATTGCACCCAGTCCTGCCGACAGCAACGTGATCTGGGTGGGTACCGATGATGGCCGCCTGCAGCTTACCCGCGACCGCGGGCGTACCTGGACGGATCTCTTTGCGCAGCTCACCGATGCGCCTGCCGGCAGCTGGGTTCCTTATATAGAGCTGTCAGCAACCAATCCGGCGGAGGCTTTTGTTGTCGTCAATAATTATCGGCGCAATGACTGGCGGCCTATGGTCTTTCATACGACCAACTATGGCCGCAAGTGGCAGCGTATTGTCGATGAAAAGCAGGTGCAGGGGCACGCCCTGACCATCGTGCAGGATCCTGTTGAACCTAAGTTGTTGTGGCTGGGTACGGATCACGGGCTCTATTTCAGCCTCAATGGCGGGCAGCAGTGGCAGCAGTGGAATAAGGGCTATCCTGCCGTGACGACCATCGATCTGAAGATTCATCCGCGCGAGCACGACCTGATTATCGGCACCTTTGGGCGTGCTGCCTGGATTTTGGATGATATTCGACCGATCCGCGAGATTGCTGCTACGGACAAGGCTGTGCTCGATAAGTCGCTGCGTCTCTTTCCTGCACCGGATGCTTGGCTGGCCAATACCCGCTCCTATCAGGGGATTCGCTTTCCTGCAGATGGTGATTATGAGGGAACCAACCGTCCCTACGGGGCGCTGCTGACGGCCTGGCTGAAAGATGCACCGGATAAGGGACAGAAGGCTAGTCTGATCGTATTGGATGCTGCCGGCGATACGGTGCGCAACACACAGATAGAACTGACCAAGGGCATGAATCGCTTTAGCTGGAACCTGAGAGCCGACGGCATCCGCTTCCCGTCGCGTCGTGAAAATACGGGTGGCAGGACGCCTCAGGGACTGGAAGTGTTACCCGGTACTTACAAGCTGGTGTTGCAGATAGGTGCCCACAAAGACAGCAGCCAGCTGGTGGTGCATGCGGATCCGCGCCTGCCTTTTTCTCCGCAGCAGTATGCCGTGCGCGATACGCTCTACGCACAATTGCGCACCCTCACAAAGGCTGCTGCCGAAGGCTTTAGCCGCCTTCTCAATGCCCGTAAAACGACAGAGTTGGTAGAGCGCGCGCTGGTGCATGCACCGGATTCTACGCTCCGACAGCTCAAAAAACTGGGGGGCACGGTGCGGGATTCACTGGATGTACTGGAGGCACTCTACATGATGCCCGAAGGCCTGAAGGGTATTCAGCGCTCTGCGGATAATCTCAATACCACGCTTTTCAGCGCTTCACGATACATCGCAGAGGTAGAAGGAGCCGCCAGCCAAATGGCGCTGCTGGAACTCGCCCGCGCTAAAGAACAGGTAGCTAAGGTGCTGGAGGCTGTCAATCATTTTTTGACAACTACTTTTGCGGACTACCGAAAGCAGGTAGAGGCAGTGCCTTTGCAGTTGTTTAAAAATGTGGATGCGGTGGAAATTCCTAAATAAGGGTTTTTTAATTTTTCGCTTTTGGGTGGCACCAGCCACCCAAAAGCGCCCTTCATGCACATTTTTAATTTTTCGAAGAAAAATTAAAAATGTGCATAACCCAATCTATATTTGTTTTTACTCCTGCACCCCAAGCTTGCACAATAAGGATACTTTTGCTAACATTGCACCAACAACCTACTCATTATGGCTTCTCACAACAATCAGATGACTGAACTGCTGGACAGGATGTCCAGTCTGCTGACCGAAAAGATTACGGAGCTGATGCCTGAGATTACAGGCGCTGAAAGAGCAAGACTGGAAGATCTCCTGATGGCTTATGAAGAGGATATTGCTGATTATCGCGAACTGTTGGTTACCGATCAGGCAACGGCTTCACTCACCGATGTTGTAGCCGTACAAAGATTGTACCAGCGCATTGGTCAGGCAGATGCAGCCGACATAGTCGATCTGGTGAACGAATTGCTGGAATTTATCGAGGATAAGTTTGCCGGTGCGGGCTTTGCCAATCGCTCAGCAGGTATTGCAGCCGGCGGTGCTTCTCTGCTGATGGTCGATGATGACGATCTGCTGGGACTGGGAGATGAGTGGGAAGACGATGACGATGATGAAATGGATATGGACTTTATGGGGGACGATTATTTCAGTGATGACGACGACTATTAGTACACCCGTCATCCCGGTATCAGGTGCTCAATAGCTGCTGATTTTGTCAATCTGCTCGAGCAGCCAGCCTCGTTCTGGCAGCGGATTGGCTGTCTCTATTTCTGCTCTCAATTTTTGCCGCTGTTGCTGGTCAAAGGGGTTGATGCGAAGAAGTCGCTTGGTGTATTTGACGAGTTGCGTGTATATCTGCTTGTGGTAGCCGATAATCTCTTTCCGCTTCAAATAGGCATTGAAGCTGTCGAGCAAGGACTCAAGTGCGTCAGTTTCCCCCTGTTCATAAAACATTTTTAACAGCATCGACTTGGCATTGAGGTTAATCAGGATATCGTCCGGATCAAACTGCACGAGCAGCGCCATGGCTTTTTTATACTCCTGTTTTTCAAAAAACATTTTCGCCTGACAGAATAGGCTAAAGCTCTCCCGATGCTGTTCTTCCAGTAAAGGCGTATAATGGCTGATGAAACTGGCAATCCAGTCGTATTCTTTGAGCCGAAGACCAATGGCCGTGATGTTGAGAAAGGTGGTTTTGGATAGGCTGCCGTTTTGGATGAGTACCTGCGACTCCAGCCCCTGTCTGTATAGTTCGAAAGCCTCCCGCACAAAGGCAGCGTTGCCACTGTTCATCTTTTGCACGCAGTAGTTGAGCGTCATCAAATAAATGTCACGCCGCTCTGCTTCAGAAAAATACCCAAAAAAGGTGGCCATGCTGTTGCGTAACTTAAAAAAATGTTCTTCCCCTTCCCGCTCCGGCAGCACCTGTGCTTGGTATATGTGATAATACAGGTGAATGGAAGGATGTTCGAGCAGGGAAGGGTGCAGCCGGATTTCTTCGAGTATATAGTCGAGGAAACGATGCCGATACTGTATGGTGTAAACCTTCTGGTGGGCAAGCACGTAGCAGGCCTGTTTGAGTTTTTCTGCGAGCAGATAGATATCAAGGGCATCAATCGCAGCCTGCAGCTTGATGTCCGTTCGGCCGCTTTGTTCATTGAGAAAAGTGGAATGCTCGTTGAGTTGGTCGTAGTGCAGACGCAGAGAGAGCGTGTCTTTTCGCTCGCCGGCATCGTGCATTTCCTCAAGTATTTTGAGCGTGCGGAGAAAGCTTTTGCTGAGTTTTCTTTTTCGCAGGGCGCGGGCCAGCGCCAAGGGCATGTGCCGTGGCTCTGTGTTGATCTCCTGGTAAGCCAAAAAATTTTCCAGTTGTTTGAGTAAAAAATGAGCCACCTGCCGCATGCGGGCATCGTCAAAGGACTCCCCGGGGAAAATTTTCCGGAAAATTTTTTCCTTTTCCAAAAACTTATCCTGCTCAAGATGGTCTGCAGTGGTTACATATTCATACAAATCCATGACATCCTGCCGTTGGTTGAGGAAGGGGGAGGCCAGCCATTTGCGAAATTCGCGCCTTTCCCGCTTGTCAAGTGTGCGCAATATGGAAATTAATTGACTATTTTCCATGAAAATAAATTTGTTTTCGTCAACAAAAGCCGGATGGGTTTTATTTTTATATTTAATTGTTTTTAAGGTTTTTATGTTTAAAAAATGGGAGTATGTCGGGTATAAAGTTACTTTTTTTTTTCAACAAATGGCTTTTTTTGTCCTTGTCGAGCAGCGATTATTGCAACACTTTTGTAATGTCAAACGAAAGTAACGGCCTAACAAAAAAGCAAATGAGAGAGGCAATCGCCAAAATGTCGGTCTGGTTCACGCTCCTGAAGTGGCAGGTGAGCTCGCTGGTGTTGGTTGCACTGTCGTTACAAGCGGCTTCGGCCCAGGGCTGGGAAGCTACTTTCGGAGGCAGCAGAGAAGATCAGGGAATCGCTATCTTGCAGACCATCGATCATGGATATCTACAGGTAGGCTTCAGTGAGTCCTTCGGTGCCGATGGCGATATTGACATATATGCAGTGCGCACGGATGTGGATGGTACGTTGCTCTGGGAGCGCAGTTATGATCCTGGCTTCATTGAGCAACCAACTTCACTGATCGAACTGAGCAACCGCCGCGGGTTTATCATCGCTGGCTTCGCTTCCGCAAATGCAGGGGATCCCAATCAGGTATACGTATTGTCTATCAATAATATTGGGGAAGTCAACTGGAGTCGTACGCTGAATAACTTTGGCCTCGATCAGCGGGCCAACGGAATTAGCCAGACGGCTGATGGCGGATATATTTTGGTCGGACAGACGCAAAATCCGGGTGGTGGCGAACTCGATATCCTGGTGGTTAAGCTGGATGCCAACGGCAATGAGGAGTGGCGCGAGGTGTATGACAATAACAGGGATGATCAGGGAATCGATATCGTTTCCCTGCCCAATGGGTACGTTTTCGCAGCCAATGTCAAAAATCAGCAGGGTTACAGCAATATTGCGATTTATCGCGTGGATTTGTCCGGCAACCTGCTTTCTGTACAGGTGTACGGTGCAGGTAATAACTCTTCAGAGAAGATTACGGACCTGCTTCTGACCAGCGACAATCGTCTGGTGTGGGTGGGGTCGGTAGATAATGACAATAAGGCCCTTTTGGCCAGGAGCGATTTGAACGGAAATTTGCTCTGGGATCAACAACTTGACTTCGCGGATTTTGATGATGTACTGCAGAGTGCAGTGGAACTGGAAGACGGTAGCATTGTAGCGGTCGGTCTGACAGCTCCCACGGCTTCTTCAATCGTAGCGCTTCTCGTAAAGATGGATACGACTGGTAATCTCATCTGGAACAGAAGCTTGGGTTCTCAGGGCAATATCAATTTTGGTGTGTCACTGGCACCAACGGTAGACGGAGGCTTCGTTATCGGGGGTTACAATTCACTGGGTGCGCTGGTGTTCTTCAATGATATGCTTTTCTTTAAAGTCGATGGAGAGGGCAATTACTACTCCAACAGACTGCAAGGAAGGGTATTCTGGCCTCAAAATGGCTGCCGAGCTTACCAGCAGGGTGATCCGTTGATGAGCGGATGGCTGGTTAAGGCAGAGAGTGTGGATCTCACATTCATCGGGAGTACAGATGAGAACGGTCGTTACGAACTGCTAGTCGATACGGGACAGTACACAGTGACCTTGCTGCCACCCAATGCACATTGGGAAGTATGTAATCCTGTAGCATATATCGCGCAGTTTACAAACTTCTATGATACAACCAGCTACGATTTTCCTGTGCGGGCGGCTTACAACTGTCCTTTCATGGAGGTCAATGTGTCGGTGCCTGCTGTGGTCGAGTGTTCCAGTGCCCGTTATACGGTGGCTTATTGTAATCTGGGCCCCGCTGTGGCCGAAAATGCACAGGTGACGATTTTCCTGGATGATAAGCTCACTTTCGTCAATGCAAGCATTCCTTACACAACCATAAATGAGAGAGAGTTTACTTTCTCGGTCGGGGATGTTGGCTCCTATGTGTGTGGTCAGTTTACGATCGATGTAGCGCTGACTTGCGACGATGTGGTGGTGGGGGAAGCAGTGTTGGTGCGGGCAGAGATTATACCCGATGTTAGTTGCCAGCCTGTCAGCCCAGAGTGGGATGGTTCGCGTATTCAGGTAGATGGTCGTTGTGAAAATGGTCAGGTGCGCTTTTCAATTCGCAATGAAGGGGCAACCATGGCGGCCGCTCAGCGATACATCGTGACCGAGGATGTCGTGGTGTTTCTCAACGATGGCTACCAATTGGATGGTGGACAGGAACTGCCAATAGATATGCCGGCAACTGGGGCTACTTATCGACTGATAGTAGAGCAGACAGCCGGAAGCCCAACGGGCTTGCTGCGTACGATAGCAGTAGAGGGTTGTACAGAGGATGTTAATGATCAATACACGACGGGCGTAGTTGCCCAATTTCCGGAAAACGATCTGGAAACAACGGTTGATATAGATGTGCAGGAGGTAACGAATGCAGTAGATGCTGTAGGTTTGGTTGCGCATCCAAAAGGTTATCAGGACCTGATTATCACGCCTGCTACGGATATTGAGTACACCATTTTCTTCTCAAATCTGAGTAGTACGGATACGGTGTCCCGCGTAGTGATTCGTGATACGCTGCCGCAGTGGTTGGATCCTGCTTCATTGGAGATGGGGTCTGCAAGCCACCCTTTTACCTACAGCTTGTATGGTCAGGGTATGCTCAAGATTACCTTCGATGGTATCAATCTGCTGCCTGCAGGAAGTAGTGAGATGGTTGCTTCTCAGGGTTTTATCAAGCTTCGGCTGGCACAGAAAGCGGGTAATCCGGTCGGTACGGTCATTGAAAATCAGGTGGCTGTTTATTTTGACTACTTTGAGCCCCGGCAGACCAACGCTGAGACACACGTGGTAGGCTGTGCCGATTACTTCAGCCAGGGTTGCCTGCTGGTGTCGGTTGATGAGGAGCCTGCAAGTCGCTATGGGCTAAAGGTATATCCTAATCCGCTGGAAGAATCAGCAACTTTCGAATGCGAGAGGTGCGCAGAAGGAGAGGTTGAACTACGGATTTTCGATGCATTGGGTCGGGTGGTTCGTGTATCAACCTACAACAGATCGAATAGTTTTGTTTTCAATCGCCAGGGACTGGCTCCCGGCATATACATGTATGATTTGCGTGGAGAAAACCGTGAGCTCCTTGGCAGCGGTAAATTGATCGCGCAGTAATCATAATCCCAAAAACGTTTGGTTCCTTGCCTGTTGGCAAGGAACCCTTTCACAGAGAATTGCGTTTACCATATATATACGCGTAAGAATTTTAGGTCGTCTTTTTTTCATGAGATTATGATTTGTTATTATCAGAGGTCCGGCTGTCAATGCCGGACTTTTTTTTTGCCCCTGTCTGACCTGCTACAAGGCAAGGAGCTCATCGGTTTTGGCGGAGTCGTATTATAAAAAAATGTGTTGGCATCGTTTTTGGTATTGATTTTTTGCCTGTGTTTGTTTACGTACTATTATGTGTGGAAAAACACATGAAACAGGGCCCGACTGATTTTACAATTTTCCAAAAAAACCGATTATGAAATCTTCTGATACTGTTTTTCGTGACTCGCGCTTCTGGCTTGCCATTACTTCCTTGATAATCTTATTGTTACTGATGTTGAGAGGGTATCCATTGTAAATATCGTATTTGGATAGAGGCTGAATGAACGCTTTAGTTATCTTTGCAAGGCTGTGACGCAAAGAATTTGCTAGTTCCTGTTTTGCATTCAAGGACAATCGGCAAACTATACCATACTTTGGGGTGTTTACGAAAAGCAAGGTTGCCCGTGTGCTTAGCTGCGCGTTAATCGACATACAAACCAAATAAAATACCGGATATGGCCAGTATATTGTTTTTGATAGGGGGTTTCGCAATTTTGATTGTAGGGGCTAATTTTTTGGTTGATGGTGCCAGTTCCTTTGCGAAGCGTTTTAATGTCAGTAATTTGGTGATAGGGTTGACAGTAGTTGCCTTCGGTACTTCAGCACCAGAACTGACGGTCAGCATTTATTCTGCCATGCAGGGTGAGTCTGACATTGCACTCGGTAACGTGGTGGGAAGTAATATATTCAATATTTTGGGTATTCTGGGAGTCACCGCCCTAATGGTTCCATTAGCAGTGCAAAGTAGTACTATCTGGAAAGAGATTCCACTGTCGCTATTGGCGGCGGTTCTGATTACTATTTTCGCCAACGATATATTGATTGATGGCGGAGGTGACTCAATAGTTTCAAGAACTGATGGTCTGGCACTTCTGGCTTTCATGGTGATATTCATGTATTATACTTTTGATATTGCTAAAAAATCCTCTCCCGATGAATTACATAATGAGGTCAAAATTTATACTTTTCCGATAACTCTCGCAATGATAGTGGGAGGACTGGCCATGCTGGTGTTAGGCGGTAGGTGGCTGGTAGATGCAGCGGTCGATATAGCAACACAATTTGGGGTTAGTAAATCAGTTATCGGTCTAACCATCGTGGCCATCGGCACCTCGTTACCAGAGCTGGCAACTTCTCTTGTGGCGGCACTGAAGAAAAATGCCGACATTGCTGTTGGTAATGTCGTGGGATCCAATATTTTCAATATTTTCACGGTTCTCGGTATCTCATCACTAATTAAGCCACTGTCTATAGGCGGAATTACTCAGATAGATTTGGCGGTCTGTATTTTGTCTAGCTTACTGCTATTCATTTTCTCTTTCAATTCCAAAATTTCCCGTCTGGAGGGCGGAATATTCTTGGCGGCTTTCGTCGGATATACTACCTTCTTGGTAATGAATAGCTAGTAGCGCAGTTGCACCCGATGTTGTGGTTTTGTTGATCATGCAATATAGCTATTCTTTAAGCGTATGATTACGAATATATTGATGCTGATTGCCGGATTGGCTATTCTCGTCGTGGGGGCTAACTACCTCGTTGATGGCGCTAGTTCTTTGGCAAAGAAGTTTAACGTTTCAAACTTGATTATTGGCCTGACAGTCGTGGCTATGGGAACCTCTGCTCCCGAGCTGACAGTGAGTATATATTCTGCTTATCAAGGAGAGTCAGACATAGCACTGGGAAATGTGATAGGGAGTAATATTGTCAATATTTTAGCTATCCTTGGTATCACCGCTGTAATCTATCCGCTGTCCGTACAAAGTAGTACCATCTGGAAGGAGATTCCATTCAGTTTGTTGGCTGCTATATTAGTGACCGCTTTTGCAAATGATATTTTACTGGACGGGCAGGCTCAGTCCAGTCTGTCCAGAACGGAGGGTTTTGCCTTACTCGGGTTCATGGTTATTTTTCTCTACTACACATTTGATGTGGCTAGAAAGTCACCTCCCGATGATTTGCATAATGCTGTTAAAGAGTATCCGATCTTGATAACTCTGATGATGGTAGTAGGAGGGCTTGCCATGCTCATCTTAGGGGGCAAATGGTTGGTAGATGGGGCGGTAGCTATTGCCGAAGGTATGGGAATGAGTAAGTCAGTGATTGGATTGACCATCGTGGCTTTGGGCACATCCATGCCAGAGCTCGCAACTTCCTTGGTAGCTGCTTTGAAAAAGCAGGCAGATATCGCGGTGGGCAATGTCGTTGGCTCCAATATTTTCAATGTTTTTTTTATACTAGGTACCACGGCCGTTATCGAACCGCTGTCAATAGGGGGCATCACACAGATTGATTTTCTGGTGTGCATAGCTTCCAGCTTGCTGCTATTCTTTTTTGCCTACAACAATAAGATCTCGAGAGTAGAAGGGAGTATACTGCTGGCAGGATTGGTACTCTACATGACACATCTGATTACTACAGCGGCCTGATATGCAATCAGCTGTTCTGGCCATTGCGGAATTTCACGAATTCGCTATTCTTTAGCTGCGTGTCTGCGTGGAGATATGAGTAGGTATAACCATGTGTGCTTTACTGGTTCGCTGTTCTTTAGCTGCGTGTCTGCGTGGAGATATGAGTAGGTATAACCATGTGCGCTTTACCAGTTCGCCATTCTTTAGCTGCGTGTCTGCGTGGAGGTATGAGAGGTATGACCATGTGCACTTCACCAGTTCGCTATGCTTTTGGCTGTGTGTCTGTACGGAAAATCGCAGTCGATGGCAAAGCGCTAGGCCACAGTCAGCATCCCTTCCTCTTTGATTTCGTCTTTTTCAACCCGAAGGTTACCGATGATAAACTCTTGTCGGCTGGGCGTATTTTTGCCCATATAGTACTCCAGCACAGAACCTATATCAGTATCGTCGGTCAGGGCCACAGGATCAAGGCGAATGTTTTCATTAATAAAATCCTTAAACTCGTCTGGTGATATCTCTCCCAAGCCCTTGAAGCGGGTGATTTCGGGCTTTCCTTTGAGTTTTTTGACAGCCTGGTCCCGCTCAGATTCGCTGTAACAGTAAAAAGTCTGCTGCTTATCCCTTACTCTAAATAGGGGCGTGTCGAGTATATACAAGTGTCCCCGTCGTACCAGATCTGGGAAAAACTGCAGGAAAAAAGTGAGGAGCAACAGACGGATGTGCATGCCGTCAACATCGGCATCTGTGGCAATTACAACGCGGTTGTATCGCAGATCATCCAGCCCGTCTTCGATGTTGAGGGCGTGCTGGAGTAAGTTAAACTCCTCGTTTTCATAGACAATTTTCTTGGTAAGACCAAAGGTATTCAATGGCTTACCGCGCAGACTGAATACTGCTTGCGTTTGTACATCGCGTGCTTTGGTGATGGATCCACTGGCCGAGTCCCCTTCTGTGATAAAAATAGTAGAGGCGAGCCGGAGGTCTTCATCTACTTTTCTGACGCCATCACTGAGATGTATGCGGCAGTCACGCAGTTTTTTATTGTGAAGATTGGCTTTTTTGGCCCGCTGGTTGGCAAGCTTTTGTATACCGGCAATTTCTTTGCGCTCTCGTTCAGACTGTAGGATACGCTTCTCCAGCGCCTTGGCCTGTTCGGAATGGCGGTGGAGGTAATTGTCCAGCTGCTCGATCAAAAAATTGCGCACAAAAGTGCGGATGGTAGGCTGACCAGGGCCCATATCAGCACTACCCAGCTTGGTTTTTGTCTGAGACTCAAAAACAGGCTCTTCCACCTTGACACTCACCGCAGCAATAACACTGGCAAGTATATCCCTGCGGTCATAGTTTTTGTTGTAGTGCTTATTGACAGTCTCAACCAAGGCTTCTTTGAAGGCATTCAGGTGTGTCCCTCCCTGCGTGGTATGCTGGCCGTTGACAAAGGAGTAGTATACCTCCCCGTATTGGTTACCATGCGTCAGGGCTACCTCAATATCCTCGCCACGAAGATGAATGATATCATAGCGCAGATGCTCAGGATTGGTTCGCCTGCCTAAAAGATCCAGCAGTCCATGCTTGCTGTAAAGAATCTGGCCATTGTAGTTGATTTTTAGACCAGCATTGAGAAAAGCATAGTTCCACAGTTGGCTTTCTACAATGTCAGACCGGTAGCGAAATTTTTTGAAGATACTGTCATCCGGTAAAAACGAAATACGGGTACCGTCGACTTCTTCACTTTTGGCCAGTTTATGGTCCTTAATCAGATTTCCCTGTTCAAATTCAGCAACCTTTGCTTTGTGCTCGCGTATGGACTCTACGCGAAAAGCAGCAGAGAGGGCGTTGACAGCCTTGGTACCTACACCATTCAGACCAACAGATTTTTTGAAAGCCTTAGAGTCGTATTTACCACCCGTATTGATCTTAGAAACGCAATCAATTACTTTACCCAAGGGAATGCCTCTGCCATAGTCCCGGATATTCACCCAACCTTCCTCAATGGTAACTTCTATTGTTTTGCCATGGCCCATGACAAATTCATCGATGGAATTATCGATAACTTCTTTCAACAAAATGTAGATTCCATCCTCAGGGGAGGAACCATCGCCCAACTTCCCGATGTACATGCCAGGCCGGAGGCGTATGTGCTCCTTCCAGTCCAGGGACCGGATGTTTTCTTCACTATAGGTAACGGCAGTTTGATCTTCCTGTGCCATGTAAAAGCGAGTTGTTGAAAGGTAACAGCGCTCATTGGGCGCTGATGCGGGTATACCAAGTTCTCACGTGGAGCCGCTGTTATCGGATCCCAACGGGAAACAAATATAAGTAAAAAATAAAAACAAAAAATATTTTTTATTTTAAATAAAAACAAAAAAGCGTGGTGGTTGGCAGCTGACCAGCTACCAATCACCACGTTTTTTTATTTTGTAAGGAACTACATATTCCTGCGGTATTGTCCGCCGACCTCAAATAATGCCTGCGTTATCTGTCCGAGGGTAGCAACTTTGGCAGTCTCAATCAGTGCTTCGAAAAGGTTACCGTTTTGGAGGGCGACCTGCTGTAATTGCTGCAGCGCAGCAGGGGTAGTATCGGCATGTACCGACTGTACGCCATCGCGGGTAGCAATCTGGTTGTTTTTTTCTGCAGTAGTAGAACGGATGACTTCGCCAGGCTGAACGGTGGGGGAGCCGTCACGTCCCAGATAGGTATTGACACCGATGATTGGAAGCTCTCCGGTGTGTTTCAGCATCTCGTAGTGGAGGCTTTCTTCTTGTATTTTGTTGCGCTGGTACATGGTCTCCATAGCGCCCAGCACCCCTCCGCGCTCTGTGATGCGGTCAAATTCCATCATTACAGCCTCCTCAACGAGGTCGGTCAATTCTTCAATAATGAAGCTGCCCTGCATGGGGTTTTCATTTTTCGCCAGTCCCAGCTCGTGATTGATAATCATCTGAATGGCGACCGCTCTGCGCACACTTTCCTCAGTAGGGGTGGTAATTGCCTCATCATAGGCATTGGTATGCAGACTATTGCAGTTGTCATAGATTGCATAGAGGGCCTGCAGGGTAGTCCGGATATCATTGAATGCGATTTCCTGCGCATGCAGGCTTCGACCGCTGGTTTGGATATGGTACTTGAGCATCTGGCTGCGCTCGTTGGCGCCATATTTTTCCCGCATGGCTTTTGCCCAGATACGGCGAGCCACACGGCCGATGACGGCATACTCCGGATCCACACCGTTGCTGAAAAAGAACGACAGGTTGGGGGCAAAATCGTCGATGTGCATCCCCCTGCTCAGGTAATATTCAACAAAGGTAAAGCCGTTGGCAAGTGTGAATGCCAACTGTGTGATGGGGTTGGCACCCGCTTCTGCAATGTGGTAGCCGGAGATGGATACAGAGTAAAAATTTCTTACCTGATGGTCTATGAAGTAGGCCTGCATGTCGCCCATGAGGCGAAGAGAGAATTCTGTACTAAATATACAGGTATTTTGTGCCTGGTCTTCTTTGAGGATATCCGCCTGAACTGTGCCGCGCACAGCCTGCAGTGCAGAGGCTTTTATCTGCTGATAAATAGCAGGCGGCAGCACCTGGTCGCCAGTGATGCCCAAGAGCAAAAGCCCAAGACCATCATTGCCTTCGGGCAAGGTGGCCGCATATACGGGACGGGCAAGACCCCGCTCGTCATATTTTTTGCGAAGCTGATCCTCTACGTGTTGCTCCAGCCCGTGTTGGCGTATGTAGCGCTCGCACTGCTGGTCAATGGCCGCATTCATGAAGTAGGCACAAATCGTCGCTGCAGGGCCATTAATGGTCATGCTCACTGAAGTGCGCGGATCGCAGAGATCGAAGCCCGCGTACAATCGCTTGGCATCATCGAGGCAACACACACTGACGCCGGAGTTGCCAATTTTTCCAAAAATGTCAGGTCGATGATCAGGATCTTCGCCATAAAGGGTCACGGAATCAAAGGCAGTGCTCAGTCTCGCAGCAGGCATGCCCAGGGAAAGGTAGTGAAAGCGCTTGTTGGTACGCTCAGGGCCACCTTCTCCGGCAAACATGCGGGTGGGATCTTCTCCCTGCCGTTTAAACGGAAAGACACCGGCTGTGTAGGGAAACTCGCCGGGTACATTTTCCTGTAAACTCCAGCGAAGGATGTCTCCCCATGAACGGTAACGCGGGGTACTCACCCGGGCTATGCGGGTACCCGACAGCGAGCGGGTATGTGTGGCAACGCGTATATCCTTACCCCTAACCTGGTATACGTACTCGTCAGCAGCATAACGGGCAACTTTTGTTTCCCAGGAGGTGAGCAGGCGGAGGTTGTTGCCGTCCAGATCCTGCTGTAGCTGGTCGTACATATCGCGTAAGGTTGCCTGGGGTGTCGCAGCGCTACTTCCTTTTTCCTGCAATAAATCAAGCGTTTGCTGTAGCGCGTATAGCCTGTCGGCCAGTGCCGACTGTTTGTCAGCCCAGTCGTTATACCTGCGAATGGTATCGGTGATTTCTGACAGATAGCGGACTCGTGCCGGCGGGATGATGTATATTTTTTCGGGTTCACCGGCCTGCGCACCTGCGGAGAGGAGTTTCGTAAAGCCGGAACCGGTTTTTTGATCCAGTTGCGAAAGGATGGCCCGGTAAACGGCATTGACGCCCGGGTCGTTAAACTGGCTGGCAATGGCACCAAAGACGGGCATCTGGTCAACATCTTTGTCCCAAAGCTGATGGTTGCGCTGGTATTGCTTTTTTACAGCCTTGAGCGCATCCTGCGCTCCTCGTTTATCGAATTTATTGATGGCAATCACATCGGCGAAATCCAGCATGTCAATTTTTTCGAGCTGGGTCGCTGCCCCAAATTCTGGGGTCATGACGTACAGCGAGATATCGCTGTGGTCAACAATTTCGGTATCTGACTGTCCAATGCCGGAGGTCTCTAGAATAATTAGGTCAAAGTGAGCTGTCTTGAGTATGTCCAGGGCCGATTGTACATGCGCAGATAAGGCAAGGTTGCTCTGACGGGTGGCTAGCGAACGCATGTACACCCGGCCACCCGAAATAGCCGGATTAACAGCGTTCATGCGGATGCGGTCGCCCAACAGGGCGCCGCCGGTCTTGCGCTTTGAAGGATCAACAGAAATAATACCAAGCTTTTTATCGGGAAAATCGCGCAGAAAACGCCGGATAAGTTCGTCAATCATACTCGATTTGCCGGCACCTCCGGTACCGGTAATCCCCAAAATCGGCGTGCGGATGCTACTCGCCTGTACGTGTATGGCGGCTAGCTGAGCCTTGTTTTCTTCCGGATAGTTTTCGGCCGCCGAAATCAGGCGTGCGATGGCCAAAAAATCTCCTTCCTGATAGTGCCTGAGTTCTCCGTTAAGGTGCCGACCCAGCTCGAAATCTGATTGCTGCAGCAGATCATTGATCATTCCTTGCAGCCCCAGCGAACGTCCGTCATCAGGAGAGTACACACGGTCAATGCCGTAGGCATGCAGTTCCTCAATTTCCGAGGGTAAAATGGTGCCACCACCGCCACCAAAAATTTTTATGTGCCCCGCCCCGCGCTCCCGCAGTAGGTCATACATGTACTTGAAAAATTCAATGTGCCCGCCCTGGTAAGAGGTTATGGCAATGGCCTGGGCATCTTCCTGTATGGCCGTTTCTACAATTTCCTGGACGGATCGGTTGTGGCCGAGGTGGATGATTTCTGCTCCACTGCTTTGCATGATGCGGCGCATGATGTTGATCGCGGCATCATGGCCATCAAATAGGCTGGCAGCCGTAACAATTCGCACTTTGTAGCGTGGCTGATAAATGGCAGCTGTTTCCATAATGGCGTTGAGGCTCCGGATATGAACCAGCTGGTATCTTTAGCAAATAGGTTGGCTGCGCGTACACGCCAACGACTGCTGGTACAGACCCGGAGGTCTTTTTGGTATTATTTGGTAAAAATGTAGTCTCTGTCGGTCGCGTGAACACTATAGTATGCACGCAATTTTCAACTGCAAAGATAATGAATTAGCAGGACGGAAGCGGTAAATAGTTGTGACCTCCTAGCGCAAAACAGTGATATCTCCGCTGATCAACTCGGAGACGCCGTCAGCAAAAACTACTTCTGCCCGGAATACAAATACGCCCGGATCTACTTCCTGATTTAGGAATTTGCCATCCCACCCCAGCTTGGGGTCATTGGGTAAAATATTATTGGCTTCAAAAACCAAGGATCCCCAGCGGCTATATACCTGTAGCTTCTGAATGAACTGCAGACCAGGCCCCCCGTAGAGGGTGAAAAAATCGTTGACACCGTCACTGTTGGGGCTGAAAGCATTGGGTGCGTAAACAGGGCGGTCTTTGATGACGCGCACGAGTACTGTATCAGCCGCTATACAGCCAGCTTCGTTGACAACCGTTACCGTATAGACCGTCAGATCAACCGGATTGACGCGCACGCGGTCGCAGTCAGGTGTCAGACATTCCAGACTGTCAGCTGGCGACCAGCGGAATGTAACCGGAGAATAGTTGCTGAAGGCAGTGAGCAGGGTGTCATAACCAAGGATAATCGATACTTCCGGGCCTGCTTCCACAAATAATTGTGCTGGCTCTCCTACAATAGCCTCAATACTTGCCGTGCAGCCGTTTGCATCCAGTACGCTTACTTCGTAGCGTCCTGCCGGCAGGTTGCGAAGCACCGAATCGAGCTGATAGGTGTTGCCGTCCAGGCTGAATTCGTAGCCGGGTCTGCCGCCCCGGGCAGTGACAGCTATGCTGCCTGCCGACTCGCCAAAGCAGATATTGTCTGCAATGGCGGCTACTTCCAGCAGAAGTGCAGGCGGTTGTATGAGTAAAGTATCTCCCCGGACTACGCAGCCATTGGCATCGGTGACGGTCACAAAATAACGGGCAGCGGACAGCTGTGTCAGGCCACTACTTGTGGCCCCCGTGCTCCATAAGTACTGATATCCTCCAACACCCCCGCCAGCCAGCGCATCAATGCGGCCGTCGGTCTCACCAAAGCAACTTACATTGGTGATGCCAAAATCAAGTACAAGCGGTGGATGGTCTTCAACGGCAAAAGTGAAGTCGCCCCGGCAAAGATTTGCATCCAGCACTTCGACCTGGTAGGTGCCTGCAGCCAACTGATTGAGGATATTGGCAGACTGAAAGCCATTGCCGTTGTTAAAGTCAAATTGGTAGGGGGGAAGTCCGTTGTCGATGGCAACAACGATCTGGCCATTGTTGAAGCCAAAGCAGCTGGGTCGTGTGATGGCCTGAACAGCCGGATTGAGCGTGAGCTCAAGCTCCCGGAGTGGCAGCGTCTGATTGATGATGCACCCATTGCCGTCTCTGACGACAAGACTGTAGTTGCCTTGTGATATATTGCTGAGCGTATTGGCGTTGCCAAAGCCACCGCCCTGCCAGTTGTATTGGTATGGCGGGGTGCCCCCGTTGACGACAAAGGTGAGTGAGCCGTCGGTGCCTCCGTTGCAGGTAGGGCGTACGAACAAGGTATCAAAATCATAGGGCGGCGGGCTGTCAACCGAAAATGTGAGCGTATCTCTGCAACCTGACTGATCCCTTAAAGCCAGACTGTAAGTGCCCGCGGCAAGACCCGTAATGTCCTGACTCGAAGCTCCTGTGTTCCAGCTGTAAATATAGGGTCCAAAGGCGTTGCTGACACTAAAATCAATGTTGCCTGTATTAGTGCCAGGGCAGCTGACGTCCGTGATGTTGGCAGAGGTGGTAAAGTGATTATCGCAGCATACTACTTCGACTGTGGCAACTTCCGTAACAATGCATCCCCGATTGGTCTCGACTTCCAGTACAATGGACTTAACACCCGGTCGATTGTAGGAAACAGTGAAAGGTCCCGAACCACTGACGGGGTTGACAGAAGCACCCTGCCCGAAATTCCAGCGACGTATGTTAATGGGGTCTGTCGTAAATGTAGAAGCGTCGGTAAATGTAACGGACTCTCCGACGCACACGCGTGAGGGTGTAGCTGTGAAGCGGGGGGTAGGGCCTACAAAAGTGCCCGTCCCGCCAAATTCTATGGAAAAACCAGCACCTGACTCGCTGAAATTATTGACAACCAAGGCGTAGCTCCGACCGGCAACCATATTGAGTGCTACCAGAAAATTGTCATTGCCTGCCGGGCAGCCACATTGTTCAGATACGTCCGTAGAGGATGCTGACAGACCCGTTTGGCCTGTACACCGCTGCCAAAATGAAAAGGGCTGCCCGCCTTGTTGTCCGGAAGACATATCCCGGCGTACCACTTTTCCCGAACAGTTATCTATGCCATTGGGTAATTCATAGACGTAGAAATCCAAATCGTCGGCAGGGTTGAGGGGCGTGAGTATGAAAGTGAGGGTTCCGGAGGTAGCACAGGTCCACTTGTACCAGGTGGAGGCATCTTCATCAAGCGGTTGACCTCCGCAGGTGACGCCGGTGAGCTCATTGGGATTAGCGCCCGCACCCACAACGCGCGGGACGGTGAAGGGCGATTTGTCACACAGTACAACAGCATTGTTGCAGTCGCCCGATGGCTCAGGTACCAGATTGAAATTGTTGATGCACAACTCAAAAGTGCCGGTATTGCCAAAAGCGGCACTCACGCGGATGAAGTAAGTCTCCCCAACTTGCAACTCATCACTGAGAACTTGCACAAACCCGTCCTGGGCTCCATCGTTATTGCATGCCAACTCAGTGAGCGCACCGCAGTTACCACTGTATATAGCTACATCGGGATTGGCGAGTGTACCACCCGAAATATTGACATCGTTGTCACCAATGATAGCCAAACTGAGACCATTGGCGATGGCCGTAAATTGAAACCAAACATCCCGGCTAACTGTCGTATTCAGAAAACAGCTCGCTATGGGCGTATTTCCTTCGTCTGTGGCGTTTACGTTGCTATAGGCACCTGACAGAGAGCAAAAATTTTCGAGGTCCGTCAGCACAAGGGCATTTTGGCAGGCATCATTGGCAGGTGACTGGGCGAAGGCCGACAGATGTATGCCGAAAAATATGAATATCAGGAAAATATTTCGCATAGCCTTGGCTTTATTTCAACTACAGACCGGTCTTCGTTCAGCATGGGAACGCAGGCAGGCGTGTGATTGTTTTTGTGTTTTATAGATAAGGACAAACCTGTAATTATTAAGACAATAAAATCTGCCGTTGGGTTTGGTTGATTGTTTATTTGTACCGGGCTGGCCTTATAATCGGGATTATTTTGGATCGGGTAAAATGGTCAGCAGGCATGCCGGGTCAGTATTGCAGCGAAAATTTGCGTATGTTGTTGGTGCGTCGCAGGCCTTTGTATGGCCATAGTAACGCTGTGATGCTGCTAAAGGCTGCGATTGTCGATGGTAACGCGCCTTCTGTCCGGATGATTGTAACGCAAACGCATTTCTTTTGGTATCTTAGCGGGCGATAAGTCAAGCAATGAAAAAGCATATTCCCAATGCGCTCACCCTGGCCAATTTGTTGGCGGGCTGTGTCGCTGTCGTCTGTTTGTTGTACCAGCATTATTCCGCAGCCATTCTTCTATTGCTTGCCGGAGGCCTAGCTGATTTTGCAGATGGCTTTGTTGCGAGAATGCTGAAAGTCCAGTCTGCCATTGGTCGTGAATTGGATAGTCTGGCAGATATGGTATCTTTTGGTCTGGCACCTGGGCTAATTCTTTATATGATGCTGCAAAATGGAAGTGGCGCCGAAGCTACAGAAGTGTATGTGCCGGGTCTGCCTGCCTTTTTACTCACGGGGGCATCCGCGCTGCGGTTGGCTAAATTTAATATAGACAGTCGACAGACGGACCAGTTTCTGGGATTACCTACGCCTGCAGCTACCATGCTGGTGGTAGGTTTGCTACTTTGGCAGCAGCATGACTTGTGGGGAAGCCGTGTATGGCTGTCGCAGCCTGCTTTTATGTACGTTTTGGTTGCAGTACTTTCCTGGCTCTTGTTGAGCGAGCTGCCTATGTTTAGCTTTAAATTCAAAAAAGCAGGCTGGCAAGGGAACGAGATTAGAATTATCTTTGCTGCAGCAGCATTGGTGTCCTTGCTGCTGGCCGGGGTGCTGGCGCTGGCACCCCTAGTATTCGGTTATATTTTTCTGAATGTGATTCGCTATTTTTTCAAATTCAATTAATAAAGGATGATTTTTCAGGCTGAGATAAATATAATGCCACATAAAGAACTGCTGGATCCACAGGGTAAAGCAGTTCAACATAGTCTGGGAGCTATTCATGTTGTGGGTGTACAGGATGTTCGCATAGGAAAGCACATCTCTCTTCGCATCGAGGCCGATGATGAAACCACTGCACGGGCACAGGTTGAGGCTGCCTGCAAGCAGCTACTTGCCAATCTTATCATGGAAACCTACAGCTACGAGCTTATCGCCCAGAACTGAGTGTATGCTGTACTTAGTGCCCACGCCTGTCGGCAATCTTGAAGATATCACGCTCAGAGCAATCCGCATTCTTGGCGAGGTGGATTTTATTCTCGCGGAGGACACAAGGACCACTCGTAAGCTGTTGGATCATTATGAGATCAAGACACCGCTGCGGGCACACCATGCCCACAACGAACATGCTGCTATCGGGTATCTGGTGCAGCAGCTGCAGCAAGGGGGTAGCGTGGCTTTGGTAAGTGACGCAGGTACTCCCGGGATTAGCGATCCGGGGTTTTTACTCACCCGCGCGTGTATAGCGGCGGGTGTAAAGGTTAGTTGCCTGCCCGGACCCACTGCTTTTGTTCCCGCACTGGCTGCCTCAGGTCTTCCCTGTGACCGCTTCCATTTTGAAGGTTTTTTACCCCATAAAAAGGGCCGACAGACGCGTCTGCAGTATCTGTCTGCACTGCCCAATACATTTATTCTCTATGAGTCGCCTCACAGGCTCGCCAAGTGTCTGCAGCAGCTCATAGAGCATTGTGGCGGAGAGCGTCAGGCTTGCGTTGCTCGTGAAATCAGTAAATACTACGAGGATATAAGGACCACGACGCTGTCAGCCCTGTATGAACATTACCAGCAGGAGGGAGCGGCTAAAGGCGAGATTGTCATTATTGTTGGGGGTAAGGCAGCATGAGATGGCTACAATGGCAAGGCATCGGCAAAATGACGCGCTAGTAACTGCTCAACATAGTGCTGGTCAATTTCATCGAATGATCCCGTTGCGGAGCTGTCCACGTCAAAGACAGCGATTAGTTTTCCTTCTTTATTGATAACAGGGACCACCATCTCAGACTGTGAATTAGGATCACAGGTGATGTGTTCGCTACCCTCAGCAAGTGCGTGGGTGTCTTGTACAAGCTGTGTCTCTCCCGTACGGGCAGCCTTACCACAGACACCCCGGTCGAAGGTTATGTGCAGGCAACCCAATGTGCCCTGATAGGGCCCTACACTCAGTTTTCCATCCCGGACCAGATAAAAGCCTGTCCAGTAGTAGTAGGGGAGATGTGTTTTCAAAAGACAATTGATGGTACTCATTTTCAGGATTGACCAACTTTCGCCTTCCAGTATAGCATCAATTGCCTGTAGTGCTTCCCGGTAGGCTTTATGCTTGTCAGCCGCATCGAGATTGACGGAGGGCTTGATGAAGTAAGGCATATCCGCACTTGCAGCCATGATGGGTCGTAATTTTGATGAGATAAATTTTATTGTAGGCAGGTTCGATGACCGTGTTCCAATAGCAACTGCTTTGCAGCAAGATTTGTTGAACAAGAAAGAAAAGTCTGCCAATAATCAGGACTGCTTCGCAGTAAAAAAAAGGCACCTTGGGGTGATAAACCCGAAAGTGCCTTTTTTGCTATACAACAAGATGCTATGTTAGTTTAACTTTTGCTTAGTCATCGTGATTTCATAGCCCTCGATGACGTCACCTACCTGAATATCGTTGCAATTCTTGATGGTGATACCACATTCCATGCCTGCACGAACCTCGCGGACATCGTCTTTGAAGCGCTTGAGGGATTCAATCTCGCCATTGGCACCTTCTCGCGTGGGGAAGATGACGATACCGTCTCTGATAAGTCGGATGTGCGTTGAGCGGGCAATCTTCCCTTCTTCGACGTAGCAACCTGCCACAATACCCACTTTGGATATCTTGAACACATCCCGAACCTGTACCTGAGCAACGATTGTTTCCTCCCGGGTGGGTTCCAACATACCTTCGATAGCAGCTTTAACCTGTTCGATGGCTTCGTAGATGATTGAGTAAAGCTTAATCTCCACACCTTCACGCTCAGCCAGTTTTCGGGCATTAGCCGAAGGACGAACCTGGAAGCCTACGATGATAGCATCAGAGGCCGAAGCCAACAAGACGTCAGATTCGGTAATCTGACCAACAGCCTTATGAATGGTATTTACTTGTACACTCTCGATAGACAGCTTAATCAGTGCGTCACTAAGTGCTTCGATGGAACCATCCACATCACCCTTAACAATGATATTGAGCTCCTTAAAGTTACCCAAGGCAAGGCGGCGTCCGATTTCTTCCAAGCTGATACGCTTAGTAGCACGGTTGGCCTGTTCACGGGATATCTGAGCCCTCTTCATGGCGAGCTGCCGCGCTTCCTGATCTGTCTCCGTGACCTTAAAGCGCTCACCAGCCTGTGGAGCACCGCTTAGGCCAAGAACTAATACAGGCGCGGATGGACCAGCAGCCTTAATACGCTTATTGCGTTCATTGAACATAGCCTTCACGCGACCGGAGTATTCGCCGGCCACAATTACATGACCATCTTTCAAAGTGCCAGACTGTACCAACAGCTTGGTGACATAGCCGCGGCCCTTATCCAAGGAAGCTTCAATAACAGTACCCGTAGCAATGCGATCCGGGTTGGCCTTTAAATCAAGCATCTCTGCTTCCAGCAGAATTTTTTCCAGCAATTCCTCGATACCTTCCCCTGTTTTGGCAGAGATATCTTGTGACTGGTACTTACCCCCCCAAGATTCGACGAGGTAATTCATGGCTGCCAAATCCTGCTTGATTTTTTCCGGATTAGCACCCGGTTTGTCAATCTTGTTGATAGCAAAAACAATAGGCACTCCTGCCGCCGTCGCATGGCTAATAGCCTCACGCGTTTGGGGCATCACACTATCGTCTGCGGCGACAATGATGACGGCAATATCCGTGATCTTAGCACCACGGGCACGCATAGCTGTGAAAGCCTCGTGACCAGGTGTATCAAGGAAGGTAATTTTTTTCTTTGAAGGACCCACTTCAACTTCGTAAGCTCCGATGTGCTGGGTGATACCACCTGCCTCGCCGCTGACAACGTTGGCGCTTCGGATATAGTCGAGCAACGATGTCTTACCGTGGTCAACGTGTCCCATGACAGTTACTATAGGAGCGCGGGGCTGCAGATCTTCCGGGTCGTCTTTTACTTCTAGCTCATCTTCCAGCTGTTCCTCTACGGAGATAAATTCTACCTCATAACCGAACTCACTGGCCACCAGTTCGATGACTTCTGCATCAAGGCGCTGGTTAATACTTACAATCACACCCAAATTCATGCAAGTCATGATGACTTCTACAGCAGGGACACCCATCATGTTGGCAAGCTCCTGAACGGAAATAAATTCCGTTACTTGCAGCTTATCGGTCATCATTTCGGCATCGCGCTCTTCCTGCCGTCCTCTCAGACGTTCACGGTTGTCACGGCGAAGCTTCTGGCGCTTTTTCTTCCCGCCGCCAGAGAGGCGAGCCATCGTAGCCTTGATTTTTTCCTCAATCTCACGTTGGCTAACTTCCTGAGAAGCTGGTGGAGCCGGCTCCATTCTTCGGGGAGGCTGTTGGCCTCTGGGTTGCTGTTGATTGGGAGGCCCGGCAGGTGGTCTGCTATGCTGTCTGCCCTGTTGGCCAGCCTGCTGCGGCCTATCACCCCCCCCCTGAGGAGCGGGTCTTGCATTGGGACTGTTATTCTCCTCTCCGGATATTTTTTTGCGCTTACGCTTGCGTTTGCGCTTATTATCGGCATCAGCAGCGCTGTCTGTCTGAGGAGCAGCCGCAGTTTTATTTCCGTCAGCCGGCGCTTGCGCTGGCTTAGGCTTTTCTTTTTCCTTCTCCTTCTTGCCGCCTCTGCCGCGCGAGCTGTGCTTATCAAGTTCAATCTTACCGAGGATTTTTAGCCCTCGGAGCTCAGGCGCTTCCGCACGATAAACATCGTCCTCAGGAGCAGCTGGCGAAGTCACTGTCACAGTTTGCGGTGCAGGAGAACTTGCAGGCTTGGGAGTAGGTTTGGGAGACTGCTCGACAACGACAGGCTTGGCCTGAGCAGGCGGCTCATGCAGTACAGCACTTGGCTCCGCCACTTTGACAGGCTCGGGCGCTGGTACAGGAACTTCTGCAGGCTCAGGCGCAGTCTTTGTAATCTCGGCAGACTTAGGCGCTGCCTGTATTTCTGCAGGCTTAGGCTCGGGCATCTCCACGGGAGCAGGGCTCGGTGGACTTGCAGGCTCGGGCTTACTCTCAATGGCAGGCTGGGCTGGCTCATTGGCCTCCCCACCCCGCATACGGTTTTTGAGGCGCTCCTCCAGATTAATTTTCCCAACAACCTTAAGTTTTTGAGGCGAAGCCTTTTCTTCGCGAGGCTCCTCTTTAGGAGCTTCTTCCGGCTGAGCCGGAGCATCCGCTTTTGCAGCGGGAGCAGGCGGGGTATCACGCTTGACAACAGGGGGGACAGTCACTTGTCCGGGGCGGTTGCCTATGACCAGCGAGTCTGCTTTCTCTTTTATGTCGACTGATTTCTGATATTCCTTCTGCAGTTCGGTATACATAGCATCCGTAACCTTCGCAGTGGGCTTATCTTCAATATCAAACCCTTTACCATTGAGAAAATCCACAATGGTATGCAAACCAACGTTCAGCTCTGTAGCGACCTTAATTAGACGTCTCTCCATTCGTAAGTTTTAACATCCGGCAACCCTAGTCGAAAGCAACTGATGATCAGGCAATGAATTATGGTCCTGGACTCTATTGATTTTTATAACAGCATCAAAAACAGCAAAATGCAAATATGTTAACCACCAGCCGTTCCTTATGGGTACAATCCGTAGCAAAGATAAGCGTAAAAAGATGTTATCAATAATTCTTTTACAGAAAAACAATGATTTGTACAAATTGAAGATAGATTTAGCCTCTTGGTATGGATTCTTTTCCGGCTGGCAGCAAGACACCCCCTTCTGCTTTCTACAAAATTATGTTGCATATAGTTCCCGCCTTCGGTTCAATCGGGTGAGGCGATGTCAACTAAGGTAGCTGCCGAAGTAAGAATGCCACTTCACGTGCTAGTTCGTGAAGTGGCATTCTTACAGTGACGACGCCCTAAAGGACTCTTCCAGCAAAGAGCCTTTTGATGCAGTATCATTCCAAATATTCTCTGGCGGAATAAACAGCCGGAGCTTATCCGGGAGTAGTTTTATTCTTCAAACTCTGATGCCAACACATTGAGGACGTGCTGAATGGTTTCTTCCTCGAGGTCAGAGCGGCGTATGAGTTCTTCCAAACTAAGAGACAGCACACTCCGGGCAGTATCGCAGCCAATAGACTTGAGTGCTTCGATAACCCACTCGTCGATCTCGTCTTTGAATTCATCAAGATCTACATCGTCAATCTCAATTTCATCGTTGTTGCGATAAACATCAATCTCATAACCTGTCAACCGACTGGCCAGCTTAATATTGGTACCCCCTTTGCCGATGGCCAGTGAAACCTGGTCAGGCTCAAGGTATACATTGGCGTGCTGGTTGGCCTGATTCAGATCAATGGACGTAACTTTGGCAGGAGTGAGCGCACGCTGAATGTACAGACTTACGTTATTGGTAAAGTTGATGATGTCAATGTTTTCATTGTTGAGCTCCCTGACAATACCATGAATCCGGGATCCCTTCATACCCACACACGCACCAACAGGGTCGATGCGGTCGTCGTACGACTCAACTGCTACTTTGGCACGTTCCCCGGGTAGCCGCACAATGTTTTTTACACTGATGAGACCGTCTTCGATTTCCGGCACTTCCTGCTCAAGTAGTTTTTCGAGGAAAAGACTGTCAGTACGGGATAAAATGACGACCGGATTGTTGTTACGCATCTCAACGTCCTTGATCACAGCCCTGACCATATCGCCTTTGCGGAAATAGTCGCCCTTAATGGTCTCCGCTCTGGGTAGTACTAGTTCGGTGCCTGTGGCATCATCCAGCACCAGCACTTCCCGCTTGAGTACCTGATGAATTTCACCAGCTACGAGCTCACCGATTCGATCCGTATATTTTTTGAATACATCATCTTTTTCGAGCTCCATGATGCGCGAAATGAGCGTCTGGCGGGCAGCCATAATTGCTCTTCGGCCAAAGTCCTCGAGAAAAAGCTGTTCGTAGCATTCCTCACCGACGCTGTAGTCTTCGTCAATGGTGAGGGCTTCAGAGATAGACACCTGACTGCGCTCATCCGTGACTTCTCCGTCAGGTACGATTTCCCGCACGCGCCATAGCTCCATGTCACCCTTTTGCGGGTTTACAATCACGTCAAAATTTTCATCGGATCCGTATTTTTTACGGATGAGTGTGCGGCATACATCTTCCATGACCCGCACCATTGTGGGGCGGTCTATGTTCTTGCCGTCTTTAAATTCTGAAAAGACTTCTGCTAAATTCATGGCACTATTCTTTGAAAGAAACCTTGACAATGGCTTTTTTTATGTGGTCGGCCGGGATGTCACGCTGGACTTTTTCCGTGATATTGCGCTTGCCTTCTTTGCGCTTAATCGTCTCCTCGAGCACTAGGCTGGTTTCGCCTACAGATACGAGCAGGCCGCTGTGCAGGCTGTCGTCGGTCAGCGTAATTTCAAGCTGTCGGCCAACTTGCCTGGGATACTGCCGCCATAACTTCAGTGGCCGGCCTACACCGGGCGAAGAAACTTCCAGGGTGTAATCATCCCCCAATAGCAGGGAGTCGTCGAGAAAACTTTCCACATAACGACTTATCTGGGTACATTGGCTGAAAGTAACGCCTTCGTCTGCATCGACAATAATTTCGACTTTTTTACCTGTATGCACGTGCAACTCTATCAGGAAACAGTCGGTAAAGTCCGGTTCTGCAAACTTGGCCTCCAGCAAATCAAAAATCTTCTCCTCAACCATTTTGCCTGTAGTACTGTAACGAAAAGAGGGAGCCTTGCGCGACTCCCTCCTGCTAATTTTTTTCTCACTGCAAAGCTAATTATAAAATTCATGCTGTGCAAGGGAAAAATACTGGGCTCGCGCGGCAGCCGATTTGTCTCTTGTAATTACAGACCACTGGAAGGGCGCCTGATTAATTGACTTGAATGGCAACCGTTGGTGTTTTATCTTTGTTGTAGGGGATGTATGATGTTTGTTAAACAGGAATTATCCGGACTAATTATCCGTAAAACATAATTTGTATGCACGTTTCCGACTTGCTCCACCGGGCACTACGCAATGAGTTCCTCTCTGCAGAAGAAGGGGTTTTTTTGCTCGAAAAGGCTTCAACGGCCGAACTGGCCTATGTGGGCAATGCCCTCCGACAGCAGAAGGTGCCAGGCAATGTTGTCACTTGGATCATAGACCGCAACTCTAATACAACCAATGTATGCATCGCCAATTGTAAATTCTGCAATTTCTACCGACGACCGGGACATGCCGAATCTTACATCACCACGCTGGAGGAATACGAGCAGAAGATCGAAGAAACTTTTGCATTGGGCGGTGAGCAACTCCTGCTGCAGGGAGGTCATCATCCCGATCTGGGACTTAGCTATTATACGGATTTATTCCGGCAGCTGAAGTCGCGCTTCCCCAATTTAAAGCTGCACGCACTGGGTCCCCCAGAGATTGCCCACATTACAAAACTGGAGAAAACTACGCACTATGAAGTGCTGAAAGCGCTCAAAGAGTCGGGACTAGACAGTCTGCCAGGGGCTGGTGCCGAAATTCTCGACGATCGCGTGCGGCGCCTGATTAGCAAGGGCAAATGCGGGGCACAAGAGTGGCTGGATGTCATGCGGGCCGCTCATCAACTGGATATTACAACCTCTGCTACCATGATGTTCGGGCATATCGAAACCAATCTCGAGCGAATGGAACATCTGGTTAAAATACGGGAGGTACAGGTCGAAAAACCCGATCATGCTAAAGGCTTCATAGCTTTTATTCCGTGGCCTTTTCAGGATGAGGACACTATTCTCAAAAAACTCAAAAGAGCGAGAAACACAGTCACTGGCGATGAATACATCCGCATGATCGCGCTCAGCAGAATCATGCTGCCCAATGTAGTCAATATACAGGCGTCCTGGCTGACGGTTGGCAAGCAGATAGCACAGGTGTGCCTGCATTCCGGTGCGAATGATTTTGGCTCCATCATGATTGAGGAAAATGTGGTCTCTGCGGCCGGTGCCCGATTCCGGTTTACCGCCAATGGTATTCAGGATGCTATACGGGAGGCAGGTTTTGTGCCACAACTGCGCAACCAGCAGTATGCGTACAGGGACCTGCCAGCCAACATACAGCAACAGGAACTAGATCGTACAGCCATGATTGTCGACTGATGCTGGCCGGGAAGAGGGTACTGGTGTGCGCTCTCGACTGGGGACTTGGGCATGCTGCAAGGGTAGTACCAATGGTAGCGCAGCTGGAGGCATTGGGTGCCGATGTGGTGGTTGCCAGTGCGGGCCGTGCACTCCATTTGCTGCGTGCGGCCTGCCCGCGGCAGTTGTGTCTGGAAATGCCAGCCTACAACGTGCGGTACTTTTTTCGCAACATGTATCTAAACATGGGGCTGCAGGCGGGTAGTATCTTTCGTGCCATAGCAGCAGAACATAACTGGCTTCGCCATATTCGACATGCGCACGCGCTTGATGTCGTGCTGTCTGATAACCGTTATGGTTGTTGGTTACCCGACCTTCCCTGCTATTTTATCACGCACCAACTCAATATACAGCTTCAGGGAGGCCCGTTGCAAAATACTGTCAATCAAATCCAGCAACAGTGGCTGACGCGCTTTGAGGGTTTGTGGGTACCCGATTATGCAGAAGACGGATACCAGCTTGCAGGGCGGCTGGCGCATGGTAATATTGTCCGACAGCCGTCTTACATAGGCTGGCTCTCGCGGATGAAACCGAGTACTGAAAAAGTGGATAATCCACAGGGGCCTATCGTGGCGCTGCTGTCTGGACCTGAGCCCGCCCGAAGTCGCTGGGAAAAGGAGTTGTTGGAACAGCTAAGCAGCAGCGGCTTGTCCGCCTGGCTGCTAAGAGGAGTTGCAGGAAAAAATGAGCGATATCGCCTGGGTAAAGTGCAGGTGGTGGATTATCTGGGGGGTAGCGAACTGCAAGACCTGTTGGCAAGCGCTCGCCTGTTGATTTGTCGGTCGGGCTACAGCACATTAATGGATTTGGCGACTATGGGCCAAAGAGCCATATTGGTACCGACACCCGGCCAGACAGAGCAGATTTATTTAGCTGACCACTGCGCAGCAAAAAGATGGGCACCTGCCTATGCACAGCAAGCATTTCATTTATACAAAGCACTGGATGAAGTAGCCGGGTATGCGGGTTTTCCACTTCCGCCAGCCAACGCTCAGGGTATACTGCCTGCTCACCTGAGCAGAGCACTGCAGTAGATGGTTATTCTACCGGGAAAACAGCATTGGCGAGCACCTCTTGGTAGTATGCTTCGTATTGGGGTAAAATTTCCTGTAAGTCGAAGCGCTTGGCTTGAGCCAATGCGGCCGCGCGGAAATTTTGCAATACTTCTTCCTGACTGAGAATACTAATGGCATAGGCTGCCATCGTATCTATATCGCCTACCTCAGCGAGATAACCCGTCTCGCCATGGATATTGATTTCGGGCAACCCCCCTACATTGGTAGATACCACGGGTACCTCACAAGCCATGGCTTCCAGGGCAGCAAGTCCGAAGCTTTCACTGCCAGAGGGCATTAAGAAAAGGTCGGCAATGGCCAGTATTTCTTCAATGGCATCCTGCTTACCCAGAAACCGAACTTCATGGCATAGTCCGAGCTTTCTGCACAATTCTTCCAGGTTGTGACGTTCGGGACCATCGCCAATGAGCAATAGCTTAGCAGGCATTTTTTCGAGTACCTGCTGGAATACGTAGATGGCGTCTTCTATGCGTTTAACTTTCCTAAAATTACTGGTATGAACGAGAATACGCTCTCCATTGGGGGCAATGGCTTTTTTGAAGTGGTCTTTGTTGGTCTTTGAAAAGCGGGTGAAATCGACAAAATTATAGATGACTTTTATATCCCGCTGAATGGCAAAGCTGTCATACGTTTGCTGCCGTAAGCTGTTGGAAACGGCCGTGACACCATCTGATTTATTGATAGAAAAAGCTACGACAGGTGCGAAAGCTGGATTGGAGCCGACAAGTGTAATGTCGGTACCATGAAGTGTGGTAATTACAGGCACATAGCGTCCTTGGGTGATCAGGATTTTTTTGGCCATATAGGCAACGGCTGCATGAGGAATGGCATAGTGTACATGCAGAATATCAAGATTTTCAAATAACACGACATCTACCAATTTGCTGGCCAGGGCAGTGTCATAGGGGGTGTGCTCAAAGAGTGGATAGTCTTCCAGCGTTACTTCGTGGTAAATGACATTTTCCTGAAAAGCCGACAGTCTTGCCGGACGGCTATAGGTGATGAAGTGTATTTCATGACCTTTGCGTGCCAGACCTAAGCCTAGTTCTGTCGCCATGACGCCACTTCCCCCGTAGGTCGGGTAACAGACTATGCCGATTTTCATTTGCCTCATCCTGTAAACTATGTAATATACAATTGCTTTCTGCCTAACTGTGCGAAGCTTGATAAGGTTTACCAAGACGGTGTATTTTAACCAATAGCTCATGTCAAAAACATTTTGCCGCCTTTGGCGGCAAAATAAACATTGACTAAAACGCTTTTTGGCAGCGACAGCTGCCAAAAAGCGCTTCAAAATTAGCTGTGCTGTCATTGCTAAAAAAAAAGCGCCCCCCGAAGGAAGCGCTTAAATGTATATCGTTGTGATGATATAAAAACAATATTTCGATGTCTCAGACAGTATTATTGACGTATCCAGCGAATCGTTTGTTGTTTGCCTGTCGTATCTTGAATACGAACAAAATAAAGTCCGGGGGCTGCTGCCGGAAGGAGTATTTCCTGCCGCAGGCGACTAATATTTGGCATCACCGGGGACTGCCACAGCTGCTGACCCAATGCGTTGAATACCTGAATCTGGATGTCGCTGGTTTCACGAAGCTCAATATTCAACCAACTGCTGCCAACCGACGGATTGGGCGCCAGCAAGATGTCACCCAAAGGCAAATCTATGAATGAAGTGCTGACCATGACATCCACTACAGCTGTCAATACATCCTGACAGCCAAACCTGTCAGTCACCGTAACGGTGTATATGCCAGGGTTCAGGGAGGTAATTGTTCTTGTTGTTGCGCCATTGCTCCATTGGTATGTAAATGGACCCGTAGGGCGGCCATGGACTACGGTGACAGAGCCATTACCCGCTGCCTGTCCGGTAGCATCCGTGA
This sequence comes from uncultured Saprospiraceae bacterium, assembly GCA_964645715.1. Lineage (GTDB taxonomy): Bacteria > Bacteroidota > Bacteroidia > Chitinophagales > Saprospiraceae > JAUMBM01. The sequence goes on from CAZYAO010000011.1 coordinate 40,482, forward strand.
TATTGGCAGAAAGCTGCAGACCAGAGCACCGCTGGAGGAAAATGTTGTCAATGTCAAGCCAGTAGTCTCCACTGCCCCAAGTACCTACAAAACGAACTTTGACAGCTTGTCCCAAGTAGGTGTCCAGCGGGATACTCACTGAGGTCATACTGGCAGTGGGGGTATGGTTATTAGCGTCTATCGTATAAAGCACCGTATAATTCTGTCCGCAGTCAGTCGATATACTCACCTCCAGTTTATCATTGCCACTCAGCGTATGCGGAGCCGTGCCAGCTGACCACAGACTATATCGATATTCGAAATACAGGACATCCCCGGCCTGCACCGGTCCGAAAGCCGGCGAAGCAAAATTCATCGTCTGGTCTCCGGAATACAAGTTGTCGTAGAGGACAAATGAAGTGTTGTTGTGTCCGTTGGTGACGAACAGATCGGTGTCGAATGTCCAGTTGGGCGGAAGTGCGCCGGATTCAAAATCCTGGAAGTTCGGGAAGGACAACGCAGAATTGAATACGAAGGTGACTGTATCATTGAAAAGCACGCCGTCGTTGGTCAGGTTACTCCAGACAGCGACCTGGTAAGCTCCGGGAGCGCTGGAATTGAATGGCGTAACGAACGTGTAGGGGTAGGTCTGACCCGGATTGACGGTAGCATTGACCGTTTCTGTGACGACAGTACCTCCATTAACTTGGTAAGCAACCGAGAAGGTGGTGAGCGTATCCGTACCGAGATTAATCAGATTGACCGTGACCGCATCGTTGGGAATACCGCAGGAATTCCCAGCGGCATTACGAGCCGTAACGGAAGCCAAATCAACAGCCACCTGTGGGCTTATGAGGATATTATCTATACCGATACCTTCAGCAACCACTGAGAAGTCGCTACTGAATACAAACCGAAGCCGCACCTGATCGGCACCAGCTGTCCCCTGAAGGACATTGACTGCAGTTACCCAGCCAGTAAAGCCACCATTGCCATCCCACCATTGATTGACATTGTCGTTGTACCAGTTAAGTCCAGAGCCGGAAGTACCTACTTTTGTCCAGGTCTCGCCGCCGTCGGTACTGGACTCAAGCCAAAGTTCATCGCAGCAGGCTTCTGTCTGTACCCGCAGGGAGAAAGAAACTCTTGGATCCTGATTCAGGCCTGAGAAATCCATGCAGGGAGAGACTAGATAGGACAGCTCTCCATTGTTGTAGTTGCCTGCCAGATTAGTAACCCAGGCATTGTTACCACTGGCAGCAGCAGAGATCAGCGTTCCTGCAGGTTTGCCATGCTTCCAGCTGGGATTTTGACTCTGTGTACCTACCGTCCATCCGCCGTTGTAAACTTCAAATCCCTCAAAGTAAGGCAGCTCATCGATAAAGGGTGCTGTCGTAATGGAGAAGGTCAATGTATCGTTGACATAGTTAGTATCCTGTGAGAGCTGTGTGAACACCTGAATGGTATATTCTCCGGGTGTGGAAAAATTGTAAGTAGTTTCAAAAACTGTCTGGAAGGTACTGTCAACCCCCATGACCCCTGTGAAAAAACCATCCTGTGGCTGATTGACACCACCCGGAACGCCATTGACTGTGAAATTATAGGGAATGAAAGTTTGGGGAAGTCCACCAAAATTTTGCATAACCAGCGCAATCTCTTCAACACCATACAGGTCACAGTCGACTCCTTCAACGAAGGCATCTACCACCCCTACATCATAGGCCCTGCGTGTTTTAAACGCGAACGGACCCCGATAAAGGCTGGTATCGCCACCAGCACAGGCGGCCCGTAGGTAGAATTCATAGTCTGTATATTGCAACAGCGGTTGTAGCCGCAGTGAACTACCGGATGAGCTGCGCTGTTGCCCTGTCCCTGGGACGAACCCGGCCAGACCATACTCTATCAGTGTCTGTCCGTTGGGATCCGCAGGTGTCCAGCTGATGTCTGCATAATAAGCCCGAATATTATCTACAGACACACCCGCAGCGGGCGGTGCAGGACAGGCTGGGCATATAATCACCGTCTGAAAAATATTTGCGCCTACGGGCGGATTTGGGCCAGCCGAAAAAACTACGTTGCCGTCACCATCGAGCAGAAAATAGGAAACTTCATTCTCCCAGCTGCCGGGTGTGTAAGACAATCTAAGGGTATCGCCCGCTGTAACGGTCAGGGTAAACTCCTGAAAACTGGAGCCCCCGCCCGGGACAAGTGTGTAGGGCGTAGTAGTACCACCAACATTTACCGTGAGGACTGCACCATTCCAGCCATCACCAAAGCTGTCGAACAGTTGAAGATTGTACTGGCACGATACTTGTGCGCTCACCTGCCATCCTGAGAAGAGCAGAAAAGCACTCAGGAATACATACGTAAAAATTCGGCCCATAAATCGTAAGTTTTATATTACTGACATCCAATGAATGTCGGTATAGACAAAAAACGTATAAAAGTAGTCAAAAATGAATAAACACAAGGGTAAAAATTGTCGGCTTTTAGTCATGACGGCTCTAAGGTAGTATAAGCCGTGAATTTTTAAACCTTTTTTCTTTCACTATGTTAGGCGTTTGCCGTACTTTGTCACCAGAGGCTGTCGTAAAGTATTTTTTGATAGTGTTGTCAAATTCAGGATTTCTGGTTTATTTTACGCGGTATTCTGTGGTTATCAGGAGTATCATCGGCTGACTCCTCCCTCAATTACCACAACAGAAAAAAAAAGTGGCGTGGCGGTCTATTCCATCAGTGATCTGGAAAAATTATCTGGCATCAAAGCGCATACCCTGCGCATTTGGGAACAGCGCTATGGGATTATTCACCCCAAAAGGACCGATGCCAATATCCGGTATTTCGAGGATGATGACCTCAAGTTTGTCCTCAATGTTGCGCTTCTCAATCGCAATGGCGTAAAAATATCCAAAATTGCTCGGATGAGCCGGCAGGAAATAGCTGAGCAGGTAGCGCTCATCGCTGAGAACCAGTCTATACAACAGGGAGATACTCCTATTGATACACTAACGCTGGCCATGATAGATATGGATGAATATAGCTTCAACCGCGTATTCAATGCCAGTATTCAGCAGATGGGTTTTGAGCGCAGTATGCAGGAGGTTATCTATCCTTTTCTCGAAAAGCTGAGCATCCTTTGGCTCACAGGGTCGATTAGTCCTGTACAGGAGAATTATATTAGCTACCTGATCCGGCAGAAGCTGATTGTAGCAATTGATCAGCTGCCTACAGGTTCCGCCCATGGTGCCCAGCAGTCTTTTATGTTGTTCTTACCGGAGGGGGAACGGCAAGAGCTCAGTTTGCTCTTCATGTACTACTTGCTGAAAAACAGGGGGCACCGTGTTATCTATTTGGGTCAGGATATCTCAGTCACCGATTTGCGAGATGCAATCAATATCCGCATGCCCGATTTCATTTTTACCATGATTACGGAACCTTTTGCGCGGGAGTCCATACAGCATTATGTAGATCGACTGTGTAAGGCTTGTTCTTCTGTTCACTTTCTTTTTTCTGGCTACCAGCTTATTGCCCAAGAGGTTACTCTGCCGCGTAACGCTTCTGTACTCAAAAGTTTGGATCAGACGCTGGGTTTTCTTTCTCAACTGAGTCAGATTAACACTACTAATGGCGAGTCGGCCATTAGATAGAAGGCTGCTTCGGTAAGACTGAACACCAAGGGCGTTGACAACCCGCCTTGGTGGTAAGAAATATAATTTTTTTCAAAGTATTTGTGGAAAACGCCGGTTTGCTGCGACTTATATACAGTCGCTGGCTCCCATTCGCTTAGCAGCAGCAGCGATACCAACCAATAAACTGGCGGCGCTATGCGAGAGGATTTTTTACACTATGTGTGGCAACTGGGGCATTTTAATCACCATGGTTTGAAAACAACCATGGGAGACGAAATTGAAATTATTCGCCGGGGAGAGCGCAGTGCGCTTTCCGGACCTGACTTCTGCAATGCCCACATTCGCATAGGGGATACTATTTGGGTAGGCAATGTCGAAATACATCTTGCTGCATCGGATTGGATAGCGCATAAGCACACACAGGATCCAGCTTATCGCAATGTGATACTCCATGTGGTATTGGAAGAAGACAGTCCTGTATTTACAGAAGCTGGCATGCGTATTCCTTGTCTTGAGCTCAAACAGCGTATTGAAAGGGATCTGCTCGGACGTTACCAGCGATTGATGCGGGGCGCAAGCTGGATACCTTGCCAATATGAAATCCATTCGGTACCGGAGGTGGTTCGTGAATCATGGCTCGACCGCCTATTGGTAGAGCGACTGGCACGGAGGACGGAAAGACTGGCTGCCCGCCTCAAAGATGTGCAGGGAGATTGGGAAGAAATGTTCTACCAAACACTTACGCAGGGGCTGGGGGGGCACGTCAATGCCCAGCCGTTCGAAATGCTGGCGCGCTCATTGCCGCTGCATGTGTTGTTGCGCTACAGGCACAGTCGACTTCAGCTGGAAGCGCTCTTTTTTGGCCAGGCCAATCTGCTTACTGCAAGCTACACAGATGACTATCCACAGCGATTGCTGCAAGAGTATACTTTTTTAAAAGCTAAACATTCACTCACACCTCTGCCGGTCGGCATGTGGAAATTTATGCGCATGCGGCCGGCCAATTTTCCAACCATCAGGATTGCGCAGCTGGCTGCGCTTGTCTATCACAGAGGTACGCTGCTGAATCATGCACTTTCGGCACTCACCATGGATGAAATGGAAACTATGCTCTCAGTACGACTGGCTAACTATTGGACGGATCATTTTGTTTTTGATAAGCAAAGTAAGCCGCAGCCCAAGTTGCTGGGCAGGGAGATGGTCAATCTGTTGGTGGTAAATGCGATTGTGCCAACGCTCTTTTTATATGGCATGCAACAGGGAGGTGAAAAATTTCAGCAAAGAGCTCTGACCTTACTGGAGGATATACCTGCTGAAAAAAATGTCATCATCGAGGGCTGGAAAAACCTGGGAATAGAGGTTCCCTCGGCTTTTCACAGTCAGGCGCTGCTCGAGCTCAAGAATGAATATTGCAATGCGGGAAGGTGTCTGCATTGTGCTGTAGGGAATGTGATTCTGACGGGAATCAATCCAGCACTGGAGAATGATATTTCCTGAAAGATCTTCAGGCTGTCCGAATTGGTAAACTCAGTCTGCGCCATCAGCTGTCCTGTAAGCTCAGCGTAGCAAACAGCACAAATAAATCGCTCTTTTTTAGTGGGAAGCGTTTTTTGTTTTGAACCTAAGACAAACAATGCTGTTTAAAGAGCCTGTATATTCTGCAAAAAAAACCAGCTGGCTTATTTTTGCAGCGCGCTTGTGGCGGTCTTCTGAGGTTAAAACTCCCTGTTATCCGCAGGTTGGCAACCATACGTGCCGCTGACGGGCGCAATCAATCAGTAGATTTTTGTTTTCCCTCGATTTGATAAAAATAATGGTTATGCATCTGCAAGCTACAGCCGTAGGCATCGATGATATGGCGGTATACATTCCACAACTGTATCTCCCGATTGAATCGTTGGCCGATGCCCGCAATCTGGAATATGCCAAGCTAAATCAGGGGCTGGGCCTCACTGCCATGTCCTTACCGGATGTCAGGGAAGATGCTGCTACTATGATGGCCAATGCAGTTCTTTCGCTCATCCGGCAAAATCATCTTAATCCCAATGATATAGGACGTATCTATCTCGGAACAGAAAGTGCACTTGACGGAGCCAAGCCAACAGCTACCTTTGCATTGGAGATGCTTAGTAGTTTGTTGTCAAATACTTATGGGGATGATTGTCTGTTGCATTGCGATGTAGTCGACCTCACTTTTGCTTGTATCGGAGCCGTGGATGCGCTGCAGAATACGCTAGACTGGGTTCGCGCAGACAATCGACGTATAGGCATTGTAGTTGCGAGCGATGTGGCGAAGTATGAACTTGGCTCCGGTGGGGAGTATACGCAGGGAGCAGGTGCCATTGCGCTGCTGGTTAAGGCCAATCCAAGGTTGATGCGTTTCGAGGGTGAGTGGGGGGTTGCCACGCGGCCGGTCTTTGATTTTTTCAAACCACTGCGCAAAGTCTACAAGCACGAACTGGTTGCCGAAATACTTCAGCTGGCCGACCGCAATCACGTGGATATTGAGTCGATGTTGGCCAAACTCGACCAGACAATAAGCGTTCAAGGCGTATTGGACAGCAATGAGGCGGTGCTTCAGCTGCATCGCTCCACGCCTGTTTTTGATGGCCCTTACTCCAATGACTGCTATCAGCAGCGCATCCGGGAGGCGCTTCAAGACTATAAGTACAAAAATTCTCTGGATACGACAGCGCCTGTAGCAGTCGGATGCGATCGGTTGGCTTTCCACCTTCCCTATGCCTATCAGGCAAGGCGTATGTTTGGAGAAATATTTTTACTGGAGACGATTGCTTCAGGCGATTCGGCTTTGCTGGAAGAACAAACAGGGATGGCAGTTGCCGCAGAAGGAAGTCCTGAGTGGGCCAATATGGTAAAGGCGGTGACCAAGACGACGGCATATCGGCAGTTTGTCAATCAGCGTATCGAAAATGGGGAGCGTGCTTCTTCTCTAATGGGCAATCTGTATACGGGCTCGTTGTTCTTGTCAATTATGAGCTTATTGGAAGCGGGGCTGGCAGATGATACACTGAAGGATAATGCTTCTGTAGGTTGTTTTGCTTATGGGAGTGGATCTAAGAGTAAAGTGTTCATAGGGTTGTTGCAACCTGAATGGAGGTCGGTGACTGCCGGTTTCCAACTCTCAAGCCGTCTGGCGCAGCGCAGAGCAATTGATTATTCCACATATGAAAAACTGCACAGGGGGCAAATCAAGGAAAATCTGGCAGAGACAGCAGGTGTTTTTTACCTGCGACAAGTTCATGAAGTCAAGGATAATCAGGAAGGTATGCGCACTTACGGCCTTTCAGAAAAGCGTGAAGTAGCGGCTTCAAACACAGGTGTTTATCAAGGGGTTGCCTTGTGAATATTTTGTAGCCCTCTGCGGGAGCAAAATCTAAATCTACGTTTCGGGGGCTTTGGGGGAAAAATCAAAAATGTAAAATAGGTTCGGTATGCTCTTTTAGCGGTAGCTACCGCTAAAAGAGCATCTCCGAAAAGCTTTAATGTTTTTTGGCAGCTACTGCTGCCAAAAAACATCCTTGAACAGTTTAAATAGGTGCGAAATGCAGGATTGTCATTCATCAGGCGGACACCTCGTGCTGCTGATTGCTGAGTATCTGCTCAAGGATTTCTTCACAGGCCTCATCTAGCAGTCGAAAGACAGGCTCAAAGCCGTTGTTGTCCCAGTATGGATCCGGCACCTGTTCATGGCTTCCCGGATAAGCAACGGAAAGTATCAGATTCACCTTTGACCGATGCTCATCATTGGTAGCCAGTGACAGCAAGTCTTGGAAATTACTTTTGTCCATGGCCAGAATGAGATCAAATCGGTCGAAATCCGCAGGCTGAAACTGTCGGGCACGCTGATCGCTAATATCAATGGCGTACTTACGCGCCGTTGCTATGGATCGCTGATCGGGAAGTTCTCCGCTGTGCCAATTGCCTGTACCTGCTGAATCAACTATCCAACCTTCCAGTTGTCGCTGCTGGATTTTATGTCGCATAATGCCTTCTGCTAAGGGGCTTCGGCAGATATTTCCCAAACAAACCATGAGTATTTTCATCACTACTTATGTCAGATTAGACGCATCAACAGAATATTTTGAGCTAAAGTTGCGAAAATTAGGCTTTTATTTAGCTAATACGGGCAAAGGTTTAGAAATTTGCGTCGCTGTTTGAATGCTTGCATATACAACGAATGAAGAGGCGAACTGCGGCTTCAGAACAGCTAAAATGCAGCAAAATGAAAATTATCATTGCCGGTGCCGGTGATGTGGGCTTCCACCTGGCACAGCTGTTGAGTTATGAAAATCAGGATATCGTTCTGATTGACAACAATTCGGACGTACTGGAATATGCCAAAACCCGCCTGGATATCATGCCTCTTCGAGGCGATGCCACTTCCATGGAAGTACTCACCAATGCCGGTGCTGCCAAGGCCGACTTGGTACTGGCGGTGACTACACTAGAAAAAACCAACTTGCTCACGGCCATTCTGGCCAAAAAAATGGGGGCGAAACAGACCATTGCCAGGGTCAGCAACCAGGAGTATCTCTATCCCAACCAGCGTGAAATTTTTCGGGAGCTCGGCGTCGACAACTTAATCTCGCCCCGGCAGCTGGCCGCTGAAGAAATCTGCCGGTTAGTCAAGCAGTGTACGTTTACGGATATTTTCGAGTTTGAAGAGGGTAAAATTAGCTTGGTGGGCATTACTCTCGACGAATACTCTCCGCTCGTAGATGTAAAGCTCACCGACCTTCACCGCTACGGCGGTGAAGTCGATCTGCGTCCGATAGCTATCCTTCGGGGACATCGCACCATAATCCCTCGTGGGGATACTGTCCTTAGGCGAAGTGATCATATTTACTTTATCACCCGCAAAGACCGGATGGAAAAAATCCAGGAAATTGTGGGTAAAAAGCAGGTGAATATTAAGCGTATCATGATTCTCGGCGGAACAGAGCAGGGACTCATGACCGCCCAGCGCCTTGAAAGGGACTACAGTGTCACGCTGATTGAAAAGGATAAACAACGTTGTAAGGAACTGAGCGAGTTGCTCAACAATACGCTCATTATTCAGGCTGACTTCAGCAATATAGATATACTCGAGGCGGAAGGACTTAACAATATGAATGCCTTCATCGCACTTACCGAAAACTCGGAGACAAATATTATTGCCTGCCTGACTGCCAAGAACCATGGGGTATATAAAACCATCGCGCAGGTAGAGAGCAAAGAATACACTTTCATCTCCCAAAATATTGGCGTCGATACCTTGATCAACAAGAAATTGATAGCTGCCAACAATATCTTCCGCTACGTGCGTCAGGGTCGAGTAGAGGCCATTACAGGTTTACATGGTGTTGAAGCAGAAGTAATTGAGTATGTAGTACACAAAGATAACCATCTGACAAGGAAGCCCATTCGAGACATTAAATTCCCTGCAACTGCACTCATTGGCGGGGTGATTCGCGGTGAGGAAAGTCTTATACCAGACGGCAATTTTCAGTTGCAGCTGGACGATAAAGTAATCATCTTCGCTTTGCCGGAGGCAATTAGTAAGCTCGACCAATTGTTCCGCTAATGGCTATGATCAATTTTCGTCCGGTATTTCGCATTCTTGGTATCTTGGTGTTCCTGTTGGGGATTATGATGCTGACAGGTCTCCCAATATCCTGGTATTTTCAGAGCGATGATTGGCAGGCGTTGCTATGGTCAGGCCTGATTTGTATTGCTGGCGGATTATTCGCTTGGTTCTTGGTTCCCACAGGCTCTATGCATATAGCCAAAAGGGAGGGTTATCTTATAGTTACTCTGGGTTGGGTAGTGGTCGCACTCTTGGGTACATTGCCTTACCTAATGAGCGGAGCCCTCAATTCTTTAGCCGATGCCTTTTTTGAGGTCGTCTCAGGAACCACGACCACTGGCGCCAGCGTCATTAGTGATATAGAAGCCGTACCGCAAGGAATACTCTATTGGAGAAGCCTGACGCAGTGGATTGGCGGAATGGGGATCATCGTATTCACCGTGGCTATTTTTCCGTTATTGGGTATAGGCGGCGTGGAGCTGTTTGTGGCTGAATCGCCCGGGCCAACGAGTGATAAGCTTCACCCGCGGATCAGCGAGACAGCCAAGCGGCTTTGGCTTATTTATGTAGGTATGACCGTGGTGCTGGTAGGGCTACTGTGTGCAGGGGGAATGACCTTCTACGAGTCCATCAACCACGCGATGGCCACAGTTTCTACGGGCGGTTTTTCCACCAAAAACAGCAGCATGGCGGCCTATCCGTCTCCATTTATACAGTATACCGTAATTGTGTTTATGTTTTTAGCGGGTAATAATTTTACCATCAATTACTTGGCATTGAAGGGGCGGTTCAGTCGTGTGTGGGCAAGTGACGAATTTAGGGCTTATCTCGCCACAGTGATTTTTTTTAGTGTATTTATTGCTTTATTTGTGAAAGCATCAGGTGCTGAAACCTGGGAAAAAGCCTTTCGCGACAGTGCCTTTCAGGTTGTATCGGTCATGACAACCACTGGGTTTGTGACTGCCGATTATACAGGTTGGGGAACCGGTGTCACTATGCTCATATTTATCCTGCTGTTTGTAGGAGGCTGTGCAGGCTCTACTTCAGGGGGGATAAAAATGATCAGACATCTGGTGTTTATTAAAAATTCATATCTGGAATTCAAACGACTTCTGCACCCGCAAGCGATCGTTTCGCTCAAACTCGACGGTCAAAATGTACGTGGTCGCATTATCACACATATCATCATATTTTTGCTTGTTTACCTGATTACCTTTCTGGCGGGTTCTGTTGTACTGTCATTTATGGGGCTCGATTTTCTGACCGCTATCGGCGCTACGGCGACCTGTCTGGGCAATGTAGGCCCGGGCATCGGGGGTGTAGGCCCTGTTGATAACTTTAGCTGGCTTGCGCCGGAAGTGAAATGGGTTCTTAGCTTTCTTATGTTGCTCGGGCGTCTTGAGCTGTTTACCATATTGGTTTTATTTACACCTTTTTTCTGGAGATCCAATTAAAAGGGTGTCTACGCCAGAAGGCTGTATTCAGTCAATAGCGGTTTTCTGCACCTGAATTCCCGAAATGCCTGAAGAGAAAGGGAAAAAATTGCAACTTTGCGTAATGATTAATAGACGCCACACCCAGAAAAAATCCTCCAGGTTTTTATCCTTGCGAGGAGTAACTTTTGCGGTCGGGCGGTTGTTTCCCTCAAAAACATGTTCTTACAAGTCTAAATAAAGACAGCTGTCATGAGTGATTTTTCGTTTCTTGCAAATGCCCATCCGGCATATATAGAGCAGTTGTATGAGCAGTATCTGCAAAATCCTGAGCAAACAGAGCCAAGTTGGCGCTCTTTCTTTCAGGGATTTGATTTTGCCGTTAAAAGCAACGGGCAGGTTCCTGCGGAAATAGCAACGGACAAAGAGCATATGATCAACGAGCTGCGCGTTTTAGCGCTGATAAAAGCTTTCCGCGATCGTGGCCACCTGCTCTCAACAACCAACCCTTTAAAGCCTCGCCGGGATCGCCGGCCCATGCTCGAGCTGGAAAACTATGGTCTGAGTGATGCACATCTCGATCAGGTTTTTTTTGCAGGACACGAGATCGGACTTGAAAATGCCACGTTGCGCCAGATTATTGGTCGCATGAAAGAGGTATACGCAGGAAATGTCGGCTTTGAGTATCACCACATCGCTGATCGCGAGAAGCGCCGCTGGCTTCGAAGCAGAATCGAGCAAATACAGCCTTCCAAGCAGTTTGGTATCGATCTGGTAAAAAAGCGCCGCATTCTTGAAAAACTCAACGGCGCTACCATGTTCGAGCGCTTCCTTCATACGAAGTATCTCGCACAAAAACGATTTTCACTGGAAGGAGGAGAGAATACCATCGTCGCACTGGATGCGCTCATCAATGAAGCTGCTAAAAATAAAGCGGAGGAAATCATCATCGGGATGGCACACCGCGGGCGTCTCAACGTGCTTGCCAACATCATGGGTAAAACGTATGAGCAGATATTTAATGAGTTTGAAGGTATGGCCGTGCCGGATCTTAGCTTTGGCGACGGGGACGTAAAGTACCATCTGGGCTTTTCAAGCCAAGTGGAAACTACGGCCGGCAAACTGGTGCACCTCAAACTGGTACCCAACCCTTCACACCTCGAGGCAGTTAATCCGGTTGTAGAGGGTTTCGCCCGTGCCAAGGCAGATATTCTCTACGGTAGCGACTATGACAAGATCCTGCCCATCCTCATCCATGGAGATGCTGCCGTTGCCGGCCAGGGTGTTGTATTTGAAACGGTGCAGATGAGCCAGCTGGAAGGCTATAAGACAGGGGGAACGATCCATCTTGTCATCAATAACCAGGTAGGTTTTACGACTGATTTTGACGACGCACGTTCCTCTACCTACAGCACTGGTGTCGCCGGGGTAGTACAGGCACCCGTCTTTCACGTCAATGGCGATGATCCGGAAGCGGTGGTGTTTGCCTGTGAGATGGCTGTTCAGTATCGGCAGGCATTCGATAGCGACGTATTTATTGATATCGTGTGCTATCGCAAACACGGACACAACGAGGGTGATGATCCACAGTTTACTCAGCCTGAGATGTACGCTCTCATTAATAATCACCCTGATCCACGGGAAGTATATACCCATGAGCTAATCAAGCGGGGTGACCTGGAAAAAGCGATGGCAGATGAGCTTGAGCAGAATTTCTGGAACCTATTGCAGGCACGTCTCGATCAGGTACGCGAAAAACCGCTGCCGTATACCTATCAGGAAGCAGAACAGGCTTGGCGGCAGCTCAAGAAAACAGCAGACCCACGCGATTTTGAAACATCTCCGCCTACTGGCGTCGAAGCAGATAGACTTCGGCATATTGTGAGTACTTTGCAAAGTATTCCGGAAGACTTTACACCGCTGTCAAAGGTCAACCGCCTGCTCAAAGGTAAGGACAAGCAGATTGAGCAAAATCAGTACGACTGGTCTATGGGCGAACTGTTGGCCTATGGCTCTATACTGATGGAGGGCAAAGATGTGCGCATGAGCGGTCAGGATGTCAGACGGGGTACCTTCAGCCACCGCCACGCTGTACTCCGGGATGCCAATAACTACGAGCCTTACAACCGGTTAAGCCGCCTCTCGGCTGACCAAGGACTTTTCCGTATTTACAACTCCTTGCTGTCGGAGTTTGCTGTATTGGGCTTTGAATATGGTTACAGTCTTGCCAATCCCGATACTTTGGTGATCTGGGAAGCACAGTTTGGTGACTTCTCCAACGGAGCACAAACGATCATGGACCAGTTTATCTCTTCCAGCGAAAGCAAGTGGCAGCGCATGAGCGGACTGGTGATGTTGCTGCCGCACGGTTACGAAGGGCAGGGACCTGAGCATTCGAGTGCCCGCCTCGAGCGCTACCTGCAGTTGTGTGCAGAATACAACATGACAGTGGCCAACTGCACCACGCCGGCCAACTTTTTCCACCTCATGCGTCGCCAGCTGGCTCGGCCTTTCCGCAAGCCGTTGGTGGTCATGTCGCCCAAGTCATTGCTGCGACATCCTGAATGTGTGAGCACATTCGAAGAGTTTACAGAAGGAACGGCTTTCCAGGAAGTTATTGATGACGCGGCTGTCGGTGCACGCAGTGGCAAAAAAATCCGCAGAGTCGTCTTTTGTACGGGTAAAGTGTATTTTGATTTGTTACAGCGCAAACGCGAAGGAGAGCATACCGATGTGGCAGTGGTACGGGTCGAGCAATTGTATCCTTTCCCGGCCAAGCAGCTAAAGGCCATCGCGCAAAAGTACAGCGAGGCGGAATATTGCTGGGCACAGGAAGAACCCGCCAACATGGGCGCCTGGCAGTATATACAGTCGATGAATTTGAGCGAGGAGATGGGGCTTCAGATTCCGCTCAGGGTTATTTCGCGACGTGCCAGTGCTTCTCCTGCCACAGGCTTCAAGAAAATACACGACCAGCAGCAGGCAGCTATTGTGGAGGCTGCTTTCGCAAAAAGCTAATAAATACTTACCGGCAGGGAGCGAGGCTCCCTGCCGGCATTGCTCATATAGCCTGAATGGCCTGCAGAAACTCCTCTTCTGTGAGGATCAGAACGCTTCCGAGCGCCTGTGCTTTTTTTAGCTTAGAGCCCGCTTTTTCCCCCACGACCAGTATATCGAGATGGCTGCTCACAGCGCTCACATTTCTGGCTCCTGCTGCCGCTGCTTTCTCCTGCGCCTCTTTCCGGCTCATTTGCAGCAAGGTACCTGTAAACAGTATGGATTTTCCCAAAAAGGGGCCGGAAGTAGCCTGCATGGGGGGCTTATCGTCTTCGGTAGGCAGCATATTGACACCCAGTGCTTCCATTTCCCGCAACAATGCCATGTTGGTGGCATCCTGAAAAAACGCCATGGTATTTTGTGCCAGGGTGGGACCAATGTCTTTGATATGTAAAAATTTATCTTCATCCCACGTAGCCAGTTCCAGTACATGGCCAATTTCAGCGGCCAGCAGCTTGCTGGCGCGCTGCCCCATTTGGTGAATGCTGAGGCTGTGTAAAAGTCGCCAGACAGGATTGCGCTTAGCTTTTTCTACTGACGCCTGCAGATTGGCAGCTGATTTTTGCCCAAAACCCTCCAAAGTAGCAATTTTATCGTAGTCAAGCCGGTACACGTCTGCCAGATTGCGCAGCCAGCCCAGCGCAAAAAAGCGCTCGACAATCTGCTTGCCCAATCCTTCAATATCCATAGCATTTTTACTGACGTGAAAAATGATGCGTTGCAGGTGCTGCGCACCGCACACGCATCGGGGGCAGCGCCAGGCAGCTTCTCCCTGGGGGCGCAGCAGTGCTACCGGGCTGTCGGTATCATTGACAGGGCAAAAGGTGGGCCATACGATGGGCTCTTCTGAGCCGTCGCGCAACTCTTCCAGCGGTTTAACAATATAAGGAATTACATCTCCCGCCCGCTCAATTAGTACCTGATCCCCCAGTCGCAAGTCCTTCTCGCGGATGAAATCTTCATTGTGCAGGGAGATAGAGCTGATGCGTACGCCCGCCAGTGGTACCGTCTTTACTTTGGCAACCGGCGTGATGGCCCCGGTTTTGCCTACCTGATACTCTACGTGCAGCAGGGTGGTGGTGGCCTGCCGCGCTGCAAATTTGTAGGCAATGGCCCAACGAGGGTGGTGAGCTGTGTAGCCCGCCCGCTCCTGCAGGTTGAGCTCATTTACTTTGATGACCATACCGTCAATCTCGTAGGGGTAGGATTCGCGCCTTTTTTCCCACAGACCGATGAAATCCATTACCTGATGCATTCCATGGCAAATGCGCCTCTCTTGTTGGTCTTCCGGAACTTTGAAGCCCAGCGATGCCAGGGCATCAAGGCTTTCGCGATGGGTGGCAAACCGGTCCGAAGCGGGCTGTCCATTGGTGTCTTCTGCATAGCCAAGGGTATATACAAAGGCTTCGAGCCCTCTGACAGCCACTTCGCGCGGGTCTTTCATGCGCAGCCCGCCGGTGGCTGTGTTACGGGGGTTGGCAAAAAGGGTGAGGCCGGCATCGGCCCGCTCCTCGTTGATACGCGCAAAAATGTCTTTTCGGATAACCACTTCACCCCGCAGCTCAACCCGCCTGATACCTAGCTTGCTGAAAGGTGCGCGCAGCGGAATGGAGTGCAGCACGCGTGCATTTGCAGTAATCTCTTCGCCTTCACTGCCATTACCGCGCGTGGCGGCACGCACCAGCAGATCGTTCTCATAGACCAATGCGATGGAACCACCATCAAATTTGGGCTCTACAGCGTACGTTATGGTTTCTGTCAGCGGCATATTGAGCATGCGCTTGAGTTGCTGGTCGAACTCTTCCAGATCGCCAAGGTCGTAGCTGTTGCCAAGCGACAGCATAGGCGACAGGTGGGCCACGGAGGCAAATGTGTCGGTGAGGTCGCTGGATACCCGCTGTGTGGGACTGTCGGCACAGACCAACTCGGGATGTGCGGCTTCCAGCTGCTGTAGTCGGGCATAAAGCTGGTCATACTCATAGTCCGACAACAGCGGATCATTGCACACGTAGTAACGCCATTCGTGGAAAACGAGCAGCTTGCGCAAGGCCGCTGCCTGCGCCGCAGGCGTGGCAGCCCATACAGCATCGTCGGCCGTCAGGTATTTTTTTGACAATGCATACAGGTCTTTCTGCTCCTCCGCTGTGTACATACTATGCGATTTTGTGGGCAAAGATACGTGTTTTCCCCCTTGGACTTCTGCAAATCCAGCGCCAGCAGGCACAGCTGGCGGGAACTTTTTTGCACCCCCCGGCGGTTAGAGGGCTGTGGTCTGCGACAGGCTGTTTATCTTTACCTTCTCGGCAGGCTGGTCTTCAGGCCCGCTGCTGTCACCGTTTAGCAAAAAATATATCTTGAAAACAGGAACCGTCATAAAATCAACAGGTAGCTGGTATCAGGTGCGCCTCGATGATGAGGCAGCTGTAATCCCCTGCCGCATAGTGGGCAAATTTCGTACCGAGGGTATTCGTTTTACCAACCCGCTGGCGGTGGGCGACCGGGTACAGATTCAGCTGACAGTGGGCGACGAGGGCCCTGTCGGCAGTATCCAACAAATAGAGCCCCGCACCAACTACGTGGTCAGGCAGTCGCCCCGTCGCAAACACGACCTGCACCTGCTGGCCAGCAACATCGATCAGGCAGTCCTGCTGGTGACGGTCGTGGAGCCCAACCTCAAGCCGGGTTTCATCGATCGGTTTCTACTTATGACAGAACCTTTCAGCATCCCTGTCATCATTGTGTTCAATAAGGCTGACCGCTACACAGCGGAGGATCGGCTCGTATTTGAGGGACTCAATAATATCTATGGCACTATCGGCTACGAACTGCTGATGGTGTCGGCTTTTACGGGTGAAGGCTTGGGGCAGCTGCGCGAAAAACTCGCCAACAAAACAACGCTCGTGAGTGGACAGTCGGGGGTCGGCAAGTCCAGCCTCATCAATCGCCTGCAGCCTCAGCTGGAATTGCGGACGCACGAGCTAAGTGACTATTCGGGCAAAGGGCAGCATACTACGACCTTTGCAGAACTTTTTCCGTTGGATTTTGGTGGTAGCATCATCGACACTCCGGGCATCAAACTGCTGTCATTTAATTACCTGAAGCCCCAGGATGTAGCACATAATTTCCGCGAATTTTTTGTGCTGTCGGAGGATTGTCGCTTCGGGGGCAACTGTCTGCATCGCAACGAACCTGGCTGCGCCGTCAAGGCGGCGCTGGCAGCAGAAGAGATCAGCGAGCTGCGCTACGCCAACTACCTCACAATCCTGGAGGAGGTAGAAGATCAGAATTATTGGGAGCGGCGCGACTTATAAGGCGTGGGGGGTGTTTTTTTAAAAAAAACCAAGCAGCGGCACTAGCCCAGCGCTTCCAGCGCTTGGGCCAAATCTTCTATGAGCCAGTCGGGATCTTCAAGGCCGATATAAAAACGTACGAGCTGGTAGGGCTGGCTACTGTTGGGCCTGCCAGGAACATCATAAAAGCCTACCATGGGCATAATCAGCGATTCATGTCCACCCCAGCTGACAGCCATCAGAAACCGACGAAGTCGGTTGACAAAGCTTTCCATCTTTAGTTGTGTGTCAGCATGAAAATATACAGAGAAGAGTCCGCCATTACCAGTCATCTGCTGCTTTGCCAGTGTGTATTGCGGGAAGGAGGGCAGCAGGGGGTGTAGTACGCGCGCTACCGCAGGCTGCTGCTCCAGCCAGCGGGCAACCCGCAATGCACTTTCGTGGCTGCGCTGCATTCGCAGGGGGAGCGTGCGTAGACCCCGAATGATGAGGGCAGCATCGTGCGGACTGATAACTGCTCCGAGTGTCATGTAGGCTCCGCCAAAAACGGAGGAAAGTAGCTGGCGGCTGCCACACACAACGCCTGCCACCACATCGCTGTGTCCATTGAGGTATTTGGTAGCTGAGTGAATAACCAGATCAATCCCCAGTCGGTGCGGTTGTTGGAACAAAGGAGAGCAGTGGCTGTTGTCGATGGCGGTGACAATGCCGCGCGCCTTGGCCAGTGCAGCGCAGCCAGCCAGGTCCTGGAGCTCAAAGGTCATGCTGTTGGGGCTTTCCAGGTACAACAGACGCGTATTGTCGAGTAGGGCAGCTTCGAGCTTGCTGAGCTCTCTACCATCGACAAAGGTAGTGCTGACGCCAAACTTGGTCAGGTACTCACTCAGCAACAATCGGGTCCAAGTGTAGGGCGATGATACGCATACAATATGGTCGCCGGCAGCTACCTGGCTCATAACGGCCGCTGCTATGGCCGCTGCGCCGCTGCTGAAAACAAGGCAATCTTCAGTCCCCTCGAGGGCGGCCAGTTTCTTGCGAAGGATGGCTACCGTGGGGTTGTTGCCCCGGGTATATACGTGCTGGTCGTATTCGGATGCAAATTTATGCCTAAAATCTGTCAGGTCGTTGAAGACGAAGTTGCTCGACTGTATAATAGCCGGCGCTACCGCCTGAAAATAATTGTCGCGCTCCTCTCCCAAGTGGTTGAGTATGTAGCTGAGGTCATCGTCGTTGTGCATCCTGTGTGATGATTGATTTGCACAACAATATTACGTGCAAGTAATCACATATTACCTAAAAATTATTGACTAATTTGCTGTGCACAAATCGGGCAATTGTCATGAAAATGATTTATATTGTCTGTATGCTATAATTTTCACCAAAAAAAGTGCCATGGAAGGATGGGTAAAAGTATTTGCTTCAGATGACCTGATGCAGGCCAAATTGGCAGAGGATATCCTCAAACAGGAGGGCGTCGCGAGTCACATTGTCAACAAACCGGATTCGGTGCTACCCATGCTGGGCGAAGCTACACTCTACGTGCAGGAAGCATTTGCAGAGGAGGCGGCAACTATTCTGCGTAACAACGGAATGTTGGCGGCCGGCTAGGCGCTTGTTTTGGCGGCAGCTGCCGCCAAAACAAGCAGGGTGCCGAGAAAGCCAAAAGTAAAATTGCTCCATTCTTGGTATTTTTTACGATGTTTGCAGCCAATGGGAGCAGTTGAACTTACCTTTTTGGGGACAGGGACGTCACAGGGAGTACCAGTGCTGAATTGCCGCTGTGCTGTGTGTACGTCTGCAGACAGCAGAAACCGCCGTCTGCGGACGGCAGCGCTGCTGGCTGTCGAGGGTAAGTATTTGGCTATTGATATAGGGCCTGACTTCAGGCAGCAGATGCTCAGCGCCTGCCCCCCGCGCCTCGATGGTATCCTGGTTACGCATCAGCACAACGATCACGTGATTGGGTTGGATGAAGTGCGCCCTTACAATTTTTTCCAAAAGGAAAACATGCCCCTCTACTGCACGGCAGAAGTGGGTAAAGAGCTGCGGCACCGATTTGCTTATGCTTTTGATGATGATCCTTATCCCGGGGCGCCCTCGATACAGCTGCATACCATTGTCGGGGGAGAGGCTTTTGTGGCGGCAGGGGTACCGGTGCTGCCCGTCAACATCTTGCATGGCAATCTGTCTATTCTGGGTTTTCGTGTCTATGAGTTGGCCTATCTTACGGATGTCAAGGCTATACCGGAAGAAGAAATGAGCAAACTACAAGGCCTGGATGTGCTGGTCATCAGTGCTTTGCAGCTAGAGCCCGAGCATTTTAGCCACCTGATTCTTCGGCAGGCGCTGTCGCTGATCGAGCGCATAAAACCCAGGCGGGCGTATCTTACCCACATGAGCCACCGCATCGGCTTGCATGAGGAACTGCAGCGAAGCTTGCCGCCTGGTGTGTATGCAGCTTATGACGGACTGCGCATATTGGCCGCCGGAGGCTAGCTCTCTCCGCGTAAGGTCTGGCAAAGTTGTGCGAGTACACGTGTTTGGGTGCCCGAACCTTTAAGCAGCGCCATTCTCTTCGCGTATGGTCTGGCAAAGCTCTACGAGAACTCCCTGTGCTGATTTGGGGTGTACAAAGCATACAAGCTTGTTGTCTGCTCCCCGTTTGGGCGTTTCGTTGAGCAGCTGGAAACCTGCCGCCCGTAGCCGACTCATCTCGGCATGGATGTCCTCTACTTCAAAGGCAATGTGGTGTATGCCTTCTCCTCTTTTTTCAATATGTCGTGCGATGGCGCTTTCGGGCGAAGTGGCTTCGAGTAGCTCAATCTTGGTCTGTCCAGCCATAAAGAAGCTGGTAGTCACATGCTCTGAGGCCACGGATTCTTCCTTGTAGGGGGTAATACCCAGCAGGCTTGTAAATAAATCGTTGGCGTTGGCCAGGTTGTTGACGGCAATACCGATGTGTTCTACTTTCATGATTGGAGGTTATTGAATTGACTGCCGGATTTCCAGCATTTTTACATAACGCAAAAATACACCCCAGGCCATAATGGCGCTGATGATAAATCCCACCCGACCGTCGCGAAATCCTTGCTGTAGCACGTAGTGCTTGAAAAATCGAAAGGCGGGCTTGATGGCCAGCTGAAAAAAGCCAATGCTGCGGGTCTTGGCGGCATGATCCTGCGCCGACCAAACTGCGTAGCGCTCCATTTTGGCCAGAAAATGCGCTGAATCTTTGAAGGTGTAGTGGTCAAGCCAACCGTTGAGCCGGCCTATTGTGCGACCCTGCTGGTCAATTTCTTCATGTACCTGCTTGTCATCGTAGCGGCATCGGTCGCGGCGAATAAGCCTTATAACGGCATCTCCCTGCCAACCACTATAGCGGATACGCCTGCCCATGAAATAGTTGCGTCTTGGAATCCAGTAACCATCGGCCGTTGGTCGGGGTTGCGCAAGTATGCGTTCAATGTCAGTGCGCAAAGCCGGACTCAGCCGTTCATCGGCGTCCAGAATGAGTACCCAAGGGTGCAGCATTTGCGGGATGGCCCAGTTTTTCTGGTCGGAAGGTCCTTGGTAGGATCGCTGCAGTACCCGCACCTCCTGTGTACGCGCATACTCGGCAGTACCATCGGTACTGAAAGAGTCGACAACCAGTATATCATCGGCCCAGCCCCGGATGTCTGCCAGCAGTGCAGGCAGCTGCGTGCGCTCGTTGTAGGTAGTAATAAGTACGGATAAATGCAGTGACATAGAGCATTCATTATCAATTAACAATAACCCGGTAGACCGGAGTTGGGACAATTTTACGTCAGCCTGTGTCTGCCTGGCAGTGAACGTAGGACGAACTCGCTGCAAAAACGGCGTTTTGTCGGTTTTTTACACCCATACATGACGTTTTGACGGGAAAAAGGCCGTACTTTTGTCTGCTTTGGCTATGGCATAAACTTTGCCGTAGAAAAAACGGGTTATTATGCCCCAAAATACCGTCATTTTGTCGATCAAAAAAAGGTTATTTTTTTCATAGACTTGGTTGGCATAACTGACTGCACTAATTACCAATGAATATGTTCGAAGACTTTTTTGCCCATCGCGGGTTTGAGGATGAAGCGGATTTTCTTCCTATGTTGCCCTTCGAAGATGAGGAAGAGGCCGACCCGGATGAGTCCTATCCGGAGGTGCTCCCTGTGCTCGCGCTAAAAAATACTGTTCTCTTTCCCAATATCGTGGTGCCGATCACGGTGGGCCGTGACCGCTCCATCAAGGCAATCAATAAGGCTTACGAAACCAATCGCTTTGTAGCTGTACTAGCACAGCGCGATCTGAATGTCGAGGAACCCGAAGCGACTGATTTGTATCAGGTGGGTACCATAGCACGCGTACTTAAGTTGTTGCGTATGCCTGATGGAACCATCACGGCAATCCTGCAGGGGCGACGCAGGTGCAAACTAGTAGAGGTGACGGAGACACTTCCTTTTATGGTGGGCAAGGTGAGGATGCTGGAGCATACGGCGCCCGCTAACAAGCTCGAGTTCGATGCACTCGTCTCTACCATACAGGATCAGGCTCGACAGATCATCGAACTGTCGCCCAATATACCCTCCGAAGCCACGGTGGTGTTGCGCAATATCGACAACCCCGGATTCCTGCTCAATTTTATCTCTTCCAACCTGAATGCGGGAATGGATATTAAGCAGAGCATACTGGAAATCGATGATTTGGGAGAGAAAGCAAACCGCGTACTTATGGAGCTCAACAATGAGCTTCGCATTCTCGAAATCAAAGACCAGATTGAGACGAAGGTCCGGGGGGATATGGAAAAGCAGCAGCGGGATTATATCCTCAACCAGCAGCTGCGTACCATTCAGGAGGAACTGGGGCACAGCTCGCACGAGGAAGATATCAATCGGCTGATCCGCCGGGCCGAAGGCAAAGACTGGCCCGCACATGCAAAGGCTGCTTTTGATAAGGAAATTGCCAAACTGCGCCGCATGAATCCGCAGCTGGCCGATCACAGCATACAGCTCAATTATCTCGAGTTTATGCTGGACTTGCCGTGGAATAAGTGCACCAAAGACGATTTTAACCTTCGCAGGGTACGGGATGTGCTCGACAAAGATCACTACGGACTCGAAAAAGTCAAGGAGCGTATCCTGGAGCACCTGGCGGTGCTGAAACTCAAAGGGGATATGAAGGCGCCTATCTTATGTCTGGTAGGCCCTCCGGGTGTGGGGAAAACATCCCTTGGTAAGTCGGTTGCCAATGCGCTCAAGCGCAAGTTTATTCGTATGTCATTGGGTGGTTTGCACGATGAGAGTGAAATAAGAGGGCACCGCAAAACCTATATAGGGGCCATGGCGGGTCGTATTTTGCAGTCTATGAAAAAGGCAGATGCTTCTAATCCTGTCTTCATCCTGGACGAAATTGACAAAGTGGGTCGCGATTTCAGGGGGGATCCTTCTTCTGCATTGTTAGAGGTGCTTGATCCGGAGCAAAACAACTCCTTCTATGACAATTACCTCGAGATGGAGTACGATCTGTCAAAGGTGCTTTTTATCGCTACAGCCAATTCTCTGAGTACAATACAACAGCCTTTGCTCGACCGAATGGAGATCATCGATCTGAGCGGCTATTCGATGGAGGAAAAGGTGGAAATAGCCAAACGCCATCTGGTGCCCAAACAGCGCAAAGACCACGGACTGGAGGCTAAGCATGTAAAACTGGGGGGCAAAGTGCTTATGGCCATCATACAGGACTATACGCGGGAGTCGGGGGTGCGTTCCCTCGATCGGCAGCTGGCAGCTGTTATGCGTTTTGTCGCCAAAAAGGTGGCTATGGAAGAGAAATATGAGCCCAATATCAAACTGGAGCATCTGCATGAAATTTTGGGTGCTTCGCGTTTCTCCTCCGATAGCTTTCAGCCATTGGAGGAGGCCGGTGTGGCTATCGGGTTGGCCTGGACTGCCGTGGGGGGAGAAATTTTGTTTATTGAGGCCAGCCTCAGTAAGGGCAACGGCAAACTGATTCTCACGGGTAATCTGGGCGATGTAATGAAAGAGTCTGCTACGACTGCGCTCAGTTATATCAAGGCACATACCGAATTATTGGGCATCGATCCACTAATTTTTGAGCAAAAGGATATTCACTTACACGTACCCGAGGGCGCTATCCCCAAAGATGGGCCCTCTGCGGGGATTACTATGCTCACAGCCCTTTCGAGCTTGTTGACGGGCAGGAAGGTCAGGTCTCACCTGGCAATGACCGGTGAGATAACCCTCAGGGGCAAGGTGTTACCCGTCGGGGGAATCAAAGAAAAAATCCTTGCAGCTAAAAGAAGCGGCATGAAATCAATCCTGCTTTGCGAGGAAAATCGCAGGCATGTAGAGGATATTAATCAGGAATACCTGAAAGGGCTGAATATCCAGTATGTAAGCAAAATGAGCGAGGTAATCGCACTGGCGCTTCAGCCAGGCTCTAAGAAGGGCTAGTGAGGCAGGTCCTGTGCTGCTTTTTTTTTAAAAATATGGGCTATACACTCCTTGGCAGCGTCAGCTGTCAAGCAGTGTACAGTGTAATTTGCGGTGAGCGCCATTGCGCAACCAGGGTGTTTTTTATGGCCGGGCACACAACAAACAGGCTGCCAAATACCTTATTTATGTGGGTAGAGTCTGTCTTATACTGACATGGTTTGCTCAATCAACGCCACTTTACTATCTTTGGAAGGCTGAAGTGCCGCAGCAACAAAAAAGAACTTCACATGATGCGCAGAATATTTACGTCCGCCCTTTTGCTGGTAGCCAGTCTGTTCAGCCTGCTCGGTCAAAATAGGGAACCCCACTTGATTCAGCTGTCCGGCATGGTACTTGACGGCGCCAATGAGGAGCTTGCACCTATCCCGTATGTTAATATTTTGGTCTTGGAGAAGAGCAGGGGTACTTATTCGGACTTCAACGGGTTCTTCTCCCTGGTGGTCGAGGTCGGAGATATAATCGAATTTTCGGCCATCGGCTATGAGTCTGTGCGTTACCGTATTCCTGATACCCTGACGGATAACCGTTATTCCATTGTTCAGCTCATGACGCGCGATATCATCAACCTGCCTGAAACAGTTGTCTTTCCCTGGCCCAGCCGCGAGCATTTCCGGCTTGAATTTTTGGCCATGGATGTCTCTTATGAGATGGATGAAATCGCCGCTACCAATGTAGCCGAGGGGGCTATGCAGCGTATGCGCTCGGAGGTCATTCGGGACGGTCGTGAGAATGCCAACTACTACTTGCGCCAACAGACGAGTCAGTACTATTTCATCGGGCAGCGCCCCCCCATGAATATTTTTAGTCCGGTGGCCTGGAAACAGTTCTTCGATGCGTGGAAGCGCGGTGATTATAAGCGTCGGTAGCGGTCGCTGCTCAGGGGGCAACGATAACTTCCCAACAGTCGTCCGGATTTAAGTAGCGCTGTGCCAGTTGCATGAGATCGGCTGCCGAAATTTCTCGCGTCATCCTTACCAACTCATCAAAAGCAGTCATCGGGAGCCCGTCGGAAAGCAAAGAGCGGAGTAGTTCCGCGGTAGCAAAAGGGCCGTCGACCATAGTAAGGTAATTGCCCAGCAGGTAGCCCTTGAGCATGCGGAGTTCGGTAGCAGGAACCGGGCGGCGGCAGAGCTCGTCCATCTCTCTGTAAATTTCTGTGAGCGTCTCGTCAACAGCCTCGTGAGCTACTTCACACTCAATATACCAGCAACCATCAAAGCGCATGGGGTCAAAGGAACTTTCGATGTTATACGTGAATCCCTTGTCCTCCCGAATATTGGTCATGAGGCGACTGCCAAAATACCCGCCGAAGAGGGTGTCCAGGATGTAAAAACCTGCCGCATCAGGGTGGTTGCGGTTGAAAAGCTGCCGCCCTATGCGTATGGAACTTTGGGGCGCTTCCGGCATGCTTATCCGGAGCTTTTCGGCTTTGTCAGGTAGGCTTGGGAAATCAACAGCACGAGCTGCCTCACCCACGGGCAAATTTCCCAGATAACGATCAACCATTTCCTCTACAGCACTGGTTACTTCGCCGGAAATGATCACAAAACCGTTGTGCGCCTGCAAAAGCCGCTCATGGTGCTGCCGCAAATCAAGCGTACTGAGTGCATCGTAGTCTTCCGGCCGGCTATTGTAACCATAGGGGTGCTGACTGCCAAAAATACAGCTGGTAATCTCCCGATAGGCTACTACGTCTACCTGGCTCAAATCTTCGCGCAGCAACTGTTGATGCTGTTTACAAAACCGCCTGAATTCCCCCTCATTAAAGGATGGGCGCGCAACCATGTCTGCAAAAACAGGCAATACATGGGGAAGGTGCCTGTTGAGCGACAACAGCGCTATGTTGGTTGTATCGAGACTTACGGGCATGCTTATGCTCGCACCGTAGTAGTCAAAGTGGTCAGACAAGGCAGAGCCCTCATATCCGTGGCATCCCTCGGCAAGCATATCTGCAGCAACTCTGGACACAAGGTGCTTGTGTTCATAGGGTCTGCCGGCAAAAAAAATTAGCTCGACCCGTACACCCGGCTGTGTGCCTGCAGGAATACTGTAGGCTGCAAGCCCGTTGCGCAGTGTCCACGATCGTACGGCAGGTACGCGTATTTCACCAATGCGTTGTATGTTCGGCCTCCGACGGCGGTTTGGCATCTCTTCTGGTTTCGGACACGAAGGTAAGAACTTGTTTGGATTTGTACGCTTCAAAACCCACGGATCAGTAGTGTAGACAAGGTTGGGCAGGCAGGAAAAGTAGTGCCGGGTAGTGTATTTTTGTAGATAATTTTTCCCGGAAATTGTTAATTTTGCATCTCAACAATACCGCGCAGATCATGAAATTCAGCGTATCTTCTTCAGAACTTCTCAAGCGATTGCAGATGGCCAACGGTGCAATTGCCTCCAATCCTGTATTGCCTATTTTGGAGGACTTTCTGTTTACCATCGAAAATAATCGGCTTACCATCGCTACTTCTGATCTCGAGACTTCCTTCACAACTACGATGGACGTCATGGCCGATCACAACGGTATTGTTGCTATCCCGGGCAAAATACTGCTGGACACCATCAAGGCTCTGCCGGCACAGCCTATTACTTTCTCCATCGATGAAGATAATTACAGCATAGAGATTACCTCCGCCTACGGTAAATATAAGCAGAAGGGTGAGCAGGGGAAGGACTATCCGGCTATCCCACAACCTGATGAGGTGGATGCTATCACCCTGCCCGCACAAATGCTGACCAACGGTATCAATAAAACGCTGTTTGCGACCAGCACAGATGAGCTCCGACCTGCTATGACAGGTGTTTACTTCCAGATTGATTTCAACAAGCTCATTATGGTTGCTACTGATGCACATAAGTTGGTCAAGTACAGCTTTAGCAATGTAGAGAGCGAGGTGTCGACGTCGTTTATCATCCCAAAGAAGGCACTCAATTTGCTGAAAGCAACGCTGCCGGATGTCGGGGAGGTGAAGTTGTCCTTCAGCAAAACAAACGCTTTTTTTAGTTTTGGCGACAATAGACTGGCCTGTCGCCTGATAGATGCCCGCTATCCCGACTACAATGCGGTTATTCCTGTTGATAATCCTAAGTTACTGACGGTTTCCCGGACTGACTTCCAGAGTTCTCTCAAGCGTATTGCCATTTATGCCAATAAGACCACCAATCAGGTGGTGCTGAGGCTCAATGAGGGTAGTCTGAATATTTCTGCACAGGATCTGGATTTTGCCAATGAGGCAGTTGAGCAGCTTCCTTGTTCTTACGATGGCGATCCGCTGGCCATCGGCTTCAACGCACGCTTCCTGATTGAAATGTTGGGTGTACTTGAATCGGATGAAGTAAGACTGGAGATGAGCACACCTACGCGGGCGGGCATCCTGTTTCCGGTTGAAGAGATGCAGGGCGAGGATATCCTAATGTTGGTGATGCCGGTAATGCTAAACGGTTGATGGATGGTCAGCTGATTTGGGAAGGGATACGCCTGGGGCTGTTGCTCTCGCTTTTAGTAGGACCCATCTTGGTGGGTATTGTACAAGCAGGTGTAGAGCAAGGTTTTCGTGCTGGTTTATCAGTAGGGTTTGGCGTGTGGATAAGTGATATTCTCTTCATCAGTCTGGTATATTGGGGCTTCCATCTGATCGATCCACTGGTACATACGGATTCATTCACTTTCTGGGGTGCCGTTGCCGGGGGTGGGGTACTGTTCGGCTATGGAATTTACGCGTTGCTAACACCACCGCCACCATTCGGAGACCAGCTGACACTACAACGCAACAGACCCTTCAAGGCGCTATGGCTGAAAGGGTTCCTGATTAATACAATTAACCCCTTTACTATTTTTTTCTGGTCGAGTATTATGGCGGGTGTTGTTGTGAAACGCCAGCTGACACCACCAGCCTCACTGCAGTTTTTTGCGGGCGTTATGGCTGTGATTGTATCAACAGACGCACTCAAGGCATTGCTCGCCCGTCAGATAAGAGCGAGAATCAGACCCATACACCTGTTTTGGCTCCGCCGCATTGTAGGCATTGCTTTCATTATCTTCGGACTGGGTATGTTGTGGCGCGCCTGGTAGCGTGCCAGGCCGTTATTCTATCTCTGTTATACGCACGGGTGCGTCGGGTTTTAGCTGGAGGATACCCGTCGTGATAACGGTATCACCGGGCATAAGACCCTTGACAATCTGTATTTTACTCTCCTGCCGAATTCCCGTAGTTACCTCAGTTGCCTGTGCGAGTCCGTTCCGGAAAACAAATACTTTTTTACTACCCATTTCTGGGATTACGGCTTCTGTAGGAATCATGATTGCCTGATCATACTGATTGAGAGACAACTTAACGTTGGCAAAAGCTCCCGGGAGGATTTGTCCCTTTGGATTGGGGGCAGTGGCCTTAATACGAAATGTGCGGGTGGCAGCATCGATGGAGGGGTCGATGGCATCTACAGTTGCCCGCAGGATACCAGCTACGCCTTCGGTCTGAAATTCGACCATGTTGCCAGGCTTTATTTGAGGGCTGTATTTTTCGGGCACAGAAAACTCAATTTTTATGGGATTGATACTGACGAGCTTAACGATGGCTGCACCAGGCGCCAAAAAGCTTCCCTCACTGACTTGTCGCAGGCCCAGACGACCGCTGAAAGGTGCCCTGATGATTCTTTTTTCGAGTTGTACTTCCAGCAGCGCCAACTCTGCCTTAGATTTTTCCAGCTCGGCTGCAGCAATTTCGTATTCTTGCAGGCTGACGCCTTCTTTTTCATAAAGCCCCCAAAGCCGCTCAGCGATTTTTTGATTGAGTTCCATTTGGACTTTCAATCGGTTGTGCTGTGCTTTTAGTTCGTCATCGTCGAGGCGCACAAGTATGGTGCCTTTACTGACATAATCCCCCTCCTTAAACAGGATAGATTTGATGCGTCCGGCCGTTTCGCTGCTGATCAGCACTTCGTCGGTGGCTGCAGTGGTACCACTTACATTGATAAAATCATTGAGGGATGCCGATGCAATGACCATGGCCCGGACAGGAACAGCTACCACGGGCATGGCCGGACCTCCCGGACCTGAAGCAGGAGGCGTATCAGTCGGCTGCCCCGTCTGGAGCATACCCGATTGATAAGCAATAAAAGCTATCAGGCAAACGACAGCCAGCACAATGGCTGCCAATCTGATCTTTTTCATAACAAACACAAATTATTTCTCTTTCTGACAACAAGGAGTGTGGCCGGGTCAGTTGGAAGGACACCTTCTCCGTTGAAAACCTAGACAGTAAATGTAACAATATCCATTTGGTTTGGATGAAGTTCTGTCCATTTTTTACGCCAAACAGCAACATCATGCTGTAAATGGGACGTAAATAGTTGAATCCGGAGATGGCAATGACAAAAATCACCAGTACACCCTAGATATAAATCATCTGAGGGAGGGAACGGGCGGCGGTAATTTAGCGCCATAAAGGGACGATTTATGTACATCATGGTTTTCCTCATCCTCGTGAGTCTGATAGTGGCGCTGGGTTTTTTGGCCGCCTTTTGGTGGGCTGTCCGCTCAGGGCAGTACGAAGACGATTATACGCCTTCGATCCGAATGTTGCTTGACGACGATCCAACAGAATCTTTGAACCAATAACGATAACTAATCATGGCGCAATTAGATACTTTCCGTTATGACAATGCCATTGTCCGGAATTTCGCCATTGCAACCGCAATTTGGGGGCTGGTGGGCATGACTGTAGGGCTTTTAGCTGCCTTACAGCTGCTTTATCCGTCACTCAATCTCGGGCTGGCAGAGACTACTTTTGGCCGAATCAGACCGCTGCATACGAATGCAGTGATTTTTGCCTTTGTAGGTAATGGTATTTTTACAGGCGTTTATTACAGTCTTCAGCGGCTGCTCAAGGCGCGTATGTTCAGCGATCTGCTGAGTAAAATTCATTTTTGGGGCTGGCAGGCAATTATTGTTGCCGCAGCAGTGACACTGCCGCTGGGCATTACTGCTTCCAGTGAGTATGCCGAATTGGAATGGCCAATAGACTTGGCCATTGCACTCATCTGGGTGGTGTTTGGTATCAACATGATGGGGACTATCCTCAAGCGCCGCGAACAACACCTGTATGTAGCCATCTGGTTTTACATAGCGACCTGGGTGACCGTCACACTGCTGCACGTTGTGAAAAGTCTGGAGCTGCCGGTAAGTATGTGGAAATCTTATCCTGTCTTCGCAGGTGTACAGGATGCACTGATTCAGTGGTGGTATGGCCACAATGCAGTGGCTTTCTTCCTGACGACGCCTTACCTCGGGCTGATGTACTATTTTATGCCCAAGGCGGCCAATCGGCCGGTATACTCTTATAAGCTGTCGATTATACACTTCTGGGCATTGATATTTATTTATATATGGGCAGGACCACACCATTTATTATATACCTCTTTGCCTGATTGGGCACAGAGTTTGGGTATGGTTTTTTCATTAATGCTCATTGCACCCAGCTGGGGGGGTATGCTCAATGGCCTGCTGACGCTGAGAGGTGCCTGGGATCGCGTGCGTCAGGATCCCGTTCTCAAATTTATGGTCGTGGCTGTTACGGCCTACGGTATGGCAACCCTGGAGGGGCCTATGCTGTCCATCAAGTCGGTCAATGCCATTAGTCACTATACCGACTGGACGATTGGCCACGTGCACGTAGGTGCATTGGGTTGGAATGGTATGCTCACCTTTGGTGTACTTTACTGGTTGTTCCCACGCTTGTACAACACACCTGTCTACAGTCAAAAACTAGCCAATACACATTTTTGGATGAGTACGCTTGGCTTGCTGTTCTATGCTATACCGTTGTATTGGGCAGGCTGGACACAGAGCCTGATGTGGAAGGAATTCTTACCAGAAGGTGTACTGAAATATGGCAACTTCCTTGAGACAGTAACGCAGATTCTGCCCATGTACTTTATGCGTGCTGTTGGAGGATTAATTTATGTTAGTGGCGTGGTTGTCATGTTGTACAACCTCTATAAGACAGCGAAAGTAGGTTCTTTTGTGGGGGATGAAGAAGTACAGGCGGCACCACTGAGCGCGCTGGCAACCAGCCAGGAAGGCAGCAGCTATTGGCACCGCTGGATTGAGCGCCGGCCAGTACAGATGCTGTTGGCATCGCTGGTAGCAGTGGCTATTGGTGGTATCGTGGAGATGCTGCCTATGATGATGATCGAAAGCAACGTTCCCAAGATAGAGTCTGTAAAACCTTACACAGCGCTTGAACTGGAGGGCAGGGATCTGTACATCCGAGAGGGATGTTTGGGTTGCCACTCACAAATGGTCAGGCCTTTCCGTTCAGAGACGGCGCGCTATGGCGAATACTCCAAGTCAGGAGAGTTCATTTACGACAGGCCGTTCCTGTGGGGGTCTAAGCGTACTGGTCCGGATTTGCACCGTCTGGGTGGCAAATATCCACACAGCTGGCATTACAACCACATGTATGATCCTACGAGTACGAGTCCCGGCTCTATCATGCCGCCTTATCCATGGCTGCTTGAGCGTGAGCTCAATACCAGTCTGACGGCTGATAAGATTCGCACCCTGCGCACCTTGGGTACTCCTTATGAGGAAGGCTACGAAGAGGCTGCAGTTGCTGACCTGCAGGCGCAAGCCAAGCAGATAGCTGACCAATTGCGCAAAGAAATTAAAGATCTCGACAAGCAGGATCCAAATCTGGAGAAGCGTGAGATTATAGCAATGATTGCTTATCTCCAACGACTGGGTACAGATATCAAGCCCAAGTCACAAGCAGCAAATTAAAGGGGTAATTTTTACTCCCGTATGAATGGTTTTTATCGTCCCTCGCAACCGTGGCTCCCGGCTCATTATGAGCCGGGGCCCTTTGCCAAGGTTGCCCGGAAAAATAAATACAATGTATAAGTACATTCTTGAAAACGCCGGCAATATCAACTGGATGGCCATTTTTGCATTGCTTACTTTCTTTCTGATGTTTGTAATCAGTGCCGTGGTCGTCACTACACGTCGGCAGGGCTGGATCGACAAAATGTCCAACATGCCCCTCGAAGACAATCCTTCGTTAAACAGCGATAACTCCCAATAGAAATGAAAAGAACATTTTTGCCATACGTACTGACAGCGGCCTTTTTGCCGGCTTATTCCTTGCTGATGGCCATGAGCCCCGCACAGGATGGGGGTGCCAATGGGGCGGATACACCTGCTTTGGACTGGGTGTACAATAATTTGGTGGTCCTGTTAGGTGCTGCCATTATTGTCGGGGCTTTCCTGGCATTGTACAGCGCTACCAATATGTTGTTGCAAACGCAAAAAATGCGCATCCTGCAGGAACACGGTGTGGAAGTGCTGGAAAAAGTAGCCCGGGAGCCACAGGAATCCTGGTGGGCTCGGCAATATCGCCAGTGGACGAATGTCGTGCCTGTCGAAAAGGAGAAGGATATCATACTGGCGCACCCGCATGACGGTATCTACGAACTCGATAATAGCCTGCCTCCTTGGTGGGTAGCACTCTTCTACATTACCATTGCCTTTTCTGTTGTGTACGTCGGCTACTTCCACGTGTTTGATGCGGGATTGCTGCAGGCAGACGAATACAAACAGGAGGTAGCGGTGGCCGAAAAGGAAGTCAAGGCTTATTTGGCCAAGCAGGCTGATTTTGTGGATGAAACCAACGTGACAGCCTTGGCTGAAGCCAATGAATTGGCATTAGGGGAGACTATCTATAAGACTAGTTGCGCTTCCTGTCATGGTGCATTGGGCGAGGGTGGGGTAGGACCCAACATGACAGACAATTACTGGATCCACGGAGGTAGTATTCAGGATGTCTTCAAAACCATTAAATATGGTGTGCCCGAAAAGGGAATGATCTCCTGGAAAGAGCAGATTCGTCCCGCAGATATGCAGAGAGTCGCTAGCTATCTCCTGACGTTGGTAGGGACTAATCCGCCTAATGGGAAGGAACCACAAGGTGAATTATTTACAGCTGCTGCTGAAGGGAAGGACGAGCCCACGGCAGACAGCAATAATGTAAATGAGTAAAAATAATCAGTTGACACCGCAGGCTGCTGCCAGACGGCAGCTTGCCTGCGGCGCCTAACACTAATTGCGAGGGTGTTATGCAAACAGAAATCGATATTTTTCAGGATCAGGAAGATTATCGCGACCGGATTGCTACGGTAGATGACTCCGGCAAGCGTATATGGATTTACCCCAAAAAACCAAGTGGTCGTTTTTATCGCTGGAGAACCTGGCTTAGCTGGGGTCTCCTTGCGGTGCTTTTTGGTCTGCCATTTATCAAGGTCAACGGCGAGCCCCTGATTCTTCTCAATGTGCTCGAGCGCAGGTTTATCCTCTTCGGCATACAGTTTCTACCACAGGATTTTCACCTGTTCGTGTTGGCTATGCTGACCTTCATCGTGTTCATTATCCTGTTTACCGTCATTTACGGCCGACTATTTTGTGGTTGGATTTGTCCCCAGACGATCTTCATGGAGATGGTCTTCCGGAAGATTGAGTATTGGATAGAGGGAGATGCCAATGCACAGCGGCGGCTGGATGCCGCTCCCTGGAATGGAGAGAAAATACTGAAAAAGGGTTTCAAGCAGTTGATTTTCTTTGTCTTTTCTGTGGTGATTGCCAATACTTTTCTCGCCTATATTATTGGTCTGGATGAGGTAGTCAAAATTGCTACGGAACCTGTCTATAGGCACTTAGGTGGGTTTACGGGCATGATTGGTTTTTCCTTTGTCTTCTACTTTGTTTTTGCCCGCTTACGTGAGCAGGTGTGCGTTACTATCTGTCCTTATGGCCGACTGCAGGGTGTTCTGCTCGACAAAAACGCTGTTGCCATCATGTATGACTGGCTTCGTGGCGAACCAAGGGGCAAAATAAAGAAAGGAGTGGCGCAGGCAAGTAAGCGGCCTGATCCGCTGACGAGCATGCAGGCAGCAGTACAGGAGTCCGCCATGGTCGCAGAAGTTGCCGGAGGACACGCCAGTGGCACGCTTCAGTTCAGTGGTCGCGAAGTCAAGCCCTTAGGAGATTGTATCGACTGCAAGTTGTGTATTCACGTATGTCCAACCGGCATTGACATCCGCAACGGGACTCAGCTGGAGTGTATAAATTGTACGGCTTGCATTGATGCCTGTGATGAGGTGATGGATAAAATAGGGCGTCCGCGAGGGCTGATTCGTTATGATAGCTACAATGGCGTGGCAGAGAATCGCAAGCAGCTGTTCACGCCCCGCGTAATTGCTTACACAGGTGTTTTGCTGGCGCTGATTGCGCTTAACATCTTTTTACTGGGAACGCGTACAGAAGTAGAAGCGCTGATTCTCCGCACACCGGGCATGTTGTTTCAGGAGACTGAAGAGGGTCATATTCGCAATTTGTACAATTACCAGCTGGTCAACAAAACCACGGAGGATCTCACGCTTGAGTTTCGAATTGCGGAGAAAGGCGCCCAACTGGTATTGGTAGGGGAAAAACCGCGAGTGGGTAAGGGCAAAATTGCTAAAGGGGCATTTTTTATCGATATGCCTCCTGTGTTACTTCATTCCCGCAAAAATGAAGTAGTGGTCGACGTCTACAACGGAAATAAACGGATTGACCGGGTTACAACGAGTTTTTTAGGGCCGATAAAAATCAAATGATATGAAATTCAATTGGGGGACGGGTATTTTTCTGGCGTATACACTCTTTGCAGTGGCCTTGTTTTGGTTCGTCTATCAGTCCACAAAACAGGACAACAGCCTGGTGGTTGACAATTACTATGAACAGGATTTGCAGTATCAGCAACAATACGAGCGTATGCAACGAGCCAACAGTTTGTCGGCTCCTGTAAAGGTACAGTTCGATCAGTCGGCAGCTGCTGTGGTGATTACTTTTCCCGAGGAGGTTTCAGTACCTAGTGGAAGTATTCATTTTTATCGACCCAGCGATCAACGTTTCGATTTCAGGGCTGATCTGGCAGTCGATGAGCTGCACAAGCAGCTTATTCCAGTGAAGGGCAAACTCGGGGGACGCTGGATCGTCAAAATTTTGTGGGAGGAAGATGGTCAAGAGTACTACGTTGAACGTGATTTGGTACTGCCACAGCTTTGACTTTTGGCAAAAGTGACAGCATCTTATACCAGATTGTCTGCGACTACTTCCAGTAACAAGTTCATTCCATTACTTTTCAGTTGATCAGGCCGCTTTGCGAATGAAAAAATCCGAGTCAGATCAATGTTGTCCACAATAGGCTACCTCCAATGATAACACTGAGTTCTGCCTTTTTGATCGGACTGATGGGAAGCCTGCACTGTGTGGGTATGTGTGGTCCCATCTGTATGGCACTGCCGCTGGGCCAGACAGGAAGTGGCAGATTGTCGGCACTGATGACCTACAATGCCGGCAGAATTGGCGTATATGTATTGCTGGGCATTTTTTTTGGGCTCGTCGGAGCCGGCTTGCGATTGGCTGGCTTGCAGGCTGGCCTTTCGGTAGTGGCGGGTATTGTGATGATTGTCGCTGCTATTTTTGCCATTGACCTCGAATCGAAGCTGGTTCGCTGGAGGCCACTTCAACTACTAACCCACTGGGTGCACCGAGAACTGGGTGCACTACTTAGCCGGGCAGAAGGAAGCGGGTGGAAAATGGGACTACTCAATGGCCTACTCCCTTGCGGGCTTGTATATCTTGCTGTTGCAGGCTCACTTAGTCTGGGTAATCCAGGTTGGAGTGGAGCCTACATGCTCTTCTTTGGCTTAGGGACATTGCCTGCCATGATGGCAGCGGGTATGGCCGGACAGTGGCTCAGTCATCGAATGAGGCAAAAAATACGCCTGTTGTACCCGCCACTTATGATTTTTTTGGGTATTTGGCTCGTGTACAGAGGTGTCAATTTTCACTTGCCGGCCAACTTTCAATTTTTACAGATGATAGATGGGGCACCCATGTGCCACTAGGGTAGGAGGAAAGATTAATGCGAGCTGAAAGCGCATTAATCTTCGAGCAGCTCAATATCAAATCCGGCTTCCTCAACGGCTGCCATCACCTGCGCTGGCGTAGCAGTACCAACGACAGTTAAAAATTTGTCGGGTACCGTCGTATCCACGGTCCAGGATTCCACTCCTTCAACACTGTTCAGGAAGTTGGTAACCGTCCTGATGCAGTTATTACAGTTGATGTTGGTTTTGAATCGCCAGGAGGACATAGACATATATTTTATGATAAAAAGGAAGTCTTGCATTGATATATTCACCGCAGACAAGTCTTTGTTAACGCTGCATAAAATATTATTGTTTTGATTGGTTTGCAAAAAAGTCTCACCTTTGTGTATCGGTTTGGCTTCTGCCAATAGGTATATATTTATTAATTTACAGGGGTTAATGCATCTGGACTATGAGCGTGGTAACTAACAGATTCGTGTTGGGCAGCTTGCTACTGCTGGGGGTACTTACGACGGTGCTGGCACAGACAGAGACAGGTGGGTATTATTTTGGTCTAAAGGGCGGACTTACCATCAGTGACCAGCAATGGAGCAATTTTGACAGGGATCCGCTGTTGGCACCTCATGTGGCGGGTTATATAGAGACACTGCCGGAAGAAGGAAAATTTTCTCTCTATGCACAGTTGGGCTATCATGTAAAGGGCAGTTCCCTGCTGCCAAGAACTTTTTTTAATCCCAACTTCAACCAGTTTTTTCGCTCCACTACCCAAAGCTTCAAGTTCTATAATTTGAGTTTGGTACTGGCTGCTAAGCAGCGCGTCAGTCAGCGTGGCCGGGCCAGTCTGTATTATCTCTTTGGCCCCCGACTGGATTACACGCTGGATACCAACCTGGATATATATACCAAGTTCAATGAGCAGAACCCTCAATATGCCATCTATCCTTTTGATGATAAACAGTTTATAAGAGACATCAATTACGGATTCACAGCTGGTGGCGGTCTTGAATTTCCCTTCAGCGAGATGATTGGTATGATGCTGGAATTTACGGTCAACCCCGATTTTTCGATCCAGTATCAACAACCGCCTATACCAAACGTTTTAGACACGTATACCAATCAAACGATTACCATTCCGGAGCGACGCATACGCAACCTCACTTTTGAGGTGACTGTGGGTTTCCGCTTCCTGCGAAGAATTGAATATATCGACTAATCAATCCGATGACGCTCAGCTGCAAGAATCTCATTAAGATTTATGGCCGAAGGCAGGTAGTCCGCGATGTCTCCATAGAAGTAAATCAAGGAGAAATCGTTGGATTGCTAGGCCCCAATGGTGCCGGAAAGACAACCACCTTCTATATGACCGTGGGATTCATACGACCTGATCAGGGACGTGTCTATCTCAACCAGGAGGATATTACTGATCTGCCAATGTACAAGCGTGCGCAGCGGGGGATAGGCTACCTCCCGCAGGAGGCATCAGTGTTTCGCAAATTATCAGTAGAAGACAACATACGCGCTGTGCTGGAGATGACCAGTCTGAGCAGGGAAGAGCAGAGGGAACGGGCGGAGTCGCTGATTAGTGAGTTTCATCTGGAAAAGGTACGCAAAAGTTTTGGTGACACCTTGTCGGGGGGCGAAAGACGTCGTACAGAAATTGCCCGGGCATTAGCTACCTCTCCCAGCTTTATTCTGCTCGATGAGCCTTTTGCAGGCATTGACCCGATTGCGGTAGAGGATATTCAATATATTGTGGCTAAACTCAAAACGAAGAACATAGGAATTCTGATTACAGATCACAACGTACAGGAAACCTTGTCAATCACAGATAGGGCCTACCTCATGTTTGAAGGCAGCATTCTGAAAGCGGGTTCGGCGGAGGAGCTTGCGGCCGATGAGATGGTTCGCAAAGTATACCTCGGACAGCACTTTGAGTTGCGTCGTAAAGTTATCCGTGTAGAAGCGTAGTTATCATGACTAAAAGAAATACTGCTGGTTTGTGGAGAGGGCGGGTGCGCCTGTTGGTTGTGGGGCTGCCAGTATTCGTGCAGATTGCCTGTACAGATCAGAAGGTAGAGCTGCGGCTTACCTCTTATGAACTCAACAGAATTGATACTTTATACGCCCGGCAGGCAGAGGATCTCCGGGAAGAAGCTGACAGTCTTTGCAACGTTTTGTACCCTAAACTTGTACAGGCTGCTGTTGATAGTATCATCGCTGAACGGATTGCTACGGAAGAACGCCTGAGAAGCAGAATACCCATCAAGCAATGAGCAAGTTGTCTGTGAAATATCTTTGGACCTATCTCCTGCTGGCTGGACTCGGCTGCCAGTGCAGCGATGATGCGCGGGGCAGGGTAGATGTGGATGCTGCCATTGCGGAGCAAGTGGAGACACGTATCCAGGAGTTCAGGCAGGTGCAGTGGGATAACTGCCGCA
This sequence comes from uncultured Saprospiraceae bacterium, assembly GCA_964645715.1. GTDB lineage: Bacteria > Bacteroidota > Bacteroidia > Chitinophagales > Saprospiraceae > JAUMBM01. The sequence goes on from CAZYAO010000011.1 coordinate 78,344, forward strand.
AGCGCGCACAGGACGAAGCCCTTTTGATAGCCGATTCCCTGATGCTCGAGCGGGCGCTGTTGCTGCGCGATACAAGCTATCGATCTGCCCGGCCTGTACGGCCAAATGATCCGGAACCAATTGTTTTTCCTGCAGATAGCCTGCGACTGCAACGCTTGTTCGATACGCTGCGCTAATGCGTGTACAGCGGAGATATGTTAAAATATGTTAAACTCAAAAAAAAAATACAATAACACTTGGCAATTAATTCTCCTTGTTATTATCTTTGGCTCAGATAGTTTTTTGATAAAGTACTTCTAAGTAATTTTTAACTAAATTTTTTCTATCGGACATAATTTCTACATGTAAACATTTAGCTACGAATTTTTTTAACTCCCGTAAGGGTGCTAAATCGTTTGGTCATGGAAATTATGTCTTTGAATGATCAGCAGCTGATCGCCAATTACCTCAACGGTGATGAAAGAGCCTTCGAAGTATTGCTCAATCGCCATCAGCAAAAAATCTACACCTCCATTTATCTTTTCGTAAAAGATCAGTCCCTTGCAGAGGACATTCTCCAGGAGGTTTTCATCAAAGTCATAGACACTTTGCGCAAAGGCAAATACAACCATGAGGGTAAATTCCTGCAGTGGGCTATGCGTATTGCCTACAATATGTGTGTGGACTACTTCCGTCGCAACAAGCGGCGTCCGCTTGTATCGGGGACGGATAGTTTCGACATATTTGATGTACTGCAATCGCCTGATTTGAATATTGAGCAGCACATCATTCGGAGTCAGACGCATGACAAAATTCGCCAGCTGGTAGACATGCTACCGCCTGAGCAGCGCGAGGTGGTGATTTTGCGTCACTATGCAGATATGAGCTTCAAAGAAATTGCCAAATTTACGCAGGTCAGCATCAACACTGCGCTGGGCAGAATGAGATATGCACTCATCAATATCCGAAAGATGGTTGATGAAAAAGAGGTCGTGCTTCAGTAGTACGCTCAGGTGTCATGGTTT
>CAZYAO010000011.1:79447-85023 GCA_964645715.1 uncultured Saprospiraceae bacterium
ATTATTTGGCTTACCTTTGCACCTGCTTTTGGGCTGGGTGTATCCATACGGAGGCTGATGCTGTCGCTGTAGTACCCAGGAAAAGCGTTGTTTATTAAAGCAAATAAAAGTACGCAATCGTGAATACGCTGAGTTATAAGACCATATCGGCCAATAAGCAGACGGTTGAGCACAAGTGGTATGTCATTGACGCCGAAGGCGAAGTGGTAGGACGCATTTGTTCCCGTATTGCCCATGTGCTGCGCGGCAAGCACAAGCCTTCCTACACGCCCCATGCGGATGCAGGTGATTATGTTATTGTCATCAATGCTGACAAGATTCGTTTTACCGGTCAGAAGTGGAATCAGAAGGAGTATATCACCTTTTCTGGTTATCCGGGGGGTCAAAAGCGGATTTTGGCTAAGAATCTTCAGGCGAAAAAGCATTATGCCATCGTTGAGAATGGCGTTCGCGGTATGTTGCCAAAGAATAAGCTGGGTCGTGCCATGTTTAAAAAGCTGTTTGTCTATGCAGGTGCTGAGCATCCGCATCATGCACAAAAGCCTGAACCGTTTACTTTTTAAGAACCTTCAATTCGCATCTTTGAAATATGGAAATGATTAATGCCATAGGAAGGAGAAAGGCTTCAGTTGCGCGCGTATACCTCAAGCAGGGCAGCGGCCATATCATGGTCAACGGGCGTGATTATAAGGAGTATTTTCCTCAGATTCACATACAAGGCAAGATAAACGAGCCTTTCCTCGCTATCGATGTCGACGGTAAGATTTATGACCTTCATGTAAATGTTGAAGGTGGTGGTTACAAGGGTCAGGCAGAGGCTATACGCATGGCTATTTCCCGGGCGCTTGTTAAGCTGAATGAGGACTTCCGCAAACCATTGAAGCAGGAGAAGTTGCTGACGCGCGACGCCAGAATCGTCGAGCGCAAGAAGTACGGCAAGCCCAAGGCGCGCAAGAGCTTCCAGTTCAGCAAGCGCTAATTTTTTGTCAAATGTCGGCCGCTTGTGCGGCTCCTTGATTCATCAATTCGCAATTTCGCAAAAATGGATAAGCTCACATATAAGGACTTATTGGATGCAGGTGTGCATTTCGGCCACCTGCGCAGGAAGTGGAATCCTAAAATGGCGCCCTACATCTTCACGGAGCGCAAGGGTATCCACCTGATTGACCTCAACCGTACGATTGAGGGGCTCGAGCGCGCTGCCAGTGCTATGCGTCAAATGGCTAAGGCGGGCAAAAAAATCATGTTCGTCGCTACCAAAAAGCAGGCTCGGGAAATCGTAGCAGAGGCTGCCCGCAGCGTAGGTATGCCCTATGTGACGGATCGCTGGTTGGGGGGTATGATGACTAACTTCTCTACCATTCGCAGGTCTGTGCGCAAGATGCAGAGTATCGAGCGCATGCTGAATGATGGTACGTTGTCAAGCGTGACTAAGAAAGAGAAGCTCAGCCTGCAGCGCGAGCACATCAAGATGGATAAAGTTTTGGGTGGTATTGCCAACCTAAACCGACTACCTTCTGCGGTGTTTGTTGTGGACATTCACCATGAACACCTTGCAATAGCTGAGGCGCATCGTTTGGGGATCCGTACTTTCGGTATGGTTGACACCAACTCAGATCCAAATCAAGTGGATTTTGCTATTCCTTCTAATGATGATGCTTCTAAGTCGATTGCCATCATCACGAATTATCTGACGGCGGCTATCCGCGAGGGTTTGGAAGAGCGTAAGCAGTTAAAAGGAGATAAGGAGACAGCGAATGGTTAATGGAGGTGCTGCCTGTGGTAGTATTTTCCCTGCAAATCACCGTCTGGGACGGTGGTGAGTGTTTACCATGCTTTTCCCAACACAAAAAAATTTTAATCAATGAGCATTTCTGCTGCTGATGTTAAACAACTGCGCGAAATGACCGGCGCAGGTATGATGGATTGTAAAAAAGCACTGGAAGAAGCTGCCGGTGATTTTGAAATGGCCATCGAAATCCTGCGTAAGCAGGGCCAGAAATTGTCGGTTAAACGTGCTGAACGCGATGCAAAAGAGGGGGTGGTGATTGCACTTACCGCTGATGATCACAAGCGCGGGATTATTATTCGTCTTAGCTGCGAGACAGACTTCGTTGCCAAGGGCGACAGTTTTATCAGTCTTGCACAGTCGATCGCTAATGTGGCATTAACTACGTTTCCTAGCTCGTTGGAAGCACTGCTGCAACAATCTTTCGATGGGCAGCTGACCATTGCTGAGAAGATTCTGGAGCAACTTGGTGTCATTGGCGAGAAGGTTGAGGTAGCCAACTATGAGCAGTTGGAGGCACCGCTGGTGGCTCCCTATATCCACATGGGCTACCGTGCGGGTGTGCTGGTAGGGCTCAGTCTCGATAATGCCGAGTACCTCACCGCTGGCAGGGACGTTGCCATGCAGGTGGCAGCTATGAAGCCTGTTGCTGTAGATGAGAATGGCGTGGATGCTTCTGTTATCGCCAAAGAAATCGAAATTGGCATGGAGATTGCCCGTGGAGAGGGCAAACCTGAGGAGATGCTTGAGAAGATTGCTCGTGGCAAACTCTCTAAGTTTTTCAAAGAGAATACCTTGCTCCAGCAGCAATTCGTAAAGGATGGTACGCAGACGGTGGCGTCTTTCCTGAAGAGTAAAAACAAAGACCTGACGGTCACGGACTTTAAGCACGTGAAGCTCGGGTAAATAATAAAAAAAGGCGAACCTTAGTGTTCGCCTTTTTTTTGCCTGTTTGCCTGGGATAAAGGCTGTCAATGTTGCTGAATAATAGCAGCAACCAATTTTTCGTCCATACCTGATCAAATTATTGAATTATATGTCCAAACCAGTCTATCAGCGGATACTGCTGAAGCTCAGCGGCGAGTCCCTCATGGGCGAGCAGTCATTCGGGATTTCTGCGCCTATGCTTGAGCACTATGCCTGGCAAATCAAAGCATTGGTAGATTTAAAAATACAGGTTGCTGTTGTCATCGGAGGCGGAAATATTTTCAGAGGTCTGCAGGCTGCCCAGGCGGGATTCGACAGGGTACAGGGTGATTATATGGGCATGCTGGCTACTATCATCAATGGTATGGCACTGCAGAGTGCACTTGAAAATATTGGTCTGTACAGCCGCCTGATCTCTGCAATTGAGATTAAGCAGGTTGCGGAACCTTACATCAGGCGACGGGCAATCCGTCACTTAGAAAAAAACAGGGTGGTCATCTTTAGTGCTGGTACTGGTAGTCCGTATTTCACCACGGATTCTGCTGCTGCTCTGCGCGCAAGTGAAATTAAGGCGGACGTCATCCTGAAAGGAACTCGTGTAGACGGGATTTATTCAGCTGATCCTGAAAAGGATCCCAATGCCGTAAAGTTTGATGAAATTACCTTTGCTAAGGCAATTAGTGAAGGGCTGAGTGTCATGGATATGACCGCTTTCACGCTTTGTCAGGAGAACAACGTACCAATTATTGTCTTTGACATTAACCAGCCGGACAATCTGAAGCGCATTGTGATGGGTGAACAGGTGGGAACACTCGTGAACAGTGGGAATAGTCGGGTATAAATGCTAACAGAAAAGGGCTTGTATTTACAAGCCCTTTTCTGTTAGATATTTGGATACCAATCGGTTGATGATATCTTTTAAATATATATTTTCTTGCTTAGCCAGCAACTTGAGTTTTTCCAAGTGCTCTTTTGGGAAAATGAGGGTCACTCTGCGTGTTGTGTGGGACTGAGGTTTGAAGTCATCAGTGTCCGAAGTTGTTGAACGAATGAGGAGATCTAATCCGCTGCGGGGGCGCCGTGACTGTTCGTCTGCTTCTTCTGAGGTAGTGAAGTTACTTCCTTCCTCAGAGATATTGTCAAAAGCTTCTGCGAGCAGGGCTTCAAGCTGAGAACTAAACCGCTTGCTTGCTGGCCTGCGCTCGCTGACAACTACCTCCTCCTGAAGAGAATCCTCGTCCGAATCCGAAAGAGCACTGGTCAGTACGCGTATTTCGGCTGTGTCCGTGTTGAATAAATCCTCCATGCCAGCTGCAAATCTCTTCTTAGCCATCACCTTCACTTTTATTTTAGTCTACACTGTTGGGTAACTCCACCAGTTCTGTTCGCTTAGCCTGTCTGGCAATACGTTCTATGATTTCTTTGCAAATATTGAGATAATCGTCAGCACCTGAGCTGCCGGGGCTATAAGCAAAGATATCTTTCCGCTGGGCGGGTGCCTCTGCCAGCGAAACGTTATCGCGTACGTAGGTGTTAAAGACAAGCTCCCCAAAATGCTTTTTTATGGTATCTACTACGTCCCGGTTTAGTACTTTCCGTGCGTCGTACATAGTTGGAAGTACACCGCCAATATCCAGGTGTTTGTTTAGTCTGAGACGTACCTTCTGTATTACCTGTTTGATTTTTGCCAGTCCCTGCATGGCCAAAAACTCAGTCTGTAAGGGGATAACAACGTAGTCGCTGCTGGTAAGTGCATTGAGTGTCAATAAACCCAGTGAGGGAGGACAGTCAATAATGATATAGTCATACGTTTCCCGGAGAGGACTAAGCAGCTCTCGCAGGATGTATTCCCTGCCTGCTTCATTGATTAACTCCATTTCGGCACCTGACAAGTCGAGGTTTGACGTGATGACATCCAAATTTGGTTTAACCTGCAGGGGTTGAAGGTCCGATTCGCCGCGCATGGCCTCATAAATAGTAACCGGCTGCCTTCCTATGCCCAGCGACAGGGTCAGGTTGGCCTGCGGATCAAGGTCAAGCAGAAGAACCCTCTTACCCAATTCCACCATCCCTGCACCTATGTTGATGGCGCTAGTGGTCTTGCCGACCCCCCCCTTATGATTCAAAAGCGAGATTATCATTCCCATATGTAAGCTATTGACATAGCAAATATACCTTTTTTTTGGGATTTATGTCATCATTTTTCCAAATGGATCGATTAGTGATGCGATATGCCTGATGTCTGGTATCTATCGAATTCCTTTGATAATGTAGGTTAGTATTTTTTGGTAAACACTTTTTAGTATTGATTATCAATATATTGTGATTTTTTATGAAAAATAATCTCTTTAAAATAGCATATTATTTCAAGTCGTCGTATATTTGTGCCTGCAAGTACTGATGTGTAGATATATACTGACTATATATTTGTATACAACTGCCTTTGTAACTGTCGAATTGACTTTACCCGATGTATGTGGAGATACTTCTCCAGGATCCTAACCTGCTTTGAGCTTTTAGTGAAGACTGAAGAAGTTGCCCAATACAATCACAGTTGTCGCAATAACAATCCCATGACTTATACCTCTACTTGTGTTGTGTTTTCTGTTTTGTATATCAACAACAGGGTATAAATAATGCTTCAAGGAAAGACGTTCCCTTGGGGCTTCTCGTGTTTCGGTTGTTTGCGTTGTGATGTTTGCAATGATTTTTTATTAAGACGACTATAGACCATATTCTAAAACAAAGCCTTTGCTTTGCTGAGGAAATTTGGTTCTGATAATCAACCACATAACTTTTTTTTCATTATTTAACAAATTGTAATCTTATGGTAAAGGCGAATTTTACATTCGTTAGTCCA
>CAZYAO010000012.1:0-3691 GCA_964645715.1 uncultured Saprospiraceae bacterium
ATACCGCTGCAGGCCAATGCACACATAGCTTCGACCCTGCAATTGCTAATCAATGGGCAACCGCAGGGTGCTGCCATCATCGGCAGCGCTACCTACAGCAATAGCTTATCGGTCACAACGGCCGGCACACAGTTGGTTCAACTCGCCGCAGCCTATGAAGATTTGCGGGATACCGCCAGTTTCGTTTATGTCGTGCCGGGTTCTCTCAACGTAGCCAACCCTCCTGCAGGATTCAATGACGGCATCTCCTACCTGCCCGACGGACGAGTTTACCTACAACTTTACGCGCCCGGCAAACAAGTGATTTTCGTATTGGGTGACTTCAACAACTGGACACCCACGCCTGCCTACCAGATGAATCGCAGTCAGGATGGCAACACCTGGTGGATGTATCTCGAGGGCTTACAGGCGGGACAGTACTACGGCATGCAGTACCTGGTTGACGGCAATCTCCGTATTGCTGATCCCTACAGCACCCTCGTGCTGGATCGCTGGAATGATCCTTTCATTCCACAGGAAACATGGCCTGGTCTGCCGGCCTACCCTACAGGTAAGACAGACGGCATAGTCAGTCTCCTGCACCCGGGTGAAACTCCTTATGACTGGCAGGTAGAAGATTTTACCCCCCCGGCCAAAGGCAAGCTGGTGATTTATGAGCTTCTCGTCCGGGATTTTATAGAAAGACACGATTACCTGACCCTCATCGATACCCTCGACTACCTGCAACGGCTGGGTGTCAATGTCATCGAACTAATGCCTGTCAATGAATTTGAGGGCAATCTGAGCTGGGGCTACAACCCAAGTTTTCACATGGCCCTCGACAAGTACTATGGTAAGCGCGAGCACTTCAAGCAATTTGTTGATGCCTGCCACGCACGCGGTATTGCCGTCGTTCTGGATGTTGTGTACAACCACGCTTTCAGCCAAAGCCCGTTGGCTCAACTTTACTGGGATGCGGCCAACTTCAGGCCTGCGCCCAATAACCCCTGGCTCAATCCAATTGCGCGGCATCCCTTCAATGTCGGCTACGATTTCAACCATGAAAGCCCCGCTACCCGCAAATTTGTTGATCAGGTGATGGCCTACTGGCTGACCGAGTTCAGAGTAGACGGATTTCGATTCGACCTCAGCAAAGGATTTACCCAGCGGCAGTCAAGTGATGTGAATGCCTGGAATGCTTATGATGCCAATCGCATAGCCATCCTTAAACACTATGCAGATGTGGTATGGCAGGCAAACCCACAGGCCTATGTGATCCTCGAACACTTTGCTGTCAACAGTGAAGAAACAGAACTGCATGCCTATGGCAACGGAATGCTCTTTTGGGGAGGAGCGGGTATCCACGGGTTGTACCTCAACGCGGCCCGGGGTGTCAATGGTAGCTTCGGATCGGCCAGCTATACCTCCCGCGGTTGGACGCAGCCCAACCTCATACCCTACATGGAAAGTCATGATGAAGAACGCCTCATGTATGCCAACCTGACTCAGGGTTTGTCATCCGGCAGCTACAATATACGCAACTTCATAACAGCCCTGCGCCGCATCGAGCTGACGAGTGTCTTCTACTATACCTTACCCGGTCCGAAGATGCTTTGGCAGTTTGGAGAACTGGGCTATGATTTCAGTATCAACCATTGCCCCAATGGTACAGTCAATAATGCCTGCCGTATAGACAATAAGCCTATTCGTTGGGATTATCTACAGAATCCCAATCGGCAGCGCCTCTTTAATGTCACTAGCAGTCTGATTGCCCTGCGAACCAGTGAACCAGCGTTCAGTACCACTTCATTTAGCCAGTCAGTCAATACGCAGGTAAAAAGAATTGCCCTGAACCACCCTTCCATGAATGTTGTGGCATTGGGCAATTTTGGCCTGACTACACAGGACGCTACTTCGCCTTTTTCCTTTAGCGGTTGGTGGTATGAGTATTTTACAGGCGATAGTCTGCAGGTTGTCAATCCCAGTGCCCCGATAAGTTTACAACCCGGAGAGTACCGCTTGTACACCAACAAGCGACTTCAGTCACCTTCGGGAGGCTTTATTACTGCCACGGGTGACCTGCAACCCTCAAAACAGTCGCTGTCTGTATCCCCTAACCCCACTTCGGGTCGCTTCAGCCTTTCCTTTTCACTCGACGAAAGTGCTGCCGTCAGCCTGCAGGTCTATGATGCCGGCGGACAATTGCAGCAAACACTTATCAACCAGACCATGCCTGCGGGTCAACACCAGCAAGAATATGAATTGGCGCTGCCAGCGGGTCAATACTACCTGGTTTTGCTATCAGGCAGGTCCATAGCCACAGAAAAATTGATTATACGGTAAGCGAGGGGACAGCCATTGGCGGCTTTGGCCGCCAATGGCTGCTTCTTTCATTCCAGCCCCAAAAAAGCTTTGATTTTGTGGTGAATTGCTGTATTCTCATAGATACCAGAAAATACTTCTGCACCCTGACCAAAGGCAAGTACAGGCACCATGCTGCCAGTATGTGCGTTTGTGCTATACGACATATCTACGCGCTCAGACTTACCACGGGGAAGTAAGGAGATACCGCCCGTCTCATGATCTGCCGTTACCAATACAAGTGTGTTACCGCGCTTTCGGGCAAACTCCAAAGCCTCTCCGACAGCCCGATCAAAATCCAGGGTCTCCTGCACAGCCAGTCGCCCCTCTTTCGCATGATTTGCCCAGTCTATCTGACTTCCCTCCACCAGCAGGAAAAACCCCTTTGGATTGCGGCGATCGAGATATTCCATCGAAAGTCGGGTTGCGTATGAAAGATACGTGCGCCCCTGTGAGACACTCACAGGCTGACTGTCCGCCGTAAAAAAAGCAAATTTCCTCGCCGGATCAATGGTCAGCTTGTCAAGTGAATGATCAAAATAGTCCCGTATCACATACCCTTTAAAGGTCAGTTCCGCAATCAAATTCCGGTCGTCGTCCTCCCGCCGGTCAAAATAGCGCTTGCCACCACCAATAAAAATATCGACACCAGACTCGACCAGCGCCAGTGCGATAGCCTCATTGCTAGTTCGCAGCGGCTCATGTGCATAAAAGGCTGCCGGGGTGGCGTGTACGATCGAAGATGTAGCTACCAGACCCGTCGCCAGGCCGTTAGCAATGCTGGCTTCCAGCAGACTGCGACAGGGCATGGTATCAGGACCCATACCTATGCTATTATTATACGTTTTTATGCCGCAAGCAAAAGCAGTTGCCCCTGCTGCGGAGTCTGTCACCAGATCTGAAGAAGAATGGGTCTTGTGAAAACCGACAACCGGCAGCTGTTGCATTGCCAGCGGAGTGGTGCTGTTAAGCATGGCTGCGGTGAGCATGCTAAGCCCCATGCCATCACCGATCAATAAAATCACTGCAGGAGAAGCTTCAGCTGCCAGCGGTTGCGTTGACTCAATTTTTGCCGTAGATTTACAAGAGGACAGCGCACTCAGCACGATCCACAACAAGCCAGACCGCACCCACACATACCACTGTGCCGTATTATTCCGAATTTCATCGCGCCCGTGCACCAATACGTCTGTATTTATCTCCATTTCAAAAATTATATTCTAAATAAAATCAAAAAAAATCACGTATTGAAATAATATTTTAAAATATGCAACGATTCCGCATATCCTACGTTTATAATGTAACTATGATCACACAAAAGCGGTTTTTCCAGTTGTTGTCAATAAATGAG
>CAZYAO010000012.1:3791-5548 GCA_964645715.1 uncultured Saprospiraceae bacterium
GGTCTTGCAGACTATGATGACTTCAAACTTGTCACCCATTGTAAAGAGGACAAATCTGCCGGCAACGACAATTTGCTTCGCGAATACCTCATCTACCGATTATACCAGCAGCTGACGAACTACAGTTACCGTGTTCAATTGGTTCGTATTCAGTACATTGACACAAAAGGTCTAGTAAGCCCTTTGCGAAGATACGGTTTTATTATCGAAGATACGGCAGAATTGGCAGACAGGCTGGGGGCATCTGTCTGTGATACCTGCCTGAATCCTAATCCAGCCCGCCTTGACATGCAGGCGGAAAACATGCATGCCCTGTTCCAGTACTTTATCAGCAACACAGATTTCAGCCTACCGATGCTCCGCAACCTGAAACTATTGTCTGTACCGGGCAGTGCCTTGGTACCGGTTGCCTTCGATTTTGACTTTTCGGGCATGGTCAATGCTGGCTATGCCATACCCAACCTGCAGATGGGCCAGCTAAGCCTGCAGCACCGGATATTTTTGGGCCTGCCAGCCAGTAATGAGATAGTAGAAACTAACCTTGCCTTATTCAGACAAAAGCGAGAAGCATTGCTCAGTACGATTGACCGCTGTAAACTACTCAACCGCGAAGCGCGTGATGAAATGATGCTTTTCATTGAGCAATTCTACACCCACATTGATCAGTTATCCAAAGATCCTGAGCCAAGTTGGTACCACCGACTGCGCAAGCAGGCACCCGATGTCGTCCCTTCAGGCGGTTCGCCCGAGCACTACCTCATCAGTAAATAGACTGCCCCTGACTGAACAAATGCCCGACAAGGCAGGTTTTTATCAAGAGTACCTAACCAAAAAGCTATGCATTCACAAACAGACCACACAGAAGCGCTGGACAACCTCTCTATGATTAAAGCCAGCGCACGAGATTTTGCCGAAAACTACATCAAGCCGCACCGGACAGAATGGGATGAACAGCAGCACCTGCCAGTCGACCTGTTCAAAAAAATGGGGGAATTTGGATTCATGGGAGTGCTTGTACCTGAAGCTTACGGAGGAACAGCCCTCAACTACCAGGCTTATATCACCATCATTGAAGAAATCGCCAGGGTATGCGGCGCCATCGGCCTGTCGCTAGCTGCCCACAATTCACTGTGCACCAACCATATACTTCAATTTGGCAATGAAGAACAAAAACGAAAATACCTACCCCTGCTGGCTTCGGGACAGTGGCTGGGCGCTTGGGGACTTACGGAACCCAATACGGGCAGCGACGCCGGCAGGATGCGTTGCATAGCCGTAAAAGACGGGGATTACTATGTACTCAACGGAGCCAAAAATTTTATTACCCACGGTATTTCGGGACAGGTGGCTGTTGTGATCGCACGCACAGGTGAGTTACTTGATAGCCGCGGCATGACAGCATTCATCATTGAAAAAGGTCATCCGGGATTTCGACCGGGTAAAAAGGAAAATAAGCTGGGTATGCGAGCCAGCGAAACAGCTGAGCTTATCTTTGACAATTGCCGTGTGCACAAAAGCCAGGTATTGGGTAAAGAAGGCGAGGGATTCATACAGTCGATGAAAATTCTCGACGGAGGTCGAATCTCCATTGCGGCGTTGTCACTGGGTATCGCGAAAGGTGCCTATGAAGCTGCAGCAGACTATGCCGGTGAGCGCGAACAATTTGGACAACCTATAGGGCAGTTTCAGGCCATAGGCTTCAAACTAGTGGATATGCTCACACAGATTCAGGCCAGTGAAATGTTGATTCGCAAGGC
>CAZYAO010000012.1:5648-60571 GCA_964645715.1 uncultured Saprospiraceae bacterium
GGCAGCGAAATGGGACTCAACCCACCTGCCTGTTAGCAGTACCTGTCGAATGCCATCTTTAAATTTTCGGCAATAATCTCTGCCGAACGACCCTCGATATGATGGCGCTCGAGGAAATGCACCAGCTTGCCATCTTTGAACAAAGCAATGGAAGGAGAAGACGGTGGATAAGGAAGCATATATTCTCTTGCTTTAGCAGTAGCTGCCGCATCTACACCAGCGAAAACCGTCACTGCGTGGTCAGGACGCTTCTCGTGTCTGATAGCCAGTTTGGCACCAGGCCGGGCATTAGCAGCTGCACAACCGCAGACAGAATTGACTACAACCAACACCGTTCCTTCTTTGCCAGTCATGACTGAATCGACGGCTTCCGGTGTCTGCAGGCTTTCGAAACCAAAATCCGTGAGGTCTTTGGCCATCGGACTGGTTAATTCAACTGGATACATCTGATCTATTTTTGCTGTGATTAATACCTGTAAACAAAATTACTGTCTTTTCATCAATGGATATACCTTGCGGTCAAAAAACAGCAATATTATATACAACTGGACTCGCCTCTTTGTTTTACCTTTTTGGCTGTTGATTTTTACAAAAATCAACAGCCAAAAATCTTATTCCCCCTCCCTTCTGCGCCACAGCAGGCTGCTGTCGCCGTAGCTGAGAAACCGGAATCCACTGGACAGCGCGTATGCGTATACCTCCCGCCAGGCGGATCCGATGAAAGCAGCAATCAGCAGCAGCAAGGTACTCCGAGGTTGGTGAAAATTGGTAATCAATGCATCAGCGATCCGGAAGTGATAACCCGGCGCAATTAACAACTGAGTATCCCCCTCCAGGCGGGGGCTATCGCCCAAAAATGCCAGCAAATGCCGCAAGCTCTGCTGCCCTTCGGGCAGGTCGGCAGGCTGCTGCCGATAGGGCTCCCACTGATCGAGCTGAAAAGACAAAGGATTCTGCGGGCCACCAGCAGCACATTGTAGCCCGAACCAATACAAGCTTTCGAGTGTGCGCAAGCTTGTTGTGCCGACAACAACAATAGGCAAATTTCTCTCCATTTGTTGCAATAGTCGTTCAATGAGCTGGCGGGAAACAACTACACTTTCGCGGTGCATTGAGTGCTCCGCCATCAGTTCCGACTTGACAGGCCGGAACGTACCCGCCCCCACATGCAGTGTCACGTAAGCCGTATCGATACCTTTATCGTGCAGAGACTTCATGACAGCCTCTGTGAAGTGCAGACCAGCCGTAGGAGCAGCCACGGACCCCTGTTCTTTTGCATAGATTGTCTGGTAGCGATACTCATCCTCTTCTTCTGCCGGCCGGTTGAGATAAGGCGGCAGGGGAATCTGCCCCGCTGCTTCGAGAACATCTGCAAATGTCAGTGCAGGATTGTCCCACCGGAAAGCCACCTCAAAACTACCATCGGCCAGTCGTTCGCGGCGGGTGATAGCCATACGGGCGGATCCACTGTCGGTGTGTACTTGTAGCTCAAGCACACCACTTTTCCATTTGCGGTTTCCACCGACAAGGCAACACCAGACTACCTCTTCACAATTAGACAAATTAAGTTGATAATCAGCCGGCAGAACAGGCTCGAGGCAGAAAATTTCTACAGCCTGACCTGCGTCTGCAGCCAGCAAAAGCCGCGCACGAATAACGCGGGTATCGTTGAATACCAGCAGACTGCCGGCAGGAATTTCTTCAGCCAATTGGCGAAACTGCCGGTCGCTGCAGCCTGTTGCCGTAAAAAGCAGTAGCTTGGATGCGTCGCGCTCTGCCAATGGGTGACTGGCGATGCGGTCATCGGGAAGCACATAGTCGTACTCTTCAATGCGTATTTGTCCGGGGTGATTCATGGAAAGCAGTCATTTGGTTCATTTTGCTGCCATCGGCAGCAATTTTTTGCAAAGATACGCACATGCAGCTGTACCCGCGGCAGCGGCCACCCGCAGGCTGCATTTTTTTTACCATAACAAATGCAGCCCGGCAACGGCAAAGCCGCTGAAAGCCCTTACCTTTGCAACCAAAACAGATACGAATAACATGTCCAGATACCTCGTTACATCCGCACTGCCCTATGCCAATGGTGCCCTGCACTTGGGACACCTGGCGGGGGCCTACCTGCCTGCAGATATTTATGTGCGCTACCTGCGCGGCATGGGCAGGGATGTTGTATGGGTGTGCGGATCCGATGAGCATGGTGCTGCCATAACGATACGCGCCAAAAAGGAGGGTATCAGCCCCCAGGAAATCATCGATAAATACCATAACCTCAACCGGCAGACCTTTGAGCGGCTGGGGATTTCTTTTGACTACTACCACCGCACCAGTGCCGCACTGCATCACGAAACCGCTCAGGATTTCTTCCTGCGGCTGCTGGAGAAAGGTGATCAGTTTGAGGTGCGCTCCACTGAACAATACTATGATGAGGACTTTGGTCAGTTTCTGGCTGACCGTTTCATTAAAGGTACTTGCCCCAAGTGCGGACACAAGGAAGCTTACGGCGATCAGTGCGAGCGCTGCGGCAGTGACCTTTCGCCCCTTGAGTTGATCGATCCTGTTTCGACGCTCAGTCAGAAGCCTCCGGTACTTCGGGAAACCCAACACTGGTATTTTCGGCTTGATCAGCATGCCGAGTGGCTGCGTACGTGGCTGGAGACAGGTGTGCTCGATGGCGAGCAGCACCATCAGGTGCAGCAATGGCGCAAACATGTGCTAGGGCAGTGTCTGGGCTGGCTCAACGAAGGGTTGCAAGCCCGCGCTATTACTCGAGACCTGGACTGGGGCATCGCTGTACCGCTTGACAATGCACAGGGCAAGGTGCTGTACGTGTGGTTTGATGCCCCCATCGGCTATATTTCCAGCACCAAACAGTGGGCGCTGGAAAATGGCAAAAACTGGGAAGACTACTGGCGCAATCCCGATACACAGCTGATTCACTTCATTGGCAAAGATAACATTGTCTTCCATTGCATCATTTTTCCGGCCATGCTCAGGGCCTACGGAGGGTACAACCTGCCGGTGAATGTCCCGGCCAACCAGTTTCTCAATTTCGAGGGACAAAAATTTAGTAAAAGCCGCGGCTGGGGCATTGAACAACACGAATACCTCGAAGAATTTGCCAATTTCCCCAATGCCGAGGATGCCCTTCGCTGGGCGCTGGCGCGCAACCTGCCGGAAAATAGCGATGCCGACTTCAAGTGGGACCAATTTATTGACTTCTACGACAAAGAGCTGGCCGACAAGCTCGGCAATTACGTCAACCGCATCGGCACGCTCACCCACAAATACTATCAGGGGGTTGTACCCGCTTCATCGGTCATACTTTCCGATAGCTTGCTGCCTGTGCGCCAGCTTATCCACCAGTATGTCGAAGAAATTGAAGCCTTCAACTGCAAACAGGCAGCTGCTACCCTCATGGAGATTGCCAGCTGGGGAAATACCTATCTGCAGGACACCGCCCCCTGGGCGTTGTACAAGGCCAACCCTCAGGACGAAAAAATTGCAGACAGCATGTATACGGGTTTGCAGCTTACCACCCTGCTGAGTGTCCTGGCTGAGCCCTTCCTGCCCTTTTCCTCAGCCCGCCTGCGGCAGCTGCTCAACTTGCCGGCCATACAGGCAGGTGATTTGGAAAAAGCCATCCGCGCGTGCTACGATGGCTTGCCATTGCTTCCCGCAGGGCACGTCATCGGGCAGGCAGAGGTGCTCTTCCCCAAAATCATGGACAGGAATGACAGCTCGAGGCTCGAAATTATCAACCGACAAAAGGCACGCCTGACTGCAATCCAGCAGGCTGAACAAGCAGAAAAAAGGCCGCCACTGCAGCCTGATATTACTTTTGAAGATTTTGCCAAACTGGACATCAGAACAGGCATCATTCTGCATGCCGAACGCGTAGCAGGTGCCGATAAACTGCTCAAACTGGAGGTAGATCTCGGCTTTGAAAAGCGTACCATCGTTTCTGGCATCGCGCTTCACTACCAACCCGAAGCCATCCAAGGACAGGCCGTGCTGGTGGTAGCCAATCTCGCTCCGCGCAAGCTAAGAGGAATTGTCAGCCAGGGTATGATTCTTATGGCCGAGGACGGAGAAGGAAAACTAGTCTTCGCGCAGGCGCCCGCAGCATTGGGCGGTGGCTGGGTGGTAAAATAAACAAAAGCTGCCTGACCTGTTTGGGTGCGGCATCAGCCGCACCCAAACAGGTCGGTTACCACCTACTCGCCAGTAGATTCAGCTCTCGATTTGTGCTTGTACAGCTCGTTCGATTCGTAGGTAGAAAGGAAAATACCGATCCAGCCGGCAATAAAAAAGAGCCCTCCCAGCGGCGTCAAAAAGCCAATCCACTCAATAGGAGCCGACAACAGGTCGCGCACCGACAGCAGGTACAGGGAACCAGAAAACAGGACAATACCAATGACAAATGACCACCCGGCTCGTAGAAGCCATTTGGTGCGACGGAAATACAGCATAACACCGATCATCAGAAATCCCAGTGCATGAATCAGATGATAGCGCACACCCGTCTGAAAAGTCTCCATTTGCGCTGTCGTAATATGCTCCTTGAGCAGGTGGGCACTAAATGCGCCGATGGCAACGCCTAGTCCGGCTAACAGGCTTCCGGTGCGGATGAATGTTTTTCGCATTTGCATAATTAGTACGGCTTCTTTGATGAATAATGGTTATTACGAGTTTTCAAAAAGCTCAAAATTAATCAACTACTGAATATTAACTTCACCACTAAACATTTAAACGCACAAAAATAGCTTATTAGCAGTTTTTTTCGGAAAATTGCAGCAAAATTCACAATCATTTCAGTCATGCAAGTAAAATTCTTTTCACTGCTCCTGCTTCTGTTCTTGGCCGCCTGCGCCAACGACAAAGCTGCTGATGCAGCAGCTGACAAGGCAGCAACTACTGAGAAGCCGGCAACTCCGCCCCAGCCTGCAGATGCCAACCTGACCGGGGAAGTTGAGGCCATGTATCAGAATGCAGCCCTTTCGACAACAGCCATCATGCTCAACATGCTTACTTCGGACAATAAGACCATCACTGCCGAAGTGGCCTTCAATGTAGCTGACAGAAAATGCAAAGTACCGGAAGATTATCTCGTACCTTTTGACAATCCTGCAGCTCCGGGCTCACTTATGCCCAATCCGGAAATGACTAAGCGTCAGCTCGTCCTGGTGGTTGAAGCAGGTAAAGTAACCGAGGTTAAGTACAAATAATTTGTACTCACAAAAAAAAGCGGCAAATTATAATCCATTTGGCGCTAATGTTGTTGTATTATTTGCCCTTTGCGTTGTTTGGCGCGAAGGGCAAATCGTATTCATACCCCAGTTCCGTTACCGACAGCAGATGTTGTCCGGGTATCACAAGCTTATGTCGGCTTTCAGGATATCCTTGATCAATCAATAATTACTAATAACCAGACTTGCGACGCATGGCAATTATCAGAAATCTGTTAGAACGATCAGCGTTTGGTGTATGTAGCTACCTGGGCTACCGGATGGGGCTGGCTTCCTACAGAGTCAGATTGTACTTTATCTATCTGAGTTTTCTGACACTGGGTTCCTCCTTTATCTTCTATCTCTTTGCAGCTTTCTGGCTAAATGTACGTCAATACATCAGGGATAAGCGAAACCTGCTGTGGGAGTAACTCCTGATTATCTTATCGTCAGACTGCACTAAGCCGATCAAAATGAAACGGCCTGATTGGATGCTTGTCGTACCAATCGGGCCGTTTTCCATATGCGTATCTTTGAGTTATGCAAACCAACAGCGAGTGTCTACTGCTGGAATGCGAACCTGACAATATTGGCGCCCATGCGTAGCGCCTGCTGGCGTAGCTGTTCCGGATCCTTGTGCACATCTGCATCCTCCCAGCCATCGCCAAGGTCTGTTTCATAGGTATAAAAACATACCAACCGATCTTCCCAGAACAATCCAAACCCTTGGGCTGGCTTTCCGTCATGCTCATGGACCTTTGGAAGACCTCCTGAGAAAGAAAATTTCTGGCTATAGATAGGATGCGAAAAAGGAAGCTCAATAAAGCTCAGCTCTGGAAAAACTTTCTTCATTGCTGCCCGTACATAGGGATCCATACCGTAGTTATCATCGATGTGCAGAAATCCTCCCCCAATCAGGTACTGCCGCAGATTGCGGGCGTCTGTATCAGAAAAAACCACGTTGCCATGGCCTGTCATGTGTACAAAAGGATAATTAAACAAGTTGACGCTGCCGACTTCCACTGTAGCGTAAGCGGGATCAAAAGCAGTCCCCATCGTTTCATTACAAAAGCGCGCCAGATTGGGAAGTGCTGTTGGGTTGGCGTACCAGTCGCCACCACCATTGTACTTCAACAGGGCAAGTTTCAGCGGGCGTGCCTGTGCATTCGCAGAAGAAACTGAAGCGGTGGCCAGCACAGCCATACCTACAAGCAACCAAAACCGATATACAATATTCATTTTTAAATGTTTGTAGCAGCTAAATCATTTAGGAAGCGAACACACAGACAGGCTGTCAGGGCTGCTGTTTCTGTGCGCAGGCGTACTTTCCCCAGTGTAAAAGGCTGACAACCTCGCTCAACGGCCAGCCTGACCTCCTGCTCGGTAAAATCACCTTCAGGGCCGATCAAAATAAGAACATCTTCGGCGGGACGACAGTTGACTATCAGGGGTGGTGGTGACTGATCGGGACACCAGCCGATGAAACGCTGTGTGGCCAGGGTTGATTCCAAACACTCCTCCAGGCTCATGGGCTCACGAATGACAGGTACCCAGGCCTGAAGAGATTGTTTAGTTGCAGCAATAGCCTCTTTCACCAAGCGATCGGTACGCAGCTGGCTGCGCTCACCACGGCTGGTTTTGAGTGGAATGAGTTCGTCGAAACCAAGCTCCGTAGCTTTTTCCACCAACCACTCCAGCCGCTCCATCCGTTTGGTAGGCGCTACAGCCAGGGTAATCCGGTAGGCTGCTCTGGCCGTTTCCCGGCGAATACAAGCCACTTCAAGCGTACAGCTCTTTTTACCGAGTTCAATAATTTGACCGGTAAACCAGCCACCCTGACCATCTATCAGGTGCAGCTCATCCCCTTTCTTATGCCGCAAAACCTGAATCACATGCTTTGATTCCTCCTCCGACATCGTCCAGATGCCCTCCTGTAACCCCTGTTGGTAGAACAACTGCATACTTGAGCGGTTTACAGGCAAAGATAGTATTTACACCCATAAATCAAGACCGCCCGACGCCCAATTTAGCTGAGCCTTAACTAACCTTTGCTGGTTGGCAGCAGGCAGAGGTCAATGCCTAAGCGCACATTTTTTTCAAAATTGCCCCCCCTTATCTGCAACAATTGCAACTAAGCAAGGCAGGCATTTGTTACTTGCATAGCCGTAGGAATGAGCTGCCGGCACGCCATGCGAGGGAAGAATCACAGCTAAATTCGTTGAATTAAGCCTTTTGTACTACCTTTAACTCGCTTATTTGTACGGTAGCATCATCCCGGAACGTACGAGTGCCCGTTAAGTAGCCGTACAACCAAGGGGACATTGCAGGGACTTATGTCTGGCTCCCCGGACAGCAGGCAGGCTAACGAGCAAATATCGATTCAAAACTCCGTTTAAACGTCGAATTTTCCTCTATGGATGTATTGATTATGGTTGGCCAGCTCATGCTCAGCCTTTCTCTCCTGATCGTATTGCACGAATTTGGTCACTTTGCGCCGGCTCGCTGGTTTGGAACTCGGGTAGAAAAATTTTATCTCTTCTTTAATCCGGGATTTGAGCTTTTCAAGAAAAAAATTGGCGAGACTGAGTATGGCATAGGTTGGTTGCCGCTGGGGGGATATGTGAAAATTAGTGGCATGGTCGATGAAAGTTTCGATGCTGCACAGCTAGCCAACGAGCCCCAGCCCTGGGAGTTTCGTACCAAACCAGCCTGGCAGCGCCTCATCATCATGCTGGGAGGTGTCACCGTCAATTTCCTGCTTGGTTTTTTCATCTTTGCCATGGTTCTGTGGGCCTATGGAGAGGAGTATATGCCCTCCCAAAATATGCGTTACGGTATCTATGTCGACAGCTTAGGACAACAACTGGGACTGCAAAATGGTGATAAGGTATTGGGTGTTGACGGAAAGCCCATGGAACGCTTCTCCGACCGCTTCGTCGTTCGCGAAATCATCATCAACGATGCTAAGGTAATCAATGTGGAGCGGGAAGGCAAGCCGATAGACTTGCCGGTGGATGCCTCCATGGTCGGACTGCTGACCAGCCACGACAATAAGGATGAACGCCTATTTGCCGGGCGCTTTCCCTTCGTTGCTGCCGGTATTGCGGAAGGAAGTCCTGCCGAAAAAGGGGGGCTTATGGTCGGTGATTCTATTATTGCCCTTAATGGCCAGCCTACACCCTTCTTTGATGTATTTCTGGATCAGGTCAGTCAACTCCCGAGCCAGCAAGTCATCGTCACTGCTGTCAGAAACGGTGAGCTGAAAAATATTGAACTCACGACCACAGCTGAAGGGCGTATCGGTGTTGCACCCTATAATGAGACATATTTCTTTGATACAGCCCGCGAAGAGTACAGCCTGTTCGCGGCTATTCCGGCAGGTATAAGCAAAGGTTGGGGCTTTCTCGATGATCAGGTAAAAGCTTTTGGACAAATTTTCCGTGGCCGCATCAAAGCCAGCGAAAGCCTGGGCGGATTTGCGTCTATTGGCAAAATGTTTGGCGATCAGTGGATGTGGGAGCGCTTCTGGACGATGACTGCCATACTCTCGCTCATACTGGCGTTCATGAACCTGTTGCCTATACCAGCCCTCGATGGGGGCCACGTTGTATTCCTGCTTTATGAGGTTGTCAGCGGCCGAAAGCCCAGCGACAAGTTTATGGAAACCGCTACTATGGTAGGTTTTATTATTGTTCTTGGGCTGGTGCTCTACGCCAACGGTCTGGACGTGGTAAGATATCTGTTCAAGTAATGATTAATTATTTCGAATTTTTCGACTTGCCGCCTGCTGTCGAGATTGATCAGGCACTGTTACGAAAGCGCTTCTTACTCAATAGCAAGCGCTTTCATCCTGATTTTCATACACTAGATACTCCCGAAGCACAGCAGCAAGCCCTCGAGATGGCCAGCCTCAATAATGAAGCCTGGCTGGTGTTGTCTGATGGCGACCGTCGCATCAAGCATCTCCTGCAACTGCAGAATGCGTTGCCCGAAGAAGGACAGCAAAAGCTTCCACAGGATTTTCTCATGGAAGTCATGGAACTCAATGAAGCGCTCATGGAAGCCGAACTGGATCCCGAGCCGCATACAATTCAACAACTCAGGGCAACCATCGAAGAACTCGAACACAACTGCCAACTAGCACTCCATCAGGCGCTACAGGCAGCTACCACTTATCCCCTGCCAGCAAATCAGCTGGAAGCACTGAAAAATTTTTATTTAAAAAAGAGATATTTGTTGCGTATTCGAGAAAACCTTTCTAAATTTGCACCGCACTAATTGCAAGGGCAATTTAATATCGGTTGAACCGTCAGCCGAAGTGGCGGAACTGGTAGACGCGCTGGACTCAAAATCCAGTGATAGCAATATCGTGCGGGTTCGATTCCCGCCTTCGGTACCCTGCTCTTGCATTTTTGTCCACTTTAGCCGAAGTGGCGGAATTGGTAGACGCGCACGTTTCAGGGGCGTGTGTCCATCGGGCGTATGGGTTCGACTCCCATCTTCGGCACCCTTCCAAAGCAGCTTCGTTCGCGAAGCTGCTTTTTTTATTTTCTCTAAGGCAGTAAAAAATTAATAAACATGTGTCGGCGACTAGAGCCGCCATCAAATGCTTATAGCTTGTTTTTGGCGTGGCTATCGCCAAAAATAAAAGAGCCCTGCAGCCTAAAAAGGCTGCAGGGCTCGACAAGTCATCCCTATGATTAAAGCTTAACTCGAAATAACACCTCAAAAGTAAAACAAATAAATATTCTATATATAAGTTAGCTGTATGCATTTACGAAACGGTCATATTTCCCTTGCAACTGGCTCGTTTATCCTCGGCAATACCATGTCATTCAGACCTGCAGAAGAAAAAAAATAAAAAAAACCGCATGCTCAGGCAACGTTTTACTCCCTGGAGGTATCTTATATTTAGTTTATCCGAGTTGATTTTCAGAGCGAACCTTCAACAGATTCTTACAGAAAGCGCCATTGCAGTACAATGGCGCTTTTTCTTTTCCAGATTATTTGTACCATGGACTACCAGAATCTCCATGATTTATTTATCCCAACAGCTATCAGTTGTTTTTTCTGCGCTTCAGCGGATTCCATTGTTGCAGATTATCTTTAATCTGATCGATGGTCTGCTGTCCTTGTTCTTCGACTTTTTTCAGGGTTGCAGAATCAACAACACCGCCCAGCTTTTCACGCGCAGCGCGGGCAGCCTCCTGCTGAAGCTCTTCTGCCTTTCGATTAGCGAGGTTACGAACAGAATCCGCAGCCTTGTTGGCAGCGCCCTCCAGTTGGCCTTTGGCCTGATCAAGCTGCTTTTGCGCTTCCTGTCTTAGTTCTTCCGACTGTTTGGCAACCGCCCCTTTGGCAACATCTGCGGCAGTCGCCTGTCCCTCAGGTGGCAACATCTTGAGTGCCACCGCCGGCTTGGTAATACTACCGCTGAGATCTATCTGCACATTGAGATATTGTGGCTGCGAAATATTAATTCCGAGACCCCTTGCCTGTCCCAGCAATTGATTAAGGCTTTGACTCACAACCTGACCGGCAGCTGTAGAAGTCAACTTCTCACTCGGAATGCGGGCCAGCAGGCGATAATTCATCTGCTGGTCAAGCCCGTGTTTGCCACTAACCTGCATTTTGATGTCCTTTACATTCCAATCAAAAGGTTTCACCTCTACCACCCCGTTCCGAATACTGAACCAGCTCTTGAGATTGTCTAGCCGGATAGACTCTTTTAGCTCTTTTACATTCAGCGCATTGCCCACAGCCGTCACAGGTGCGTAACCATTAATGACCCCGTTGAGCGTCTCTATGAAGCCATCAATGTTCAGTGATCCCAGCAAAGGCATCATATCCTTGCCAAGATCGCCGTCCATGACCAAGCTGGTATTAAACTTCCCCTGAATGAACTTGCCGACAGGCGCCAGTTTCTGGAAAGTATTAAAAGCTGCAAAGGACTCCTGAAAATCGAGAGACTGCAGATCCAGCTTACAACTATAATAAGGTTTATCCGCATTCTGGGTGTCATAGAGAGCGTCGATGGCCACTTTGCCACCCAGCAGGCGACCTACACCATCTTCAATGAAGAGCTGCTCATCCCGGATAACCATCTTACCGGTAACATTGGTCAACGGAAGATTGGTATAATCCACCTTCTGCGCCTTCATGGCAATGGTTAGGTCCATATTTTCGGGCACCAAAAACACCTCCAGTGGCGTCTCGGGCTGTGCCTGAACAGTAGCAGCCGTGGGCGCCGTTTCGGTATCGCTCATAAACTGATTAACATTCAGGTAATTGGAAGTAATTTCGAACTCCCCTCCCAGAATACCATCTTCAAAAGCGTAATCAAAGGCATTGTAAAGCTTACCCGAGCCGCTAAAATCACTGTCGCCTATATACGCTTTCGCATTTTCAAAGACCATGTAGTTGGGCGTAATTCTCCCGTTGGCAGACGCATTTTTGATGCGGTACACATCATAGCGAATCTCATCCACCTTAGCCGTGACAAGAAAATCAAACCGATCAAACACTTCTGACGACTCAGCGGGCGCAGCTGCTGCTGCCCTGGCCGCTGCCATGGCAGGAGGCAGAGGCTCTTCAACGGCAGCGGCAGGTTCCTCTTCCATCCACTCATCGACATCGAACACGCGGGACTGAAGTGTAAACTGGCCGGTCATTGTTTTTTCGGGCATCAGGTAGGCCAGAACATTGTCAATATACCCTGAACCAGACAGATCACTCCTTCCCAAGGTCATATTGAGCTTACTAATCTGCATATTGCGCGGTGTGAAGACCGCATTTGCTTCCTTGACAACCACCAGTGGCAGATCTGTAGCCTTGTAGCGAATGTTTGAAACATCTACCTTCCCGTTAATATTGAGCTGATCGTAACGAGCGGCATCCATGTCCGACATGCGAGCTTTGACATCCACATCTGCCACAATTCGACCACTCATTTCATCCACATCGGGGATGGGGAAAGCCTTGGCCCACTTGCTCAGATCAATGGTTCCATTGACCAGCAGATCCAGATTTGGATCACTGATGGGTGTCAGCAACAGCATCTTGGTCCGGAAAGGATCACCGCCTACCGTCAGATCCCCTTTGGAAAGATGGATACGCATTCCGTCCAGCTTATCCTGAGGACTATCGATGGCCAAATCCGCCTGTATATCTGCAATTGCCATAGGGAGGTCGGGGTATTTAACCTTTCCATTGCGCACCGCCATATTGAGTGAAAAGGCAGGCATACGCTCCGGACTGGCACTGTAAACACCCTTAACCTGTGCATCCAGCGAAAACTGCCCGTCGATAGCCACCTGCTCATACCCCTCAACAAATGCATTGGGCACTATAGACCAAAGCTGGCGGAAATCATTATCAGGAGCCCTCAGTTTCATATCCATGACAATATCCTGTTCCTTAAGCTGAACAAAGCCGTCTGCCATCAACTTAAGTGCATTTAGCACCAGCTCATTATCCTTCAGCGTGTACTTATTTTCCGGCAGATTTACATTAAAAACAGCCTTCAGGGAAGCAGTTGCCTTGTCGAGATAATCTATACCATCGAAGCTAAAGCGCAGACTGTCTATAGTGGTTTCCGTGCTGAGATCAAAGACATCCTGCGTAAACTGTCCGCTGCCGCGGTGATTTAGCCCGGCAACAGAGACCAGCATAGCCGATACTTGGTCGTCATAGTATAGCCGCCCTGCTTCAATGCGGTACGACTCCAGCGAAAGTGCAAAACCACTGTAGTCCGCTGCTTTTTCCTCCACCTGCTCCTCCGCAGGAATAGCAATGTCGTAGTTGGCAAGGCCGTTGGCAAGGACATGTACCTGTATGTCGGGCTCTACCAGCGCAATCTCGTGTATCTCGACTTCGCCGCCCCTGATAACCGTCATTACATCCACAGAAAGCGCAAGCGTTTTAGCTCTGAAGAGCGGCAGCCCCTCAAAAGTATCGATGCCAACCACGCTGACATCATTGAGTCCCAGCTCCAGGTCAGGAAAGGAACGAAGCAAGGATACATCAAGAGAGGCAAAGTCAACTTTTGCCTTTACATTTTTATTAATCTCCACTTTAACCAGGTCGAGCAGTGCCGACTTGTAGAACAGCGGAATGGCTACCACCACCCCCAGCAGCACAACGAACACCAGCCCCAGGGCAATCATCAGCCTTTTGACATTCATCTTTATTACCTTTTTCAATTATGTAATCGGGTTGTCCATTCGCCTGCCTGTCCCTGATAAGGGCTGGCCTTTCAGCGCCGACAAATATAAGCAACCCACAACAGTATAACGCACGCTATGCGCAGCATGGTTTA
This sequence comes from uncultured Saprospiraceae bacterium, assembly GCA_964645715.1. GTDB lineage: Bacteria > Bacteroidota > Bacteroidia > Chitinophagales > Saprospiraceae > JAUMBM01. Next base: position 19,194 of record CAZYAO010000012.1, read on the forward strand.
TCGAAAGCCAAAATTTCGTACGTCAATTCTTTGAGTACTAGCGGGAATAAGTCTAAATTTGGGTGTAAATACGGGCGGGTGGATTCATGCAGCTATGCGCTCCCTTTTTTATTTAAAATAATGATTTGAAAATCAACATCTTGTTTCTACACTTGGCAACTGTGCTCTCCCCTCGCCAACTCGGTTGAATACTGGAGAACCTCACGACCCGATGTTAAATCCCATGTAAAACGAATGAATACAAATCTGTCGACAGAAATTTCGTACCAGCTCATCCAAACCGACCAGCAGCTCAAAGCTTTTTATGAAGAAAATAAGGACATTGACTGGCTCGCATTCGATACTGAGTTTGTAGGCGAGAAGCGCTATCAGACGAGGCTATGCCTGATACAGGTTGCTACTGTACATGGCTACTACCTGATTGACCCGTTTGGACTCCGGCAGTTGGATGACTTCCTGCGATTGCTGGAGGATCCTTCGATAGCGGTTATAACCCATGCCGGTGACAATGATTATCGGCTGCTCAATGCACTCTATGGTCTGGTACCATCCAACGTATGGGACACCCAGTTGGCTGCCGGATTGCTGGGCTACCGATATCCTAGTTCACTGAGTAAGCTCGTTGAGCAAGAACTAAATATACATATCAAAAAAGGCTATGCAGTAACAGACTGGGAGGAGCGCCCCATGTCAAAAAAACAGCTTGAATATGCCATTGAAGATGTGCAGTTGCTGCGCCCGCTCTGGTTATCATTGCATACCAAACTGGAAAAGGCGGAAAGGCTGCAGTGGGTGCAGGAAGAATGCAGCCGCATGGAGCGCCCCGCCTTCTACTTGCGGGATCCTAACCAGGAAGCGCTGACGAGTAATCTCATACGCTCCCTGAAGCCCCGGGAGCAGATTTTTTTGATCCGCCTCTACGACTGGCGCCGACGGCTGGCCGAGGAGAAAGATTACTCCCGCGAGATGATTCTTTCCAGTAAGCTGATTAGTCATGTGGTGAAGACCATACGTTCAGGCAAGGATGCCCTGCTGGAAAACCGCCGCGTTCCTGCCTCGATTGTCAATCGCCACGGCAAAGAATGGGAGCTGCTCTACCAGCAGCCTGCTACAGCGGCCGAAAAGGCGCTGCTGTTGCAAATTGCCAATGATGACAACGAAGATGAGCGCGATGAAATACTCATCGAGTTTATCTATCTGCTCATGAAATATCGCTGCATGGAGGAAGGCATCAGCCATTCGCTGGTGATGCCCCGCAACGCTATTAAGCGCATGAAAAACGACCCTGCGGTACGCGAAGATTTGTTGGGCAATGGTTGGCGTCGCCAGCTGCTTGGCGATGATTTCGAGCGTTGGATTGCCCACTTCGACGAACTCAAGCTGAGTATTACCGGCGGTAACATTACGATTGAGTTCGACTAAGCAACAGGGCTGGTCTGAGAAGCTCTTTGGCGGCAAAAGCCGCCAAAGAGCTTCTTGCATTTATCATAAATGCAGGGGACAATTTCTTACAAAACCTCAGCTGTCACAAAGATGCTGCCGCAGATGAGAATCAGGTCGTGCGGCGCAGCGGCGCGCAACGCGGCGCGATAACCATTGCGAACGCTACTGTAGGCCCTTCCCTGCAGGCCCTTGCCGGCCGCCTCGGCAGCCAGCTCTCCGGCATCAAGCCCTCGGGGCACATTGGCTTTCACCCAATAATAACGCGCCGTGGCAGGCAGTAAAGGCCACACCTTTTCGCGGTCTTTATCGTTGACCATACCAAAAACAATATGCAGCTGGCTGTGCGGCAATTGGCTAACTGCCGTTAGGGCCAGTTGCAGACCTGCCTCGTTATGCGCACTGTCGGCAATCACCAGCGGCTGCTCGCGCAGCGGCTGCCAGCGCCCCTGAAACCTCGTCAGCGCCCGAAGATTGGCGAGCGCGTAACGTATAGCCTCTGTTGAAATACGACGCCCCGTGTGCAGTTGCCACTGATCGACAGCCGCCAGAGCCGTTTGCAGATTTAACTGCTGATAAGGGCCGGTAGCATTGAGCGCCAATTCATCGTACATGAGTTGTCCGTCGCGCAGCACCCGATACCAGCTGTGTGTCAGGGATGAGCGCAGCAATTCGACGCTGTAATGCTGATCGGCAAAGTAAATAGCCGAGCCTGTATCAGCTGCCTTATGCGCAAATACCGGAGCTGTCTCCGACAGCGTTTCTCCGATAACAACAGGGACACCCTCTTTAATAATGCCTGCTTTTTCACCAGCAATCAGCGCGTAGGTGTCCCCCAAAAACTGTACATGATCAAAACTAATATTGGTGATAACCGACAGCTCGGGATGTATGATATTGGTAGAGTCGAGCCGGCCACCGAGCCCCACTTCCACCACGGCCATATCAACTTTCTTTTTGGCAAAATAACTGAAAGCCATAGCCACACTAATCTCAAAAAAACTTGGCTTGATATCCTCCATGAGCGGCCTGATTTTTTGCACAAAATCGACCACCTCCCGGCGCGGAATGTACTGCCCGTTGATGCGTATCCGCTCCCGGAAATCCTTATAATGTGGAGAAACGTACAAACCTGTGCGCAAGCCCGCTGCCTGACAGATGGCACTCAACAGGTGGGTGACACTACCCTTTCCGTTGGTACCACCTATATGCAGGCTGGGAAATTGCCGCTCAGGATGCCCAAGCCGCTCTGTCAGCGCACGAATGTTGGTAAGATCATTCTTATACGCTTTTGCCCCTACACGCTGGAACATGGGCAATTGCTCAAACAAAAACTGGCAGGCTTCCTGGTAAGCATCGTACTGCATGAAGGTCATTTATTTGCAGTGCGAAGGTAGATGCTGCAGCGCACTATAAAGTAAACTAAAGGTTAAATTTTGCGGCCTCTCCTTCCCTTACGCAATACAAATTTGCCGTATAACAGCACTACACCATTTTATCGGCACAGGAACTGCTGGCAAAGGCCTCCGGTTTAGCCTTAAACACGAAACCCATACCCAGTATGTAGCCCATGGCCTCTCTGAACGCCAGGTTGCTCTGAAACTGTGGGTCCGTATTGATATCGGCATGTACTTCCAGCCCGATGTCATAGGCATCCAGCATATCGCACAGGCTGTAAGCCACTTCCACCGAATGGCCTACTTCTGCTATCATCCGCTCGCGCAGGCTCATCCTTTTTTCCTCCCGCCAGTTGCGAATGAACATAAAACCACCCTTCTTTTCCCGCAGAAAAACGATCACCGTGGCAAATTCTATTGCTTCAGCACGAACCTGGGAGTCGGTTCCTATGCATAATTTCAGCCGGTTGCCCTGCGCTAGCTCCCGGCTGATAGCGGCTGCCACGGCCTCCTTCAGCGGCTCTTCTATCCGCTGCCCATTCAGTCGTCGCCATTTCATAATCAGTGATTTAGTAATAATATGCTAATTTACTGCAAGCTCTACAAACTACCAGCTCATGTATAAAATTTAATACTGATTTTACACACAACAACCCACACAAAAACGAACACATTAATTAAAAACCAAATAAAAAATGTTTTTTTCGACAAAACTACACAAACACACCATCTATAGTAGCCTGCATACACAACCATCGTATATACAGGTTTATCAACCGCGGGCTAAAATATTTAGTTCCCGTATTTGCCTGTAAGAAACCTATTCATGCGTCAACCCCACTTAGCGTGCTTACCAAGACCAAAAAAAAGGATGTGATATGATGGATCAGACAGCAAGTAGTATCTTTGCAGTAGCTTTCAGGTAGAAATCTGAAGGAATAGAAAGCAGTCTGTTAAAACCAAAAAATCAGTTTGTATGCAATACCGCATTGAAAAGGATACGATGGGCGAAGTAAAAGTGCCCGCCGACAAATACTGGGGAGCGCAGACGGAGCGCTCGCGCAATAATTTTCGGATTGGACCGGAAGCCAGCATGCCTAAAGAAATTATCCATGCCTTTGCCTACCTGAAAAAGGCCGCTGCATATGCCAACTGCGATTTGGGGGTACTTTCTGCAGAAAAGAGGGATCTCATTGGTCAGGTGTGTGACGAAATACTGACAGGACAGTTGGATGATCAGTTTCCGCTGGTAATCTGGCAGACGGGCTCCGGTACGCAGAGCAATATGAATGTCAATGAGGTGGTTGCTTACAGAGCACACGTCCTACACGGTGGCGGGCTTAGCGACGAGAAAAAAGTCCTGCACCCCAATGATGACGTCAACAAAAGTCAGTCGTCCAATGATACTTTTCCTACAGCTATGCACATTGCTGCCTACAAGCTGGTACAGGAAGTGACCATACCTGGTCTGCGCAGCCTCCACCACACGCTGTCGGCCAAGGCCGAAGCATTCAGCGATATTGTAAAAACGGGGCGTACCCACTTCATGGATGCTACGCCGCTGACCCTTGGTCAGGAATTTTCGGGCTACGCCCAGCAAATCCAGAACGGTATCCGAGCCATCGAAAATGCGCTGGTTATGGTCAGTGAACTCGCACTCGGGGGCACTGCGGTGGGTACAGGTCTCAATACCCCCAAGGGCTATGATGTAGCTGTAGCTGCTCAGATTGCCCGGTTTACCGGCATGCCCTTCGTCACGGCTCCCAACAAGTTTGAAGCACTGGCTGCTCACGATGCTATGGTGGAACTCTCAGGAGCGCTGAAGCGCGCGGCAGTTTCGCTTATGAAAATTGCCAACGATATTCGTATGCTCAGCTCAGGTCCTCGCTCAGGTATTGGAGAAATCATTATACCCGACAATGAGCCCGGCTCTTCCATCATGCCCGGCAAAGTTAATCCAACGCAGCCGGAGGCACTGACCATGGTCTGTGCACAGGTGATTGGCAATGATGTAGCCGTTTCGATCGGTGGCACCAATGGCCACTTTGAGCTCAATGTGTTTAAGCCGCTGATCGCTGCCAACGTACTACAGTCGGCGCGCCTGATTGGCGATGCCTGCGTGAGTTTTGACCTCAACTGCGCTCAGGGAATCGAGCCCAATTTGCCAGTCATTAAGCGTCATCTTGACAATTCATTGATGCTCGTCACGGCACTCAACCCGCATATCGGCTACGAAAATGCAGCCAAAATTGCGAAGAAGGCGCACAAAGAGGGCACTACCCTTAAGGAAGCTGCCATCGCGCTGGGACTGCTGACCGCCGAGCAGTTTGACGAATGGGTGCGGCCCGAAGACATGACGGGCAGCCTTAAGTAGCCAGAAAGGGCAGCCGGCAAGTATCCCCGGCTGCCCTTTCTGTTGGTTCATTTTCTTAGAAAAACAAGCGTGGCCGGTCTATATTGAGGCGAAGTCCCAGGTTGAAAAGTTGCATGTTTTTCTCCACACCCCCTTCCACTCGCTGTCTGCGCAACATATACTGTGCCTCTACCCACAGATTATGCCGCAGCATATAGCCAAGATCAACGACACCCATCCAGGTATCTGCCCGTAGTCCCTGCAGCATAGAGATGCCATAGTCCGCCGTGCGGCTCGTATGGGGCAGCAGCAAGTTGCTACCAAAATTTCTACCCGCCGGATCCTGCCCCTGTGCAAACTGAAACCACTGAGCAGACAGCAGCCACCGAGCCTTCGGCTGGTAGCGCAGACTCAGGATAGTCTCGTAAAAATTGGCCCCCAGTGGGTGTGCCAAAGGCTGATTGTAGTGGGTATAAGCGGTTGTACTGTCGCGGTGCGTATACGTGTACGGACGAGCAAGGTTAAGCTCAGCCTGCAGGTCGAGGTGATCAATACCCAACACATCTATGTATTTAACACCTGCCTGAATACCAAATTTATTGCCCCACCACCCTCTGCGCTCTGTTACCAACTCCTTAAAAATAAATTCATCAATCATCAACTGACCATACAACTGCACCCGATTGGCCACATTCCAGCGGCCATCCAGCCCAATAAGAGCATTGTCAGCACTTCCCAGCGCATGTTCAACCGTGCGGTACAGGATGACCGGGTTCAGATAGCCAAGCTCCAGGCCATCTCCGCGCTGGTACACCACCGCCTCAAACAGCCCCAGCCGCAGGCGGGGCGTCAGGTCCACGCTCAGGTAGTGGGCCGCCATATATTTTTTGGGTACCACCAGATCACCCGGGGTACTATTGGCAGAAAGTGCATTGAGTTCTGTAAATAAATTTTGGTAATGAAAGCGTCCTACGTTCCAGTTGAGTTTGAGATATAAGTAATTATTGGTAAAATCGGACAGCAACATACTGCGCATACCATCCCCAATAAAATGCCTGCCATAACCCCACTGTGCCGATAAATGCCTGCTCAGCTGAAAAGCGACATACCCCTGACTGTTGAGATAGTCATACCCTCCCTGAATATCAAACACATCACTATTGTATCCCTTGTACAAACCATTGCCCGGCAGCGCCCGATTTTTCACAATCCACTGATTTACATAATCAGGAAAGGCCGCCTGACTTTCAAGCAACTGAAAATAAACATATACGCGATCATCAATACCCGCACGTGCCTCGAGTCCCCGTTGGTTGATAAAATACGGCCGGCCTTCACCCCCCTCATGGCGCATAGGCCCGTATCGGAGTTGCAGCAGCGGATTGAGGCGAAAGTGAAAATGAGGTTCGTCAATCTGGTAAAAATTGGCCGGCGTGGGGTATATTTTACCCTTTAGCAGTGGGCGTTGGCTACGTGCGTAAAAAGCGTGCTGCTGGCTTAGCTCAATCAAGCTAGGGCTTCCCTCTGGCTGCTTGTGCGGCCCCATGCCCGGGAAAGGCGTCTGCAACACCCCCAGCCACTCGTTATTGTCCCTGAAAAGCAAGCCCAAATCACTTCTGTCCAGCGATGTCAGCCGATCACCAGCCAGACTATCTGCCAGCAGGGCAAAGCGGGCAATTGTTGCACGGTCGTAGTACTTAATCGACGTATGCAGCCCCTCGGCAGGTACGCCTTTGATGGCCAGGCGGTCTACTATATGGTAGGCCTGGTTGCCCTGCGGCAGCTGGCTGCCCTGCCCATAAGCTGTCAGTACCAACAGACTCAGTAAACAGATAATAAAAAGATGTCGCATAATGGTGTTTTTATATATAATCACTGACGATGCCCGTATACCTGTGCGACTTGGATACACATCATGCAACACAGCCATCGAATCCTATCACAATATCCAAAAAAAATGTAGATTTGCTTAGCGAGAAACCAATAACGATGATATCTAAAAAATGCAAGTACGCCATTAAGGCCATCTTATACATCGCCCGACACCAGCACCGCGAGGAAGCCGTGTACGCTGCTGAAATTGCCGAACGAGAAGTCATCCCGCTCAAGTTTTTGGAAAGTATATTGCGCGATTTGCGCAACAACGGCATACTACTCAGCAAGCGGGGACGCGGCGGGGGGTATAAACTTCTTAAAAAGGCAGATGAAATTTCCTTCACAGAGATTATTCGCATCATGGACGGGCCCATTGCCATGCTCCCCTGTGTGTCTCTACACTATTATGTGCGCTGTGAAGAATGCGTGATTGAAGAAAATTGCCCTATCAGAACGGTTTTTCTACAGGTACGGGACGCAACACTGGGCATACTCAGTGGAGCTACCGTCGATCAGCTCACCAAAGAAGGATAGCTGCAACCTGCTTACGGCAGGTTGCGCGTATTTTGACCCGCCATAACAAACAACTGCCTATCCTACACTGCATCGACAGCAATACAGCATCCCTTTACAAGTGTTTCGCCGTTTTTTGCGGAAAAACAAAAACCCAGATTAACATTTATTTTGATTTTTAAAAATCAAAATAAATGTTAATCTGGGTGCCTTTGGTGGCATCAGCCATCAAAAAGTATCCTGAGGCAGCCTCAATTATCTTTTACGGAATTTCCCCGGCCCTCCGGCAGGCCCCTGCATACCCCCCAGCATACCCGGATTTTTACTCACCTGATGCATAAATTTACGCATTTGATCAAATTGCTTGATGAAAGCATTGATATCTTCAAGCTTCTGACCACAGCCAAGCGCGATACGCTTTTTACGGCTCATATTCAGCAACTCAGGATTGCCGCGCTCTTCGGGCGTCATTGAGCGGATAATCGCCTCGATACGCGTAAACGCGCTGTTGTCAATGTCAATATCCCGGGTCAGCTTATTCATGCCGGGAATCATGTTGATGAGGTTTTTAAGATCTCCCATACGACGCAGCTGAGCCAGTTGTGTCTGAAAGTCGTTGAAATCAAACTTATTGCGCTTAATTTTCTGTTCCAGCAACTTGACCTGTTCCTCATCGTACTGCTCCTGAGCCTTTTCCACAAACGAGACAATGTCTCCCATGCCCAGAATACGGTTGGCCATACGCTCAGGATAGAAAACATCGAGCGTGTCCATCTTCTCGCCCGTAGAAACGAACTTGATGGGTTTCCCTACGGTATACTTGATAGACAGCGCTGCCCCTCCACGCGTATCACCGTCGAGCTTGGTCAGCACTACCCCGTCGAAATTCAGGCGATCGTTGAATGCTTTAGCTGTATTGACAGCATCCTGCCCCGTCATTGAGTCGACCACAAACAGCGTCTCATCTGGCTTTATCGCCTCTTTTACCTTGGCGATTTCGGCCATCATCTCCTCGTCGACAGACAAGCGGCCGGCGGTGTCCACGATTACCACATCGTAGCGCTGTTGGCGCGCCTGATCAAGTGCCTGCAGCGCGATTTCAACAGGATTCTTATTATCCGGATCTTTGAAAATAGCAGCACCGACTTGCTCAGCTAGTACTGTAAGCTGATCAATAGCCGCAGGGCGATATACATCACAGGCGACGACAAGCACTTTTTTGTTGCGCTTGGTCTTCAGGAAATGAGCAAGCTTACCCGTAAACGTTGTCTTGCCCGAGCCCTGCAGACCAGCAATCAGCACCACCGAAGGACTACCCTTGAGGTTGATACCCGCCGATTGCCCACCCATCAGTTCGATCAATTCATCATTGACGATTTTAACCATCAATTCACCCGGGCGTACACTCTTCAGCACATTCTCAGAACCAAGTGCCTTATCCTTTACTTTATCCGTAAATTCTTTGGCAATCTTGTAATTTACATCGGCTGCCACTAAGGCACGGCGAATCTCTTTAATGGATTCCGCAATGTTGAGTTCCGTGAGTTTACTGTCGCCGCGCAATACCTTGAGCGCATTGTCCAACCGATCGCTTAAACTTTCAAACATGGTCTTCGTTCTGATTTTACCCGCAAAGATAAAGCAATTTTAGCATAAAGCCATATAGCCCTGTGGCTTTGTACATTTCTATTCGCAGGGGGTTACATCCCCTCAGGAGCGCTGGAAAAACCAATAAATTACAACTTTACACATACTCCTCCGCACATACTGCCCTTATGCTCTATGCATCGTGGTCTCCTGAGCGCCATCTGTTACCCGTACTTGTAGTGGTCGTCGTACGGACCCTTGCTACCGGTTAAAAATAATTTTGTGTCAACAGTTCCTCATCCCAATGAGAATATATATTTTAGCCTTTTGTCTTTGGCAATCAGGACAGATTACATACCTAAATGCACGTATGCGTGACTATCCTGCCCATCTGACGATTACCAACACATAAAATAGCCACATCCGTATGACCGCTATAACGCTTGTCGACCTGCAACAACACCTCAAACGGGTGATTGCCCTTAACTTTCAGACAGCCATTTGGGTAAAGGCTGAGATCCTGAAAATCAACTTTTCTCGCAGCCATTTGTACATTGAGCTGGTGGAAAAGGGAAACGAGAACGACCACATTGTTGCACAGGTCAACGCTGTGATATGGTCTAACCGCTTTAATCAGCTGCTCGGAAAACACGGTCTGGCGCTGCACGACATGCTGCAGGAAGGAATGCAGGTAAGCTTGTTGGTGCAGGTGGAATTTCACGAGCGCTTTGGTCTTAAATTGATTGTTGAAGACATTGACCCTGCCTACTCTTACGGTCAGCTGGCCGCCAGCCGCCAGCAAACCTATCTCTTCCTCAAAAAGGAAGGCTTACTGGAGCTCAATAAGGGCGTTCATTTACCGGCACTTGTCAAGCGAATCGCAGTCATCAGCTCCCCTTCGGCTGCCGGCTATCAGGATTTTGTTGACCAACTAACCAACAACCCCTACGGTTTTCATTTTTCGGTGCACCTCTTCCCTGCTGCTATGCAGGGTACCGCTGCTATTAGTGAGATTAGCCAACAACTGGCATTGATAGCCCAACAGCGCGAGCAGTTTGATGCGGTTGCCGTATTGCGCGGCGGCGGAGCCCGCACTGATCTGGCTGTATTCAATAACATTGACATCTGCAGAGCCGCTGCTGTATGTCCGCTGCCGTTGCTCACGGGTATAGGACACCAGATTGACGAGTCCCTGCTGGATCTCATTGCCCGGGAGAAGCTTAAAACCCCCACAGCCGTAGCTGAGTGGCTGATTGCCACGCAATTGAAAAACCTGAATACGCTCAATAAAATTCTTCAAAACATCCGGCTCTGCCACTTCGACAAGCTGTATGTCAAAAGTATACGATACAATTACCTCTACAACCGTCTGAATACAGCCGTCGAGTCCAATTGGAAACAAAAAGATGTCAGCCTGCAGCAGTTGGCAAGTGATATACCCCAACGCGCCCGAATGAAGCTGCGGGCTGCAGAGGTGGAAATCAACAATCTGTCCAGACTGCTTACCATCCTCAGGCTCGATAATCAGCTCAAAAGAGGTTTCTCCGTAGCTACCCACAACGGAAAAATTGTCCGCGATCCCCGACAGTTGTCAAAAGGTGCACAGGTCAAACTGCTTACCGAGGGCGGGTCGATTACTCTTGTTGTCGATTAAACTAGCGGAAGCGACCTTGCTTTGCTTCCGGGATACCATAGCCCCCCATTTTTTACAAAAAGTAGCATTCTTTGATTTTTTTCAAAAATTTACTTCCAAAACATTGTAAGTCTTGACCGTCTTGCCTACCTTTGCCACCGAAAATAAAATTAAATGTATCTATGCTGATTATTGATATTCGCGATGGCGAAAATATTGACAAGGCACTAAAGCGCTATAAGCGCAAATTCCAGAATGCAGGCACTATGCGCCAACTTCGTGAGCGCCGTGAGTTTGTTAAGCCGAGCGTTAAGCGCCGCGACCAAATACTCAAGGCCATTTATAAGGAGCAAGTTATCCGGGAAGAGGAGGCACAATAGGTCGCTCTTTTCCATAACATATTCTGTCTGATGATATCACAACAGTCTTCAGACAAAGCAAACTGCCGATATGAGCTTTACACTCTTATCGGCAGTTTTTCGTTTTGCTATTGTGTCCTGTTTATTGATTTGTCAGCTCCTCAAGCCCCTGCAATATGTGTTTGTATATCCGCTCAGAAAGCTGTTCTGTTGGCGCCGGAATGAAAGATAGCCCAGTTACTTTCTCGTATAGTTCGATATAGCGGGCGCTGATTTCTTCCACAAGACTATCGGGCATTGTTGGCATTAGTTGGTCGTGAAGCCCCTGAAACCCGTGCGCCATGAGCCATTCCCGTACGAATTCCTTCGACAGTTGTCGTTGCCGTTCGCCCGATACCTGCCGTGCTTCGTATCCATCTGCCAGATAGTACCGTGAACTATCGGGTGTATGGATTTCGTCGATGAGCATCACCTGCCCATCATAGAGACCAAACTCATATTTGGTATCTACCAGCAGCAACCCGTGGCGGGCTGCCATCTCGCTTCCTCTACGAAACAGCTGGCGGGTGTAAGATTCCATCAACAGATAATGCGCCTCTGCAACCAATCCTGACTGCAGTATCTCCTCTCTCGAAATATCCTCATCATGTCCCTCATCGGCCTTGGTAGCCGGTGTGATAATGGGCTGCGGAAATCGATCGGCTTCCCGCATTCCTTCCGGAAGAGCCACCCCACAGATACTGCGTTTTCCGGCTTCATATTCCCGCCAGGCATGGCCAGCCAAGTAGCCTCTGATCACCATTTCTACCCGCAACGGTTCACATTTTCTCCCTATAGCCACATTGGGATCTGGTGTACTCAGTAGCCAGTTGGGGCAAATATCCCGCGTGGCATTGAGAAAATGCGCTGCCAGTTGATTGAGCACCTGACCTTTATAGGGTATTGGCCGAGGCAACACATGGTCAAAGGCAGAGATTCTGTCGGAGGCAACCATTACCAGCAGATCCCCTACCGAATAAACATCCCTCACCTTACCCTTGTAAAAAGCCGTCTGTCCGGGCAGCTCGTATTGCGTACCCATGATTGCGTGAACCATATCTTGGAGGATTTGCGGCAAAGGTAGTATTATTCATGTAGACCTGCAGTATGGCCAACACAACTATTTCAGCTAAGCGTACACAGGCTACCCATTGTCCGCACGCGCCTCCGACCATGTCGTCAAGGATGCACCCGCAGGCTACTTACCTTACCTTCTGCGCCAGCGATTTGATATCTTCGATACGTTCGAAGGCACCAAACTGAAATGCTTTGGCATCAGCCCTGACCACCCAGGTAGCAGGAAGTGCCCCGTACCAACTTGTATCCACTTTGCCCGTCCACACATTCCACTGCGGATCTGCAAGTAAAAACACCTCACTTTTCAGGCCTGCCGACTGAACATAATCACGCACCCGCGTCTCTACATCTGCGAGTCGATCCAGGCTTACCAGCAGCACCTTGTGCGGAGTTTCCCCTTTTTCAGCATTAAAAGCCTCCAAGAGTGGCATTTCCTTGCGACAAGGCGGACAGGTTGTGGCCCAGAAATTGACAACAAAGGTGGTATCACCCCCTCTCTTCAAGCGTTGCTCAAGCTCGTCAAAAGTGGCCAGTACAGGTATAGAATCCGCCAAAGCAGAAGTCGACTGTGGAGACTGACACTGCAAGAAGGCAAATAAACTTACGGCTAACAGCATATGACGCATCATTTTTCCGCAAAGTTGGATAACAATCAGGGATATACATGTGACATTTATCCCTGTACGATTTTTTATAACATGAGCACCGACAAGAATTCATCAAACCAGCAAAGCAGAAAGTGTCTAGTCTGGAAACAGTTGCTTAAGATCTTCTTCTGCTTGAAACAGCTTCTGCCGACAGAAATCGAGCAAAAAAGCAGCCCTGGCTGATTTTTCCATCATCAGATCGACATCCAAATCATCTTGCTCTAAATACTCGGCGATTTGCTTCAGCTCAGCAACCGCCTGCTCATAGGTTTGGTTCATTGTTACAGGTTTTTAAAAAATCAACAGATTAATTATTAATTCAAGACACTCGTTGGCGGCATAGCCGCCAACGAGTGTCTTGAAACAAGCCTTTTACTGCTTGACGAAGCGAAGCGTCTTAACTTGGTCTCCCTGCTGCCAACGCAGCAGATACAATCCTGGCCGCAGCTGTCCTACTGCTACTTCTACGCCTTCGGCCAACTGTACTTGTGTGAATTTCGCCTCAACAACCCGCTTACCTGCCAGATCAAAAATCAGCACCTGTGCCATTTCCGTCGAAACGGTTGTCGTGCCCCCTTTCAACCAGAGCTGCTGATGTACCGGATTAGGCCACAAGTTCAACCCCTGCCCGCTGCTTGCTGTCTCCTCGACAACCACACTTTCTACAGCCGCTGTTGGAGATGCACCAGCAGTCAACTGGGCAGTAGGATCAGGCTGTAATCCGGGAATACGCACTACTGTTATAAAGTTGTCTGAAAGGTCAAAACAATCATCTGACAGCGCTGTGAATGCTGCATTTTGACCTGGCGTCAGTGTGAGGTTGCCCGTATAAGATAAGCCCCACACACGACAACTACCCGCCCCGGTGGGTTCAAAATCAATCACACTTGTATTGGTATGGAACAAGACATTGTTGAACTCATCTGTCACCAGATACGCATAGCGAGCCAATGAAGTACTGTTGTTGACAAAAGTAAGCGCATCTGCCTCTCCGTCACCCACAATTACAGAAACAGTCTCATCTCCCTGAGAAGTATTCACCACGCCTCCTGCAGGCGACTGAACGATGATGCGCACATGATTTTGCGACAGCGCCCAGCAGCCTGTGCTAAGGTTGGACTGGCTTATAGATGCATTGACGGCAACCGTGTAAGCACCCGAATAAGAAATCCCGTAAATGCGGTAGATTCCCACTGGCAGATCGGCCATATCAATGGCATTACTTCCCATGTCAGGAATCCTGACCTGTCCATTGTCATTTGTCAGTATGAGCCTGTAAGGCGTATCGTCCGATGTGGTTGTAATCAGCAAAGGACTACCACCAGCGGGATTCGGACAGACATAAAATTCGAGTGCACCAAGTTGTGTCTCCAGCACCCCTCCGTCCAAATTGCGAGAACGATGAATCGTAAGCGAATTGTCGGACCAGTCGAAACAGCTGGTGGCCGGCTCATAGGTTGTAAAATCAATTACGTCTCCTTGCTGAACCAGCAGCGTCCCCGCATAGGAAAGACCATAGATTGTATAGGTACCCTCAGAAATTGAGGCCATATCAATTGCTGATGCCGGAAACACCTTTACGACGGTATTGCCTCCATCGAGCAAAACGTATACATACCCCAGATTGGAGCCTGAAGTAGTTGCTACCTGTACGGTAGTTTGTCCATTTACCGCACATAGCGTGTAAGAATTGCTGCCGCCGGGAAAGGAAATAACCCCGCCGTTCGTAATCCCGCGGTAGACAGAAATTACATTTTCTGAAAGATCGTAGCAACGATCAGACAAAACGGTTGTCAACAGGTTGGCACCAGCCGGCAAATTGGCGTTCCCTGTATAGGAAAGACCACGAATTCTCATCGTATTGAGCCCCATGGTCTCGAAATTGAAGACCCCTGTAGGATTACTGCTCAGAATAATATTGTTGGCAGATGTTCTCACATAGGTATAATTGGCAGAAGCTGAAATACCCGTATTGGCAAAAGAAAATACATCCTGTTGCCCATCTTGTATACACACATAGATATCCCTTGTTGACAAGTTGGTGGCATCCAGCACGATACCCCCGTCAATCCTGTCCTTATTGAGCTGCACGAAGTTGTCCGTCAGCTTCCAGCATCCGGAAGCCAGGGGTACCTCAAAGATATTATCACCGGGTAGTACCTGCAGGCTGCCCGTGTACGACAGTCCGTACACCTGCCAATTGCCCTCGCCACTTCCTTCAAAATTAAAATTAGCATCGTCTACCGCACCCACCAAAAATCCGTCCTCTACAATCAGGAAAGTCAACGCAGCAAAACTGGCACCATTTACCTGAAAATTATACTGGTCTGCCTGCCCGTCTCCCGAGCATACACTCACCACAGTAGTACCGCTTTCGGTCGTTATATTATCTGCAGAAGGCAGATAGCGATACACGGTTGCATACTGTTCTGACAAACCATAACAACTGCTCGCCAGCAAATGAAAGTCGAGATCCAGCCCTTCTGCTGCCAGCAAATCACCATTGTACAACAGACCCCAGACACGCGTTACACCCTCCGGTAATCCATCGAAATCAAAGCTGTTTTCTTCCTGTACGTATTGTATCACATTCTCCTCATCCGTCAGGATATACACATAGTTACCGCTACCAATGGTAAAATCATGGAAAAAAGATACAATATCCGCCTCACCATCGCCCGGGCAGGCATAAGCAAGTACATCACCACCAAAAAGCGTAATCTGTCCCCCGGAGTAATCTCCGGCAAATACGACGATGCTGTTGCCAGAAAGTACAAAACAGTCCGAACTGAGTCCGGAAGCATATATACTTCCCCCTGGATTCGCTGTAAGTGTACCAGTATACGCCAAGGCCCACACATAATAGAATTGGCTGGGCATTGTATCAAAATCAATTTGATCAACTGTCTGCACCGAACGAATGATATAGTTTTCGTCTGTGAGGATGTAGGCAATATTGGCATTCGTTGAACCAAAAGTTCTGAAGCGATAAACATCCGGCTCCCCGTCTCCGGGACAGAATGCCAGTTCAGTATCACCTTCCAGTGTAGCCAGTGAAAGCACCGGCGGCGCTTCTCTGAAAACCGTCACAAAATTATCTGAAAGCTCATAGCATTGTGAAGACAAAACAGTATTGGTAATAACCGCACCTGTTTGCAACAGCAATACGCCACTATAGGCCAGTCCCCATACCCTGAAACTGCTGGCGGTAGTGATGCGAAAATCAAACATGTCCCCGCTGACAACGTACTGCAGCCGGTTGTTGATATCCGTTATCAAATAGATATATCCGCTGGCCGAACTAAACCCCGTACTGTCAAACTGCAGTATATCGTTACCGGGCGTCGTACACAGACTTATTTGCACGGCTCCTCCTGCAAGGCTGACAACTCCTCCGTCAACCTCGCTCCTGACAATAGTTAAGTGATTGGAAGACAACTGAAAACAGGATGAAGAAAGCGCCGCCGTTGCAGCATTGACACCAATACCTGCCGTCAACGTGCCCGCATAGGACAGCCCCCATATCCGAAAGGTCCCACTAGGCCTGAAAGTCAGGTCAGCAGAGCCGCTGGCAAGCACCTCCAGAATATTATTGTTGTTGTCCGTCAGCAAGTAAACATAGTTGCTGCCTGCTGCCGTTGTGGTGTGCTCAAAATTAAAAACATCGGGCAGCGTTTCATCCTGACAACTAATAGCCTGGAAGGCACCATTGTCAAATACGACCGTACCACCGTCAATTCGGCTGATAGTTACCAGTGCGTGGTTATCAGAAAGATCCGAACATTCGGATGCAAAACCGGCATCAGTGATGGACTGGCCAGACTGTGCAGTGAGCGTACCCGTATAGGCCAGACCATATACCTTGTAATCTCCCAGTGGAAGCAGACTAAAGTCAATGTTAGCAGATGCCTCAACAGATCTGATAATTCCTTGTGCATCAACCACCAGCCAGCGATAGTTGACTGACTGTGCGGCTTCCGCCGTAAAGCTGATAATCTCCGCTGTTGTTCCCCTGCAGATATCCCTGCTGCTACCTGAAATAAAACCTGCATACGTTGGCTGAAGATTAACCGTCACAAAACTTTGACTCAGTGCATAACAGTCATTAGAAATGGCTGCTGCAGGAACAAAAGTACCCGCCTCCAGCAGCAAATCCCCCGTATACACAGCTGTCCACACCCTGAGTTCTCCTCCTTCTGCATTTTCAAAATCAATTTCCCCGCTCTCACTGATTGCAACCAGCGTACCAGAAGCATCTGTGATTAGATAAACAAGGTTCTCACTCCCGTTGTAGATACTCTCGAAAGTAAGCATGTCCGGCTGTCCGTCGAACGTACAAACGGTAGTACTCGTACCCCCGCCTGACAATACAACACTACCTGCATCAAAGGCATACTTCTCAATAGAAATGAAGTTGTCAGAACGATCGTTACACTCTGTTGAGAGAAGCGGTTGGGTGATGAAATCCCCTGGCTCGATGGTCAGTATACCAGTGTATGAGACACCCCATAGTCGATAAGCCCCAACCTCCAGTGCATTGAAATTCAACGTGCTGTCGGCAAGTATTTCAACAATTTCCCCTTCGGGCGTAGCAAGTACAAATACATAATCAATGGGCAGCGCATTGATGCGCAAAGCCGTCAACAGGCCACCAGACTCATCAGCATTGCAATCGGCAAAACTTACTACCCCGCCCTCCAGGTAAATTTGTCCGGCATCCGGATAAAAATTATTTACCTCGATGAAATTATCTGAGAGATCATAGCAGCTTCCCTGATTGCTGCTGGGGTTTACCTGATCGCCTACCCCGAGAGACAAATTGTTGCCCCCGTAGGAAATTCCCCACACGCGAACAATACCCGCAGGAAGATTTTCGAAATCAATAAACCCTATCGGGTATATCCCCAAGATCACATTATCCTCATCAGTTACCAACCAGGCGTAAGCATTACTCTGGCTCGTAGTAGATACACCCAGCATATTGGGCTGACCATCACCCACGCAGAAGGCTACCGGCCCTGCGCCAGCCGACGAACTGATTGTACCTGCATCGGCTGCCTGGTTATAGACCGTGATGAAGTTGTTGGAAAGCCGGTAACAGACCGACCCCAGTGCAGTGGTGGCCAGAGGCCTCCCTACCTGTCCTATCATGCCCCCCAGGTATGAAAATCCATATACCCGGTAGGTGCCGGCCGGGTACAAATCAAAATTGATATTGCCATTCAAACTCACATAAACAATGATATTACTACTGTTGACCATCACAAACCCCGTTGGCATGGCAACCACACTGTGTCTGAAAGATACAAAGTCGGGAACCCCTGGAGGCGAGCACACATTCACTTCTGTCAAAGACGGATTGGTGAACACACGAACCGTACCAGCAAGACAAAAACTCTCGTCGCTGGCACGCACTTCTGTTAACAGCAGCAAAATTCCAATGACAACATGGGTAATTTTCAGGATTGGCATACAAGTAAGATTGTAAAATTAACAAAATGGCTTTAACGGCAGTCAGCACGCAATAAGCGTAGCTGCACACAGCTCGGTTACAAACACGAATCGGCAATCGGGAGGGGGAAAGAAGATTACCTTTATGACAGCCAAACAAAACATAGGGATACACACGAACCCCTGACTGAATAAGGTAAACCTGACGAAGATGGCTAAACCTGCCAAAACAAGTTACGGATTCGGAAGCAAAGAATGCTCTCCGACCATCCGTTTATAAACTGATTTCTTAGCAAGTAAACTGTAAATCGTTCAAAAAAGCTACCTTAGTACATTACTGGGTTTCGTATCTACAAAGATAACATAATTATCCGCAAAACGAAGGTGGGAAAGATCAGTTTTTTTTGTCTTTAATACATTAAATCAATAATAATATCATAGCAATTACCTACGCAAAACAAGACTGCCTGAGCAGCTAAATCAACTCGGTCTGACAGGGACGAAGGCTTCTCAGGCATCGATACCCGGGCTGACGGTTAGCGGAGAGATATTGACAGCCAGCTTACTTTTTTACACCTCACTACCACTATGAACCCAATTGTGTTTAGCTTAGCCCCTGATTATATTTGTCCGGCCTGTGTCGAGTAGATTTTCATCCGGCATTAGCTGTTTTTCTGTAGAATTCTTATCACCAAACGCATTCGCTTGAACATGAAGTGTTACCACCGCTTGCTAACCACGCTTTCCCTCTTCCTGTGCTATCTGGCAGTTTACGGGCAGGTAAGCTTTTCCAATGGAAACTATAAACTTCCCACTGCCAGTTTCCGAAGCGGTGTAGCCATTGCTGTATCGGATGTAAATGGCGACGGACTGGACGATTTAGTACGACTGGGCCAGGCAAGGCAACTCACCATCGACTGGCAGTCTTTTGACGGAGGCTCTTTCAATAGTCAGGTTTTCAGCTTAGGTGGTGGGCAGGCCCAGTGGAGTATCTGCACAGCGGATGTGGACAACAATGGCATCGGAGATGTGCTCTATGGAGGTAGTTACGATGGAGTCAAACTTTGGAAAGGCAATGCCAGCGGCACTAGCTATACCTCTTCGCAGCTACCAGGGCCCGGACTGTTTGTACAGGGCACTAACCTGGTAGACATCAATAACGATGGATGGCTGGACTTCTTTTCCTGCCACGACGACGGAGAAAGCCGCATCTGGGCCAATGATGGCCAAGGCAATTTTGTCGCAGCCGACGACTGGATTGATATGGCTACCATACCGGCATCGGATAATTCAGGCAATTATGGCAGCGTATGGACTGATATCGACAATGATGGCGACATGGATCTTTACATTGCCAAGTGCCGGCAAGGGGTCAACGATCCTCAGGATCCTCGCCGAATCAATGCCCTCTATATCAATGACGGCAGCGGCCAGTTTAGCGAGCGTGCTGCAGAAGCTAACCTCAAAATCGGCGCCCAGTCGTGGACCGCTGATTTTGGCGACATTGATAACGACGGAGATATGGACTGCTTCATCACCAATCACGATGTGCCCAGTCAACTGCTCATCAATGATGGACAGGGGGTCTTCACAGATATTACCGCAACGGCCGGCATTGTGGTACAGGGACTGCCCATACAAGGCATTATGCGGGATTTCAACAACGATGGCTTTGTGGATATTCTGGTCAGCGGTACCCGTCATTATCTGTACATCAACAATGGTGACCTCACGTTTTCGAGCGTAACAGGTCTTTTCAATAATAATCAGGTCGAATCTTTTGCAGTTGGTGATCTCAACCACGACGGTTACCTTGATATCTATGCCGGCTATGCGCAAATTTACACCACACCCTCCAATATAGATGACGTATTGTGGCTCAACAATGGCGGCGACAACCACTTTCTGAACGTGAGCCTGCAGGGGGTTACCAGTAACCGAAGCGGTGTAGGTGCCAGACTGGAACTCTACGGCCCCTGGGGGGTACAAATCCGCGAAGTCCGGGCCGGAGAAAGCTATGGAATTACCAATAGCCTGCACCAGCATTTTGGCCTGGGTCAACACCTGATGGCCGACTCGCTTGTCATTCGCTGGCCCAGCGGAACAGTCGACATCTACACAGACCTGGAGGCGGATCAGTTTATCAATGTCATCGAAAACACCTGTATTTCGCCTCCTTCCAACCTCAGCCTTAGTGGCCCGACGACGATGTGCACAGGCGACAGTCTTGAAATCAGTGCACCGCAAGGATATACTTACCAGTGGAATACTGGTCAAAGTACCGCTTCCATATCCGTAGCCACCCAAGGCAGCTACCAGGTGTCCGTCACCAACGGCACTGGTTGTGCCAGCGTATCACAAGTGGTACAGGTGGTAGTCGATCCCGATGAAACCCCCACGATACAAATCACCGGTGATACTATTTTCTGCAGCGGTGGTTCCGTACTCCTCACCGCATCTCCTGCCGTTGCCTATCTCTGGTCTGACGGAAGCACAGCGCAGTCCGTCGAAATTAGCAGCAGTGGCACCTATACCGTCACCATTCCCGGCCAGTGCCGTGATTTCAGTGCCCTGCCCGTCGTCATCGATGTGATAAGCATACCCCAACCCAACCTGGAGGACATACAGTTATCTGCCGCGGACTCTGTAACCCTCACCGCAGAGGGCCAGAACATACGTTGGTACGAAGATGCCGAAGGCAGCATCTTGCTGGGCAGCGGCAATCAGTTGACCATTCCATGGTCAGATCCCACCTTCGATATTTACGCGGATGCACGTGTCATATTTGACGGAGGAAGTGCACAGGTTGGACAGACCAACCATACGGGCTCAAATTTCAGTGGCAATCAATTCAACGGAGGCATTATTTTTGATGCTTACCAGCCATTTACACTCAATACCGTCAAGGTATACACCGACCGGGAAGGCTACCGAATCATCGAGTTGCGCGACGCTCTGAATGTGCTCATCGACTCGCAATCGGTTTTTGTACCCGTAGGCACGCACGTGCTGACGCTCAATATGCCCATTCCTCAAGGCAGTAATCTCGTACTGACAACCAATCAGGCCCATAATACTGCTGTATTTGGCTATGTCAGCCCCCGTCTTCGTCGATCAGACAGCAACGTCACCTTCCCTTACAACATCGAAAATATCGTCTCCCTCAAATCGACAACCCTGGGGGCTGATCGCTACTACTACTTCTACGACTGGACCATCGATCTGCCAGACGAAGAATGCGTCAGCGAGCGGGCAACTTTTACTGTCACTATCCTTGCCGACAATGACCTCGGTCCCACTGGAGAGCTCAGCATTTATCCCAACCCCACAACAGGAATCATCCACCTGATGTCCAGCGGACAGGTGCCTGCGGCAGCGGAGTGTACAGTCATCAGTGCTGCAGGACAGGTATTGGAACACGTCAGACCCTCTGCCAACGGCGAGGTAGATATCAGCACCTACCCACCCGGTATTTACTGGCTGCGTACCGTACTGCACGACCAGCGAAAATGGCATAAAATCATCAAACTATAGCCCGTCTACGTATACACAAATCCGAAGGGGTCGGGAAACAGAAACGAATAGCCAAGTTCCGAAAGGATACCGCCGGAGACAATCTGTTTTCCTTCCCCGCCCGGTTGTGAGGCATCAAAGACCGGCGCTTGCAGCCCGAGCTGCGCTGCCGCAAAAGGGTAAAAATCCTGCCGCGCAGGGTGCTGCGGCGCCGACACGTTGAATATTCCGCCCGGCGAGGGCCGGGCAAAAAGGGTCTCAATGATGGCTAATACATCCGTAAGATGCACCAAATTGACTGGATCGCCCCCCCCTGGCAGCTGCTGGCGGCCAGCCAGCCAGCGCCCCGGATGGCGCCCAGGGCCTGCCAGGCCCGAAAGCCGCAGTATGGTCACTTTTTCCGACAGGCGAGACAAAAAAATCGCCTCTGCAGCCGCCAACACCCGGGCATTTTCATCCTGCTCATCAACCAGTCCGTCATCATCAATCAATCCCTGCTGCTGCCCGTATATGCCTGTGCTGGAGGTGTATATCACTTTTTCTACAATGTTCAGGTCAATCTGCTCCACAAAAGCCTGCAGCGCCGGTAACAATGCTTTGTGCCTGCTGTTGATTGGCATACAGACCAACAATCGACGCGAAGCCAAAAATCGCTGCCAGTCACCCGGCATACCCAGGGTCAGCAGGAAAGGATCAATACCCGACTGTGCCAACACATCCAACCTGGCTACCGTAGTAGTACTGCCATGGACCCGCTCTCCGCGCGCCGCTGCTTGTGCTGCCAGCGGGAGCCCCAGCCATCCACAGCCAAAAACCGTCAGGTCGGCAGTATTTTGTTGATTTTTTATCTCCATCTGCTAAAGTTAGCCTAATTTAGCCCCAAACGATTTACTTCGATGTCAGTACTATTTGTCATCCCACTTCTTTTTACGACTCATTGCCTGTGGGCACAGCCAGCCACCACACTCAGCATTGATCAAATTATGCAGGGCGAGTATTACACAGGCTTTTCCCCTGAAGAAGTCCGCTGGACGTCTGATGGCGAGCGGATTTTATTCAGCTGGAATCCTGATCTGGGTAACAGTCGAAAGACCTATGTGGTTGATGTCAATAAACAGCCTGTGAGCCCTGTAGTTGCTAAAACTGAAGAAATATGGCAGGAGTTCAGTGGCGGCCATTACAACCGCGATCGCAGCAAAATGGCATACATCAAATTTGGTGATCTGTTTATCAAAGACTTGCACAACAATCAGGACGTGCAGATCAGCCAGACGGTGGAAGAAGAGAGCAGCCCGGTTTTCTCGGCAGATGGCCGACAGCTGATGTTTCGCCGGGGCGACAACCTGTTTGCCCTGGCCCTCGAGACTGCTGCCCTTCGGCAACTCACCAACATCAGCAGGGAGGCCGAGGGGAGTACTGAATCATCATCGCCATCGCCCGCTAAAAGCTGGCTGCACGACGATCAAATGCAACTCTTCGAAGTGCTGCGCCTTCGGCAGGCGCGCGAAGATTCCCTCACCAAAGCACGTGAAGCGCTGAGGCCTGCCAGGCCTAAAAGTTTCCGCTACCGCCACCAGCGCCTCGATTATATTGTCGGTAGTCCCGACATGCAGTTCTTCGCCTGGCGGCTCAGCAGCAGCAACAGCGGTGCCAACCGCACGCGCGTAGCCGAGTATGTCAACAGCAGCGGTTATGCCGACCTACTCAATACCAGACCCAAGGTAGGTACCCAGGAAGAGAGCTACCAGCTATACTTATACGCTGCGGACAAAGATACCATTTTTCAGCTCGACCTTAAGGGACTGCCAGGTATTTATGACAAACCTTCTTTTTTGGCAACTTACCACGCTGGCGACAGCAGTTGGCAGCAACAATACGAGCAGCCCAAGCCTGTCATTTTCCATGGTCCTTTCTGGAATAATGACGGCAGCCGGGCAGCCCTTGTAATCAGGTCACTGGACAATAAAGATCGCTGGATTGTCAGTCTGGATACCAGCAATTTTCAACTTACAGTTATTGATCATCAGCATGACGAAGCCTGGATTGGTGGTCCTGGTATCGAGGGCTGGCTCAACACCGCCGGCACTATCGGTTGGCTGCCCGATGGCCGGCATCTCTATTTTCAGTCAGAAAAAAGCGGCTATAGCCATCTTTACCTGGCCGACCTTGACAGCGGCAGCATCCGCCAGCTCACCAGTGGCCGATGGGAAGTACTGGATGTGAGCCTCAGCCTCAGCGGTGATATCTTTTATCTCACGGCCAATGCGGAGGGTCCACATGAACAACATTTTTACCACCTGCCCGTGCAGGGTGGCCTCCTGACACGCATTACCCAGGGTATTGGCGCCCACCAGGTGATATTATCTCCCGACCAGACGAAGCTTGCCATCCGCTACAGCAACAGCAATACCCCTTGGGAACTTTTTGTTCAGGACAACAAGCCGGGCAGCAGTGCCCGAAAATTAACCAGCAGCCAGACCACTGCTTTCAGCACCTATGCCTGGCGCAAACCAGCAATCGTCAACTTTACTGCCCGTGATGGCGCCAGTGTGCCTGCCCGCATTTATCGCCCCAAACGCCCGCAGCAAGGGGGGCCTGCCGTCATCTTTGTACATGGCGCCGGCTACCTGCAAAACGTGCACCACTGGTGGAGTACTTACTACCGAGAGTACATGTTTCACAACTTGCTGGCAGACAAAGGGTATACGGTACTAGATATCGACTATCGCGCTAGTGCGGGCTATGGGCGCGACTGGCGCACCGCCATCTACCGGCACATGGGCGGCAAAGATTTATCAGACCACATAGATGGTGCCCAATTTTTAGTAGACAAATACGGAGTTGACCCGGAGCGCATCGGCATCTATGGTGGCAGCTATGGCGGTTTTATCACCCTCATGGCGCTCTTTACCGAGCCCAATACCTTTGCCTGTGGTGCAGCCCTGCGGGCAGTGACCGACTGGGCCCACTACAATCACCCCTACACTGCCAATATACTAAACACACCGGTACAGGACAGCTTGGCCTACCATCGTTCCTCCCCTATCTACCATGCGGAAGGACTCCAGAAGCCGCTGCTGATACTGCACGGAATGGTAGACATCAATGTTCACTATCAGGACGTTGTACGACTGGCTCAGCGGCTCATCGAACTGGGTAAAGACCAGTGGGAGATGGCCGTATACCCTGTTGAAGACCACGGATTCATTGAGTCTTCCAGCTGGGCAGATGAGTACAAGCGCATTTTCAGACTCTTCGAGCAGCATCTGGGGCGGCGTTAGCTTTATGAAAAAAGGCCGCAGGCAATGCCTGCGGCCTTTTTTCATAAGCGCCCTGTATTATTCTGACTTAGTAAGGGGTATTTTCTGCATCACAGCCCCCTCAAAATCCCAGATTAGCAACTCAAAAGTATCAAAAGCAGCAGTAAACCGCTGCTGCCCCGTCTGCAGCCGAAGGTGGCGCATACTGTTTTCGCTGCCGCCCAACGGGAAAGCGCGTAGCTCCGAAGCCGAGGCCATATCCCAAAGCCTCACCCAGCCGTTGTTGTCCCCCGTGAGCACGCGGCTACCGTCTTCCGTCATGGCCACCGACATAAGCCAGCTATCTGTAGGGGCTTTCAGGCGACTGGCCTCTACCCAGGCAGGAGCTGACCAGACGATGACTTGCTGATCGTCAGCCACCGACAACAGCCGGCGGCTGTCAGCAGACCATACCAGATCCCGTACGTAGTCGGTATGGGCGGCCAGTCTGGCAACCTCAGTGCCTGTGCCGGCGTTAAACACCAGCACTGCACCATCATCGGCCCCTGTAGCAATCCAGCTGCCATCGGGTGACCAGCTCACTGCCCGCACCCAGTCGGTATGACCCGTAAGCTTATAGACAAGTCTGCCGTTAGCTACTTCCCACACCCAGGTTTCGTTATTGTCACCACCGGCTGCCACCCAGCGCGCATCCGGAGACCAGGTGAGATCGCGAAGCACATCGAGTTGGTTGAGGCTCGAACGCATCTCCCCACTAGCTGCATCGAAGATAAAGACCGCGCGATTGTCCCCCGCACAGGCAAGCTGCCGGCCATCGGGCGACCAGGCAAGTGCATAAAAAACCGTCTCAGCCGGGCTGGTTATCTCACGGGTAGGCTGCTGCCCGTCAGCAGCGACAATCAGCAGGCGGCCATCGGCCAGTGCAGTCGCCAGCTGTTGACCATCGCGACTCCAGTCAAGACCAGTGATGCTTATTTTTTCTGCTGTGCTACAACGGCTTTCCGTCGGGATAGCCGTTTCCATGGCGAGGCTACCATCTTTGGCCAACACCCGCAGCTGCTCGCCCGCTGAAGCCAGCAGCAGCTGGCTGCCGTCGGCAGACCAGCTCACGGAGCTGATTGCACCCGGCGCGGCGCTAAACTGTGCCAGCGGCTCCCCGCTGTTGGCTGCCCATAACTGTACGCTCCCTTCCTGATCGGCTGTTGCCAAGGTAGTACCATCCGCACTCCATGTAACCGCCATGATCCACGCCTGATGCTTATCCGTCAGTCGGCGCACCGCTACACCACTCTCCGTATTCCAGATAATGGCCGTCTGGTCATCGCTCACAGTCACCAGTTGCCGGCCATCGGGCGACCAGGCCAGATCCCGTACGTAGTCTGTATGATCTGTTAATTCGTGTACTACTTGTCCGCTGCCTGCATCAAAAATGATAGCAGCCGAATCATCCCCGCAGGTTGCCAGCCACTTGCCATCAGGCGACCAGGCTACCCCCCGTATCCAGTCAGCATGCCCTGCCAGTTTAGCCACAAGCGTACCACCAGCTACATTCCACAGCCAGCAGAAATTATCATCCGAACCCGCAGCCAGTGTAGTCCCATCAGGTGACCAGCTGAGCGACCGAACGAAATCATTGTGCGGCAACACCTTCAGTACCTGTCCGGTGACTGCATCAAAAATCATGACTGAACTTTGCCCGCCGGCCGCCAGCCATTTTCCGTCTGGTGACCAGGCTGCACTAAAAAAGGGCTCCAAAGGTGCTGACAATAAGCGCAACTCTCCACCTGGCTGATAGATCCCAACAACCCCGCAATCGCCCGTCACTGCAATCTGCCGGCCATCCGGCGACCAGACAGCGTCATACTGCTCAAACTGAAATTCCTCAGCCCCGTTGTCCTCCTCCGAAGCTATCGGCTCAATTTCCCAGCTGCTCACCAGACTGCCATCGAGATTGCGGATGGCAAATACCCGACTCCCCTGTGCCGCGGCAAACAGGCTTCCATCGGGCGAAAAAGTAAGCCCCAGCACAGACATCCCGTCCAGATTGAGCAATTCCTGAGGATTGCCGGCAGCATCCCAAAACTGTACATTGCCAGCATTATCCCCACTTATCAGCCTGCCCCCTTTACCATCGATGGCAGCAGCCATTATCCAGTTCTGGTGCCCTCCCTGCGACGCTGCGACAGCACTGCCCGTAGCCACATCCCAGATAATAAGCTGCTGATCATCCCCGGTGGAAATAATCTGCCGGCCATCGGGTGACCAGCACACTGACCGCACGTAATCGGTATGTTGTTCGAGTCGCTTCAATATGATACCCGTCTGGCTGTTATACACCAGCAGGCTACCGTCATCGCTGCAGGACACCAGCTGCTTACCATCTGGTGACCAGGCAATACCCCTGATCCAGTCTGTATGCCCTGCCAGCTGCCGGCGCAGCGCTTTGGTTGACACATCCCACAGCGACACCATATTGTCATCCCCGGCTGCAGCCAGCGTGCCCCCGTCGGGCGACCAGGCCACAGCCCGTACATAATCGGAATGCGGCAGCCTGGCCAAAACCTCGAGTGTGCCGCCATCCAGCAGTTGAACGTTGGCATCGGTACCGACGGCCAATTGCTGTCCGTCCGGAGACCACTGAACGCTCATAGCTGTGTTACTTTCTTGCACATAAGTTGCCTCTCCCGTACGTCTGTCATACACCCCCACACGACCGTCGAGTAGACTGATAGCCAGCTTATTGCCATCAGGCGTCCAGCTGACGGCTGTCTGATACACATCGGACTCCTCGACCGAGGCCATAGCAACCGACGCTACTGTCCATACGTACTGTGTCTCCCCTGCAGGATCATAAACGACTACCTCCTCTCTACCGGCACCCACTGCCAGCGAGCGATTATTGCGCGACCAACTTACATCATAAACGAAGCCTGCGCCACCCGTCTCAAAGCGCTGTGTCACCCTGCCCGTCTTGGCATCCCTGATGACTACGCGTCCACTATTATCCCCTGAAGCTATCAGCCGTCCGTTTCGGGACCAGTCGACAGCCATAATCCAGCTTTCATGCCCCTCTGTAAAATTATTCAGTTGTTCTCCGTTATTGGGATCCCAAATGATGGTCTGGCCATCATCCCCCACGGACACCAGTTTTTTGCCATTGCCCGCAAATGCCAGATCGCGTACATAATCGGTATGCCCCTCCAGGCTAAGTAGCAGTGCCCCGTTGGAGGCGTCAAATATCAGTACCTTACCATCATCCGAAGCAGTTGCAATCCGACGGCCATTGGGCGACCACGCGGCAGCCCGAACCCAATCGCTATGCCCCTCCAGCTTAAACTGCAATTGCTTGCTATCTACCTGCCAGACCCAGGTGCGGGCGTCATCGGAGGCGGCAGCCAGGCGGCGGCCATCGGGCGACCAGGCGATGCCGCGGACATAGTCATCCTGCGGAAAGTGTCCCACTTCCTCACCGCTACTCACCTCCCAGAGCGTGATTCCCTGCTGGTAGCCGCCCGCCAGGCGGCGGCCGTCGGGCGACCAGGCCAGGGTAAAAAACGATACCTGCCCGGAAGGCGCCATCAGCCAGCGGGGCTCGGGCTGGTTTTTTATAAAAATCCCCACGCGCCCATCCGCCATGGCTACCGCGAGCTGGCGACTATCGGGCGACCAGGCAACAGCCATTTGCTCTACCCCCCCGCTTTCGACTTCCTCCTCCGCAAAATTCACCTCCTCTTCCTCCTCTATGGGCGAAGGCGGTATTTGCCAGGCCACAGCCTTGGTACCATCGGGTCGATAGCAGGCGATGTCCTCCGTCTGGCCTGCCACCGACAACAGGCGGCTGTCCTTTGACCAGCAGAGATGAATAATAAAATCGCCCGCCGAAAAACTATTGAGTCGCTCCCGCGTCTCAGCATTCCAAAGCCGCACCAGCCCAGCCTGATCGCCGGAAGCAATGTAGCGGCCATCGGGCGACCAGCTCACCGCCATAATCCAGGACTCACCATGCCCATCGGTCAACTGTCCCAGCTGGTTGCCGCTGGCAACATCCCACACTATCCCCAGCAGATCATCAGCGACCGTCACCAGTTGTTGACTGGAAGGTGACCACGCCAGCGCACGTACGTAGTCGGTATGGCCGTCGAGCAGCTGGTGAATACTGCCGCTGGCCACCTCATATATGATGGCGCTACCATCATCGGAAGCCGAAGCTACCCATTTTCCGTCGGGAGAAAATCCCACACTGCGCACCCAGTCTTCATGCCCCCGCAGCTTGTACACCACATGCTGACCAGCCACATTCCAGAGCCACGTCTGGTTGTCATCCGAGCCAGCTGCCAGCAGTTTACCGTCGGGTGACCAGCTCACCGACCTCACATAGTCATCCTGTGGGAGCTGAAAAACCCGCGCACGGGTATCCACGCTCCATATATCCACCCCTTGCTGGGTGCCCACCGCAAGCTGCCGGCCATCCGGAGACCAGGTCACTGACAGCAGCGCCTCTTCCGCAAAGTCCTCCACCAACCACAGCGGCTCATCCTTGCCCTGCTCTGTAATGAGCAGGCGCCCGTCCATCAGGGCAACAGCAAGCTGCCGTCCGTCCGGAGACCAGGCGCTGGCCGACTGCAGAATGGCAGGCGGCTCGTAAGGGGTATAGGCTTTTGCCGTTAGGGTAAAAATCACCAGCAGCCACACAAGTCCGCCCTGCAGCCAGGGCCACCGGCCGCTGCCGCTTTGTTTACTATACGAGTTCATAATGAAAAAATTTGTCATGCTGAAAATTTGGCAGGGTAGCAGGTGTATTCATCTCCTTTTTACATGGCAACTATAACACCGACCTCATTCATGCTGCCGCACAATTCTCTATATACATATAACGGTCGGCAACTTTCCATAAAACTTTCGTTTCTTTAGGTTTATTTTATTTGTGTCAAAAAAATATGACGATGTCGCAACCGGAGGAAGGCTACATTAAATTTCAGGCAACCTGGCAGCGGAGCGGAGCTGTTGCCGATGATGCAGCCCTGAAGGCATTGATAGAAGCTCGGCAACTGCTGTATCAGGCAGGACTCATCGGTCAGCTGCCCGACGGGATTGGTTATGGTAATATCAGCCAGCGCCTGCGACCGAACAGCCATGAATTCATCATCAGTGGATCGGCAACCGGAGGAATACCGCAGCTTACAAGCCAGCATTTTTCACTTGTGACCGCTGTTGACATAGCCGCCAATCAACTTTCTTGTACCGGTCCTGTTATCGCTTCTTCTGAAAGCATGAGCCACGCTGCCATTTACCTCCGTTGTCCTGAGGCTATGGCTGTAATCCACATACACGACTACGCCATGTGGGCATTACTGCTGGACCATTACCCGACGACCACCCCGGACGCCACCTACGGCAGTCCCCAGATGGCTTTCAGTATCATGAACCTATTTGATACTACTGACCTCCCAACGCGTAAGCTACTGGTCATGCGGAATCATCCCGAAGGCATCATCGCCTTCGGTGAGCTAAAAGAAACCAGTACGTGGCTGGTTGAACTGGCGGCCTCAACCGTTAGGCAGGAACCTGCCTAGATTCTTATTATTTCCATTTTTTAGCAACAATTCAAAACATAACTATTTGTCATCATCACAGTAAATTTAGCAGCATGAAATACATACTATCAGCCATTTTTCTCATCAAATGCCTAACGATCAGCACACAGATAAGTTTCAGTTTTGTACATGACGGACTGCAGCGCAGCGGACTGGTGTATATCCCGCAGCAGGAGCCGCCGGCAGGCGGGTGGCCCGTGGTATTTGTACTGCATGGATTCACCCAGACCGCCCAAGGAATCATGGGCTATTCGGGCATGAACAGCGTAGCAGAAGAGGAAAATTTCATTGCCTGCTACCCGAATGGCATCAATTTCAGCTGGAACGTCGGTTTCACCGCGGCAGCCACTGATGATGTTAACTTTATAGAAACCCTCATCGACAGTCTGTCGGCCGTCTGGCTCATCAATCCCCAGCGCGTGTATGCTTGCGGCATGTCTAACGGAGGATTTATGAGCTATCGACTTGCCTGCGAACTGGATAACAAAATTGCCGCCATTGCCTCGGTCACCGGCAGTATGACCGCTGCCACCTTCAGCAATTGTGGCCCGGCCCGGGCAGTACCCGTACTGGAAATCCACGGCACCGCAGACGCCATCGTCCCCTACGCAGGCAGTAACGGCATACTGCCCATTCCGGAAGTACTGCAGTTTTGGCGCAACCACAATGGCTGCCCGACGGCAGCCACTATTAGCAACCTACCCGATATCGTAAGCGAAGGATCTTATGTTGAAAAACAATTATATGTTCCCTGCAATGGCGGCAGCAGCCTTGAGCATTTGCGCATTGTTGGCGGTGGACACACCTGGCCTGGCAGTACCGGTGTTTCGGGCATTGGCAATACCAACCGGGATATCAGTGCAAGCCGCGAAATATGGCGCTTTTTCAGTCAGTACGACCTGTCAGGTCCCGTCAGTAGCCTGTCGGATTCCCCCCAGCACCTACAAAAACTAAAAGTCAGTCCCAATCCAACCGATGGGCTGGTGCGTATCGAATGGCCCTTCACGCAACCTGCCTGGCTAGCCATCTACAACAGCCGCGGACAGCTTATACGGCGCCAGCTCTACATACCCGCACCCTTCGTGCAAGTCGACCCCTTACCTGCCCCAGGTATCTACTACCTGCAGGCCATCGCCGCCGGAGGCGGAGAATGGACAGGCAGTATTTTGGTCCAATAATTGCCGAAGAGCAGGCTCAAACCCTAAACAATCTACGGGCTGTTTCGTTATTGAGATATCGGGCGACAGGCTACACGTTGGCAGTTTGACCGAGACAGGCAGGCAGCGGCGTCGAGGCCTCCCTGCACCACCAAAAGTAATAAACAATCTGTCTATGAATTTCCTGCTGTATTCGGGTATCACATTAGGATCTGTACTTGCCATGGAATTTGTGGCCTGGTTTGCACATAAGTATGTCATGCATGGTTTTTTGTGGAACTGGCATGCGGATCATCACAAGCCACACCATGAAAAAGACGGTTTTTTCGAGAAAAATGACCTCTTTTTTCTTGTATTTGCCATCCCCAGCGCCATCTGCTACATGGTGGGGCTTTCCCAGCCCGGCTGGTTTCCACTCACCTTTGTAGGCATTGGCATTTCTGTCTATGGCCTGATTTACTTCCTCATCCACGACGTATACATACACCAGCGCTTTAAGTGGTTCAGGCAGCTCGACAACCGCTACAGTCGCGCTATCCTGCGGGCGCATGGAGCCCACCACGCCAAACAGGAAAAGGAGGATGGGGAATCTTTCGGCTTGCTGATCGTCAACAACAAATATTTTCGGCCACGCAGCGAGTGGTCTAAGAAAACATCTGTTTCTTGATGATTTAGCGGAATAATTGTAACTTCATGCCCGCATAACGGAACAGGCGAGGGACAGCTCCCGGCCTGCACTATTATCGCAATATCCTGGTCAATTTCGCATTGCTCAGGATATTGTCATTTATGCGCAAAAAATCAGCTGATTTGGAAACTAAGTTACTGGAATCGTTGACCCAGGCGTTGCAGGTAGAGTTGCCACCGGCCAACTCACTAGATGATTTTTTTGACGCCATTCTTCCCCGGATTCGACAACACAGCGAAGACCTTCGGGAGAAGCAATTCTACGAAGGTAAGCACTATATTGAGATTCGGGATGATGACCAGTACCAACACGTTAATCTGCACATTTTCAATGCTGAAAACGAATACATATATGCTGAAAATGGCAGGTTCATCGCTGGTGAATGGCGGGTATTGGGCAATAAGCTGCAATTTGGGGAAAGTATTCAGGAAGGAATCATTTACGAACTGGCCTTTCTCGATGACGAGTACCTGATCCTGCGGCGGCACGGCAACGAGCAGTTGTTTGAGCGCAAGTACCTGCTGCTGGTTATTGAGCGGCTGGGAAAGAAAATGGAGTGGCTGGAGGCAGGCACTTATCTGTACGAAAAGTATCGCAACGGTGGCTTCATGCTGTGGGTGGTCGTTTTTCTGATTATCGCTGCCCTTATGACTATGCTACTGCTCCGATAGCCGGCAGTGTTCCCAAGAAGCCTGCTCATTGCCAAGTACATATTTATTTATCTGATAAAGAGTGACTATCATGACCATGTCGATTCGCTATCTGCTCACTGCCCTGCTAGGGCTGAGCTGTTGGCTGGGGAACGCGCAGGATCTCACCCAACCTCCTTTTACACCTGCAGCAGAGCGCATGCAAGCCCACGAGAGGAGGCAGCAGCTGAGTGCATCCTCCATTATCAATAGCATATCGTTTACCAACGTAGGGCCCACCATCATGAGCGGTCGCGTGGTTGACATTGATGTGTGGCAGCAAGATCCCACACATTTTTATGTAGCCTATGCATCCGGCGGCTTGTGGCGTACCACCAACAACGGTAACAGTTTCGAACCCCTTTTCGACCATGAGGCCGTCATGACCATCGGAGATATTGCCGTTGACTGGTCTAATAACACCATTTGGGTAGGTACGGGTGAGGTCAACTCCAGTCGCTCGTCCTATGCGGGTGCAGGCGTATACAAGAGCACTGACGGTGGAAAGAACTGGACATATTGCGGCCTCGGCGAAAGCCACCACATCGGCAAAATCCTGCTCCACCCCACCAACAAGCAGGTAGCCTGGGTAGCTGCACTGGGGCACCTGTATTCGCCCAATGCAGAGCGGGGTATCTACAAGACCAGTGATGGTGGCAAGACCTGGCAGCAGACACTGTATGTGCACCCCAATGCAGGTGCAGTTGATATGGTCATCGACCCGGCTAATCCGGATGTACTGTACGCAAGCAGTTGGGAGCGTGAGCGCCGCGCCTGGAATTTTGTGGAATCCGGGCAGGGATCTGCCATCTGGAAAAGCATGGATGGCGGCAATACCTGGACCAAAGTCAGCGGTGCCAACAGCGGTTTTCCGGCAGGAGAAGGTGTCGGCAGGATTGGTCTCGACGCGGCCCGGACGGCCAACGGAAAGACCATCCTGTATGCAGCCGTTGACAACAACAACCGCCGGCCGGCCAAGGAAGGCGGCAGTGAAGGTGACAAGCTTACCAAGGACCAACTGCGCAGCATGAGTGCGGAAGATTTTGCCAAAATCCCCGTCTATCAGCTGCGCGATTTCCTGCAGGCCAACGGGTTTCCTGCCCGGTATACGCCTGCACGCATCAAAGAAGAGGTTGCTGCCGGCCGTGTAAGCCCGGCAACACTGGCAAACTACAATGAGGATGCCAACAGCCAGCTTTTTGAAACAGCCATTGTCGGCCTCGAAATCTACCGTTCCGACGATCAGGGTAAAACATGGAAACGCACCCATGATGACTACCTCAACGATGTATATTTTACCTACGGCTATTATTTTGGTCAGGTGCGGGCAACGCCCAACCAGCCCGACAAGATATACACGTTTGGCGTGCCTGTATTGCGGAGCGATGACGGCGGCAAAACCTGGGCTGGTATCAATGGCAACAATGTCCACGTTGACCACCACGCCTTATGGGTCAACCCCCGGCGCCCCGGCCATCTGATTCTGGGCAATGACGGTGGTATCAATATCTCATACGATGACGGCAAAACCTGGAGTAAGTGCAACTCCATACCCCTCGGGCAGTTTTATGCCGTAGCTGTCGACATGGCCACGCCCTACCGCATTTACGGAGGCTTGCAGGACAATGGTGTCTGGATGGGCTCACATCAGTACACTTACAGCAATGGCTGGCAGCAGGAAGGACAGTACCCTTACAAAGAACTCATTGGCGGGGACGGTATGCAAATTGCCATCGACCCCCGTGACAATGAAACGGTCTATACCGGCTTCCAGTTTGGTAATTATTTTCGCATGAATACCCGCACCGGTGACCGCAAATTCATCACACCCAAGCACGATTTGGGTGAGCAGCCCTACCGCTGGAATTGGCAGACACCCATCCACCTGTCTGTCCACCAACCGGATATCCTCTACATGGGCAGCAATAAGTTTATGCGTTCTTTTAATAAAGGCGACGATTTTCAGGCGATCTCCCCAGATCTCACCCGGGGAGGGAGGAAGGGGGATGTCCCCTTCGGCACGCTCACGACCATTCACGAGTCGCCCCTGCGATTTGGCCTCCTGTATACCGGTTCCGACGACGGGCTGGTGTACTGCTCGCGCGACGGTGGTTACAGCTGGACCAATATCAGCAATGGCCTGCCCGAAAATTACTGGGTCACCCGTGTACAAGCCAGTGCGCATGCAGAGGGTACCGTCTTTGTGAGCCTCAATGGTTATCGCTGGGACAATTTTACGTCCATGGTGTATCGTTCAGATGATTATGGTCAGACCTGGCAGCGCATCGGACTTGATTTGCCGCAGGAGCCTGTCAATGTGGTTAAGGAAGATCCCAACCGCAAAGGACTTCTGTATGTAGGTACCGATCACGGTCTGTATGTGAGTCTCAACAATGGTAACACTTTCATGGGTATGAACAATGGCCTGCCGGCGGTAGCCGTTCACGACCTGGTAGTACACGCCCGCGAGAAGCATCTTATTGTGGGTACACATGGCCGTTCTATCTACCTGGCAGACATAGCTGAGCTACAGTCCCTGAGCGATGACATTCTCACCAGCAAGCTTCACCTCTTCAGCATCCCTACACTAAGCTACCGCAGCAACTGGGGTCGCAGGAGCTGGTTTGCCGATCCGGCTGGTGCGGAGGCAGAAATTCCCGTCTTCACCCGGGAAGCAACCAGTGTGCGTGTGAGCATTCAGACCAAAGAGGGGCAGGAACTCAGGACATTTACGGTCTCCACCAAGCCGGGTCTCAACTACCTTGCATACGATGGCAGCATAGCCTCTGCCCAGCTGGAAGCATACACCGGCTGGCTCAACAAAGACCGCAAGCCGGATGAGCGCCCGAAGCAACCCAAAGCTGCCGATGACGGAAAAATCTACCTGATGCCGGGCAAGTATCTTGTCAAAATTGAAGCGCAGGGAGAAAGTAAGCAGACAGAATGGGAAATAAAATAAGCTAATTGAAAAAAGAAAGGCTGCCTAAGGGCAGCCTTTCTTTTTTAATTATACCATTAACGGCTCATTGGCGAGCGCTTTGCGGAAGACAACGACATCGTCGAAGACATCCAGTACGATGCTGCTCCCCTGTTCGACCTTACCCGAGAGCAGCTGCTTGCTGAGCTCCCGCAGCACCTTTTTCTGAATCAGGCGCTTGAGCGGTCGGGCACCAAATTCCGGGTGGTAACCCTCGTTGGCCAGCCAGCGCATTGCTTCGGGCGTTACCCGCAGGTCAATATGCTGGGCCGACAGCATTTCCCGGATATGATTGATTTGCAGCTCTACGATCTTGCTGATATCCCTGCGCGAAAGCGGCCTGAACATAATCACCTCATCGATACGGTTGAGGAATTCCGGGCGTACGGACTGTTTCAGCAGCTCGTATACCACCCCTTTGGTTTTTTCGACAACCTCCTCCTCGTTGACGTCCGTCAGCCGCGCAAAATTTTCACGGATGAGGTCAGAACCGATGTTGGAAGTCATGATAATAATGGCATTCTTGAAATTGGCCACCCGCCCTTTATTGTCGGTCAGTCGGCCATCTTCCAGCACCTGCAGCAGTATATTGAACACATCCGGGTGTGCCTTCTCAATTTCGTCGAGTAGTACAACTGAATAAGGCTTTCTGCGGACAGCCTCTGTGAGTTGGCCTCCTTCATCGTAGCCCACATAGCCCGGAGGCGCCCCGACTAGTCGGCTTACAGCATGCCTTTCCTGATATTCGCTCATATCGATGCGCGTGATCAGGTTTTCATCATTGAACAAATAAGCCGCCAATGCTTTGGCCAGTTCGGTCTTGCCTACCCCTGTGGTACCCAGGAAGAGGAAACTCCCGATAGGCCGGTTGGGATTGACGAGGCCGGTGCGACTCAGGCGAATAGCATCGGCTACTGCTTCCACCGCCTCCTCTTGTCCGACCACCCGCTTATGCAGATCATCCTCCAGCAGCAGCAGCTTTTCGCGCTCGCTCTGCAGCATGCGCGTCACTGGTACACCCGTCCAGCGGCTCACAATCTCCGCAATATCCTCGGCATCTACCTCCTCCTTGACCAGCATTTTGTTGTCGCTCTGCATACCTGACAGGCGATCATACAAATCATCCAGTATGTGCTGTTGCCCGGGGATCTGTCCGTAGCGAATTTCGGCCACCTGCGAGTAATTACCCTCCCGTTCGAGTCGGTTGGCCTCCTGTCGCAGCTGCTCCATCTTTTCCTTGGCAGCCTGAATCCCCAGCACAACCTCGCGCTCTGTCTCCCAGCGAGCCCTGAGCGCATTGCGCTTATCCTCGAGATTGGCCAGATCCTGACCAATGCGATTCATCTTGATGGTATCATTTTCGCGGCGGACTGCCTCCCGCTCAATTTCCAGCTGGCGAATCTTACGTTCCACCTCATCCAGCTCTTCGGGCATGGAGTTCATCTCGAGTCGCAGACGAGCCGCAGCCTCATCGATAAGATCGATGGCCTTGTCAGGCAAAAAACGGTCGGTAATATAGCGGGTAGAAAGCTGCACAGCCGCTACGATAGCCTCATCCCTGATATTAATCTTGTGGTGTGTCTCATAGCGGTCCTTTAGTCCGCGCAGAATAGAGATAGCATCCTCCTCGCCGGGCTCGTCCACCATGACTGTTTGGAAGCGGCGCTCCAGCGCCTTATCGCTTTCAAAATACTTCTGGTACTCATTGAGCGTTGTCGCACCTATAGCCCGGAGCTCACCCCTGGCCAGCGCAGGCTTGAGGATATTGGCTGCATCCATAGCGCCCTGTGTTTTACCAGCACCAATGAGCGTATGAATCTCATCGATAAACAGGAAAATCTGCCCGTCAGCCTTTGTCACTTCATTGATGACACTCTTGAGACGCTCCTCAAATTCCCCCTGGTATTTGGCCCCAGCGATCAGAGCGCCCATATCCAATGCAAAGATTTCCTTGTCGCGCAGATCCTCGGGCACGTCCCCGTCTACAATCCGGTGTGCAAGCCCCTCGACGATGGCCGTTTTTCCGACCCCGGGCTCCCCGATGAGCACAGGATTGTTTTTGGTGCGGCGCGCCAGGATGTGCAGTACCCGGCGGATTTCCTCTTCCCTGCCGATGACAGGATCCAGCTTACCCGAGCGAGCCCGCTCATTGAGATTGACTGCATATTTGTTGAGCGCGTTGTAAGAATCCTCAGCACTTTGGGTCGTCACTTTACGCCCCCTGCGCAAATCCTTAACTGCCGCTTTTAGTTCGCCTTCTGTAAGACCACTGTCCTTAAGCATCTGACCCACAGGATCTTTTACGCTGAGGATAGCCAACAGCAAGTGCTCAAGCGCGATGTACTCATCACCCAGTTCCTTGAGGTAAACGCCCGCACGCTGTGCTATCTCATTGGAAGAACGCGACAGGTACTGAGCCCCGCCCCCGCTCGCTTTGGGATAAGAAGCGACGATGGCATCTGCCGCGCGAGTGATGGCATCCTGATTGACACTCAGTTTCTTAAACACATAAGGAGCCACACTGTCATCAACCTCCAATACACCTTTGAGTATATGCCCCGGCTCGATGGCCTGGTTGCTGCGCTCAAGGGCAATCTGCTGTGCGCGTTGTATAGCCTCCTGCGCCTTGATGGTGAAATTATTCAAATTCATTGCTAAGGTTTTTTATTACCTGTCATGCAAAGTTTGTACCGATACAACAAAAGCGACAATTTGTCATTTTTTGTTTATTTTTTGTGTCAAATTGTCGTGTTTCAATAGCTGAGACCTGACAAACTACCCGCTAAAGCTGTGTACAAGTAAAACAGCCGTCCCAAAGCATCTTTTTAACAATACTTTAAGAAAGCCGGTACAACATAAACAGGCAGCTCACAGTTATCATGCAAGAAGACAGCCTGCAATGAGCGGCAGTCCCAAAACATACTTTGGCGGCTCAGCCATCGAAGTATGTTTGCAACAGGCTTTTTCCTAAATATTAAACAATCGGGAAGAGTAACAAGACAACATATCCTCTGAACAAATCCGGTGACCATGAACCTCCAAAAAATCAAATTTGCCCTCGTTGCCGGCCTTATCAATCAGGCGGGCGCAGAAAATCCACTGGCGATCATTCGAAAAATGATGGAAGGCTTTGCCGGGGATGTTGGCACCTATCTGGGGCTGGCCTCCTCGACCACGGCTTCCTCCTACGAGCCGGGGCTCCGACAGTCATACGCGCTCAGTTATGAGCGCTGCACCCTCAGGGTAGATGTCATTGCCTCTCCTGACCACCGGCAATTGGTCGTGCAGGACTTCAGGCTTGACCGCCCGTAACAAAGTACGCCCCTTTTGCTTTTTTTTGGAAAAAAGCAAAAGGGGCGTACTTTTATTAGCACATTATTTTTTATAAAAAACCCTCATCTCCCTCTCCCGGATGCAGGAAGAAGCTGCCGGGCGGCAGCGACGACAGTGCTCCGCAGCTGATGAGCCATTCTCTTCGAAAAGGCCTGCGCAGCCAGGGCCCCTTGCCTATAGCCAACTGAAGATCAGTTTGGTAGACTGTCGCCGTGTGAATATCATGCTGATACCACATAAACTTGACAAAGGCGGCGACCACGGGCGCACTTCCCGCCTCCAGCCAGGCATGCGGCAGCTTATAGTGGCCATCCCGTATGACAACATGCAGCACCGCCAGCAGGCGGTCGCCCTTGCGGACTTCGACCAGCAAGGCCGTAAAAGCGCGCGCCACCGAAGAAAAATGATAGCGCCTGCTGTCTTCATCCGCTGCTGCCACCAGCAACCAAGGGTGATTTATCATCCACGCCAGTTCTTCCGCGCCTCTGCCCAGCAGGCTTCGCACCTGCTGTTTTTCCACAAAAGCCGCGGCCTCTGTGCTCAGTTCGCTGGTGAATCGCCAGTGCAAATCTGCCGGCAGGCGGGGTGGAAACACGTGCAGCAGACAGCTCGCCCCATTGGCGAGGCTGTCGGCCAGCCGCAGCAGCCCCAGGCTCCAGCGCGGCCAACGGCCGGCCAGCAGCTGGCCGCTGGCGGCCTTTCGGTAGTAGCGCGTACCGGACATCGAATACAGGTCGGCGAAAGCACCCAGACGATCGTACAACTTCTTGGCTGCGGGCGTATAGGAAGTTGCCAGCAGCCGATTGTTGGTGAGCTCGAGTGCCGTTTGCACGAGTTTTTTGGCTATCCCCTGCCCCCGCAGTTGCGGATCCGACCAGATACAACTCATCCATGAAATTGAGCTGTGCGAAGCAGCTGCCGACGGCAGGCGGTCGGGCAGCAGGCCCAGATAGCCCACCATACGCCCCTCGAGCAAGGCCAGGATCAGCAGTACATCGTCCTCCCCTGCCCTGGGATTAGCCATCTGGGAGCGTGCCCGCTGGCGGCTGATAGGCAACACCGGCATGGCGGCATAGTCGGCCGAATCCACAAACCTGCGCAATTGAGCGCGCGTAAACGTTTTAATTTCCATCAGCTCGCCGGTTAAGCATCAAGGTATTTTTCGCCAGGGCATATACCCATTCGGTCATGAGAACCCGTCGTGCATCCCAACCGGCTACCTCCATAGGCACCCGCTGGTAGTGGCCGGCCATATAGCCAGGCTGCAAGCCGGCGCAGCCGAAAAGCAGCTGGGGCCCCTCAGGCCCTGCTGCCAGCAGCTGCTCATGACAGTCTGGCGGCAAGCCCGCGTCGGTAAAGGGGAAGGAAAAAAAGCGAGGCGCGTCGGGAAACAAGCGCTGCACAAACGCCATACTTTCCATCGTCTGTCGCCACTGTTCCTCCCGGCTTATATCAGCATACAAGGGATGATCAATACTGTGAGCACCAATAACCACCCCTGCTTGATGAAGGTCCCTGAGTGCCTCGGTTGACAAATACGGGCGCTGCTGCGCCAGGTAGGCATCGAAGCTGAAGCCCAGCTGGCGGGCGAGATCATCGAGCAGATGCTGTTGCTGGTAGCGGATGCCGAGCAGCCCTTTACGGGCAACAGCTGCGCCAAGGCCATGCTCCCGCTGCCAGTGGCGAAACAGGCGGTGGCCCTCTTTTTTTCGCTGCTGCAGCTCGGTCAGCAGCAGGCTCACTTTATACCTGAAAAACAGTCCGCGATTGTCGACAAAAGCACTGTTGACAAAAAC
>CAZYAO010000012.1:60671-79365 GCA_964645715.1 uncultured Saprospiraceae bacterium
GGGCGGATGCGCTGCAGGCTGGCAGGAGAAAGCCACTGAAGGCTGCCCCCTGCCAGCCGGAAGAAGATATCTTTGGGCTTATACGACATACTGCTAACGAATCAGTGTCGTCTGCCCCCGGAAGCGCTGTTCACGGCCATCGGGCAACAGTGCGTCTGCCTGCCAGATAAAGACGCCCCCGTTGACTGGTTCCGAGCGGAAGTTGCCGTCCCAGCCGACGGTGGCATCATTGACCTCAAAATCACGGGCCTCGAAGACAATTTCGCCCCAGCGGTCGTACACCCTGAACAACCGTACCTGAATGCCCGGCCTGCCATGCACCAGCAGCAAGTCGTTCTGTCCGTCATCATTGGGCGTAAACCCTGTAGGCACCTCTACCCGAAAATCTTTTTCGACAATCACTCGCACGCTGCCCCTGGCCTCACAGCCTTTTTCATCGCGAATCAGCAGCGCATAATCTGCTTCATACACGGGAAAAATAAGCGGCTGGCGACAGTCGGTACAACTCATACGGCTGGTATCGACGGTTGTCCAGCTGTAGACAATGACAGGCCTGTCGGACGTGATGACCGGGTCGAGGGTCGTTGTATCGCCATACGTAATGATCAGTCGGTCGGGCAGCTCCAGCAGCAGCGGATTAGGCTGCCGGATGGTTGCCACGCCCGACTGCTGTTCGCAGCCTTTGGCATCCCTGACCAGCACTGCATAGCTGCCTTCATCGAGGCCTGCAAACAAGGAGCTGCCACTAAACAGGCTGCTCGTGTTGAGTTTGAACCGATAAGGAGGGTTGCCCCCGGAAGCGAGTACCTGCAATTGGCCGTCAGCTTCGTCAAAGCAGCTCACATCGGTTGGCTGCAGATTGACAACGATGGGCGGAGGAGCCCCTACGGTATAGGTTTTTACGACTGCGCAGCCCAGTCCGTCGGTGAGGGTTACCGTGTATTCACCTGCTGTGAGTTGCTCGAGGCCTGCGCCGCCGGCGCCATTGGACCACTGAAAAATATAAGGTCCCTGACCGCCACTGGCCGTGAGTGCGATGCGTCCATTGCTGCTGTTGGCACAGTCGGCATTGGTAATCTGCGGCTGCAGCAGGATTGGCGGTGGCTGAATGAGATTAAACGACCGGCTGAGTACACAACCATTGGCATCCCGTGCCGTCAGGCTGTACTGTCCGGCGGCCAGACTGTCGATAGCAGCCGTAGTTGCTCCGTTGGACCACACATAACTATAGGGTGACCTGCCGCCAGTGAGCTGGACGCTCACAGCTCCCGTCGACTGGCCTGCGCAGGCGATGTTGGTCAGTTGGGCCTCAGCGGCGAGCGGTGAAGGTTCCTCCACTGTGACAGCGGCAGCCGCCTCACAACCCTGGGCGTCGCTCACCGTTATCCCGTAATTGCCGGCGCGCAAATTGGCTGCGGTGGGTGTATTGCCGACGGCAGCCCCTGTCCATTGGTAGAGAAAAGGCGGCGTACCCCCGGCAACTGTCAGGCTAACCGATCCTGAAGCAGAGCCATGACAATCGACATCCACCACCGCGTAGGAAAGCAGCACCGGCGGAGCCCTGTCTACCACCACCGGCAGCGTAAACTGACACCCATTGGCATCCTGGACTGTCAGCTGATAACTACCGCTGGTCAGTCCGCCGACAGTACTCCCCGACTGTCCGCTGCTCCAGCTGAAGGTATAGGGAGCCACCCCGCCCTGGGCCACTGCCGAAGCCCCCCCGTTGGGTGGGCCACTGCACGCCTGTACAACGGTGGTCACGGATGCAGAAAGCAGCGTGGGCTGATTGACCGTCACTGTCTCCGTCAACACACAGCTATTGGCATCCGTCAGGCTAAGCTGGTAGTTACCCGCCTGCAGGCCTGAAACTACGGCTGTCTGCTGACCATTGCTCCAGCTATACTGATAACCACCCGCCCCGCCCGAGGCAGTTGCCGTGATCCGGCCACTGTCACCACCGAAACAGGCAACATCCAGCACTGCAAAATTCAGCGCCAGGGGCAAAGGCTGTGTGAGTTCAACTGTATCCGCCGCCTGACAGCCATTGGCATCCGTCAGCCGGAGGCTGACCGATGCTGCACTCAGCTGCGAGAGACTGTCCGTATTAGCCGCAGAGACATTCCAGCTGTACGTATAAGGAGAAGTTCCTCCTGTAGCCAGACTACTGACAGCTCCGTCGCTGCCACCGAAGCAGGAAACAGGATAAGCACTAAGAGAAAGGACGAGACGCGCTGGCTGAGACAGCAGCAGCGCCGTGTCCAGCAGACAGCCATTGGCATCTGTGACTGTAAGTGCTACATTCCCTGCCGCCAGCGCGTTGGTCAGCTGGGTTGTTGCCCCATTACTCCACTGATAATTGTAAGGCGGTCTGCCCCCAGAAACCAGCGCACTACCTTGTCCGTCGCTACCCCCGAAGCAGGCAGGCTGACGCAGGCTCAGCACTGCTGCCAGCGGTAGCGGCTCCGCCACCGACACCTGGGCTGTATTTTCACAACCATTGGCATCCCTGACCAGTAGCGAATACGTTCCTGCCAGCACATTGCTGGTGGTC
Source organism: uncultured Saprospiraceae bacterium (assembly GCA_964645715.1). Taxonomy (GTDB): domain Bacteria; phylum Bacteroidota; class Bacteroidia; order Chitinophagales; family Saprospiraceae; genus JAUMBM01. Next base: position 63,226 of record CAZYAO010000012.1, read on the forward strand.
GCCGCACTGCCAACGACCAGGCCTGAGGATGTTTCACGCCAGCTGTATACATAAGGAGGCACCCCCCCCTGGCTGTTTGCCTGCAGCATGCCCCCGGGCACTGCAGCACAAAGCGCATCCGTTGCCGAAGCCGACACCTGCAGGACAGCTGGCTGACCGACATCAGCACTTACGGAAAGCGAACAACCGTTGATATCTTCAATCAAAGCTTCATAACTACCAGCAGGAACATTGGCAATCGAAGGCCCGAAGAGCCCTCCGCTGCCGAGCCACTCGACAGTATACCCGCCTGTGCCCCCGCTGAGCAGCAACTGGACAGCCCCGTTGCTACCACCAAAACAACTGACAGCAGTAACATTGGCAGTCGCCTGTAGCGGCAGCGGCTCCGACAGCAGCGTATCAAGTCGATAGACACAGCCCGCGGCATCTGCCAGATTGAGCAGATACTGTCCTGCTCCCAACTGTGCAGCCACTGAGTCCGTTGCCCCCGACGACCAGTCGAAAACATAAGGACCATTCCCGTCATTGACCACCACGGTCAGTTCGCCATCCTGCCCCCCCGCGCAGCTGACAGGTTTTTTTACCACAAAAGCAAAGCCCGGATCTGGCGGCTGTGGTACGGTAAAACTCAGGCTGGCAGTACAGCCACTGCCATCAGTCACCTGAGCCACCCAAAGACCCGCCGACAGCCCCGTCAGCAAGCCAGTGGCATTTTGCTGTCCCGGCAGAGCATAGATAAAAGGCCCGTTGCCTGCCGTCACTTCCAGCTGCACACTGCCGTCGCTTCCACCGAAGCAACTTACCGGATTGATGGTAGCAAGTGCCACAGCCGGCGGGGTGCAGTTGAGGGTAGTACAGCTGACCCATTTCGGATCGCTGGGACAATCGCTGCCAATCACCCTGACAGCCACTGATACAGTCTGCAGCAGCGCCAGGCTGCTGATCAGGTGACTATTGGCGCCATTGGCGGGTATCCATGGACCGCCGTCGATGCTCACCTCATAGCCAAGGCTGGCCGGTACAACAGGCCAGATAATTTCAATAGAATTTTCCGTCACTGCGCCACAGACCGGATCTGACATCGACAGCGAGCCGAATGGCTCCACCACAATCGTATCCGCTACTTGGCAACCATAGGAATCCTGCGCGAGCAAAGAATAAGTGGTTACTGCCGCCGGCACCGTCAGTACAGGATCGGGGCAATCGGTGCAAGATAGTCCATTGGCTGGCGTCCATTGATAATTGATTTCGTAGGGCGCATTGAAACAAATAGACCATTGATAGAGCGTACCGACGAAGCCCATGGCGTCATCGGTTATGAGCAGTCGCCAGGTACCATTGGTTCTGCGGCTGCCGTTCCACAGATCCTCCCACACCCCTTCCGGTTTCCAGTCGCCAGTGAAAGGCACAGCTGAAGCGGGTGCGAAAGGCCCCGGGAAGTTGATAGGTACCGTGGCAGCAGGACTGAAACAGGTAGCGCGATACTGATCGGGCTGACCACCATTGCCCCCGTTGCCGCCATTGTCGGTAGTCAGTTCGATAAACTGCCCATCGGGGCTAAACAGGAAGACATCCAGGTCATCAATCCACTGATGCACCAGACTATCGATACAAACCGACTTGATCACCTCAGGACCAAGAGTGGCGGGCAGTACCCCCTGTACTTCGATGGGTGAAAAATACTGAATATTGTGCTGCGCTATGCTCAGCGGTGTATTATTGACGAAGCGCGGCGGGACAGGCAGTTCAATCGGGATACTGCCATCGAGGCCAACAAGTTCCTCGGGACATTGCTGCAGATCATCGCCCAGATCAGGTTTCAGCAATGGATTTTCTTTAATCAGAATATCGAAGGTATCCACATTACAGGGATCCACCTGAACGATCAGCCGTATGTTCTCATCGCCCTCATCGATATTATCTTCGAAAGCTTCGACAGTAAAGCGCACGATGCTATCGCCGGCAGGCACTACCACGGCAGCGGGCAAGGGGCTGTAATCAAGCCCGGGCTGTGCGCTCCCCTCGATTGAATAGCTGATGGGGAGATCCGCCTCCGTTCTCACGGGCAGCACGAAAGCAATTTCGCCATCGCGGCAGCCCTCTGCCAGTCCGCCATCGACACTAAGTCCGGCGATCTGTACATCTACAGAGCCCGTACCAAAACTTTTGGCCTCGAGAAAAACTCCGGAATCAAAAGCCCCGTCGCTTACATCGCAGATCACCAGTTTGATGGTATAAGTACTGCAGGGAACGACGACAGCTTCAGCTGTGAAGACATCTGTATATCCGTCATAGACAGGCAGTGCCGGCGAGTTTTCGTTGGCGTTGTAGAAAGCGCTGTAGCTGAGGGAGCCCAGCGGTGGCTGGCAGTTGCCGGCCGTTCCGCTGCTGCCGACCACCCCCGGATTGACATTATTGATGCGAACAGGCAGGTTGGTCCCCGGCACCAGCGCTATATTGCGGCTATTGTTGCTGTACGGCCCAGTGATACCGGGTCCACTGATAAAAAAGCCGAAAATATCGTTAAAATTGCTGCATACATATTCTGGATATTCCTCCGACCCGAAAGCATAGCGGAATCTGAGTGTATCGCTCACAGGCCTGAAGGTTATGATATATCGGCAGATATCATTGATTGACCCACCCTGACCGGCAATGGCCTGCATATCCGGATCAAAAAGTGCGGAGCCTGGCAGCGATACAGAAGCCTGCGAGCTACCCGGCGAATTGACCCCAATACTGGCCCCCTGGGTGGCGGCCCTGCCTGTAGTCATTACAATCCCCCGGCTCATCCCTATGCTGGCACCCCCGTTATTGAAGAAGCCAACCGACTGGTTGTTGCCCTCGTAAGAGACACTGAGTACTTCCACCCCATCACCCAAAAAAACATTGGTAATAAGATTGTCAGGTGTGTAGGGTGGCCCACTGCTCACCTCCAGCGGCTGCGACAACAATTGCAGTCCCCCAAACAAGGCCAGCAGCACCAGTCCCCCCCCTTTTGCAGCCCGAAACAAGCGGCCATTACAGATATTACCCATATCGTATTTTGTTATGCAGGGTTAAAAATACTCCTTACGGCTGTTATTGATGATTATTAATCGAAAAAAAGCCCAAATTCGTACTCGATACGATATTTTTGCAGTAAATACAGAATACAACCCCATTTCGCATGCGACAATTTTTTAAATTCCTTTTTGCCTCCTGTCTGGGCACGCTATTGGCCCTGCTAGCCATATTGGTCATCATCACCGGCACCCTCAGTTCACTCTCGCAACAAGCGAGTGCCCCCAAGGATGTAAGGCCCAACAGTGTGCTGCGGCTCAAGCTTGACCAGCCCATACCTGAGCTTACTGACAACAGTACCAACCTGCCCATTAGCCTCAACCAGTCGAAGAGCCGGTTGCTGGGTGTTCATGATATCAGCCGAATCATACGTGCAGCGGCCAAGGACAAAGATATCAAGGGGATTTTTCTGGAGACTACAGAGGTACAGGCTGGCTTTGCCACCTCCACCCTCATCCGAGAAGAGCTGGCAGCCTTCCGGAAGACAGGAAAATTTGTGATTGCCCATGCGCCTTATTATTCACAGGGCGCCTATTATCTCGCCTCAGCTGCGAATGCCGTCTATGTAGCTCCTCAGGGCTTGGTTGATTTACGCGGATTTGCTGCCCAGGTACCCTTTTTCAAAGAGTTGCTGGACAAAGTAGGCATTGATATGCAGGTGTACTATGCCGGAGAGTTTAAGAGCGCTACGGAGCCCTACCGGCGCACTTCTATTTCACCGGAAAACAAGCTGCAGACGCGAGAGCTGCTGGAGGGCATGTATGACATGCTGCTCGAGGATATCAGCCGCTCGCGCAAAACCAAGCCGGAACAGCTGCGGCAGGCCGTCAGCACGTATGCGGGCCGTACGGCAGAGGGTGCGCGCGAGGCTGGGTTGATTGACGGCATTGCCTATCGCGAGGAGGTGCTTGCTATTATGCGCCGTAAGCTGGGTATTAAGACAGACAAGGAGATTTCATTTATCGGCGCCAATGCATATTATGATGCCCGCGTGCGAGCAGAAGAGAAGCAGTCCGACAAAATTGCGGTAGTTATAGCTGAAGGCAACATTGTCGACGGCAAGGGGGATGCGGGCAGTATTGGCGACGAAGACTACGTAGCTATTATTGACAAGCTCCGCCAGGATAAGCGGGTTAAGGCGGTTGTGTTGCGCATCAATTCGCCGGGGGGTAGTGCTTCAGCCTCCGACCACATCTGGGAGTCGCTCATGCTGCTCAAGGAGACTGGCAAGCCGCTGGTCGTCTCTATGGGTGACTATGCCGCCTCCGGCGGTTATTATATTGCTGCACCGGCGGACACCATTTTTGCGCAGCGCAACACCATCACGGGCTCCATCGGTGTTTTCCTGTTATTCCCTTCGGTACAAAAGCTGATGAATGACAAGCTGGGCGTTCGCTTTGACACGGTACTGACGGCCCCCTACGCGGCGGGCTTTACGCCGGTACAGCAGCTCAGTGAGGCAGAGGGTCGCATGCTGCAGGAGCGTACGGACTGGCTGTACCAGGTATTTTTGGGAAAAGTGGGCCGTGGGCGGAATATGTCGGTGGCGGGCGTGGACAGTGTGGCGCGCGGGCGTGTATGGTTGGCCGACAAAGCACAACAGATTGGGCTGGTCGACGAGATTGGTGGCTTGGACGAGGCGATACAAACTGCCGCATCCATGGCTGGCCTGACGACTTATGAGAAGGCTGTCTATCCTTCAGCCGTGTCTCCCATTGAGCGCCTTTTCAAGGAACTCATGGAGGAAGACGAAGATTTGGGCAGTATTATCTTCCGACAGAAGATGGGACAGCACCAGCCTTATATCCAGTTTATGGAGTCGCTGAGTCAGCCTAAAGGTGTGCAGGCCAGAATGCCTTTTCTCATTGATTATCGTTAATTGGTTGCTGTGTATAAGTACACCGCTGGCGGCAAATGCCGCCAGCGGTGTACTTATTTTACGCTACCTGCTCATCTGCCTCTTTATTTCTGTTTTTACGCCAGAGCCACACCAGCACACCCAGCAGGAGGTAGGGAGTTGCCAGCATGTATAAAATGCCGGCATTAAGTCCCTTGCCCGTGCTGCCACCATTGGCCAGATTAGACTCTGCCGTGGCACGGCACATGGGGCACTGGGCCAACAGTTCTGTGGTACCAGTTGCGAGCAGCAGCGCTACCAGCAAGGCTCCCAGGAGAATTGACTTACGCTTCATAAGCAAATGTATTCAATTAGCGTGTAAAGATAACGATTTGTTGCCATTCTGTCAGTACAGACAACGGCCTAAAAATTGAGAACCGCTGCATATCCTGCTAACAAATATCATTACCTTTGCGTTCACAAACTAGGTAAAACATGGCAACGGAAGCAGCAAAATTATTGTCCAGGCTGGTGCTGGAAATGGAAGAATCGGCAACCATCCGGATGGCTCAGACGGCTCGTGACCTCAAGGCCAAAGGGCATGATGTCATTGACCTGAGCCTGGGTGAGCCCGACTTTGACACCCCGGCACACATCAAGGCAGCCGCAGTAAAGGCTCTTGAGGCGGGTTTCACCAAATACACTCCCGTGCCCGGCATTATGGAGCTTAGGCAGGCCATCTGCCGCAAATTTAAGCGCGACAATGCGATGGACTTCAGCCCGGCGCAGATAGTCGTATCTAATGGTGCCAAGCAATCCATTGCCAATGTTTGTCTGGCCATGCTCGATCCCGGTGACGAGGTGATCATCCTGGGTCCCTACTGGGTTTCGTATGCGGAAATAGTAAAAATGCCGCAGGGAGTGCCCGTGATTGTTAAGGCGGGTATCGAACAAGATTACAAGGTAAGCCCCGAGCAGGTTGCTGCTGCCATCAGCCCGCGCACGAAGTTGCTGCTGTTTTCATCCCCCTGCAACCCCACAGGCTCGGTCTACACCCGCGAAGAGCTGGAAGCCATTGCAGCCGTGGTAGCTCCGCATGAACACATATATATCATCTCCGACGAGATCTACGAGTACATCAACTTTAGCGGTCGTCACGCCAGTATTGGCGCCATTGACGCAGTCAAAGACCGCACCATCACGATCAACGGTTTTTCAAAAGGCTTTGCCATGACTGGCTGGCGTCTTGGCTACATGGCTGCACCAGCCTTTATTGCTGCGGCCTGCGCCAAAATCCAGGGGCAGTTTACTTCCGGTGCCAACTCTTTCAGCCAGCACGCCGCAGCCTATGCGCTGGAAGCGGACATGCAACCGACCTATGACATGCGAGCTGCCTTCCTTCGTCGTCGCGACCTCGTCACCAGCCTGCTCGGCCAAATACCCGGCTGCAAAGTCAATACCCCTTCCGGTGCCTTCTACAGCTTCCCCGACATAAGCAGTTTCTTTGGCAAAACAGATGGGCACACGGTCATCCGCAACGCCGATGATTTCTGCGAGTACCTGCTCCACACAGCCTATGTAGCTACTGTTTCCGGCAGCGCTTTTGGAGCCGATGAATGCTTCCGCATTTCGTATGCTACTTCCGAGATACTGCTCACGGAAGCCATCAGACGCATTGCTGAGGCCGTCAGTAAGCTTCACTAATCGTTGGCTCGCCAAAGCATGTCTGAGAGTAGCCTTTGTGTTGATTTTTTGAAAAAATCAACACAAAGGCTACTTTGTTTTACTCCTTGTATATGGCCACCACCCGCTCCCCAGGTTTGGCATAGCCACGGTACATCCCTTCAGAATTAAACGGCATAGCAATATTGCCCTGAGCGTCGACGGCAATCAGCCCTCCCTCTCCGCCTGCAACTTTCAGCTTACCATTGATGACCTCCTCCGTTGCTGCTGCCAGGCTCAGTCCTTTATAGGCCATGAGTGCAGATACATCATGCGCAACCGCCCATCGGATGAAATACTCTCCGTGTCCTGTACAGGAGACAGCACAAGTCTCGTTATTGGCATAGGTACCTGCCCCTATCACAGGTGCATCCCCCACCCTGTTCCATCGCTTATTGGTCATGCCGCCGGTAGAAGTACCCGCAACGAGATTGCCAGCCTGGTCGAGGGCAACACAGCCCACGGTACCAAACTTATAATCGGTTGTTGAAGGCTGCTGGTAACCCTGTTGACCGTCATGGTCGAGGCGCGTAGCCTCTTCCGCCTTAGCCCGCTGCAATGCATCCCAGCGCTGTTGGGTAAAAAAGTAGGAAGGATCGACGATTTCGAGTCCTTTTTCGCGGGCAAATTGTTCAGCTCCCTGTCCGGTAAGCATTACGTGCGGCGATTGCTCCATGACTGCCCGGGCAGCAGCAATCGGATGCCGGACAACCGTCAGGCCCGCCACAGCACCCGCGGACAAATCCTTTCCCTGCATGATACTTGCATCGAGCTCATTGCGGCCTTCATGGGTAAAAACGGCCCCTCTGCCCGCATTGAACAGCGGCGAGTCCTCGAGAAAGCGAATTGTCTGCTCAACAGCATCAATCGCAGCTCCGCCCTCCTGCAAAATCTTTTCACCAATCTGCAGGGCAGAATCCAGTGCCGCCCTGTAGGCCGCATCCTGCTCAGCAGTCAGGTCTGTCGCACGTATAGTGCCCGCCCCACCATGAATAGCAATGGCATAAGCCGGGCGTTCCTTCTTCACACTAGCCGCCTGCTCGGGAGCAGGCTGTTGGCAGCTGGCCAGCAGCAGCGTGGCCAGCCAAAAAATTGTCGATCGCATACGTATAGCAGATTTATGATTATTTGACAGGATAAAATACAACTTCCCTCCACTGCTTTGCCACCTTCCTTGCAGATTTATTTTTTCACCTGTCTAAATACCTGATAATTATGACTGAAGGCTCCCCCAACCAGAATTTGTCAAGGTTTTTTTAAAAAAAACATCCTCAACACTTGCATAACACCCCACAGTGCCTTATCTTTGCTGCCGCTTTGGAAAAATGATGAAATTCACTTTTTCACAGTACGCAAGTAAACACTTGCACTCGGGGCGTAGCGCAGCCCGGTAGCGCACCTGCTTTGGGAGCAGGGGGTCCCAGGTTCGAATCCTGGTGCCCCGACAACAGAAAGAGATGCATACTGCATCTCTTTTTTTTTGCCTTATGAAAAAAAGAGAAGCGGCGCGCAGAAATTCTGCGCGCCGCTTCTCTTTTCCAACCTGGTTCACTCCGGACAACAGAGTCTGCTAAGGCCCCGCCTAGTAGCCCAGTAGCTTGAGCATAGACTCGGGCGTCTGCTCCGGCTGGTAAAGGTGATCAACCAGGTTGCCCTGGGCATCGCGGTCGACCAAGATGTGCTTGGGAGAGGGAATCAGGCAGTGCTTGATGCCCCCGTAGCCCGCTATGCTATCCTGATAAGCGCCTGTATGGAAGAATCCGAGATAAAGCGGCTCCTCGTCCGAAGGATCATAGGCTGGCAAGTAGACCTGGCCTTCATGAATTTCGGAATTGTAGTAGTCGGAATTATCGCAGCTCAGTCCGCCAATGTTGACACGCCGGTAATCATTTTGCCATTTATTGATGGGTAGCATGATAAAGCGCTCCCCTATACCCCAGGTATCCGGCAGGGTAGTCATGAGCGAATTGTCAATCATGTACCACATCTCGGAATCGTTCTGGCGTTTTTGCGCCAGCACGGAGAAGATGGTTGCTCCGCTCTCCCCCACCGTATACTTGCCAAACTCAGTAAAAATATCCGGCTCAGGAACATCCTCCTCTTCGCAGGTATTCATGATGTTGTTGACAATTTCCCTGACCATATACTTATAGTCAAACTCGAAACCCAGGGTATTGCGGATAGGCATCCCACCACCGATATTGATGGCGTGAAGATCTTCGCATTCTTTACGAATATCGCAGTAGAGCTTGATGGCCTTTTTGAGCTCCCCCCAATAATAGAGCGTATCCCGAATGCCTGTATCTACAAAAAAATGCAGCATACGTAGGCGAAATTTGGGATTGCCGGCAATCTTATCGCGGAAAAAACTGAGCACATCCGTGGAGCGAATGCCCAGACGAGAGGTATAGAACTCAAAATTGGGTTCTTCCTCTGTGGCTACCCGGATACCGAGATTGCACACCCCTTTGACGTGCTTGGCGTAGTACTCCACTTCGTGAAAATTATCACAAATAGGAATCACATTCTCGAAGCCGTCGTTGATAAGATCGACAATCCGCTTGAGGTAGTTCTCCGGTTTGAAGCCATTACAGATGATAATGGTACTCTTGTCAATCTTCTTCTGTTTGTACAACCGGCGAACGAGGTCAATGTCGAAGGCCGAAGAGGTTTCAATCTGTGCGTCGTGGTCAAGTACCTCATTGAGTACATAGCTGAAATGACAGCTTTTGGTACAGTAGCAATAATGATACTTGCCTGAATAGCCCAGCGATCGCATCGCCCGGGTAAACAGATTGCGCGCCTTTTTGATTTGAGAACCTATTTTGGGCAAATAGGTCAACTTGAGCGGTGTGCCATATTTTTTGATCAGGTAGATCAAAGGAACACCATTGAATGTCAAATAACCATCCTCCAGATCAAAACCTTCCTGCGGAAAGTAGAAAGTTTGATCGATCAGGTCAAAATATTTGTTTGCCACCAGCGGTTAAGATTAGTGAGGGTCAAACCATATAATACCCTTGGCTGTGATAAAACCGGACAAATGTAACGTAAAAACCAAAAATGGGGGGGCTTATTGAATTTTATTTTTAATTCCTGTAAAAGATAGACCTTTGCGGTCGATTTTTACTCCTTAACTTGCCTGTACAATGGACAAAATTGATGCACTGAACCAGGTCGCCGAATTTCACAAAACCTTTCGGCATCCTGTTGAAGAACAACCTGTCATCCCCGCTGCCGACCGCTGTAAGCTGCGCATTGCCTTGCTGCGCGAAGAGTTACAGGAACTGGAAACGGCCATAGCCAACCACGACATAGTAGAGGTAGCCGATGCGCTCTGCGACCTGCAGTATGTACTCAGTGGCGCAGTACTGGAGTTTGGACTGGGTGAAAAATTTGTGCGTCTGTTCGAAGAAGTTCAGCGTTCCAACATGAGTAAAACCTGTGCCAGCGAGGAAGAGGCGCAGGCAACCGTGGAGTACTACCGACAAAACCGCGGTTTTGATTGTTATATACAGGCAAGTGGCAACCACTGGCTCGTCTATAGAAAGGATGACAACAAAACGCTCAAGAGCATACGGTATTCACCTGCAGATCTGCGGTCTATTCTGCAGCAACCCTAATCTTGCTCATCATCACTAATTTACAGCTATGCGCATACTCTTTCTTGCATCTGCCTTACTACTGACCGTCACGACCTTCAGTCAGGCGCAGTGGGGTTTGATGATCAACTACAGCAGCAACCAGCCCGGGAACTGGAAACTCGGGGACAACCCCGATGGCTCATTCCGGGAGCGCAGTATATTGGGGGAGGGATTTAGCGCCAGCATCGACTACCGGCTGCGCATACCGCGTACCCGTGTGGAGTTACTTCCCGCACTGGGTATAGGTTACTCATCGAGAACCTTTACAGAATACCCCAACGCCTCCATCGCGGCACCACTCGAATTTTCCGTTCGCTATACCGGATTTAACCTGCCGGTACACATTTATTTTCTCGATATGGACGGCGACTGCGACTGTCCGACCTTCAGCCGGCAAGGCCCAAGCCTCAAGAAAGGACTCTTCCTGATGGTAAGTGCCGGCATTAACTACCTGGATCTTTCTCTGGAAAACTATCCCGAAAACATTGACCAACGCAGTTGGGCCGGAAATTTCGGTATTGGCCTGGGACTTGACCTGGGAGTAAGCAAGCAACTCACCATCAGTCCGCTGTTCCGGGCTATCTACAGCCCTTCTGTCCACTGGGACAAACTGGTACCTGCAGACAGCAGCATGGCCATACGGCCCGATTTTACGACCACCTCACCCCTGTTGCAGTTTCAGCCCGGCATCCGGCTGGGTTTTCAGCTGTAAAACCCATTTTTGCACAGCCTGTTGCGCTTTTTATCAGAAGCTTTACTTCGTATATAGCCCCACTTTATTGATTTGAAAATCAATTTTTTACATACAAAAACCCATCTTCATCAATTCGTAGCAGTCTGTTTTTTCACTTACTTGAGTAGCGCAATTGCGTCTAAATTTACCATCAACAAGCAAGTAAAAGCGCTTCAGTATGATGGAAAAAGACAATCAGCGGCCACTCAATGCTTACAGTCGCAGGCTTACACAAGATGAAACCCAGCCTGCAGCACAGGCTATGCTGTATGGCATAGGCCTCACAGAAGAAGACATGACCAAGGCCCAGGTGGGCATTGTCAGTACCGGCTGGGAGGGCAACACCTGCAACATGCACCTCAACCAGCTGGCAGGCTGGGTAAAAGAGAGCGTTTGGGAGACCTCCCTGGTTGGTTTAATTTTTAATACCATCGGCGTGAGCGACGGTATCAGTATGGGTACCAGCGGTATGCGTTACAGCTTGCCCAGTCGCGACATTATTGCCGACAGCATAGAAACTGTAGCGGGTGCACAGTGGTACGACGCCATTGTAGCGGTCACGGGCTGTGACAAAAATATGCCGGGCGCCATGATCGCTATGGCGCGTCTCAACAGACCCTCCATACTGGTTTATGGAGGAACCATCAGTCCAGGTTGCCATGCCAATCAGAAGCTCGACATCATATCTGCTTTTGAGGCCCTTGGCCAAAAAAATGCAGGTCAGCTGGATGCTTCCGTGTTCAAGCAGATTGTAAAAAGTGCCTGTCCGGGTCCGGGTGCCTGCGGTGGTATGTATACAGCCAACACCATGGCCTCTGCGATTGAAGCTATGGGCATGAGTCTCCCCTTCAATAGTTCCTATCCGGCCAATTTCCCTGAAAAGGAAGCCGACTGCCGCCGTGTGGGCGCTGCCATACGCGTGTTGCTCGAGCGCGACATCAAACCCGTCGACATCATGACGCGGGAAGCCTTCGAAAATGCCATCACGATCATTACGGCCCTGGGAGGATCTACCAACGCCGTCCTGCACCTCATTGCCATTGCCAAAGCTATAGGTGTACCCCTTTCGATTGACGACTTCCAGCGCATAGGCGATAAGACGCCCCTGCTGGCCGATCTGAAGCCTAGCGGACGCTATGTCATGGAAGATTTGTACCTCGTCGGAGGAGTGCCCGGCGTCATGAAATTACTGCTGGAAGAAGGCTACCTGCATGGTCACTGCATGACGGTGACCGGCAGGACACTGGCTGAGAATCTTGCCGAAGTTCCCTCACTTCAGGCGGGACAGGATGTCATCAGACCTGTTACCAACCCTATTAAATCGACCGGACACATACAGATTCTCTACGGTAACCTGGCCGAAAGTGGATCGGTTGCCAAAATCACGGGCAAAGAAGGTGAGATTTTCCAAGGGCCGGCGCGTGTATTTGACCGAGAAGACGACGTCAATGCCGCCATTGCCGCCAATCACATACAATCGGGAGAGGTCATAGTCATTCGTTACTGTGGCCCGCGCGGAGCGCCTGGCATGCCCGAAATGCTGAAGCCCACCAGCGCCATCATGGGTGCCGGTTTGGGAAAATCCGTAGCCCTTATTACTGACGGGCGTTTTTCGGGCGGTACCCACGGATTTGTTGTAGGACACATCACCCCTGAGGCCCAAAACGGAGGTCTGATTGGTCTGGTACAAGACGGCGACATCATTACCATTGATACCATCGCGAGGCGGCTGACCGTAGATCTCCGTGAAGAAGAAATCAGCAGGCGGCGTCAGCTTTGGAAAGCGCCAGTCATACCCGTCACCAACGGAGCGCTGCGCAAATATGCCGCCCTTGTCAGCAGCGCCAGTGAAGGCTGCGTAACTGACGAATCACCCCTGCACTAATCGACAGCTATTTTCCTGCAACATTCAGGTACAACACATTTGGTATGAAGCGACATGAACAAGTATGGTCAGTAGGCACAGAGGTTGCTGACCCCCCCGCACGGGAGCGCATCACTGGTGCTGAAGCCGTCCTCCGCTGCCTGTTGATGGAAGGCATCGACACAATATTCGGCTATCCTGGCGGTGCCATTATGCCCGTCTATGATGCCCTTTGGTACTACCAGGACAAGCTCACCCATGTCCTTCCACGGCATGAACAAGGTGCCATCCACGCGGCTGAGGGCTATGCCCGGGTGAGCCGCAGGACAGGCGTCTGCATGACCACCTCGGGACCCGGAGCCACTAATCTGCTAACAGGACTGGGCGACGCAATGCTCGACTCCACCCCACTCGTGTGTATCACTGGTCAGGTGGCCAGCCACCTGCTCGGCAGCGATGCCTTTCAGGAAACGGACGTCATCAACTGCACCATGCCGGTTACAAAGTGGAATTATCAGATTACCAAAGCAGAAGAAATCCCCTTTGTCTTCGCCAAAGCCTTCTATGTGGCCAACTCCGGTCGGCCCGGGCCGGTAGTCATTGACATTACCAAGGACGCTCAGCTGGCTTCACTCGATTTTCACTACCAACGGCAGCCCTATATCCGGAGCTATCATCCGCTGCCCAAAATTGATACGCAAGCCATTGCGGCAGCAGCGGAACTGATCAACCAGGCGCAACGCCCCATGATTCTGGCAGGCCATGGTATACAGATCAGCGGCGGACAAGAAGTGTTCAGCGCGCTGGTAGAAAAAACAGGTATTCCCTGGGCCTGGACGCTCCACGGCATTTCAACACTGCCCTCTGATCATCCGCTTTTTGTGGGCATGCTGGGCATGCACGGCAACTACGGTGCCAACATCAAGCAGAACGAATGCGACGTACTCATTGCCATCGGCATGCGCTTTGACGACCGGGTCACTGGCCGACTGAGCAGCTATGCACGGCAGGCGAAGGTCATTCACATTGAAATTGACCCCTCCGAGATCAATAAAAATGTAGTGGCTGATGTGCCTATCCTCGCTGACGCCCGGATGGCCCTTGAGCAGCTACTACCGCTGGTAGAAGCCCGACAGCATACCGACTGGCTGGCGTCCTTCAGGCTTTGTGATGCCGAGGAAAAGAGGGTTGTTATTGACAAGGCACTCAGCCCTACTGAGTCAGGAGAGATAAGGATGGGCATGGTCATCGACGAAGTGAGCCGGCAGACCAACGGTATGGCTACCGTGGCAACAGATGTCGGGCAGCACCAGATGATGGCAGCACGCTACTACAACTACCAGCGCACCAACCAGTGGGTTTCGTCGGGCGGAGCGGGTACTATGGGCTACGGACTACCCGCTGCCTTTGGTGCTAAATGGGCACAACCCGACAATACGGTGGTGGTCTTTATCGGAGATGGCGGATTTCAGATGACCCTGCAAGAGCTGGGACTTTGCGCCCAGTGGCGGGTAGGTGTCAAAATCATCCTGCTGGACAATAACCACCTTGGCATGGTAAGGCAGTGGCAACAGCTCTTTTTTGACCGGCGGTACTCAGCCGTTGAGCTCGAAAACCCCGATTTTATAACCATTGCCGCAGGCTTTGGCGTGCCGGGTCGCAGCATAAGTCGCCCGGAAGAGCTCACAGCAGCCGTTGCAGAAATGCTCACCAGCGAAGGTCCCTGGTTGCTGCACGTCCGGGTGGCCACAGAGGAAAATGTATTCCCCATGGTACCCGCGGGAGCAGCCGTTGATGAAATCATTCTTGAACCCTGAAAACAACCGGCACAGTCCCTGTGCCCTGTTTTTTTCCAACATAAAAGCATGTAATATGCAGGCGGAAAAGTATACCATCACGGTCTTTACCGAAAATCATACCGGGCTGCTCAGCAGAGTCGTGTCGGTCTTTACCCGGCGACACATCAACATTGAGAGTCTGACCACCAGTCAGTCGTCCATACCCGATATCCACCGCTTTACCATAGTGGTGACCGTTACCGAGGAAATGGTCATGAAGCTGACCGCGCAGCTGGATAAGCAAGTAGATGTCCTGAAGGCATTTTACTATCCGCCCGATGAGATTGTTCATCAGGAGCTGGCGCTGTACAAAGTGCCTACACAAATCTTTAGCAACAGCAACAAGGTTGAAAGCCTTATCCGGGCCCACAATGCCCGGATCCTGCACATTGAACCAGACTATATAGTCATTGAAAAAACTGGCCACGAGCATGAGACGGAGGCGTTGCTGCACGAGTTGCAAGCCTATGGTATCTACGAATTTGTGCGCACGGGCAGAGTAGCCATTGTGAAGCCTATGGAACGACTCAACCAGTACTTGCTATCGCTGGAAGAAATGTAGACCTCTTGAGTAGGATTTTTTTTGTAACCTGGGAGAAAAATTCCAAATTGTTGTAAATTTGTCGCGCGCTAAGGCAGTGGTACTCCGTATATGCTGTACCTGTTATCTGCTTTCGTGTCCAAAGCTATCCGAATTTTGCCTGTACTTATTGAGTTAATTTATAAAAAATCAACTCAATAAGTGATAATCCCCCTTCTCATTGGTGGCAAATGTCGTCAATGAAAGAGTTAAGTACCCATCATCACGTTGATATAGCCGTAAAAGCAGCGAGGGCTGCATTGAGTAATGTCATCACCATGAACATGAACCATCAACGTGACAGTAGCAACTGGCTGCCTGTGTACACCTCCCGTTTTCTTTCTCCATGCCCCTCTTTCCTGTGGCCAATACTCTTTGTCGTGCTACTCCTGGCGAGTTGTCAGAAAGACCCTGACAATTCCGGAACAGGCGATTCGTTGGCAGCGCCTGCCGATTATTCCTATGAAGTTCCTTACGCATGGAATAGCCTCATGCTTGAGCTCGAGCGCTACCTGCCTGCGCCCATTGCTGCCCGCAATTCGGGCTACATTGGGTTGGCAGCCTACGAGGCGGTACAGCCAGGTATGCGCGATGAGTACAACTCGGTTGCAGCACAGTTCCCTGGATTGGTATTGCCCCAGGCAGGAGAAGGTCCTTATCACTGGCCCACTGTGTTGGCAGCCTGTTATGCCAAATCCTGCGAACTTTTCTACCGCACAGCGCCTTCCGCACTTCTTTTTAACATATACAGCCTCCGCAACAGCCAGTTTATTGAGTATAAGCAAATCATTGACCCGGCCGTATTTGATCGGTCATCAAACTATGGAGCACAGGTGGCCCAGGCGGTTCACAATTGGGC
>CAZYAO010000013.1:0-1530 GCA_964645715.1 uncultured Saprospiraceae bacterium
AAAAAAATCAAATAGCAATTGGCTTAGTGGGGGGATTTTGGCGGCTAAGGCCGCCAAAATAGAGCCTGAGTGAAAAAAAAATCATATTTTGCCGGCTGTGGCCGGCAAAATATGACAAAAATACGTTAGAACCGTTCTGATGCTGCTGAATAACAACCATCGAGTACACGGACTTTGGATAGGAGACAGGCTCAGTGCCCTAGAATTCCTTTGTATTCAGTCATTCGCGGCACAGGGGCATGAATTTCATCTCTGGGCTTACGAGCCACCCGTACAGCCCCTGCCGGCGGGGGTTGTCCTGCGCGACGCCAGCAGCATCCTGCCGGCAAGTACCATATTCCGCTATCGGCATGGCAATACCTTTGGGCACGGCAGAGGTAGCCTTGCAGGCTTTTCGGACATTTTCCGGTACAAGCTGCTGTATGAAGAAGGCGGCTGGTGGACTGACATGGACATCTGCTGCCTTCGACCGCTCGACTTTGCCTCCCCCTACGTCTTTCGCTCACACGATGTATTAGCCGTCGTAGGCAACCTGATGAAATGCCCGAAAGGTAGTCCCCTAATGCGCGACTGCTACGAACAGGCGATCAAGTTGATAGGCCCCGACAATACCGACTGGCTGTTGCCCATACGAATATTGAACCAACAAATTGTGCAGCACAGACTGAGTGGCCACATTCAATCCATCAGCAACGCAGACCGCTGGGAAATTGTGACCCATTATGCCACACAAGCAGCACCCCTCCCCAAGGAATGGTACGCCATTCACTGGATGAACGAAGAATGGCGTAGCAGAGGCATTGACAAAAATACGGTCATTGCCGGCGCCACCCTGGACAGTCTGCTCATTCGGTACGGCGTGGACAACTACCAGCGAATCGTTGTCAAGCCCAGCCGACTGCAGCCAATCATAAGTCAGCTAAAGATGCGGTTGATACCAGTCATCCCGCAAGCCCTGCGGGTGGCCATCAAAAAGCTCCTTTGGCCGGTAACCGCCAAGCCCACAGCCCGCAGTTGCCATCGGCTGGCCATCCTGTCCAACACCAGCTGGAGCGTGTATCAGTTCCGGTACGGCCTGCTGCGCGCCCTGTTGGACCGCGGCATCGAAGTCACTATCATTGCCCCCGAAGACGACTACAGCCCCCGGCTGGCCGCCCTTGGCTGCAAATTTGTGCCCGTAAGCCTGCAAAAATACAGCCTCAACCCACTCAGCGACCTGCGCTACTGGCGGCAGCTCAACAAAATACTGGATGAGCACCAGATTGACCACCTCATCACTTACACCATCAAGCCCAACATCTACGGACAACTGGCCGCCCGCCGCCGCGACATTGCAGGCCTGGCCGTGGTGACGGGTCTGGGCAGACTGTTTATCAAACCCAGCTGGAAAACCCTGCCTGTCAAGCAGTTGTTTCGCCGAGCCCTGCGATCGGCAGAGCAGGTATGGTTTCTCAACCAGGAAGACCAGCATTTTTTTCTGCAGCACCGGCTTATCAGCCCCGGGCAGGCAGGGCTGCTCCCCAGCGAAGG
>CAZYAO010000013.1:1630-73630 GCA_964645715.1 uncultured Saprospiraceae bacterium
GCGCGACCCGAGTGCAATACCACAGCCCGGCTCGCACCGGCCATATACAGAGAGCTTCCGGCGCGACCGCCCGTTTACCTTCCTGTTTGCCGGGCGCCTAATGCAGGAAAAAGGCCTGTACGAGTTCATTGAAGCCGCCCGCCAGCTTCGCAGTCGGCAGCCAGCCATCGTCTTTTGGGTAGCAGGTTTTGTAGAAAAAGACATGCCGGGTGCCATCAGGGAAGAGCAGCTTCAGGCTTGGGTCAAAGAAGGCCTGATCGACTACTGGGGACCCCAGGAGGACATCCGGCCGCTGCTGCAAGCCTGCGACGCGGTCGTACTGCCCACCTATTACCGCGAAGGCGTACCCCGCATACTGCTGGAGGCAGCCAGCACAGGCCGCCCCATCATAGCCACCGACAATGTTGGCTGCCGGGAGATTGTCATCGACGGCCTCAACGGCTACTGCTGTCATGTAAATGACGCCGCAGACCTATGCGACAAGATGGAAAAACTGTTGCTGCTGCCGCCAGCAGCGCGGACAGCAATGGCAGCTGCAGGGCGACAACTTGTAAGTACGCAACACGATGAGCAGGTCGTCATACAGCGCTACCTCGCGTTTTTGGGCCTCGACCAGGCCGCCGGCCATGCCAGCCCGGTGCTACCGCCCACGGCTGTTTATGACCTGCTTGCGCGATACTAAGCAACCGACGTATTTTGCTGAAAAAGGCAGCGAAATACCGCAATGAATAATGTTTTTTTAAAAACAGCAGGCAGCAACAGCCGCCAAAGCGTATTTTGAAGCGGCAGGCGCCGCCAAAAAAAACAGCGTATAAGCCGATGGCAACCAACAAGCAAAAACAGGCAGCAGCCAGTACATTTGACCTCAACAGCACCCTCTTGCTGCTGCTGCTCTTCTGTTCCCTCTTCATCTACCAACAACAAGCCCGCGAACCTTTTGTGTCCGTACGCATGCTGGCGCTGGCCCTGACAGGCATGGCCGCTGCTGCTGCCCTTTTTTTCAGGCAAAAAACCTGGACGCTGCCGGGCAGGCCCGCAGCGCTGCTGGCGCTGAGCGGCGGCCTCTTCTGGCTGCTGCAACTGCTGGCCACAACGCAGGCACAAAACATACCCGAGAGCGTTTTTTTTGTTGCACGCTACGGCCTGAACCTCGCACTGCTGCTGCTCATGCTGCAGCTGCTGTCGCAGCCCGCCAGGCAGAGCCTGCTCATTGCCCGTGCGCTGACGCTGACCCTCGCCCTGCAGAGCCTCGTGGGCATCGCCCAATACTACGAAATCCTCCCCTGGGAGATCCCGGGCATACACCCCCCCACTGGCTTTAGCGGCAACCGCAACCTTTTTGGCTCGCTGGTTGTGCTGCTCATGCCCTGGACCCTGTACAGCTTTCTCCGCAGCAGCGGAAGCTGGAAAATAACAGCCGGGCTGGCCCTGCTGCTGGGAAGCTATGCACTCATCCTGTCGCAGACCCGCTCCGCCTGGCTGGCCTTCGCCGTTATGCTGCTGACATTCGGCCTGCTCACCGCCTTCAGCTACAAGCGGCTGAGCGTGCCGTTGCAGCAGCAGATAAAAACAGCACTCGTGCTGGCGCTGGCGGGCATTACCTTGGCCAGCGCCCTGGCCCTGGCCGGCGGCCAGGACAGCAGCCTCGCCCGCTCGCTGCGCAGCAGGCTGGCCAGCCTCAGCAGCCTGTCGCTTTCGGCTTCGGCTGCGCCGGCCAATGAAGCCGAGCGAAATGCCTACGAACGCCTGTACGTATGGAAAGAAACCTGGCGTATGACCCGCGACGCCCCGCTGCTGGGTGTAGGGCCCGGCAACTGGCGCGTAGCTTTTCCCGCCTATGGCGGCAGCGGCGCGCCCAGTTTTGAAAACGTCGACCACCTGCGCGTGCACCCACACAATAGTTACCTGGGGCTGGCCAGCGAATCGGGACTGACAGGTCTGCTGTTGCTGCTGCTGATGGGCGCCTTGGTACTGCGCCCCCTGCTCGGCAGCCTGCGGCAGTCGGACCAGGAAGCAAGCCTGCTCCTCTCCATAGCCCTCATCAGCGGCCTGCTGGCCGCTGCCGTCGACATGGCTTTTAGTTTTCCGCTCGAAAGAGTAGAACACAGCAGCCTGCTGCTGCTGTACGCAGCGCTGGGCGTGTCTGTCGGCCAGGAGCGGCTGCCCGCAGTGGCGCTGCCGCGCCTGCCCCTGACCCTCGTGCTCACAGCCCTGCTGAGCTTCGCCGCCTGGGCCAGCTGGCAAAAACAGCAATTGGACACCCGCACGCAGGCCATCCTGCAGCTCGAGCAAAACGGCAATTACGAGCGCGCTTTGCAACAATCGCTGGAAGCGGAACAATTATTTTTCACCATCGACGCCATCGGCGACCCCCTGCAGTGGCACAGCGCCAACGCCTACAAGCAGTTGAAACAATACGAACAAGCACTGCAAAAAATTGACGAAGCCGCGCTCATACAACCCAACAGCCACCGGGTGCTCAACACCCGGGCCAGCATCCTCATGGCACAGGAGAAATATGCTGAAGCCGTACCTGTGCTCGAAAAAACCATCGCCCTCGCGCCCGACTACCAGCCAGCCCTCGTCAACCTCGCCTACGCCCTTTACCGCACCGATCAGCTGCAGGCCGCCCTCAGCACCATGGAGCGGGTAGATTTTTTACAAAACGAAAAACTACTGCCCGTAATGCGCGACGCGGGCATCAAGTACGAAAGCCAGGCGCTGGAGGCTACCCCCCTCTACAGCATCGGCCGGCAGCTGGTGACAGAGATAAAAAATACAGGCAGCGTGCAGACAAAACAGTTGCTCATCAACTACCGGCAGCAACAGGCCTCCGACCAAGCCTTTGTCGACAACTACTTTGGCGCACTCAACCACTATTGCCGGCTGAAGATGTGGGAGCGAGGTGCAGTCATAGCGCAGGTCAACGACTTTTCCCGCCGCCTGGAGGCCCTCCGCAAATCGATGCTGCAGGCGCAGGGCGCCCGTGCGGCGGCCGACAGGCTGCTCAACAATAACCACCTCAAAACCCTGGACTACTTGTTGGCAGATCCCGCCCTCGACGACTACGAGACCGCATTTTTTTTCACCCAATAAACCCTATGGAGCGCATCATTGAACATCGGCGGCGGCGGCTGTCGGAAGAAATCCGGGAGGTAGCACAGTCGGCAGGACTCATACGCACCCTCGCACTGCGCGAATGGCGGATCAAGTACGCGCACACCCGCATGGGCATTGTGTGGGCTGTGCTGCCCGTAGCGCTGTATACAGGCGTTTACACATTTTTTTTCTCCTACGTCCTGCGCCTGGAAGCCTCCCTGCCCTACCCCCTCATTGCCCTGTCGGGGCTAGCGGGCTGGAACTACTGCAAAGACATCATCTACCAGGCAGGGCCATCGATACAACAGGAGCAGGTGCTGCTGCAAAAAAGCTACCTGCCCAAGCTGATTATCCCCCTCTACAAGAGCCTGCTGGGGTTGGCAGAGCTACTCATAGCACTGCTGCTGCTGCTGGCCGTCATGCTGCTGCTGGGCCGGCAGCTGCCCGGCGGTGTCTGGGCGCTCCCCCTGATTATAGCAGCCAACTATGCCACCGGCCTGTCCGTTGCCCTGTGGGTGAGTGCGCTGAGCGGTCGGCGAAGAGACCTCTACCACCTTACCGCTGCTGCCCTCAACATAGGCATCTGGTTTAGCCCGGTATTTTACCTGCCCGAACTACTGCCCGCCCCCTATAGTGATTACCTGTTTTTCAACCCCATGGCCGGCATCCTGGGCTGGTATCGCTGGGCCCTGCTGGGGCTGGCGCCGCCGCCGCCCCAAGCCTGGGTGGGGCTGGCGCTGGTGCTGCTGCTGCTGCTCACCGGCCTGCGGCACTTTTTTGACAAACAACACGAGCTCCTCGACAACAGCTGACCCGATGACTACAGACCATATACTGGAAGTAGAAAAACTGAGTAAATCCTTTGCTGCCGGTGGTAGCCAGGAGCAGGTATGGGCGCTTGAAGCGATAAGCTTTCGGCTGGCCGCAGGCCAGTCGCTGGGCATACTGGGCCCCAACGGTGCCGGCAAGAGCACCCTCCTCAAAATACTGGCGGGCATCTGTCGCCCTACCGCTGGTCGCGCCATCCTGCGCGGCCGCGTCGGCGCCGTGCTGGAGCTGGGCGCAGGCTTTCACCCCGACCTCAGCGGTCGGGAAAACATACACTTTGCCGGGCAGCTCGCCGGCATGAGCCGGCGGCAGATGCGCGCCCTCACCGACGAGATTGTCGCCTTCAGCGAGCTGGAAGCGCAGCTCGACAAGCCCCTCCGGCACTACTCCTCCGGCATGTACCTTCGGCTGGCTTTTGCCACCATGATACACATTGAAAGAGACCTGCTGCTATTGGACGAGATCCTGTCGGTGGGAGATGCTGCCTTCCGGCAAAAATGCCTGCAGAAGATGACGACCCTTCAGCAGCAGGGCTGTTCGCTGCTGGTCGTGAGTCACGACCTGAGCACCCTGCAGCAGCTGTGTGCCCAAAGTATGGTGATTGCCGGTGGCCAGCTGGTGTACGAGGGCAGCACAGCCGAAGCACTCGCCTATTATGGCCGCCACCATGGTTACGACGGGCAACAGACCTTCGCCAATTCGCGCTACCTGTCGAGAGGTACTGCCTACTGCCGGCCAGCCAGCCGTGAGGGCGAGCCATTGATCGTCGAGATTAGCTTTGCCTGGCGGCCGGGGGTAAGTGCGCCCGAAGCCCTGGCCGTAGCGCTGATGGACGCCCGCAACACGCTGCTGTTCAGCGCACACATAGCGGCTGCAGACCTGCCCGGAGTTGAGCAACCCGGCAACCTGCGGTGGGAAATCCCGGTCGCCAATCTCAACGGAGGGCAGTACCGGATCAACCTTTACATCATTGATAATCAAAACCCTGCAGAGTATTTCCCCAGCATTGGCAGTTTTGAGCTACCACCAGACAGCAGCCCCCAGCGGCAGCTGGCAGCCCGCTTCCACGCACTGCACATTGACACACAACTGTATATATACAACCCGACCGTATGACCATTGCGATCACCGGCATCACTGGCCTGCTGGGCCGAAACCTGGCATTTGAACTCCTCCACCGCTACCGCGACGAGCTGCACAAGCTGCGCATCATCGCCCTCGGCCGCGAGCAGCGAGGCATGCCCCTCAGCGCCCGCATAGCCGCCATGCTGCAAACCGACGGAGCCCACTACCTCGGCACCCGGGAACTGCAGCCCTTTATTGACCGCATACAATGCGTAGACTTTGAATTGGGCGACGACACAGCCGTACAGCTGCCCCGGGGCCCTGTCGACTATTTTTTCCACCTTGCTGCCTCCGTCGATTTCCGCAACACCCCCAAGGTGGTCGAGAACCTGCACCGGCACAATGTCGAAGGCAGCCGGCGCGCCATTGAACTAAGCCGGCAGCTACAGGCAGCCACCTTTGTATACGTCGGCACCGCCTACGTGTCCGGCTACACCACCGGCCTCATAGCCCCCGACCACCTGCGCCTCGACCAGCCCTTCAAAAACCCCTACGAGCGCTCCAAGCTCGAAGGCGAGCTCCTCGCCCGGGAGGCCTTTAGCAGCAACAGCGACACCACCCTCAAAATTTTTCGTCCCTCCACCATTTGCGGGCGGCTGCTGAGGCCGCAGCCGGGGCAGACCCCCAAATTTGACGTCTTCTACGCCTGGCTGGCCTTCTTTCTGCGGCTGAAAGCCCGCGCCATGGGCGGGCGCATCGACTACGACCAGCCACTGCCCATTGACATACGCGTGCAGTGCCATGCGCAGGGCACCCTCAACATCATCCCCGCCGACTACGCCGCCCAGGCCATGCTCGAAGCCAGCCTTGCCCCCGGTGGCGACCAAAGCTACCACCTTGCCGCCCCGGTTGGCGCCAACAACCGCTGGGTGGGCGCCAACGCCCTGCAATTTTTAAACATCTTCATACCTCCCTTTGTAGACACCTTGCCCGGACAGCTGAATGATCTGGAACGCCTGTACTACAAAAAATCCGTTGGTCTCGTCTACACGCCGTATCTTGCACTGGAGGACGTGCGCTTTGACCTGGCGAGCCTGCAACGCGCCCTGCCCGCCAACTTCCCCGCCTGTCCGCCCATAGACCTCCCCAACCTGCACACCCTGCTCAACTATGCCAAAAAATACGACTTCGGCCTCCAATGAACACAGCTGCCACACACGCCTATCTGTTGGGTAAAAACCTGCCCGCCGGCCTGGCCGGCCCCAAAGCCGCGCGGCTACACGCCCTGGCGCGGGCCGGCTTCCGCCTGCCGCAGGCGCTCATCATCCCCTATGAGACCGTTGAAAAAATAGCTGCCGCTGCCGGCCTGCAGGCCGGCGATGCAGAAGACAGCCTGAGCGACAAGCTCGCCCAAACCCCCGCCTTCCGGCAGGCGGCAGCCGAGTGGCTGGCGGCTTTACAGCCCTTTGACAGCCTGCTGCTGCGCAGCGCTGCCTCCGTCGAAGACGGGCAGCAGCAGACTATGCCCGGCCTTTTCGCTTCGCAAAAAGGCATCCGCAGCCCGCAGCAGCTGGGCAGCGCCTTCGCCCACTGCTGGCGCAGCGCCCGGCAGCTGATGGACAAGCTGCCGCAGCCCGGCAGGCTCTCCTTCCTGCTGCAGCACTACATCGAAGCCGATTATGCAGGCGTCTGCTTTACCGTAGACCCTATGAAACCCGTTGAACACGAACTCTGTATAGAATGGACTGTCGGAGGCGCCGAGCGCCTGACCAGCGGCCAGGCTGTCGACGGCCGGCTGCGCTACGACTGGCGTACCCGGCAATACAAAGAACTAAGTAGCCAGCAGCCGGCCGATGCGCTCCTGCACGAGCTGGCACACACCTGCCTGGCCGTACAGCAATGGTTTGGTTGTCCGCAGGACATTGAGTGGGCCATAGCCGGCAGCGACATCTACCTCCTGCAGGCGCGGCCCGTCAGCCGCCTGTATTTTGAGAGCGACGACATCTGGACCAATGCCAACTTCCGCGATGGCGGCATTGGCGCCCGGCTGCCGACACCCCTGATGTGGAGCCTCTACAGCCTCACCTTTGAGTACTCCCTCACCCGCTTCGTCAACACCTACCACCTGCAGCCCCGGCCCATGCCCCGCGCCTGGAGCACCACCTTTTTCGGCTATCCCTACTGGAACCTCAGCGCCACCAAGGCCGGATCGAGCAGAGTGCTCGGCTATGTAGAGCGCCAATTTGATGAAGGCCAAGGCATTATACCCTATTATCAAGGCGACGGACACCGCACCACCTTCAGCCTTGGGCGCCTTTTCAGCTCGCTGCGCACCCTGCTGGCCATCCGGCGCTCGCTGCGCGGCCGGTTTGCGGCCTGCGAGCGGGCGCGGGCTGATTTTTTTGAAAAAATGCTGCCGCAATTTGAGGCCTTCCCCCTGCGGGAGGCCTCCCTGCGCGAGCTTGTCGACTACTTTGAGGAGATGAGCGAGCGGCAGCTACTGCGGCTCTATGCCAGCTATTGGGAGATCATCTACGACAATACTTTTCTGAGCACTTTCACCCAAAATGCGCTGCAGGGCCGCCCGGGGCGGCCGTCGTTTGCGGCGCTCACGGCAGCCATTGAAGACATTGCGCACCTGCGGCCGCTGCTGGCCATGTGGACCCTTGCGCAGGAAATCGGCCGCGATGCGGCGGCCAGCGACTTTTGGCTAGGGCAGTCGCCCGACCACCTGTGTGAGCTATACCTGCGCGGGCAGGATTTTCCCCACAAGGCCTCCCTGCAGGCCTTGCTCGAACAATACGGCTACAAGAGTGCGCATGAACTGGAGCTCAGCGTCCCCAACTGGTCGGAAGATCCGCGTATGCCTGTGGAAACCATACAGTCATTTTTGCGCCAGCCGGCGCTGGATCTGCCGGCACAACTGGCACAGCAGTACCGGCAGCAGGCAGCCCTGCTGGCCGGCATCGAGTCGCGCAGGCTGCGCAGGCAGCTGGCGCAGCAGCGCAGGCTGATCTGGTGGAAAGAAGAGCTGCGGGATGTGAGTACGCATTTTTACCACCTCCTCCGGCAGCTGTGTTTGCAACTTGGCCGCCGGCTGCAGGAAGCGGGGCGGATTGACAGCCCGCTGGATGTTTTTTACCTCGACTACAAGACGCTGCTTGCGCTGGGCAGGGGGGGTATTGAGGCCCGCGAGCTGATTGCCTACCACAAAGCCCGGGAGGCCAGTTTCCGGCATTTTGACAAGCCGGATTTGATTTTTCCGAGCGCCTGGGCGTCGCAGGGCGAGGCGGTGGCCGAGGGCGGCCTCAGGGGTATCGGTGTGAGTCCTTCCTTGGTGCAGGCGGGTCTGTCTGACTTTGTGGCGGCCGGGCGCGGCCTCAGGGGTATAGGGGTGAGTCCGGGCAGCGCTGTGGGCAAGGCCTGGGTGATTCCGGCCCTCGAGCAGGGGCAGCTGGAGAATATTCCGGCGGGCAGTATACTGGTGACGGCCTATCTCAATCCGGCGCACATTGCTTTTTTTGCCGGCCTGCGGGCGGTTGTCACGGCCAACGGCGGGCTGCTCTCGCACGGGG
Source organism: uncultured Saprospiraceae bacterium (assembly GCA_964645715.1). Classification (GTDB taxonomy): domain Bacteria; phylum Bacteroidota; class Bacteroidia; order Chitinophagales; family Saprospiraceae; genus JAUMBM01. Next base: position 10,198 of record CAZYAO010000013.1, read on the forward strand.
CGATTATGTGCCGGGAGCTGGGTGTGCCGGCTGTTTTTGGCGTTACCGGCCTGCTGGAGAAGGTACGATCGGGCGATGAGATTGAGCTTGACGGGCAGGCGGGCTGGATTGCCCTGCGCGGGCAGGGGGCGGGTGACCGCAGCGACAATGCAGGTACCCATACTTGGTAACAACAAATAAAAATCCCTCTTATGGGCCAACTATACAGCATCATTGGTATCGACGGAAGCGGCAAAGACTGGCTGCTGCAGGCCTGCCTGTCGCAGGCCGCCGGGCGGCTGCGCCCGCTGCCGGCCACCCATTTTCACCACTCGCCCGACTGTCACTACCCGGCCTTGTCGCTGCTGTTGCAAAAAATAAGCCGTTTGGCCGACGAAGCCGGCAATGCCAACCTGAAAGGTATCTGCCTTTTCCATAAAATGCTGCTCTTTGGGCTGGAGTACAACGCCTTGGCGGCGAACGGAGTCACGATTCTCTCCACCCGTCATCCGGCCATTGACACCGTCGCCTACGGGCGGCTGTTTGTCCGGCGGATACCGTTGTCGCCCGCTGATTCGGCAGGCCAGCTCGAAAAAATTCGCCCCAGCCTGCTGGCTACAGAATGGACACTGCTGCAGGAATTTCTGGCACTGCCGGCCGTGGCGCCCTACGCCCCGCAGTTGCAGCCGCTGGTATTTCGACTCAGTGAACGTCCGCTCAGCGAGCAACTCCAGGCCTACAGCCAGCTCTTTGGCGTGCCGCTGCCCGACAAGATCGTCTACCTGCGCACCCCGCCCGAGCAGGCGCTGGAAAACCTGGGCAAGCGGGCCGATACGCAGCCCGAAATCCACGAACAACACCACTACCTGAAGATCGTACAGCAACATTTTGACGAATGCCTGCAAGCGCTGGCCGACCTGCAGCCGGAAAGCCAGCTGCTGCAGGCCGAGGCCGGCGGACCGCAGGAACTCGCCGCTATTTTTCACTTTTTAACCCCCTGACCCATGCAGCTGCCTGCCCTGCTTCGCAAAGCGGACTGGTTTACCTCCAAGGTGCCGATTGCCCTGAGCTACTACTCCCTCGGGTGGCTGGTGCGTGGGCAGCAAGGGCTGTCGGCCTATGCTGGCGGACTGTTGGTCCTGCTGGGCATCTTTGTGGCGACCGGCGTTTTTGTGCGCTTCTACAATGATATATTTGACCGGCAGGCCGATGCCCTGAGCGGAAAATTTAACCTTGCCCAACAGCTGCCGCGGCGCTGGTGGCTGCCTGTATTGCTGCTGAGCAGCGGCAGCATCGTCCTGCTGCTCCTGTGGGCCGACGCGCCCTGGTACAGCTGGTGGCTGCTGGCGCTCCAGCATCTGCTCTACATCCTCTACTCTACCCCCCCTGTCAGGCTAAAAGAACGCGCCTGGGCGGGCATCCTGGCCGATGCCGGCTACGGCCATGCCGTGCCGGCCATGATTGCGCTGACCTTTGCGCTGGGGCGGGATGGTCAGGACCCCGGCGCCTATGGCCTGCTTATCCTGCTGGCCGGCGGCCTGCAGCTGGTGACAGGCATCAACAATATTTTTTACCACCAGTTGACCGACTACGACAACGACCGCCGTGCCGGCAGCCGGACGATGGCCGTCCGGCGCGGGCCCCGCCTGCTGCAAGTGACGGGCGCCAGGATAACCCTACCGCTGGAGACCCTGCTGCTGGTGGGATTGCTGGTGTATGCAGCCCGGCTGCTGGCGCAGCCAGCGCTGCTGATGCTGGTGGTACTCGCCCTGCTGTTTGTGGGCAAAGCCTACCGGGACGAGCAGCCGTCCCTACTCCTCCTGCGACCGCTGGCCATACACGATACCTGGCTGCCCCTGAGCTGGCTGCTGCTGCTGGCGCTGGGCGACGGCCGCTACTGGCTGCTGCTGCCAGCCCAGCTGGCAGTTTTTTACTACCCCACCGGCGACCGCCTGTACTACTACCTGCGGCTGCTGGCCGACCTGGCCCGGCGGCTGTGGTACGGGCTTGAGTGGATCTATTATCACCGGCTCCTGCGGCTGTACACCCGCTGGCTGCAGTGGACGGGCAAGCTTGATAAATCACCAACGGACGACAGATGTGCGGAATAATCGGTCAGCTAAACAGCCGACAGCCGGTAGACAGCCGCCTGTTTGATGCAATGCGCGATACGCTGGCGCACCGCGGCCCCGACGGCTATGGCAGCTGGCTGAGTGCCGACCGCAGGCTGGCCCTGGGCCACCGGCGACTGGCCCTGCTGGACCTCAGCGATGAAGGGCGGCAGCCCATGAGCGACTGCAGCGGCAGGCTGCACATTACCTTCAACGGAGAGATTTACAACTACCCGGAGCTCCGGGAGCAGCTGATGCGGGAAGGCTGCCGGTTTCGCAGTCAAACCGATACAGAAGTGCTGCTCTATGCCTACCAGCAGTGGGGTACGGGCATGCTGTCGAGGCTCAAGGGCATGTTTGCCTTTGGCTTGTGGGACGAAAAAAAGCGGCAATTGCTGTTGGCGCGCGACCGCTTTGGCATCAAGCCGCTGTATTATGGCTGGTCGGACGGCAACTTTTACTTTGCCTCAGAGCTGAAGGCCATCCTCCGGGGGCTGCCGCAGCGCCCGACGCTGCGAACAGCCTCGCTGGCCGATTTTCTCAGCTACCGCTACATCCCCACCCCACACACCAGCTGGGAAAATTTTTACAAACTCCCCCCCGCCAGCTTCCTGTTGCTCTGCCCTGAGCAGGCCGCCTCAGGCCGGCCGGTTGCAGAGACCTACTGGCAGCTGCGCCCGGGCCGCGATACCCCTGCGGAGGACGAAGCTGCCAGGGAGGTGGGCAGGCTGCTGGTAAAAAGTGTGCAGGAGCATCGCCGCAGCGATGTGCCTGTCGGCAATTTTCTCAGCGGCGGCTATGACAGCAGCGCGCTGACGGCCCTGTCTGTGGCGCTGGGCTACTCCACCCGGGCTTTTTCGATAGGATTCAGGCAATGGGACAAGAGCGAGCATTTGTACGCCGCCGATACCGCCCGTGCGCTGGGCGTGCCCCTGGATACGACTTTGGTTGGCGATGAGCAGCTGGCTCTCAGTGAGCAGCTGGCGTATCACTACGACGAGCCGTTGGGCGATATTTCGACCATCCCTACCTATATGGTCAGTCAGCTGGCCAGTCGTCATGGCAAGGCGGTTTTGTCGGGCGAAGGCGCTGATGAAATTTTTGGCGGCTACACCTGGCAGCAGGCCGTTGGCGGCTGGCCGGCGGCTACGGCCCGGCTCGCGCAGCTGGGCCGCTGGGGCCAGCCGCGGGTTGTCAGACACTATGCCCAGGCCATGGCCATGGGCCGTTTTGGGCACGAAAACCTGGCTGCGATCCTGCATCCGCGCCTTCACGGTGGGATTCCGGCCGACAGCGACTGGTTTTACCGACAGCACTACCTGCCGTGGCAGCCGCCGCTAAAAAACATTCAGTATCTTGATATACATACATTTATGTCAGAACTGGTACTTACGAAGATCGACCGGGCGAGCATGGCACATTCGCTGGAGGTGCGTGTCCCGTTTCTCGATCACGAGCTGGTCGAGTATATGTTTTCGCTGCACCCATCCGTCTATTACCGGCCCGGCCAGCCGAAGTACTTGCTGTGGAAAAATATCCGGCCGCTGTTGCCAGCGGCTGTATTTGAGCGGCCCAAACAAGGCTTTGTGGGACCCGATATGTATTATATGAATATTGACTGGTATCGCCGGCAGTTGCAGCAGGGTTGCCTGCTGGCCGATGAGGTAATCAGTGGGGAGGGGCTTGCTACTTTGCTGCAGCAAAAAAGCCACTGGCATCTCTGGAAGCTGCTCGTCCTTGAAAAATGGTGGCAACGGTGGATGCGCTAAATACAATTTTCATGCAGTATTGGAGGTTGGCCAGGCGGGCGGTGAGCAGCTGCCGGCACTTGGGGGGGGGATTTTAAAAAGATTAACCTGCGATAGCAGCCATGGCTGTTGCCCGTGGTGGAGAGTCGGCCAGCCCTTGCGAGACATTTTTTTACAAAACACTGTTTACCAGATACTTTTATTTGAGCTTTGCCAGACATTAGATCCGCAGGAAGTACTGCCTTAGCTCGAAAAACTGACTTTATGAGCAATCCGGCGCGGGAAGAGCGATATGTGCTGGTGGCCTGTGGGGAGACTGTACACACCCGTACGTTGCGGTATGCCCTGCATCAGTTGCAGGTATATTCCGACAAACAAGTGTGGGTGGTTACCGATCAGCGCAGGAATGAAGAAGCGATTGATCATCCTTTATTGATCGACGTAGCAACGCCTGCAGGTCTTAGTCACCACCAGGCTGCTATCTACCTCAAGACCAGTCTGCACCGCTACCTGGACATGCAGCACCTTTACTGTTATCTCGACACGGATGTGCTGGCGATACGGGCGGGGGTGGATACTATTTTTGGATGTTTTTGTGCGCCCGTTAGTTTTTGTACCGACCATTGCCGCATGCCGGCCTTCAGTCCGGCTTGTATTTTTGCGCCTGGTACGGAGCATTTGTTGGAGCAGCAGCGGGTGTTGGAGCGGCTTCGCGTGCAATTGGCTGATATTGAAATTGAACAGGAGCGGAGGGCGGGGATTCATTTCGAGCGCATCCGGCACGTTCGGGATACGTTCAATCGGCGGAGGCCGGCGCATGCAGGCGAGTTGTCGCGTGGGCAAAGTTGGGAGCGCAATGCCTGGTTGTTGTTCAATAAGCTGGTTTTTCAGTGTTTGCGGGTGGTGAGCTGGCTGCTTCCGTTGTCTTCGGGCGGGCGGGCGGTGTTTTTTGAAAAAGTGCATCGGGTTGTGTTTGGTACGCCTTTCAGTTTTCGGGTGTATGCGGGTCGGCATGGGTATGATTACCGGCCGCAACAGGGGCGTTGGTATGACTTGCGGGGTAATTTGCTATATGAAGAGAATAGTCTGATTAGGGCTATTGAGGGGGTGTCTTCTTTTCGCTGGGACAGTCGGGCGGCTTGCTGGCGCGATGCGGAGGGTAACGATATTAGTTCGCCGGCGTCAGATTTGTTGCGTCAGTTGATTGGTCAGCGATTTGGCGTGCGGGTTGGGCAGGCCGATTGGCGGCACTGGAATGGCGGGGTGTTTCTCTTCGATCATACGGCTGCGCCCTTCCTTGAGCAGTGGCACCGCTGGACGCTGGAAATCTTCTCAGACCCAGTCTGGAAAACGCGTGATCAGGGTACGCTCATCGCCTGCTGCTGGCAATTTGGTCTGCAGCACCACCCTACCCTGCCCATTGAATACAATTTTTTGGCCGACTATTACAACGCCTCATTGGAGTACAGGGGCGATTTGTGCTTTGCATACAAGCACAACAGCACGCATGTCTACCATCCATTTTTTCTGCATATCTACCATCACTTTGGCGATCAACAGTGGGCTGTATGGCGGGATTTCGAGCGAAGTATCTCAAAATAAATCATTGTTTATCATTTAATTGCACCAGCTTGTCTGTATCCGGCAGATGTAATACATTCGTTGGTACAAAAGCACAGGCATGAAGCGCGCAGACAGGCAGCCGGGTCTGAGCATACTGACAGCAGCCCTGCTGTTGTGCAGTTGTCTGGCTGCACAGCCACCGGATACTGCAGTAACACATGCTCCGATCTTTGATACGCCTAATTATTTGCAGGAACAGCTCGAAGGTTTGTCGGATGAATCACAAACGGCTGAGCTCACAGATTTCAATACTTTGCACGAGGGCTTACAGGCTTATCTCGACCGGCCTTTAGACCTCAACCATGCCAGTGTTCAGCAATTGGAAGAACTGGGCATGCTCAGTGATTTTCAGCTCAATCAGTTTTTGGCTTATCGACAGGCGCTGGGGCCGTTGATATCCATCTATGAACTGCAGGCCGTACCCGGCTTCGAGCCGGCTTTTATTCATCTGTTGCTGCCCTTTGTGACTTTGAAGGCCGAACTCGATGACTATCAGGTATCGCTGCACGAACTGTTGCGCGGGGGAAGCAATGAGTTATATATTCGCTGGTCCTACCCGCTGGAACGCGCCCGGGGATATACACAGCCACCTGGTGCGGGGGATCGCTACCTCGGCGATGCCAACCAGTTGTATCTGCGATTCAGACATACCTACAGCAACCGCTTCAGTTGGGGATTTACAGCGGAAAAGGATCGAGGGGAACCGTTTTTCAGCGGAGAAAACCGCCGCCGGGGATTTGATTTTTGGAGTGGACATCTGGGCTTGCGGGATATGAACCGCTGGCTGCGTAGCCTGATTGTTGGTGATTTTAGTGCCAATCTGGGGCAAGGACTGGTGTTGTACACAGGTTTTGGATATGGGAAAAGTGCTGCTATCAGCAGCATACGCCGCGGGGGGCGCACCCTGAGTCCCTACGCCAGCGTGAATGAGGCAGCTTTTCTACGCGGACTGGCAATCACTACCGCCTGGCGGAAAAAATTTGAATCTACGGCCTTTGTTTCTTTTCGACGACGCGACGCCAGTATTTCGATGCCCGATTCACTGACAACTCCCGACGAACTGCCCGTCTTTTCGGCTTTTGATCTCGACGGGTTTCATCGGACGCCAGCTGAAATGGCAGGTCGGGAAACCATCCGACACTTGCTGGCTGGCGGTAGTCTTCGCTATAACTTTGATCGTGGACATGTGGCACTCAACGGGGTCTTCCATCAGTTCGATGCCAGCCTCGTCAGTCGACCTCAACTGTACAATGCTTACTACTTTAGTGGCAGTGCATTGGCCAATGCCAGCCTTGATGTCAGCTTCAGACATCGCAATGTCAGCACTTTTGGTGAGGCTGCTGTCAGTGACAACGGAACCCTGGCTGTATTGTCAGGGCTCTTCTTTAGCCCCGATAAAAAAGTGGATGTATCTTTACTCTTCCGGCACTACCCCTTCAAATTCAATAGTCTGATGGCCAATCCTGTAGCGGAAACTACAGGCGGCAGGAATGAAAGTGGCCTCTACTTGGGCATCGAAATCCGCCCCCACAAACACTGGCTGTTGAATGGCTATTTCGACATCTGGCAGCATACCTTCTTTCGGTTCATGGTAGACGCTCCTAGTCAGGGCTATGAGTACCGAACCCGGCTAACCTACCAGCGCCGACGACAATATGAGGCCTACATAGAACTTCAGCACGAAAGCAAAGAAGCGAATATTCCAATTATTGACAGCCCGCTCAATGACGTCATTCCAAATCACCGCTTCCAGTTGCGATTGCATTTTTCCCTAAAAATAAGCCCTGCACTGGAGTGGCGTAGCCGTATTGATTACGGCTATGCAGACAATGAAATTAACGAGCGTCAGCGGGGAAACAGTATCTCGCAGGATCTGCTGTACCGTCCCGTGGGCGCTCCCCTGTCTTTCACCCTTCGATATGCGTTGTTTGATACAGATGGTTACCAGGTAAGGTTCTACAACTACGAGAACGGCCTACTGTACAATTTTGCTATTCCTGCCTACTATAACCAAGGAAGCCGTTTTTATATCAATCTAAGGTACAGAGGTATAAAGCAATTGATGATCGAACTGCGGGTAGCTCGTACTTTTTGGGCCAATCAGCCTTTTATCGGCAGCGGAACGGAGCAGCTACCCGCTCCTGTGAGAACTGATTTCTCTGCACAGCTGAAATATGTATTTTGATTACGCTACTAAAAAGATGAGCCGGCCGCACTCACTGCGACCGGCTCTTTTTTTACCTCATTAGTCTGTCGGGTCAGCTTACTGACCGACATATCGCCCCGGTAAGGAAGGCAAAGAAACGCAAATGTTCATGAGATTGTGATGGGTCGGAAGACCGTAGGAAAACGTTACTATCATTTACTAGGCCGTCGATGAAACAAAGGTATGACAACTTTTTTTATCCACAAGAATTTGAAAAAAGCAGTTTCTACCATTTACTGAACGGTCACTTTCCTGTGTGTTTTGTACAGTGAAGTGTGCTGTACGGCGACCGCAAATTCATCGCTCAAGCGACTTGAAGAATGGAATGGCCGCGTAGTGGGTCATATCGTGCATGGAGGGCACAACGCTGATGTAGTTGTTTTCGAGCGCCCATACATCCGTGTCCTCCCCTTTGTCATCATTGACAAAGCGACCTGTGAGCCAATAGTATTTTTGCCCGCGAGGATCCTTTGCCTCCACAAATTCTTCCTTCCAGCGAGCGTCGGCCTGTCGGCAAATGCGCACGCCCTTGATTGGATGATCGGATCTTCTCGGTATGTTTACATTCAGCAGATTACCGTGGGGCATACCTTCTCCCAGGACAAAACGCATCAGTTCGCTGACAAATGGCACTGCATGATCAAAATCTGCCTCGTAAGAATAGTCCAGCAATGAAAATCCAATGCTGGGAATACCCTCCAGTGAAGCCTCCATGGCTGCTGATAAGGTTCCCGAGTAAATAATATTCAGAGAGGCATTGCTGCCGTGGTTGATACCGGAGACGCAGAGGGCAATCTCTCGATCTTTTAGCAGAACGTTCTTAGCCAGCTTCACACAATCGACCGGAGTACCACTACACTCATAGGCCTGTATGCCCGGAAATACGCGGCTTTCGTGCAGGCGGAGTGGCACATGAAGGGTAATGGCGTGCCCCATGCCTGATTGTGGGGAATCCGGTGCTACAACAATCACCTCACCCAGTTGATGGGCAATTTCTACCAGTGTACGTATGCCCGGCGCGGTGATACCGTCGTCATTGGTAACAAGAATAAGTGGCTTTTTCATGATGTAAAGGTAGTAAATGACGATAAATATGCAGGTTTTAACCCAGGCTACAATCACAATTCCGTATCCGACAAGTAATCGTACAAGAATTCCGAAAGTGTACCAACAGCCTCCTCTAGTCGCCAGTTGGCACGATTGCGTGTTTCGACATAATTGCTGATGGCGCGAAACTGTCTGAATTGTTGCTGTCCGGACTGCAGGCAGGCCCAGAAAAAAGAAGCCCCCTCCATACTCTCGGTTTGTACTTCCGGAAATACAGTCCGCACCGCATCAATAGAAGGCTGGTATCCATGGACGCGATTGACACTCAACCCCTGCACGGCAGGAATTCCTCTGCCATAAAGGGCATTGGGATTGCATAGTTTTCCACCGGTCAGCGGGAAAGTGTCGGGAGACTGCAGAACTGTCTGGTGCAGGGGAACAAATGTGCCATCGGCCTGCTCTATGCCCAAGTCTCCAAATTGTTCACAGTGGATTTCGGTCAACTGTCCAAGCTGCAGCGATCGATCATAGGCACCGGCAACACCCGCCTGTACCAATCGATCATAGCGGTTGCTGCCGAGCGTTGCCCCCAGCATAAAAGCAGTAGCTGGCAGCCCTACACCGGTGATTAGCACGTGCAATTCCTGTTGCGCCCACTGGTATATGCGCAGATCGCCAGCGCAGTGCACAGGCTCATCTCCCAGCCTGTGCAACAAGGGCACTATCTCAAAGGTTGTAGCAACTACCAGCAGTGTTCGGTGCTTTCTCATACCCCAAAGATAAGACTTACCGCAGGATGAAGTCCCAGTATGTGATGCCAGGCAATGGCAATATCCATCCACAAACTCTTCTGCAGCCGCAACCCAGCACCCACACTCAGCCTTACAGGCCTGCTGGCCAAGCCAAGACGACACGAAAAAGATTCATGCAGCCGATAATCAATACCTGCCCGAAACTGTGTAGAAGCCTGAATATCTTTCTCTGCTTCTGCCAACAGTAACAACTGTTCCGCCGGCCGATAGCGTATGCCAATAGCCAGACAGGCAGGTAGGTATTCTCCCTCCAAAACCGATGTGCGGAAGGGATTGAGCAACCGAAAGCCGATACTTACCGCTTCACTCACAGCTGCTTGCATACCGATGGCCGCAGATAGCGCACGGGCAGATCCATACGTGGGAATGGCTACTTGCAGTCCGTGAATCTGTACGCCCAACAATAGCCTCGAACTCAATACACGCCCATACCCCATGCTAATCCGTTGCTCGTAATATGCCGGATGCCCCGTATGCTGTACAGCTATCGACCAACTGCCACTGCGCATGCCGCGAACATACGCTGCCGCAAGCAGCCGAACATCGGGTAGCCACGCGGGTTGCTGCGCAGTCACTGTCACTGCCTGCTCCAGCCCAAGCCGTGCTATGCCGGCCGGATTGCTCCAGCATGATTCTATCCCCTCCAGAGCAGTGCCACTGCCGCCCATGGACAGACTGCGGGCAGTCTCCAATGGCTGCGAGCCTGGCTGTGCCACTGCGGACAGCCAGGTGGTGATCATGACAATCACCCAAAACTGTTGTTTCATATAGTAAGCGCGTTTTGTGCAACCAGTCGGGCATAGTACTCCCCCGCTGCCGTCATCTGCCTCTCCATAGTCGCCAAATCAACCCGCACCAGCCCAAAGCGATAGGTAGGCCCCAGATTCCACTCAAAATTGTCCCAAGTACTCCAATGGATATAACCCTTCAGCGGAATCCCCGCTTCAATGACCTCATGGCATACTTTTACATAATCATTAATCGCCTCTATGCGCTGCTGATCATCGTCTGTACAAATACCGTTTTCAGTCACCCAAAGCGGCTTGTGATAGCGATGCCAAAATTCACGCAGGCGCAGTCCTAAACCCTCCGGACGATATCCCCACATTTTATCGTGCGCACGCCCCATAGCCTCCAATGCCCCGGGGCGGTCAATCTCCGTAATCGGAAAGGGGTCAAATAATACATACGCATAGTAACTAAGTCCCCAAAAATCAACCTGCTCAAATGGCCGGGCTGCGTATCGATGAAACCAATAGTCCATAAAGGCAGCTACTGCCCGACCCGCCAGATTGAGTCCTTCAAACCAACCCGTATTGAGGGAAATACCCACGGGATGCTGCGGAAAACGCTGTTTGATACACGAATAAGCTATATCATGCGCCTTGCCCATATGCCGCAGTACGCGATGTGCCTGATCAAACCGAAGCTTCCGGCAGGGAGGAAAGTTGCCCAGCACATAGCCATTCAGGGCAAAAACATTGGGCTCATTAAATGTATTCCAATAACTTACATACGAACCAAAGGCCTCCAGACACTGCTGCAAAAAATCAACATAACAACCAACAGAACGCTCGTCTACCCAGCCGCCCTGCGCTTCCAACCACCGGGGATGGGTAAAATGGTGAACAACCAGCATGATGGACACCCCTTTTTCGTGCAGAGAGATGAACAAACGACGGTACTCATCAACCACAGCCTCGTCAAAGCGTGCATAAGCCGACGGCTGAAGCCGGGCCCAGTCTAGACCACAACGGTACAGTTTTCCTAGCCGCCCGATGTAGGCAGCATCTTCTTCCCTGCGTAGTTCGTGATCCGTCGTGCGGACAAAGGTATAGCCATCTTTGGATACGAAGCCACGCCAATTGTGATCGGAGGCGGTCTCTACCTGAGCCGCCGCTGTGGAAGTGCCCCACACAAAGTCCTCTGGAAAATTGATGCGCATGGTTGTATGGTCATTGAAAAGGTGCTTTGGCGCAAAACCGCTGTGAGGCCGCCTCCACATGCACTTTGACGACTAAAGCCGTCAAAGTGCATGTGAGCATTGTTTACCGAGAGGCTTACTCCTCCCAGTCAGCAATAAATACATTGGTATCTCTGGTTCCGCCATTGTTGCGGTTCGAGGCAAAAACTAGCTGTTTGCCGTCGCGGCTAAACATAGGGAAAGCATCGAATACACCATCGTATGTGAGCTGTTTAAGCCCTGTACCATCAGCATTAATAATAAACAAATTGAACTGACGCCCGCCCGGACTGTGGTGGTTACTGGTAAAGAGAATTCGCTTGCCATCAGGGTGGAAGTAGGGAGCCCAGTTGGCTTTGCCAAGGTTCGTCACCTGCCGTAAATTGCTGCCGTCAACATTGCAAACAAAAATTTCCATATTGGTCGGCTGCACCAGACCTTTGGCAAGTAAGCCTTTATAGATACTGATCTCCTCTTCTGTCTTTGGTCTTGAAGCCCTGAAAACGAGCTGCTTACCGTCGGGAGAAAAGAAAGCACCACCATCATAACCCAGGTCAAATGTCACCTGCTTCACATCTGAACCATCAACGTTCATGGTGTACAACTCGAGGTCACCCGTGCGATCAGACGTAAATACAACGCGCTTACCATCGGGTGAAAGCGTAGCCTCAGCATCATATCCTTTGGCGTCTGTCAGCTGCCCGGTAACCTCCCCTTTCAGATTGGCCGTGAAAATATCGAAAGTGGAAAAAATAGGCCAGACGTATTTTCCGTCTACCAGCCGGGGTGCTTCGGGACACTCATCGCCTGCGTGATGTGTACTCGCATACAAGACTTCCTTGTCACCAGGCAGAAAGTAAGCACAGGTTGTGCGCCCCTTGCCCGTGCTCAGCATCGGTGGCCTGCCGCCTTCCGTACCCTTCAGTGGCATATAAAAAATTTGGTCGCAGGCTGTACCCCAGTTGGTATTGGTACTCTGAAACACAAGATAGCGGCCATTGAAGCTGAAGTATGCCTCCGCATTATCTCCACCAAAAGTTAGTTGCCTAATGTTTTTAATGTGCCGCTCGTCGGGGTAGCGGAGACTGTCTACAGAAGACGAATCTTTGGACGCATCGGTCATACCTGCCTGCTTGGTCCGGCAGGAAGTCAACAACAACAAGGGTGCCAACAGGCTACCTAAAATCAGTAAAAAACGCATGGATTATTGTTTATATGTACGACTGTCCCGTACTGCATTTGCCGGCAAACAACTATTGCTGCCGTCGCTACGGGCTTCATCGCAAAGCTAAGGAATGCATTTGATATTCTTTACATAGCTGCAAAGCTCTGGTACATCTTGATTTGTTTATGACAAATTAACACAGACTGGACCAAAAAATACCCCGCTTTACCGCAAAAGTTGCGAACTTTGCTTCATCATTCTCTCTTGTAATGCCAACAGTTTTTTTCAAGGATTTGGGCAGCATTGACTACAAAGCCGCCTGGGACTATCAGACAGCCCTGCATCAGGAATTGGTAACTGCCAAGCTCCTGCGCCGGGCCCAGCCACCTGCCCAAGAAAGTAATCAGGTACCCATTCACCACTATCTCCTTTTTTGCGAGCATCCACCCGTATATACCCTGGGTAAAAGTGGCAGTGAAAGCAATCTGTTGCTTACTGCCGAAAAATTGCTCGAAAATGGTTTTCAATACTATAAAATTAATCGGGGAGGTGACATTACCTACCACGGGCCAGGCCAGATTGTCGGCTACCCTATCTTTGATCTCGATGATTTCTTCACGGATGTTCACCGCTACGTACGAACGCTGGAAGAGGCTATCATACAGACATTAGCCCACTACAACATTGAATCGCTCCGAGTCCCTCAGTATACCGGTGTCTGGCTGCCAGCCAATGCGAAGGGAGATCCCTTACGCAAAATTTGTGCCATCGGCGTTCACCTGAGCCGCTGGGTCACTATGCATGGATTTGCCTTCAATGTCAATACCAACCTGGATCACTTCGGCCACATAATCCCCTGCGGTATCGCAGATGATGATAAGGCCGTCACCAGTATGCAAAAAGAGCTGGGCAGGGAAGTCAATGTGGAGGAAGTCAAAGATGTTTTAAAAAATAAGCTAGCCTCGTTATTTGTATTTGATTATGGTTAACAATACTTTATCTTTGCATCCTTTTTAATGATTTCGCCTGGAAAACTATTTCTAATCCCCAAGCTAGCCTTTACTAAACGTATGAAAAAAGATATTGAGCTGCGCCGTGTCGAAGATATCATCATCGCAATCGTTCCTCCCGAGGAAGGCGAGAGCCAGGATCTTTGGGATGTGTACCTGATCAACCTGCAGGACAAATCCATTGAAAATCTGCTTGTCAGCTCTGTAGGCTATGGAGAAATAGAGGGTGAGATGCGAAAAACTACTACCCTCAGGTATTTCTACGAACAAATCGGTCCTTTACAGGTTGTTCAGATTGAGCCTATACAGTCTAATCTGTTTGATCTGACGCATGAGTATTGGATTAGCTATAATCAGGCCGACTACATGTACGATCGCAAATACGTCTTCGTGAGTGGCAGCATTCACCCCATGCATTTCACCGCTGTACCGCTCATCAATAAGCGAGGTGTAATGATTCGATAGATTTCAAAATCCCAAATGTTCATGAAGCAATCAAAAAAAGTATCAGAGTCCCGGACGATCATGACTGAACTAGTCATGCCCAATGATACCAATCCTATGGGCAACCTCATGGGTGGTAACTTGCTCCGCTGGATGGATATGGTCTGCGGCATCTGCGCTGGCAAACACTGCGAGTCCCATGTAGTTACTGCCTCCGTTGACCACGTGTCTTTCGAAAATCCGATCCGCAACGGTGAAGTGGTCACCCTGGAGGCTACCGTCACCCGCGCTTTTAATACGTCTGTAGAAGTTATGGTAGAAGTGTTGGCTGCTGACATGAAGGGGCACCAGCCAAGGCGTTGCAACCATGCCTACTTCACTATGGTTGCTATTGATGATCAGTTCAATAAACCCAGCAAAGTGCCAGCGGTCATTCCGCTGACGGAAATTGAGCACCAGCGCTACGAAAGTGCCAGCCGCCGCCGCGAAATGCGCCTGATGCTGAGTGGCCGCCTTAAAGCAGAGGAGGCTACTGCTGTAAGGGCTTTCTTTGAGCGTATGCCCGCAGATTCATCGGTCAGCTAAATTGTCCTCCATGCTGCGTCGTCTGTTGTGGATGTGGGTAGCCATAGGCTTTTTGGTTTCGTGCTCCCCCAATCCCCCCAAACCACTTACACTGACCGCTCCAACCGGCAATTTGTCCGTCAGGTTCTGGCTCAACCAACAGGGACAGCCCTCCTATCAGTTGCTGCTGGGAGCCAAAACTGTCATTGATACTTCTGCGCTTGGCTTCAGCTTTCAAGGGGCAGCACCGCTGTCTTCTCAACTAAAAATAGTTGACAGCCAGTCTTCTTCATTCGATGAGACTTGGGAAATGCCCTGGGGGGAGCAACGTCTGGTACGCAATCACTACAATGAATTGCGCGTACAGTTAATCGAAGCCAAGGGCGCTCGGCGATCCTTTTCCCTCGTCTTTCGCCTGTTTGATGATGGACTTGCTTTCCGCTACGAGTTTCCCCGGCAGGCTGCTGCCGATAGTCTGATTGTCCTCGATGAGCATACTTCTTTCAAACTTACCGGCGATCACCTTTGCTGGTGGCAACCCGGCGACTGGGATATTTACGAACATCTCTACAACGAAACACGCTTCACGGAAATCGATGCGCTCAGCAAGCGAAATCACCCCAACCTCGCTCAAACCTATATCCCGGAGAATGCCGTCAACACACCCGTCACCCTACGCACCAATGACAGCCTGTACCTGAGTATACACGAAGCCGCCCTCTACGATTATTCAGATATGACCCTCAAAGTCGATAAGCAAAGTCTCACGTTCACCAGTGAGCTCGTCGGCCGTGGCTCCGACTCCGTCAAAGCGGTAGTGGCACTTCCCTTCCATACGCCCTGGCGCACCATTCAGGTCGCCAAACGAGCCGGCGATCTTATCGAAAGCAAACTCATCCTCAATCTCAATGATCCACCCAAAATTCAGGACCTCTCCTGGATCAAACCCATGAAATACGCAGGTATCTGGTGGGAAATGCATCTGGGAATGTCTACCTGGGCCATGAAAGGGGGTAAGCATGGCGCTACTACCGCCAATGCCAAACGCTATGTGGACTTCTGCGCCGACAACAATATTCAGGCTCTCCTGATCGAAGGCTGGAATACCGGCTGGGAACACTGGATAGGTTTCGATGACCGCGAAGGGGTCTTCGATTTTGTCACGCCTTATCCCGACTATGATCTCAATGCCGTCGTTGCCTACGCACGCCAAAAAGGGGTCTCCATCATTATGCACCACGAGACTTCCTCAACAGTCAGAACTTACAGCCAACAACTCGATACTGCCTTCCAACTCTGTGCAAGTCTTGGTATACCTGCTGTCAAAACAGGCTATGTAGGCAAAATTATTCCCAATACGGAATACCACCACGGACAGTGGATGGTGCGGCACTACCAGCAAGTCGTTGAAAAGGCTGCAGCGTACCGCATCATGGTCAATACCCACGAGCCTATCAAAGATACAGGCATCAGACGTACCTGGCCCAACTTTATGACTCGCGAAGGGGTAAGGGGACAGGAGTTCAATGCATGGTCTTACGAGGGTGGCAATCCTGTTGATCATCTCACCAAAGTGGCCTTTACCCGTATGCTCGCCGGACCGGTTGACTATACCCCAGGCATCATGCACTTGTCACTCAATCCGTTCAAACCCAATAATCAAATTAAACATACCATCGCTCACGAATTGGGTGCCTACGTTGTCATCTACAGTCCAATGCAGATGCTGGCTGACCTGCCCGATCACTATCGACAGCATCCGGCCATGCCTTTCCTCAAAGAGGTGGCAGTCGATTGGGAACAAACCCGCGTTATCGCTGGCGAACCCGGCGACTTCGTGGCCATCGCCCGGCAGGAACGGGGCAGCAACCGTTGGTTCTTGGGGGTCGTAGCCGATGAAAATCGACGGACACTCAACCTCCCGTTGGATTTCCTGCCGCCCAACCAATCATTTAGCCTGGAGCTGTATGCCGATGCTCCCGATGCACACTGGCAACACAAGCCTGATGCAATGGTCGTGCACCGGAGGCTGGTCTCCGCCAATGAAACGCTCACGCTGACCATCGCCCCAGGAGGCGGTGCAGCTGCTATCCTGCGCCCCAGGTAACTTCCATCGCGGCCTCGCCTGTTGTCCTCATCAGGCAGGGTCTTATCCACAACTGCTCATGTCCGTACTCAGACTTATTCTCGGTGATCAGCTCAATGAGCAACATAGCTGGTTCCGTACCCCACCCGATCAGGATGATGCCATCTATGTCATGATGGAAATCCGGTCTGAGACAGACTATGCCCGCCATCATATCCAAAAAATCGTTGGTTTCTTCCTGGCTATGCGCCACTTTGCTGCACGCCTCACCGCTCAGGGCAGAAGGGTCCACTACCTGAAACTGCACGATCCCCAAAATCGCCAGTCTTTCACTGCCAACCTGACATGGCTGGCACAGTACTACCAGGCTACCGCCATAGCCTATCAGCTGCCCGATGAGCATCGTCTCGATATTGAACTCGCACAGCTGTCTTCATGCTTCAACATCCCGGTGCACGTCGTTGATTCCGAACACTTCCTCAGCGAAAGGGATGCCGTGCAACGATTGTTCTCTGGTAAAAAGACGTACCTCATGGAGACTTTTTACCGCAGCATACGCCGCCGCTACCAGTTGCTCATGGAGGAAGATGGCGCCACACCCCTGACCGGTCAGTGGAATTACGATCAGGATAACCGCCAGCCGCTGCCGGCAGCAGTGGATATCCCGCCCGTATTGCATTTTGAAAAAAATGCCCACGACGTATATGAAGAAATTCTGCAGGCGGGCATCAATACGATCGGCCGGCTCGAAGATCCGTCAGCATTCGACTGGCCTACCAGCAGGGCTGAGCATCTCCAACTGCTGCAGCATTTTATTCAGCATCGTCTGCGTGCTTTCGGCACCTATCAGGATGCTATGACCTGCCGCCATGACCTTCTCTTCCACTCCCGGATTTCTTTTGGGCTCAATACCAAAATGATTCATCCGCTGGAGGTCATCGAGGCAGCCGTCCAAAGCTGGCGGGAAAATCCTGCCGCCATAAGCTTTGCTCAGGTCGAAGGCTTCGTGCGACAAATCGCTGGCTGGCGCGAATTTATGCGTGGCGTTTATTGGGCACAAATGCCCGCCTATGCCAATACTAACTATTTTAATCACCAGGCGCAGCTGCCCGAATTTTACTGGACGGGTCGTACAAAAATGCGTTGCCTTGCTCATGCGATTGGCCAATCTCTCGACAGTGCTTACGCGCATCACATACAGCGGCTGATGATTACCGGCAATTTTGCGCTGCTGCTGGGCGTCAGACCTGATGATGTGGACCAATGGTATCTGGGGGTTTATATGGATGCTATCGAATGGGTGGAGCTTACCAATACCCGCGGTATGAGCCAGTATGCCGACGGCGGCCTGCTCGCTACCAAACCCTATGTTTCCAGCGGCAATTATATCCACAAAATGAGCGATTACTGCGGTCAGTGCTCATATAATCACAAAGAAAAAACGACCGCTGATGCATGCCCCTTCAATAGCCTGTACTGGGACTTTATGCATCGCCACCGACAACTCCTCGCCAATAATCCGCGGATCGGTATGGTATATAAAAACTGGGACAGAATGGATGAGCTGCAAAGGCAGGCTGTACTCGAAAAGGCTGCCTGGGTTAAGGATAACGTCAATAGCCTGTAAGATTCGCGGCAGCATATAAATTTCATAACACATTCATTGCCATTCCCTATCTTTGCAGCATGAACTGGTCGCAACTTTTTAAGCGTACACATTTTCATGAGTTTGCCAATACCTTGCTGATCATCAGTGTTATCGTACTGATCAGCCTGCTCGCCCCTGCACACCTCCGCTTTAGATATGCCTTTGAACTCGGACAGCCCTGGGCTTACAAAGATTTAGTAGCTCCCTTCGATTTCTCCCTCCTCAAGAGCAAGGAGGAACTGGCGCGCGAACGCGAAGAAGTAATCAATGCGGTCAGCCCTGTATATGTCATCGATCCTGATGTCATGCGTGACCAAATAGATGACTTCAAACAGGATTTCTTTACCCAGCTGGAGGCTGTCAGCCGAGATCCCTACAACCCCTTTGCAGATCTCATGCAGGATCCAGCTCCCTATATCCGCTATGGTGAAAATTTTCTCCGCCGTCAGTACCTGCGCGGCATCATCCGGCTGGAAGAGCAACACAGGCAGCGTGGCCCCGCTTACGTCATTGCTGTTGTCAACGGCAATACCCTGCGCGAATATACACTGGAGAGCCTGTCCGATCCCGCTGCCGCCAAACGTATGCTGGGAGATACACTGCCCTTTGTGAAGCTACCGCATACCGATTTTTTGCTGCCGCTGCTCGAAGAGCATCTGCAGCCCAATCTCTTCTACAATGATAGTACCACCCGCCAAATGCAACGGGACGCCCTGGAGGGCATCATGGAGCGGAAGGGGCTTGTCAAAAAAGATGAACTGATCGTAGCCAAAGGATCCCTGGTCACCAAAGAAATTTACCAAAAATTGGTGTCTTTCAGATTGGAATATGAACGCCAAAAGGCTGGCTGGAAATTTTACACCGTACTCTCCGGCTACCTGCTGCTCATTTCAATGCTGGTGATCACTTTTACAGTCTACCTGAAAACATTCGCACTGCTAATTTACAACCGATTCAACCGACTGCTGTTTATCATGATGTGGCTCGTCCTGTACAGCTATCTGGTGTACGTAGTCGAAAGTATTGATATCCTGAGCGTCAATATCATCCCTTTTTGCATCGTTCCGATTGTTGTCAAAACCTTCTTTACGGAGCGTCTGGCTCTCTTTACGCACCTGATGGTGGTACTGATAGCCGGGTTTTTATCCAGCCTAGGGTACAATTTTATTTTCCTGCAACTCATGGCCGGTATCGTTGTGCTGCTGGCAAAAGTCGATACGCGCAATTGGACGCGGTTTTTCTACTCGCATTTGTTTATTTTTCTCAGTTATCTCGTTGGACTGGCGGGACTTTCGCTCATTCAGGAAGGAAACCTAAGTGAAGTCAGTCCCAGCTCCGTCACCGCTATCGGTCTCAATGTATTCCTGACACTGTCAGCTTATCCGCTCATACCACTGCTGGAGAGAATGTTTGGCTTCACTTCTCCTATGACATTGGTAGAGCTAGCAGATATGAATCAGCCCCTGCTTCGTGAACTCGCCCTGCGGGCTCCCGGCACTATGCAACACTCACTGCAGGTTGCCCACTTAGCAGAAGCTGCCGCCCGCCGCATTGGCGCCGACGAACTCACTGTGCGGGTGGGCGCGCTCTACCACGATATCGGAAAGAAAACCAACCCGCTGTTTTTTATCGAAAATCAGTCGGGCATAAACCCCCATGAAGGGATTTCAAAACTCGACAGCGCACGCATCATCATCGGCCATGTAGAGGAAGGTGTGCAGCTGGCTAAAAAAAACCATCTGCCCCAACTCATCATTGATTTTATACGTACCCACCACGGTACTACCAGGGTCGAATATTTTTACAGAAGCTACCTCAGTGAAAATGAGCAGGCAGCAATAGATGAAAACCTGTTCCGCTATCCCGGCCCCCGACCAACCACCAAGGAGGAGACCATCCTCATGCTGGCCGACTCGCTGGAGGCTTCCTGCAAAAGCCTGAAATACCCCACAGGAAGTGATATCGATCATCTGGTCGATACTATCATTGACGGCAAACTGCATCTCAAACAACTCGAAGATTCACAGCTTAGTTTCCGCGAACTTCAGGAGTGCAAGATCGTATTCCGACAGATCTTACGGAGTATTCACCACGAGCGAATCCAGTATCCTAAGCCTGAACAAGGCTAGACCGTAAGCGCTTTTTTCCAGTACCGCAATAAACCCGCAACACTCATCCAGGCAGGGTTGGCAGCCTCGTAGCGATCAATGGTCTCCTCACTAAGCCCGTGCGATACCAAATCCTCGCGCACGTATGCCTGAAAGGCAGGGGTGATTATCGCTGCTGCAGTACCCGCCAGATAGTGGGGCTTCATCCATTCAGCCCAGGCATTCAGCCGCAGTGTCAGCTCATCGAGATGCCCTTCCTTATCTGTTACCAGTCCAAAGTGGGTAAGGTATAATTTTCCCGCCGCTAACGCTCGCATGCGCTCAATCGATTGCATCCAGTCGGGCAAATGGATATCAGGGGGCGGACAAGGCGGCATCACAGGTCCGTTGCCGATCTTTACGCCGCCAACATCGCCCGTAAACAGACAATCCTCCCACTGCCAGGCGATATGGTGTACTGCATGCCCTGGCGTGTGTCTTGCAATAACCCGAACGTCCCCCAGTAGAAGCTCCTCGTCATCGTTGACCTGCCGCAGCCGGTCAGGATCAATGGGGTGCATCTCTCCCCACAACCTGTCCATCTGGTCCTGGTAAATCATGCGGGCCGAAGCCATTAGTTTGGAAGGATCCATCAGGTGTGGCAATCCTTTGGGATGCACATAGACGGTTGCCCCTTGCCGGGCAAACCACCAGGCAGCCCCCGCATGGTCGAGGTGAATGTGCGTCAGCAACACATGCTTTACATCCGCTGCCCGATAGCCCGCCTGTTCAATAGACTCAACCAATCGCGGAAGCGTGGCGTGCGGGCCGGTCTCTATCAGTATGGGTCCTTCGCTGCTCTGCAGCAAAAAAGCCGCAACCGCAGAGCTGAGGTCGAGAAAATTCAGGTCAATAACTTGCATCTCCGCTTTTTTAAAAAACTATTGTAATACAAGAGAACTGACTATACCAACAGCTCTCCGGGAGTGTCCAGTAAAAGATTCTCATCTCCGGTGATGGTAGAACAAAGTGCATACACTTTTGGCAGCTCATACTGCATGAAATAGGCAGTTGTATGCAGCTTGCTTTTGTAAAAATTATCAGCAGGCTGTGGCTGCTCGGCAGCCACCACCGCCTGCTTAAGCCATTGCCAGCCAATGACCACAAGAGAAAAACACTCCAGGTGTAGTGTTGCATTGGCCAGATAACGCTCTGTCGTGGCCGTGCCGGCAAGCCTCAGCAGCTGAGCAAACATAGACTGATAGGCTACCAATGCTTTGGAAAAAAGGTCAAGCTGCTGCCGCAGTTGAGGGTGCTTACCGGCAGCAGCCAGCGTTGCGGCTACCTCAGCCTGCAACAGCTGCATGGCTTTACCATCGCTCAGCAACACTTTTCTGCCCAACAGGTCAATCCCGTGAATGGTAGTCGTACCCTCATAAATTGCATTGATACGTATATCCCGGTAGTATTGCTCCAGCGGATAATCATCAGTGTAACCGGCACCACCCAAAACCTGCATACCGGCACTTACGGCATAAATGCCGTACTCAGCCGGAAAACTCTTCGCGACAGGCGTCAGCAGTTCCAGCAACAAATGCGCCTCAGCTGCTTCGTCGCCGTCGGCGCATTTACTAGTATCCGCGTAATAACTGCACTGCATCAGCAGGGACAAGCTCCCCTCTACAATGGCTTTTTGCTGCAACAACATGCGCCTGACATCTGCATGCTCAATGATCAGCAACTGCGGTAGATTTACGTCTTTGTTGGAAGGATGACGCCCCTGCGGGCGCTCTCGTGCATACTGCAAACTGGCATAGTAGGCTGCCGAGGCAGTCGCCGCTGCCATCAAACCAGTAGCGACCCTGGCTTCATTCATCATTTGAAACATGTAGGCCAGACCTTTATGCGGCTCACCCACCAAATAACCATGGCAATTGGCATTTTCACCTAACATAAGATGAGCCGCCACATAGCCCCTTTGTCCCATTTTACCAAACAGGCCGGCAGTGAGCACATCATTGTCTTCCAAGGTGCCTGCCGCACTGATTCTTTTTTTCGGAACGACAAACAAAGAAATTCCTTTTGCACCCGCAGGAGCCCCCGCAATTCTTGCCAATAACAGATGAACCACGTTGTCTACCCCATCGTGATCACCACCCGAGATATATACCTTTTGCCCCCGCAGCAAGTAATGACCTGCCGGATCCGCTTGTGCCGTAGTTGTAATGTCCGACAGCGAACTACCCGCCTGTGGTTCCGTCAGTGCCATGGTTCCCTGCCACTGCCCGCTGTACATGCGCGGAACGTAGCGCGCCTGTAAGGCCTCGCTACCAAAAGTGCGTATCAGGTTGGCTGCTCCCTGTGTCAGAAAAGCATGTGATGCCAGATTCGCATTGGCTGCGTAAAAAATAGACAGTGCGGCATTGAGCACCAACCAAGGCATCTGCTGCCCCCCCTGTGCATAATCGTCGGGCGCAGCGATCCAACCACCGGCCGCCAGCGCGCGAATCCCCTCACCCACAGCAGGATGCACCCTGACTACCCCATTGTCCATGTATACTTTCTGCCGGTCCATTTCCGCGTAAGCGGGAAAAAGATACTGATCGGCAAGCTGCTGGGCAGCATCCAGCGCCATATCAATGGACGCAGGATCGTAGTCGGCATAGCGTTCATACTTTTGCAGCGATGCTGCCGAAAATACTTCGTGAAGCAGAAAGCGGAGATTGCGGAGACTTATGTAGGGGTATTCCATGAATGGCCGGTTTTTGTACAAATATAAACCTTTCCCGCATAATTGCGCGCATGCGAAAGACTCTTCGACCAGTTGCTGTTTACTGCTCTTTTTGAAAAAATACTTGAGCGGTGCCAATGAGGCAACTATTTGAAATCAGCCATGGAAAGGTGCAGATTGCAAAACTGGTAGTCTACTGCAACATTGGACGCAACAACAAGCAGTCGTCCAGGCGCATACTCGTCTACCAACTGCAGATACCATTCCACACCTCTGGCATCCAGGTTGGTGGTGGGTTCGTCCAAAAGCACCAACTGGCTGTCGCTTATCAGCGACAGACCAAGCTTAAGCCGTTGCTTCATGCCGCTGGAAAAATGCTTGACAGGTTTGTTTACAGCCTGCGTCAGTGCCATGCGGTCAATGGCCTGCATAGGTGTAAGGCCATTGCGGAAAGGCTTGAAGCGATGCTGAAAAGTGACAGATTCAAGCAGCGTAAATTCCTCAATAAGTTCAATATAGGGCGCTGAAAAAGTGATGTACCGATACAGCTGGTCAATCGGTAGTGGCCTGCCACCAAGGGAGTAGCCTACACGACCCTTGCTGGGACTCAGATGCCCTGAAAGCAGGCGCAAAAAGGTCGACTTGCCTGAACCATTGGCACCTGTGATGGCATAGCGGTTGTTGTCCGAAAAAGTATAGGTCACTTTTCGATAAATCCATTCATGCAGGTAGCGCTTGCCAGCGCCCTCGAGCTCAATCTTCATGCCCGTTGGCACCATTGACATTGCTTTGAAATCCGCGAATAATCCCCCCCTTGGAGTCCTTGATAAAAGACAGAATCGTATCGGTCTCCTCAGACTGTAGGCTCATCTCATCAATGAATTCCATAGCCCTCGATAACGAATAACCCTTCTGAAAAATTACGCGGTACAGATCATGTATTTGGTTGATTTGCTCCGCACTAAAGTCGCGGCGACGCAGGCCGACAACATTGACGCCAATGTACGCCAGCGGCTCGCGGGCAGCCCGTACAAAGGGAGGAACGTCTTTTCGCACCAGTGATCCCCCCGCAATAAAACTGTGTGCGCCTATACGCGTAAATTGCTGTACCCCTACCTGGCCTTCTATAATGGCCCAGTCATCAATAAGCACATGCCCGGCCAAGTTAACATTGTTGGCAAGAATGATGTTGTTGCCCAACAGGCAGTCATGGGCAACATGCACATAAGCCATGAGAAGACAATTGCTGCCTACGCGGGTCGTGTTTGCTTGGGCTGTCCCTCGGTTGATGGTGACATGCTCGCGTATAATCGTATTGTCCCCTATTTCCGTCGTCGTATACTCGCCCTGAAACTTTAAATCCTGTGGAATTGCAGAAATAACCGCTCCGGGAAAAACTTGTACGTTGCTGCCAATGCGAGCCCCGCTGAAAATGGTAACGTGTGGACCTATCCAACAGTTGTCTCCAATTTCAACGTCTTTGTCAATGAAACTGAAAGGACTAATGACAACATTGTTGCCTATTTTTGCCGACGGATCAACCGCCTGCAATGAATGACCTGTATTCATATTATGAGCGCTTGACAATCTGAGCCGTAAGCTCAGCCTCTGAAACGATGCGCGTACCTACAAAAGCAACAGCGCGCATTTGACAAATACCCCGGCGTATGGGTGCCATCAGTTCCAACCGGAAAAAGATAGTATCTCCGGGAACCACCTTCTGTTTGAACTTTGCATTCTCAATCTTGAGGAAATAAGTATCCCAGTTGCCTGGATCCTCAACACCTGAAAGCGCCAGAATCCCGCCTGTCTGAGCCATAGCCTCTATCTGCAACACCCCCGGCATCACTGGATTGTTGGGGAAGTGACCCTGAAAAAATTCTTCGTTGAAAGTCAGGTTTTTCATCCCCACAACGTGCTGGCTTGTCAGCTCAATGATCTTATCAACCAATAAAAACGGATAGCGGTGCGGGAGCCACTGCGCAATCTTCACACTGTCCATCACTGGTTCTGCATCAGGATCATACTTAGGAAGGCCCTTCAGCCGACGCTGTTCTAACAGTCGTTTTTTGAGGATTTTTGTAAACTCAACATTGGCTTTGTGCCCGGGCTTGGTTGCCAGTATTTTGCCCTTAATCGGAGCTCCCAAGAGCGCTACATCTCCTATCACATCCAGCAGCTTGTGGCGGGCTGGTTCATTTTGAAAATGCAGGTCGAGCGTGTTGAGTATCCCCTCTCCGTTAACCTCCACCTTGGGACGCCCCATCTTTTCGGCAAGTTCGTCAAGGGTTGATTGTGCCACCGGCTTGTCGGCAATTACAATGGCATTGGATAAATCTCCACCCTTAATGAGATTGTGGGCAAAAAGTGTCTCTAACTCGTGAACGAAAACAAATGTCCTCGAAGGAGCAATCTCCGCCGCGTATTGCTTGACATCCAGCAGTATCGCGTACTGTTGCCCCAGCAATGCCGAATTGAAGTCTATCATGGATACTACCTGAAAATCGTCGGCAGGCATAGCAGTAAGCTCAGCACCCGTCACTTCATCCCGATAGGTCAGCGGCTGGTCTACGACAAAATAATCTCTGTCTGCTGCTTGTTCTACAATCCCCACAGCCTGAAGGATTTCAACAAAGGGCGCGGCGCTGCCATCCATAATGGGCATCTCAGGACCGTCAATCTGCAACAGAACATTGTCAATCCCAAGGCCAAAAAGAGCTGACAGTACATGCTCAATGGTGCTCACACTGGCATGGCCGTTCTGAATAGTGGTGCTGCGTTCTGTGTTGACGACGCGGCTGACATCCGCATTGATGACAGGTTGATCAGGCAGGTCGGTGCGTTGAACGCGATAACCGTGGTCTATCGGAGCCGGTTGAAAGGTTAGCGTGGCAGGCTTTCCTGTGTGCAAACCTACACCGGAGATCGATACTGCCTGATTAATCGTAGTTTGTTTCATAACCCAAAACAAAGGTATGCTGAAAAATAAACGCAAAGATAAGCAATAGGCTGTTAATTAGGAGCTATACCACATGATCCGCATAAGCGCCATGACGTCGGTATGCGAATACAGCGGCAGTCCAGCTATGACTCACCGACACAGGCCGAGATTTATTCCTGCCCTTTGATCCACTTATTGAGGTGGCGGTAGATGAGCGGGAGCTGCTTGAACACGGCATAGCTTCTAAGGTAGTCGTTGTAGGGCATGCCCGGTGTGCCGGCAAGTATCTTCCCTTTTTCGGTCACACTGGCAGCAACACCCGTTTGTGCCTGTATCTGTACACCTTCTGCAATTTCTATGTGTCCGACAAAACCTGCCTGTCCGCCAATGCGACAATGCGCTCCAATGCGGGTACTGCCTGCAATGCCCGCCAAAGCCGCAATAACCGTATGTGCACCTACTTCGACATTGTGACCCACCTGTATCAAGTTGTCCAGTTTGACCCCCTGTCGGATATATGTGCTGCCCATAGTGGCGCGGTCAATGGTCGTACAAGCACCTATTTCGACGTCTGCCTCAATGACAACGTTGCCCAGGTGAGGCACTTTCTGGTATACTCCGGTTGTCGGATCCGGAACGAAGCCAAAGCCGTCACTGCCAATGACTGCATTGGCATGTATTACACAGCGATCTCCAATCACGCAGTCATGCAGAATGCGCACCCCCGGATGAAGTACTACTCCTTCACCCAGACGAACGTTGACACCGACATATACCTGATCGTGGAGCATACTGCCCGCGCCTACAACTGCACCTTTTTCTACGACACTGAAGCGGCCAACCGTTACCCCCTCACCCAAGACAGCAGCAGAGTCGATGCTGGCTTCGGCAGCAATACCCCCCCGTTGCGAGGCCTGTGCCGCCTGAAAACGCTGAAGCAGCGTAGTGAAGGCTTCTCGTACATTGTCAACCCGAATGAGGGTCGCTTTCAGTGGCTGCGAAGGCACAAATGTGCGATCAACAATGATGGCGGAGGCTGTAGTCGTGTAAGCATAAGGCTCATACTTGGCATGACCCAAAAAACAAATAGCCCCCTCTCCTCCCTCTTCAATCTTGGCAGGGCGGCTGATCAAAACCTCAGGCTCTCCCTCGAGGATTCCTCCAATGATATTGGCAACTTCTTTGGCTGTTATTTGCATGGGGCAAAGGTAAAAAAAACACTTGGTCACAGATAATTTTTGCGGCAGGCTGACGGTACTTTGCACGCAATTTCGTGGACTTTACGCTATATTTGCCGAAAAATATCTTGGAAAGGATCATCAGAATTGGTACGAGAGGCAGCGAACTGGCACTTTGGCAGGCAAATCACCTACAGCAGGAACTCACTGGTCTGGGTATCCGATCTGAACTTGTAATCATCAAAACCAAAGGTGACCAGATCCAACATATAGGATTTGATAAGATCGAAGGCAAAGGCTTTTTTACCAAAGAGCTGGAAGAGGCATTGCTCGCAGGCGCAGTCGATCTGGCCGTCCATTCTATGAAAGATCTGCCAACGACCAGTCCAGCCGGACTCAGTATCGCCGGTGTCTCTTATCGGGATGACCCCGCCGACTGGCTTCTCATCAACCCAGCTTCTTTCTCATCGCATACGCCCCTCAACCTGCCGGAGGGTGCAACAGTCGGTACCTCTTCCATACGCCGGAAAACCCAACTGCTGGATCTTATGCCTGGCCTGCAAACAGTAGATATCCGGGGCAATGTGCCCACACGCATACAAAAATTATTCTCCGAAGGACTTGATGCTATCGTGCTGGCTGCCGCAGGCCTAAGCCGCCTGTCAATAGACCTGAACCACCTGCAGGTCGTACGCTTTCACCCGCGTGAGTTCGTCCCCGCTCCCGCACAGGGGGTACTCGCTTACCAATTGCGCAGCGACGACACAGAACTCCGTAAGGCGCTGCGCCCCATCCACCATCCTGAGGTTTCGGCTTGCACCAATGTCGAACGCAGAATCCTCCAGCTGCTTGAGGGTGGCTGCCAGCTCCCGCTGGGCGCTTTTTGCCAAAAAGATGCTGCCGGTAACTATCATGTCTTCACCGCCTACGCGCCCAGCGCACAGGCACCTCTTCGCAGATTTTCTCATTCTTCATCCACAAGTCAGGGGCTGGCAGAAACCGTTGTACAGCAACTTTTAGCTACTTAATGCACCGCAGACTACATTTATCGATTATTTGGTCCCCCAATTAGGGCTTTTTTTGTACATTTGCTGTTGCTTCGCCATTTCCTGAATCTTAGCCAAGGTGTTGCGCTTAAAAATCAATTCGTTGCTTAAACTTGCCCATTGGCCCATTTGAACCCAATCAAATATTGAAAATACCTGTTACTGATAATAGTTTAGGGTTCCGTATTAAAAAGCTGATTTTATTTTAATTTATGCAGAACAAGACGATTAAAATTGCTGTCTATTACGACGGCAGTTATTTCCTTCACATCAGTAATTATTACAATTACGATCACCCAAAAAGAAAAAGGCTTAGTATCAGTGGTTTGCACCAATTCATCCGCTATCAGCTGGCCTTGGAAGAGAATACTTCCTACCGCTACTGCCAGATCGTTGATGCTCACTACTTTCGCAGCCGCCTGAGCGCACAGGAAGCCTATCAACGTGGTTCTGTGCTGTACTGGGATCGGGTTTTCGACGATATCCTCATGTCAGCGGGTATCGTCACGCATTATCTGCCGCAAAAGCAGTCGTCCTCCCGCAAAGAGGACAGGGGTATCGATGTGTGGCTGGCTTTGGAAGCGTATGAACAGGCCTTCCTCAAAAAAATCGATGTGGTTGTACTCATCGCAGGTGATGGTGACTACCTGCCTTTGATACGCAAGCTCAATACGCTGGGTACAAAGGTCATGCTGCTCTCCTGGGAACTGGAATTTACCACCGAGCATGGTAAGGCAATGACCACCCGTACGCCGCGGGAGTTACTCGATGAGGTTACCTATCCACTGGCAATGCACGAACTGATCGACGGGCGGAGAAGCAAAAATGATCCCATCATTAACGATCTTTTTGTACCCGGAGAAAGCAAACAGCGTTCCTTCCAGCCTTCGGAAAATGGGGATATCGGCGAACAATACGAAGACGGTGACTTGCCGCCGCCTGTTATTGGTGAGGTGCTCTCTGGTGAAGTGCTCAGCCTGAAAAATGGCTATGGGTTTATCAGATACCCTCCCAACAACTTGTTCTTCCACCATTCCAGTGTGCAGGATATGGATTTTCACGACCTGCTGGTTGGCGATCTGGTCGAATACACACTCGAACGCAACGAAGATGGTCAACTGATTGCCACCAATGTTCGCCTCTTAGAAGAGGAGGAAGAGTAAATAATAAGGGGGGCAAGCACAAGCTTGCCCCCCTTATTATTTTACATCGTCCTGCAACAAATCGGGTCGCCGCTCTTCCGTTCTGCGCAGCGCCTGTTCGTATCGCCATTCTTCAATGAGCGCAAAGTTGCCGGTGGTCAGCACCTCCGGTACTCTCCAGCCACGAAACTCAGCTGGCCGTGTGTACACGGGGGGCGAGAGCAGGTTATCCTGAAAAGAGTCAAACAATGCACTGGTCTCGTCGTTGAGTACTCCCGGCAACAGTCGCCCCAAGGAGTCTACCAACACAGCCGCCGGCAGTTCGCCGCCACTAAGCACATAGTCCCCAATGCTGATTTCCATGGTCACGTAGTGCTCGCGAATACGCTCGTCAATACCCTTGTAATGCCCGCTGATCAATAGCAAATTTTGCTTCATGGACAGCCGATTGGCCAAAGGCTGGTCATACCGCTGTCCGTCAGGGGTCAGAAAGATAATTTCGTCGTACTTGCGGTGGATGAGCAATTCATCGATGCAGTTAGCCAGCGGCTCTACCATCATGACCATACCGGCACCGCCGCCAAACTGATAGTCGTCCACTTGCTTGTGACGACCCAGCCCATAGGGACGCAGGTCGTGTATGCCAATGGTCAACAGCCCCTTATCCTGCGCACGCTTTAATATAGAATGCTGAAAGGGACTCTCCAGTAGTTCCGGTAATACGGTAATGATATCAATGTGCATGTCCTCTGCTCTTTTGACTGCAAAAATACAGCTATTCGGGCTGTTATTTGCTCTGCCAGCGGAAATTCCAGGTCACGCTGGGAATTACAGGAAACAAGGATACCTTGAAAGCCTTAGCCTGGGCCGTACCGGCGTTCGCATCTGCCTCCAGATCGTAGTATATGAAAAACGGATTCCTGCGGTTGTAAACATTATAGATGGAAAAGGCCCAGCTGCTGCTAAAACGCCCCTTGGCATCCGGTTTGGGCACATAAGTAGCCGATAAATCTCCTCTGTGATAGGGTTGAAGCCTCGCACTGTTGCGTACACCATACTCCTGCACCAGATTCTGGTCGATGAAGTATAGACTACGCAAAGGGGTATATGCCTGCCCGGTTCCGTAAATCCATACGGCACTTACCTCCCACTTCGGATGTGGCTGGTAACTCGCTACCAGCGAAAGGTCATGGGTGCGGTCGTATACGGCCGGGAAGACCTGACCCTCGTTGATGTCCGGAAAAATTCGCTCTGTCCTCGAAAGAGTATAGCCAATCCAGCCGGTAAAATCTCCTCTCTTTTTATTGACAAACAACTCCAGTCCGTATGCCCTGCCCCTGCCAAAGACAAACTCGCGCTCGAGTTCACTGGCTACGTTGTTGACGTAATTCTCCCGGTAATCTATCTGGTTCTGTAAGTCGCGATAGTACGCCTCTACACTCACCTCATAGCGATTGTCGGCAATGTTTCGGAAGTACCCCAGTGCATACTGAATACCACGCTGTGGTTTGATGCGTTCACTGCTCGCCACCCACACATCTGTAGGCAGCGTGGAGGTGCTGTTGCTCACCAGATGCAGGTACTGATTAGTAAATGTAATACCCGCTTTGAGGCTTGCAGCCGGGCTAAGCGTATACCTGAAGGCAAGTCTCGGTTCAAGCCCGTTGTATGTTTTTACCGGTTCTTTTTCATCATATTCTTGGCCGTCAACTGAAGATATATATGGTCCAAGCTGAGTAAACCAACTCCAGCGGAGTCCCAGATTGAGCCCCAGGCGACTGCCAATTTTCATATCATCCTGAATATAAAATGCGCCCTCATGGGCAAAAGTTGAGCGTTGATTGTTGCTAAAGGTTTGTTCGCCATTGGTTGCCCGGGTCACATTGGGGGTCAATTTGTGAAAAATGTACTGCCCCCCATACTTGAGATGATGCTCCGGTGACGGATAATAGTCAAAATCGAGCTTAAGATTGTAGTCACGCACTCCACTGAAGACATCAACCGTAAAATCACCCTGTCCGCCCCCAAAACCAAAGTCATAATCGTTGTAGATGGCAGATACATTCAGAAAAAGTTTATCACCCAGCAGGTGATTCCACCGAAGGGTTGCCGTAGCATTGCCATACGGCAAGTCAAAGAAAAAATCCCGTACACTACTTTTGTACATCAGTACATCCCGTCCGAAATACGCACTGGCGTACAGGCGGTCTTTGTCGCTGAGCGTGTAATTGACTTTGGCGTTAAGATCATAAAAGTAGTAGTTGGTTCCCGCAAAGTTGGTCCGCTGAAGGAAGGGCTGCGCAAGATCCAATGCGTATGTTCTGCGGGCAGAAACAATGAAGGAAGCCTTGTCGCGCACAATAGGCCCCTCAAATGTCAATCTACTGGCAATCAGACCAATACCTCCAGCTGCCTCATACCGCTGCTGGTTGCCTTCTTTCATCTGAATGTCTACCACCGAAGAGAGCCTGCCGCCATACTGCGCAGGCATTCCTCCCTTGATAAGCGTTGTGTTCTTGAGTGCATCGGCATTGAATACAGAGAAAAAACCAAGCAGGTGACCGGAATTGTAGACAAGTGCCTCATCCAGCAGTACCAAATTCTGGTCAGGGCCACCACCGCGCACGTAAAAGCCTGCATTACCTTCGCCTGCAGACAAGACCCCTGGTAAAAGTTGCAGTGTCTTCAATACATCCACTTCACCAAATACAGCCGGCAATTTTTTGACCAGCTCCATGGGTGTCTCCACGGTACCCATGCGGGTCGACTCTACATTGGCACGTACATCTTCTGCCGTGACCACCACCTCTTCCAGGGCTATGCCCTCTTCCATATCAACCGACAGACTGGTATTCTTGCTGAGGTTGACTGTTATCTCCTGGTCAGCAAAGCCAAGGTAATTGAATACAATGACATAGCTTCCCTTCTCCAGTGTCAGGGAGTAAAAACCGTAGGTATTGGTAGCCGTCCCTTTCGACGGATTATCCTTCACATATACGTTAGCACCAATGAGTGACTCTACGGTGTTTTTATCTTTCACATACCCACTTAGCGTGTACCGCTCTTGTGCAGAGGCAGCCGTAACGAGCGCAGTCATTGCTACGAACAGGCATAACAAGCGTGTTATCTTCATCTGATATCGTCAGGTTTGGGCTAGTAACAACCGGAACCTGCAGATAGTTGAGAAAAATCCCCCCTCCTTTCAACCTGCGGGTATGATCAGCGGGACCAACCATTTGACCATGCCAGCAGCCAGCAGGATGGCGATGATGTTGAGCCAGAAACCCGCTTTCACCATGTCGCTCATCTTCAGATGCCCCCCTGCAAACACAATAGCGTTGGGAGGCGTGCCCATCGGCAGCATAAACGCACAGCTTGCTGCCAAAGTCACAGGTAGACAAATCATCAATGGATGTATATTCAAAGCCGATGCAATACCGGCTACCACTGGCAGGAAGACCGTCACCAATGCTACGTTGGACATCACCTCCGTCAGAAACAGACTCACCGTCGTGATGCCCAGAATCAACAGAAAAATACTGAGCTCCGCACCGGTAAAAACAGATCCAATAAGATCTATAATGCCTACTTCTTTGAGGGCAGCAGCCAAACTCAACCCGCCGCCAAACAACAGTAAAATACCCCAGGGAAGCTTATCCGTATCTTTCCATTCCAACACAAATACCTGTTTGCGCCAGTCAACAGGCGTCGCAAACAGGGCAATGGTTGCTAAAATCGCAATTTCTTCATCCCCCAACCGAAAAGGCAGCCATTCATTCAGTAAACTGCGAAAAATCCAGGCCATAGCCGTACATACAAATATTGTAAAAGTTAGCTTTTCAGCCTTACTCGCCGACCCCAGTATTTTCAGTTGCCTGTCTATCAATTCTCTGGCACCCTCAAATGAACCAATCCTATTGGGCAGTATAATATACACCAACAAGCCGTAGCAGGCTGCCAGCATCAGTAAACTAAAAGGCATCCCTACCTTCATCCAATTGAGAAAGGATATTTCATAACCATAGGTCTCGCGGATGAAGCCAGCAAAAACTACGTTGGGTGGCGTTCCAATGATGGTAGCCATTCCGCCAATGCTGGCACCATAAGCTATGCAGAGCAGCAAACTGGTACTAAATGCCCGTAACCTTTTTTCATCTTGCACTACGC
Source organism: uncultured Saprospiraceae bacterium (assembly GCA_964645715.1). Classification (GTDB taxonomy): domain Bacteria; phylum Bacteroidota; class Bacteroidia; order Chitinophagales; family Saprospiraceae; genus JAUMBM01. The sequence continues at coordinate 43,896 of CAZYAO010000013.1, forward strand.
CCTGTGCACCCAGCAGATCCATGACCGAAAGCGCAATGGGTAACATCATAATGGTAGTCGCCGTATTGCTGATCCACATACTCAGGAAAGCCGTTGCCAGCAGAAAGCCCAAAATAATGCCGTTGGCATTGGTACCCGTAAACTTCACTATGGTCAACGCTATGCGCTTGTGCAGTGCCCACTTTTCCATCGCCAGCGCCAGCATGAAGCCGCCCATAAAAAGATATACGATGGGACTCGCATAATGAGATGCTGATGTCTTCATGTCGGTGATCCCCAGTAAAGGCAGACCTACCATCGGCAACAAAGCAGTAAGTGCGATGGGCATAGCCTCACTAATCCACCACACCAGGATCCAGGCGGCCAGTGCCAGCACGCGCCAAGCCTCAGCGCTGAGCCCGGCAGGCTCTGGCAGCAGTAGCATGATGCAAAATAATGCCGGCCCAAGAATAAATCCCGTTTTTTTCATAGCTCCCTAATGATGAAAGCGAAAGCTACGAGAATTATCATATATGCTCTTAGGCCTCCGACTATATTTTTTTGGCCAATGAGCAGAATCACGCACTTAGCTTCTGCAAATGCTTTACTTTTGCGTCGCTTCTGTCGCAAACCCGCCGCAGAAGGCCCAATACTAAATGAACCTTGCGCGCACAGCGCTCAGAAAATTGTAGGAAAATGAAAATCGGCCTCATTCGGGAAGGCAAACTACCACCCGACCGCCGGGTGCCATTGTCGCCGGCACAAGCTGCCCGCCTTGTAAGCGATCGTCAACTATTCGTATCTGTTCAGTCCTCTTCTGTCAGGGCCTTCAGCGACCAGGAATATGCCGCCGCAGGCCTGCTACCTGTCGAAGATCTCAGCCATTGCGACCTGCTGCTGGGCATCAAAGAGGTACCCATTGATCAACTTATCCCGGGTAAAACTTATTGCTTTTTTTCACACACAATCAAAAAGCAGGCGTATAACCGCAAATTGCTGCAGGAAATATTGCGCCTTCGAATACGATTGATTGACTACGAAGTGCTTACTGACGAACACGGAAAACGCGTCATCGCTTTCGGATTTTTTGCAGGTATGGTGGGTGCGCACAACGCGCTGTGGACGTATGGTCAGCGAACCGGCAGCCTCCATCTGCCGCGACTCAAAGATCTCCTGGATTATAGCGAGGCGCTGGAAGTCTACGGTCATACCGACTTCCCAGCAGTCAAAATTGTCCTCACCGGCACCGGAAGGGTTGCCAGCGGTGCAGCGCGTGTACTCGACGATATGGGCATCGAACGGGTGAGTCCTGATGATTTTTTACAAAACACCTACGAGGGTCCTGTATACACCCAACTCGATAGCAGTCATTATGTACGTCATATCAAAGGACTTCCCTTTCAGAAGACTCATTTCTACACGCATCCTGAGGAATATGAAAGTACGTTTGCTCCCTATGCCAAATCAGCTGATATCATGATCAATGGTATCTTCTGGGATAGTCGCGCCCCCGTATTTTTTACCCAAAAGGAGATGGCCGACCCTACATTCAATATTCGCGTCATTGCTGATGTCACCTGCGACATTGCTCCTCTTTCGTCTATCCCGGCTACCGTACGGGCATCCACCATCGCAGATCCGGTGTTTGGTTATGATCCTCAAAGTGGCCGAGAAGTGGCGGCAGGTCAGGAAGGCTGTATCGACATGATGACTATTGATAATCTGCCCAGCGAGCTGCCCCGGGATGCGAGTCAGGCTTTTGGTGAAATGTTTATTGACCAAGTACTGCCGGAATTACTCAAACCTCAAAGTGCCATGATTGAAAGGGCTACAGTAGCGGTTGACGGGCGACTGGGTAGCCACTTCAGTTATCTGCAGGATTATGCAGAAGGCAGGTAAACCGACTCTATGCTGTGCAAGGCATTCGATACAAAAAGCAAAGCCTGCAGGAATAATTCCCGCAGGCTTTGTCTTTTCATCCACTTACCTAACCATTATACTATTAATCGCGCTCATACAACCAGCGGGCAATCGCCGGCGTGAGTGTATCTTGTGATCGGGCACCCACAAATACGCCAATGTGCCCACCGGGAAATTCCAGTAACTCCTTATCCTTTGAGCTGACCAAGTCGTTGATAGGCTTGGTCGTATCCGGAGGAACAATGTGATCATCTTTGGCATAAATGGTGAGAATAGGCATGTCAATGGCCGATAAATGTACAGGCCGGCCATCCAGTTCAAATTCGCCCTTCTTAAGCTTGTTGTGTTGATACATGTCTTTGATGAAGCGACGGTAGGTATCGCCTGCCTGCGCAGGACTGTCGGCCACCCAATGCTCCATGCGCAGAAAATTCATCAGGCTGTCCCGCTTCTGCAAGGTCTGTGGCAGCGCAAGGTACTTACGCGACTTGTTCATAGGCTTCAGCAAGTCAAAGCCGGTATTGAGGAAGTCGCCAGGAACAACCCCGCCGAAACCATCCACAATAGCGTCTACGTCCATACTTTTCGCCCATTTGAACAGCAACCCCTCTTCATTGTCAAAATCCACTGGTGTCACCAATGTGATTAAGTTTTTAATTTTTTGGGGAAAAAGGGATGCATATATTAAGCTGAAAGTCCCCCCCTGACACACTCCCAGGAGATTGACTCTATCAATCTTGTGCTTACGCCTTATGAAGTCTACACAGTCGTTGATATGGCCAAGGATATAATCCTCCATCGTCTTGTACCTGTCAATGGATGAAGCGTAGCCCCAGTCAATCAGGTATACATCCACCCCTTCAGAAACCAACTTGCGCACAAAGCTCCGGTTGGGCTGCAAATCCATCATCTCCCAGCGATTTACCAGCGCATAACTGATGAGCAAGGGTGTCTTTACCTGTGACGGATTCTCCCGTTCAAAATGAAATAACTTTACCTTTCCATCCTGCCAGACCACCTGTCGCGGGGCCGTGGCAATATCTACCTGATCTACATCTGCCAGATTGCGCATCGCATCTGCTGCCGTATTTACCTGCTCTACAAGCTGGTCGGCAATTTGATATGATTGAGCCATGAATATACTATATTGATAATTTATAACTAACGTTCAACGCCATCCGACTGTCCCTCAGACAGTTTTGGTTGTCTTGCGCTTGGCCGTGGCAGCTGCCTCCCCTGCTGACTGTTCCGCCAGTCGTGCTTCCAATTGTGTGAGGCTGTGCTCAAGGGTACGCACCTTGCGACGAAGACTGGTGAGCTCCTGCGCTGTCTCGTCGGCAAATGAGCGCATGAGGAATGGCTGGTTGGAAAAGGCCAGCTCAATCAACTCATCGATATTGGACTTGGAAAGAACGCCAAGCTTGGCCACCTCCGCCTGTAGCGTTGAGTAGGTCTGACTGTTGAGAACTTCCAGCACATGCTCTTCCAGAATATCCAGATAATGCTTGAAAAATTCTTGATAATCAGGCATCTCACGCTTGTCCATGTATTTTTGATAAAAATGACGGATGGCTTCCGGCAGTGCAAACTGGCTGGCTTCGTATACCATGGTCTGCAACTCTGATGAACGGGTCAAAAAAGCGAGATAGTTAAACTGCAGGTTCTTCATCACCTGCGCCATCTCTAGTTCGCGACTCGGTGTAGCAATGTGATAGATTCGCTCAAGTCCTTCGTTTACCAGATTACTCATGTCCATGACTGCCTGAAAGGCTGGGCTTATCCCTTGTGCACGCATACGGGCAAAGGATTCTGCCCACTGCTCGCGCAATGCCATCGGCTCCGGATTGAAGTCGGAGAACCACTTGATATAGCGGTCAAACATGTCCTTGGTTGTCTCCAGCAATTGTGTCTGCTCCATCGGCATTTTCATGCCAAAAAACTTCCCTACCCACTCGCGATAGGCATCCATACCTACGTGCTGGAACACCTGATCGTTGGAAGTCATGTTGAACGCAATCATCTTTTGTATGGGCTCCCAATTCTTGTACATCTGACTATACGCGTCCATGAAGGATCCCAGATGGGGACGCATATTATCAGGCAGCTTGCGCATGATGTTATCGCTTATCCAGCGATTGCTCTCCTGCAGCCATTTACCCATATCGCCCAATGAGCCGAAAGGATTGGTCTGAGCGCCGGCCGCAAACTGTGTCCAGGGGAAGGGCGTAGCTTCAGGTGCTGCCTTAGACCACATTTTGGTCATATCCTGCTGCCACTGGCTCCATTGCTGTATCCAGTCGGGTGCCTTTTCCCATGCCTGGCCGGCCGAACCATTCTTCATCATCTCTTCCATCAGCCGCTGCTGCTGCTCTGTCCACTGTTTCCACCAGTGTTGAACGGTGTCTAGCCCGGGAAGTGCAGCTGTCGTATCCGAGGGTTTTGATGCACTCGTCTGCTGCATCTGTTGTGCCATGTCTTTCCACCAGTTCATGGCTTTTTGCTGATTTTCCAGCCAGGAATCCCACTGAGTTGCCATAAGTATTGCTGTATTAGCGTTGAAATATGAATAAAAAACCAGGGTCTTTCAAATTAGCGGACTACAATGCCCTCCATCAGGCAATCGCCTCCTGCACCAGCTTAACTTGTTGGTTGGCGGTATCCAGCAGGGCATTGAAATTGTCCTGAGAAATTTCAACCATCTTCTGCATCGTGTGCTGCGCAGAAGCAGGACTAAAACCCTTCCATGCATCCCGGTAAACGTCCATTGTCTTACTGAAAAATTCAGTGTTGATCTCCATAGCTTTGGTGAAGTAGTGCGGTGCCTTTTCCATGAACTTCTCCATATTCTCTGGCTTCATGAGTTCCTCCGCCAGTGTGCGACTCTTGTCAAAGTACTCTTTGGCCAGCTCCATGCCCCTTTCAGACATTTTGTTGTCAACCTGGAAAAGCTCCCAGCTGCTGTGGGTATTTTTTTGAAAGGTATCCATCAGCTCCTGCTGCTTGTCGAGTATCTGCCGGAATGTGTCTTTTGTCGTTGCCATGAAAGTAAGTTTTAGAAAGAAAAGAATTGATTATGAAACAAATATAAAACATGCCTCACCCCCTACGCAACAGTACAAAATGGATAACCCGTATTGACTACAGAAGCGATAATTATTAAAATACAACACAATTAATTAATAATCAAATACTTGCAATACAAATGAAACATCCTGACTTTAGCTGGTTTTTGGGTTGACAGTTTTCGTAATCGGTCTCATTGCTGTTTTTCTTTGCCGCCAAATACGCTCGCCCTGCCTCAAACGTTATTACTACTCTAATTCACTACACTCTTTGGCAGCGACGCTGCCAAAGAGTGTGGTAAGACAGCCTCCTCTCTCCCAATTCATTGTTGCACATTACCACCGGCACGTTCTTCTTTTAGTTCTTAACTTGCACAAAAAGCAGTCGGCAAGACGGAAATTTTTGCTATTTTTATTGCGCAAAAGCAATACCATCGATACATGCCCGAGTTTCTCCATCTTCACTGCCATACTCAATTTTCACTGCTCGACGGTGCTGCCGGCATCAGCAACATGATGGCCAAAGCCAAAAATGACGGCCAACGGGGTGTTGCCCTCACCGACCATGGCAACATGTTTGGCGCTTTCAAATTTGTAGCTGAAGCCAACAAACAAGGCATCAAACCCATTATTGGTTGCGAATTTTACCTGGTCGCAGACAGACACCGCAAGGAATTTTCTCGTTCAAGGGGCGAACAGGATGTGCGGCATCATCAGTTACTACTGGCCAAAAATCAACGTGGCTATGAAAATCTGAGCAAACTTTGCAGTCTTGGCTTTATCGAGGGCTATTACAGCAAGTTTCCACGCATCGATAAGGAGTTGCTGGTACAGTACCACGAAGGACTCATCGCCACCAGCTGCTGTATTGGTGCCGAGATTCCGCAGGCAATTCTGCACGGTAAGCATGAAGAAGCCGAGAGATTGCTGCGCTGGTGGATTGATCTTTTCGGAGATGATTTTTACATCGAGCTTCAGCGACATCGCGGACTCGAAAATATCGATGGCTCCGGGGTCAGTCAGGAGGATATCAACCAGCAGCTGCTCGCACTCGCTGCCAAGTATGACCGCAAGGTCATTGCGACCAATGACAGCCACTATGTCGATCAGGAGGATTCATCACCGCATGACATCCTGCTTTGTATCAACACCGGTAGTTTGCTGGATGACCGGGATAGGTTTCGCTTCCCGAGTTCAGATTTTTATTTTAAAACGCAGGAGGAAATGGGCCTGCTTTTCCACGATTTGCCGCAGGCACTCGATAATACGCTCGACATTTTTGACAAAGTAGAGCCGCTGCAGATGATTCGGGATGTACTGCTGCCTGCTTTCCCTCTGCCAGTGGGATTTGACAGCCAGGATGCCTATCTGCGCCACCTTACCTACCAAGGAGCACAGCGGCGCTACGGAACCATAACGCCCCAAATTAAAGAACGACTCGACTTTGAGCTGGAAGTAATTGCTAAATCAGGCTATCCGGGTTACTTCCTGATTGTACAGGATTTCACCAATACAGCCCGGCAGATGGGCGTTAGTGTTGGACCCGGAAGGGGATCGGCCGCAGGATCAGCGGTTGCTTACTGTACAGGCATCACCAACGTCGATCCGATTAAGTACGATCTTCTCTTTGAGCGATTCCTCAACCCGGAAAGGGTAAGTATGCCCGATATCGATATTGATTTTGATGACGAAGGTCGACAAAAGGTGATTGATTATGTAATTGATAAGTATGGTCGCGACCAGGTGGCTCAAATAGTCACCTACGGTACCATGGCTGCCAAGTCGAGCCTGCGCGATGTCGGCAGGGTGATGAATATTCCGCTCCCGGAGGTTGACCGGGTTGCCAAAATTTTTCCAACCCACCTGAAGGCCTCATTGGCCAAGGTACTGGCCAAAGGCGACCTCGACCCCAAGCTCAAAGCGGAAATGAACAGCGAGGATGTCGAAAAGGCTTACAGGTTCCGCGAAATGGCTGCAGGCCAGGATTCAATCGGCCAAATGATCAGCACAGCCAAAAAACTGGAAGGCTCCGTGCGCAATACTGGCATCCATGCCTGCGGGGTGGTTATCACCCCCGACGAAATCACCCGCTATGTACCCGTCACAGCCGACAAGGACAATGGTATGCTGGTGTCTCAGTTTGACAACAGTGTCGCTGAAGCCGCCGGGTTGCTCAAGATGGACTTCCTGGGTCTCCGCACACTCAGTATCATTAAAGATGCTGTGCGTATGATCGCCGAAAACCATCAGGTGGCTCTGGATGTCGACGAAATCCCGCTGGAGGATGAGCTAACCTACGCGCTCTTCCAGCGCGGGGAAACCATCGGTATTTTTCAGTATGAAAGCAACGGAATGCAGAAGTATCTCAAGGAGCTGGCACCCACTACCTTTGAAGATCTGATTGCAATGAATGCGCTCTACCGGCCAGGGCCTCTTGAGTATATTCCTGAGTTTATCGACCGCAAGCACGGCCGCAAACCTGTTGTGTATGATCTTCCGGATATGGAAGAGTACCTGCGCGATACCTACGGCGTCACGGTATACCAGGAGCAGGTGATGCTGCTGTCGCAAAAGCTGGCAGGTTTTACCAAAGGTCAGGCCGATAAGTTGCGTAAGGCTATGGGAAAAAAGCAGAAAGCGGAGCTGGATGCTATGTATCCCAAGTTTCTGGAAGGGGGTGAGAAAAGAGGGCACGACAAGGGGATCCTGGAGAAAATTTGGAAAGACTGGGAGGCTTTCGCTTCGTATGCATTCAACAAATCGCACTCAACTTGCTACGCTTTTGTCGCCTTCCAAACGGCTTACTTGAAAGCTCATTATCCGGCTGAGTACATGGCATCTGTGCTCACACACAACAAGAGTAATATTTCCGATGTCACTTTCTTCCTGCAGGAGTGTAAGCGCATGGGACTTGATGTGCTCGGGCCTGATATCAACGAGTCCGCCTCCGATTTTTCCGTAAATAAAAGCGGACAGGTTCGCTTCGGACTGTCGGCGCTCAAGGGCGTAGGAGAAGGCCCTGTAGAGGCTATTCTCGAAGAGCGGCGCAATGGTCCCTTCAGCAGTGTTTTTGATATGCTTTGTCGCCTCGGAACGGGAGCCGTCAACAAAAAGGTACTGGAGAGTCTGGCCAATGGCGGAGCTTTCGATGGCTTCAGCAACATGCATCGTGCCCAGTATTTTGCGCCTTCTGACAAATACGACAGCTACCTCGAACATATCGTGCGCTTTGCCTCCGGCTACCACGCTCAAAAGTTGCACTCGGCTCAGTCACTTTTTGGCGATATGCAGAGTGAAATCAATATTCCTGAGCCAACACCACCGGAATGCCGACCTTGGTCGCTCATCGAGAAGCTGGAACGGGAAAAGGAGGTCACCGGCATTTTTATTAGTGGCCATCCACTGGACGATTATCGCAGCGAACTGGATGCCTTCACTACCTGTCCGCTAAAATCATTGGATGAGTATCGGCAGCGCCCCACAATTAACATTGCAGGCATGGTGAGCAATATACGCCACATGGTCAGTAAAAATGGCAATGGCTGGGGCATCCTCCAGCTCAGCGATTATGACGGACAATTGGAGTGCCGGCTTTTTGGAGAGGACTATCAGCGCTTCAAGCATCTGCTGGAACCCGGAAAAGCGCTGTTTATCAAAGGGCAGTTCCAAAAAGGCTGGCGAGAAGACAGTGAGCCTGAGTTCAAAATCAAAGAAATTCGTCTGCTCGAAGGTATCGCTGAAACCATGGTTCAGTCGGTAACGCTGCGCTTGCTGCTGGAAAAACTTTCGGCACCGCTTATCGACCAGCTCGACGACCTGTGCAAGCGAAGTGTGGGTCCTCATCGCCTGCGTATCGAGATTACGGATCGGCAAAGGCAGCTGCGATTGCTAACGGCTTCGCGCGATCGCAAAGTCATGGCCAACCACGACTTTATCTCGGCCGTCAAAAAAATGGGTTTTGACTTCAGTCTCCACCAATCATGACAGTTAACGTCCCTTCGATAATTGACCAGTCAGCAGAACTGCTGGTCATTGATAAGCCTGCCGGTATGAACGTTGAACGCTGGCCTGGTTTCCCCTCCGTAGAGGATTGGGCTTGGCAGTATCTTTCAGCCAGTCGTAAGCACCCTTTTGTAGGGATTATCCACCGACTGGACAGGCCCGTAAGCGGCCTGCTGCTAGTGGCAACTACCAAGCGCTGTCTGGCTGCCTACAACGCTCTCTTCCGGGAAAAACATGTACAAAAACAGTATTTGGCACTCACTGCTGCACTTCCCGAAGGCGAGGGCTGGCTGGAACACTGGCTGCGCAAAGATCAGCTGCTGAAGCGGGCCGTTATTGTAAAAAGTGCGGCCGAAGCCCGGCGTTCAGGCGCCAGCCTGGTCAGGCTTCAATATGAGTTAGTAGAACAGCTGGAAGCAGGTTATCTCCTGAAAATCAGTCCGGAAGGAGGCAAATACCACCAGATACGAGCGCAGCTGGCCGCTGTAGGTGCCCCCATCTTGGGGGATCATCTCTACGGAAGTCAACGGCCTTTCCTGCCCGATACTATCGCACTCCACGCCAGCCAGCTTATGTTCCACGGTGATGCCGGCCAGCCGGCTTTTTCTTACCAATCGACCCCCCCATGGAGCTCTTCGCAGATCCAACCCTCCCAACGCTCATAGTCATCGGAGGGCCTACGGCCAGTGGTAAAACCAGCCTGGCTATTTCGCTGGCACAACACTTCCGGACGGTCATCCTGTCGGCCGACAGCCGGCAGTTCTACAAAGAAATGAATATAGGCGTGGCTCGCCCCTCAACAGCAGAACTCGCTGCCGTAAGTCACTACTTCATCGCCGACCGAAGTATCCACCAGCCGCTATCGGCAGGCCAATATGCCGAGGAGGCGCTGCAGCTGCTCGGCGATTTATTCCGGCAACATTCCGTCGTCCTGCTCGTAGGCGGGTCGGGACTCTACCTGCAGGCACTTCTGGAAGGATTTGATCAACTTCCGGAAGTACCGCCATCGGTACGGCAACAAGTAGCCGATTTGTATACCCACGGGGGACTACCCGCACTGCAAAAGGCTGTCGCAGACACCGATCCCGAATATTATGCATTCGTGGATAAAAACAATCCAGCCCGATTGTCCCGGGCACTCTCTGTATCTATAGCGTCGGGTATACCCTACTCCGCCTTCCGGACAGGCCAAAAAAAATCGCGCCCTTTTAACGCTGTATGCTTCTACATTGATCATCCCAAGGAACAACTTCATCAGCGCATCCATCAGCGCGTGTTGGATATGGCTGCTACAGGGCTCGAACAGGAAGTTCGCCAGCTCTACGAATATAGACATCTGATGCCGCTGCAAACAGTAGGTTATCAGGAGATCTTTGATTTTTTAGAAGAAAAATGCGACCTGCCCACGGCATTGCAGCAAATTGCTGTGCATACCCGCCAATATGCCAAAAGACAACTTACCTGGATACGCCGCAGAAGCTATTGGCATCCGCTCACTCCTTTTTCTACGCCGCAACAAGCCCTGAAAATACTCGACCTGTACCTACAAAAATAGCAGTGTTGTGCCTTCGTCTGTCCAATCTATCAACCACCTTCTTTTTCACTCCATAATCCCATACTAACCAAATACTAATGCTAATAAGCGACATTTTTTGAAAAAAAACAAGCCTGAACCTGCTCTTTTTTCACTCCTCGAAACTATCTTAGCGAAAATTTGATGCCAATCCCTCTCAGGCTACAAATCCTTTCATAGCCTGAGTTAACAAGTCAACTTCCAACGCTTCTCTTATCGAATAACCTTGCGTATACGTGACGTAGGATCAGGTTGTTTGAAACGTGATTTTACATGCATACAGAAACCGCTGTTGCTGGGACTACACAGACAGCCAGGTGAGCACGTATTTGCTGGCTCGCCGGGTTGCAGACTTGGTTTAGACAAACACAATCATAAGTTTCAAAACAACTTGAAGATGAGGCATTTTTACTTAGCATTGCTAGTATGCATGTTGGGTTCTGCTACTGCTCTGCGAGCACAGCTTCCCGATGGGGCACTAGCCCCCAACTGGACATTGACAGACATCAATGGACAGTCCCACAATCTGTATTCTTACCTCAATCAGGGCAAGACAGTCTTCCTAGACTTTTTTGCAACCTGGTGCGGACCTTGCTGGAATTACCACAACTCCGGGGCACTGGAAGGGCTTTATGAACAATATGGCCCGGGTGGTACCAACGAAGTAATGGTCATTGCTATCGAAGCGGATAACAACACTACGCTGGCAGATTTGTACGGAACGGGTTCTAATACCCAGGGTAACTGGGTGGCAGGCACGGCCTACCCTATCATCAACAGCGCATCGCTGAACAGCGCATATAATATTGGCTACTTTCCCACAATTTATGCCGTGTGTCCCAACAGGGCCATCTATGAGGTAGGCCAACTCCCCACAGCGGGTCTGTACGCATTTGTAGGCGAGTGTCCTTCGGCTACTCCTGGATTCGCCGAATGGGATGTCACGCCTGTTACTTGCTTTGGCGGCAATGATGGTGCTATTGCCATAGAACTCAGCGGTGGAGTCGTTCCGGTAACTTATCTGTGGAGCAATGGTGCTACTTCGCCTACCATCAGCGGACTCACAGCCGGCAACTACCGCTGCACAATCACCGATGGTCTTGGGCAAACAGCTGTTTCTCCGTTCATCAACGTCCCGCAGCCGACCGCAGCATTGGCCATTGGTACCCCTGACATAGAAAATGAACCTTGTGACGGTTCTCCGGGTGCCATTACGGTGGCTGCCAGCGGTGGATGGCCGGATTATCAATATCTGTGGAGTACCGGAAGTACAGGAGAGACGCTGGATCCGGCACAGGATGGTACCTATAGCGTAACGGTTACAGATGACCGCGGCTGCACAACTTCGCTGGGGAATATAGTGGTTTCACCGCCGGATATCCCAACTGCTGTAGCACTGGTTTCCTCACAGATTACCTGTACTAATCCAAGTACACAACTCAGCGGATTTGGCTCATCGGAAGGCAGCAACATATCTTACTTGTGGTCGACCCAGAACGGACAAATCCTTTCCGGAAGCACAACGCTTTCTCCTATTGTGGGTGCAGCCGGCACCTATATACTGACAGTTACTAACAATACGTCCGGCTGCTCTGAAACTGCTGAAGCTATTGTGCTGGGCAATACTACTGTCCCAAGTGCTGCAGCACAAATCACAGGGGCACTCAACTGCGCACTGGATACAGTCTTCATGGTTGCCACGGCACCCAATATGACATACGCTTGGTCTACGACCAATGGTACGATCATTGGCAGTACCGATACAGCGGCTATAGTTGTTACAGCCATAGGAAGCTATGTCCTTCAGGTAACGAACACTGCCAATGGTTGTGTTGGACAGGCAACCTACACGGTAGCTTTCGACACCTTGCCACCAGTACTCAACCCGGTGGCAACCAGCATTACCTGTGCTGTGGCTACTCCTTTACTCAACTCCGGCCTGACAGATACGCTCGCGCAGTACCTGTGGACGGGGCCCGAGGATTTTTCTTCTGCCCTGATTCAACCCACAGTAAGCATTCCCGGAATTTATTCAGTAGTGGTCACAGGTGCCAACGGCTGTACCAGCACAGACAGCCTTGAAGTGTCTACCGATGTGAGCATACCCAATCTGGAAGCTTCTGGTGGTACCCTCACTTGTGCCAATACTACAGTTGAATTGTCTGCTTCTTCGACAACGGAGGGCACACTGATTATTTGGAATAATGCCGAAGGCGATACACTCAGCAGTCCGGTAGTCACTTCCGCTGGAGATTACACGGCTCTCGCAACTGGTCCTAACGGCTGTACAAACAGCCTGGTTGTAAGTGTTGGCAGCGATACGGCTCTTCCCGGAGCTGCAGCCGGTGCTGATGTCACACTACCCTGCAACAACGATCAAGTGCAGTTGGCTGCCACTGTTGATAACCCGGGACAGACAAGCCTGCAGTGGGCAACCGTGGAAGGCGGCAATATTCTGTCGGGTGAAAATACGGCCACCCCACTTGTTCAGGGGCCTGGCACCTACGTCCTCACGGCTTCCTCTCTCGGCAACGGATGTGCACTGACGGATACTGTTGTGGTTACGCAACCGGTGGCACTAGCGGTCGCTTTTGCAGTTGACAGTGTCAGCTGCTTTGGAACAGCTGATGGTGCAGCAACGGCATCCGTTGCTAACGGTCAGGCGCCCTATGAATTTCTCTGGAGCACGGGAGCTACAACAGAAAGCGTAGCTAACTTGCCTGCAGGCACTTACTCTCTTACGGTAAGTGATAACGGGGAGTGCGTTAGCGTTTCCAGCGTTGTTATCAATCAACCTGACAACCTTCAGCTCAGCCTCACGGCTACGGCTCAATCATCTTTTGATGCCAATGACGGAAGCGTTACTGCAACTACAGCTGGCGGTGTTGCTCCGTATACATACGCATGGAGTAATGGCGCTGATACACCTGCTATCGAGGGACTGGCACCCGGCAATTACATCCTTACGCTGACCGACGCCAATGGCTGTACGCAAATCAGCACAGCTACGGTTAACAGTTTCAATTGCACGGTAGCTGCTACCGCCAATGTTACTAATGTGAGCTGCTTCGGCAATGCTGATGGCAGTATCCAGATCAACTTTACGGGAGGCACAGAGCCTTTCAGTGTTGCCTGGGCTGATGAGCAGACCGGAGAACTGAGGACAGGTCTTACGGCAGGCGTCTATGAAGCAGTAGTTACGGATGGCAATAGCTGTCCGCTGTCACTCCTGCTTACTGTAGAACAACCTGCTGACCTGTTGGCCAACGCCTCTGCAAGTGCTGAGTCTTCTTATCAGGCAAACGATGGTGTCATAACAGCCAGTCCGGCAGGAGGTACTGCTCCTTATACATATCTTTGGAGCACTGGCGATACGACACAACAGGTTCAAAACCTGAGTCCGGGCGAATATGCGCTCACCATCACCGACAACAATGGATGTACTGTTAGCAGCACATTGACCGTTGACCCTTTTGTATGCTTGTTCAGCCTCACTAGCGAAACAGCAGATATTAGCTGCTTCGGTGAAGCGAGCGGAGAGATTAACCTTATCCCGCTGGCTGGTGTCGGCCCCTATACCTACAACTGGAATAATGGTGCAACAAGCAGCTCGCTTTCAGAACTGACTGCCGGAGACTATCAGGTCACGGCTACTGATGGCAAGAACTGCCCTGCTGTGCTGAATATGACCTTGTTACAGCCTGATCAACTTGTATCTGTGATTGCAGAACAGAGCAATGTTTTCTGTGCTGATGAAGCCACTGGTAGCGCTCAACTGGCCCTTTCAGGAGGTGTGGAGCCCTATGCTGTCAGCTGGTCCAATGGACTTAGCGGTGATCAGGTGGCCGGCCTCACTGCTGGTGCTTACGCTTACCAGGTTACGGATGCCAACGGTTGTGAAACAACAGGTGCATTGGTTATCACTGCTGGTGATGATCAGGCTCCTGTAGCACTCGCACAGGATATTACTGTTCCGCTGGGTGTAGACGGCGCTGCCATTATCAATGCGGCGGCAGTCGATGCAGGAAGCAGTGACAACTGTTCTATTGTCCTCATGGACCTTGATCGCAAATTCTTCAATTGTGACGATATCGGACAGCAAACAGTGGTACTGACCGTTGTTGATGGCGCAGGCAACACCAGCAGCGTTACTGCAACAGTTACCGTAGTAGACAATATCGCGCCTGTTGTAGACGAGACTCCTATCCAGCTGCAGCTGGATGCCAGCGGCCAGGCAACGGTTGATCAGGCTTCTATCGCTGCCCGCGTGACTGATAATTGCAACGACGCGCAGTGGACTGTTAATCAGACGACATTTGATTGTAGCCAATTGGGCTCCAGCGCACTGATTGTAACCGCAGTAGATGCCTCCGGCAATCAGTCTGTCACGACCATTCCTGTCAATGTTGTAGATGAAATCGCTCCGGTGGTTAGTTGTCCTCCCTCGGTCAGTGTGCTCAACTGTACTGGAGTCGCTGAATACGAACTGCCAACAGCAGTTGATAACTGTGCGATTGCAGGGGAACTGGTTCAGACAGCTGGTTTGCCCAGCGGCAGTGTGTTTCCGGCTGGTGTTACGGTTAACTCCTTCAAGTTTACGGATATCAGCGGTAACACTGCTACATGCAATATAGTCGTCACTGTACCGCAGCCGACAGAGGTTGTTATTGCCTCTTCTGATGTAAGTTGTGCAGGCGCCAATGACGGCTCCATAGCTCTTTCCGTGGCTGGTGGCGTTGCTCCTTATACCTACGCTTGGTCTGGAGGCACCAACCCTGCCGGTGCTGAGCAAACGGGACTTACGGCCGGTTCTTACTCAGCTACTGTCACCGACCTGCGTGGTTGCACCTCTGTAGTAACCATTGTAATCGAGCAACCTGCACCTATTGCAGTAGCGGTTGTAGAAGTGCAACCAGATGTCAATGGTGCGCTTTCCGGTGCTATTGATATTGCCGTGACAGGGGGCGTAGCGCCCTACCAGTACAGCTGGATTTCCAACGGAAATGTAGTTTCCACCGTAGAAGATCCGACGAACCTGGCCGCTGGTACTTACCTCCTGCGGTTTGTTGATGCCAATGGATGTACCACTACGCTCACGGTTATTGTTGAGAGTGTGTCCGGTATCAGTACACCTGATTTTGCACATGGATTACTGGTATACCCCAATCCGACTTCTTCAGAACTTCGATTGGTATTCAGCCGTCCGTTGGAAGAGCCGCTGACCTTGCAGTTGTATGATATGGTTGGCCGTCAGTTGACGCCTACAGCGCTTGTAGCCAAAGGCAGCGAACTGTTTATTGTCAATGTTGACAACCTCCCCGGAGGCGTATATGTACTGCAAATGCGCCAGGGCAGTCGTCAATGGAGCAGCCGAATCAGTGTAGTGAAATAAGGCGGGCTTTTGCCCCACGCTGTACTGTAAAAAAGAAACCCGGACAGACTGTCCGGGTTTCTTTTTTTATGATCCTCTATGGTTGTACTCAATAATATAACCCATTGATGCCGTTGACGTACTTTGAATTTTTGGTCTGCCGGAAGGGAAACCAGTTGAGCAGTTGACAAGCCTCATCATCGTCCTCCGCTGCATATTTGAGTTCAATGATGACCGCTTCGTCCTGCAGACTAAAACGGGGGGGAGTTCCCCCACGGTATACAGCGTACTGAATGCCTGCATCAAGCGTAAGCCTGAATTTACCGCTGTAACAGCTGAGATAAGACCGATTGTAGGTATTGAAAAGTACTGGCTTCAGTCCATGATCCGACAAGAGCGAACTGCCAGCTGTCCAGCCTGGCAACTGCTCCCACAACATATCTTGCTGCGGATAGCGAAGTTTGTAGCCCAGGTCCGATTGTTTTGCTTTAACTTCTAATACGGGTTGTGATAATACTTCGCGCTGGTTGCCATACCAACGAAGACGAACTTTCCTTCGAACATTTGCACCAGACACATTTTGGTGGTAGGCTGAAAAATCAAGCGTATCGAAGTATAGGTTATTGACCACCCTGTCAGAAAACAACAGGCGAAACCCCGCAGGGTGTAAGGATACCAACTGATACACCCAAGTCTTGTCGACCAGCTGTATCCTCAGCTTTCGTTCATAGCGATAGTCCTGCCCGATTTGTTCCTCCTCAGAGTTCAACATTCTCTACAATTTCCAATCCATACCCCAAAAGACCTATACGCCTCTTAGGACTATTGGTGAGTAAGCGCAGGCGCGTAATCCCAAGATCACGCAACATCTGAGCACCTACGCCATAATCCCGTTGCTCCATGGGTTGTTGCTGCAGCGGTGGCAATACCCCCTCCGCCTTGTAATAGCGCTTTATTTGCTGCAATTGGGAAAGCCAGTCATCATGTCTCTCTCCATGGCGCATGTAAAGCAGAACGCCGCTGCCTTCAGCAGCGATTTGTCCTAATGCCCGGTTTAGGGGCGCATTTTCCTGCTCTGCCAGCAGACTAAAAAGATCGGCACTCTCTCCTGCTGAATGTACGCGCACCAAAACAGGCTCGTCAGGTTGCCAGCTTCCCATGAAGAGCGCCACATGCAAATCCTGGGTTGTCAGCTGACGGTATACCACCAGCTCAAAGGTCCCCTGTGCCAACGGCAATGTCATTTGCATTTCACGCTTTACAATGCGCTCCGTACGCATGCGATAGGCAACCAAATCCTTGATAGCAATAATTTTCATGCCATATTTTTCACTCAGTGCTATCAACTGAGGAAGTCTGGCCATACTACCATCTTCATTTAGAATTTCCACCAGGACACCCGCCGGGTAGTAGCCGGCAAGTCTTGCAAGGTCGATGGCCGCCTCCGTATGCCCTGTGCGCCGGAGCACGCCGCCAGTCTTGGCCCGCAGCGGGAAAATATGGCCGGGACGCGCATAATCACTGCCCTTAATGGCCGGATCTACCAACGCACGAATGCCCGTAGCTCTGTCATAGGCTGAGATGCCTGTCGTACACCCGTGACCAATCAGATCAATGGACACCGTAAATGCCGTCTCATGCAGCGCTGTATTCGAATTTACCATCATAGGCAAATCCAGCTCGTCGGCGCGACGCTCATCAATAGGTGCGCAAATAAGCCCACGGCCATAGGTAGCCATGAAGTTGATGATCTCTGGCGTCACACATTCAGCCGCACAGATAAAATCACCTTCATTTTCACGATCCTCATCATCTACTACGATGATAATTTTTCCTGCCTTGATATCCGCAATTGCTTCTTCAATGGTATGGAGCTGAAAAGAGCTATGCTCGCTTTGGTGGTTGCCAGACATTGGTTCTGATTCCTTTATAATAGCGTACAAATCCTGTAAACAGTGCCAGATTCATTAGCACAAAATAACGTACATGCCGCAAAGGTAGCCAATGAAAGCCAAACCAGCGCAAACAAAAATCGGCAGCAGGTAACAGGAATATTAGCAGCACCAGTCCACCCAGTGCCAATCTGTACAACGTGTAATCAAATGCCAGTAATAAACTGCTCAGCAACAGTAGCAATAGCCAAAAGGGGCCCAGCCAGCGAAGTATTTTATGGGAAAAAAAAGCAAACTGCGGCAGCCCGATGGGTGGCCACCAGAGCTTGCGAAAATGCTGCATATTCTGAAAGTTACCCGCTGATATACGTGCCTTGCGCCGAAATTCCTGCTCAATTTCGTGCCCTACAGGTTCATAGCAACGGGCAGAGGGATCATTGATGGCATACCCCCCCCGCTCGAAAACACACATGGTGATGTAGAAATCATCAACAAGGAAAGTCGAAGGCACCGGACTGAAGTAATCCGAACGAAGTGCATAACACCCCCCAAATGGCCCTACCATCATTTTCCACAAAATACTCTCCCGCTGCTTGATACGCGCTTCCCCACTTATATAAGCGTCTTCTGAGCGCGAAATACCTGCTGACTGCAAACCTGTATGGACGATGACGGCATCTACAATGGCCAGCTGCGGTGTCTTAAAATGTCGCACCAACTGCTGCATCACTTCTGCCCCCAATATGACACTGGCATCTGTAATAATGAATATATGTTTCCCCGAAGCAGGATGCAGTTGTTGTGCCAAAGAGGCCAACTGATTGATGATACCAGGCTTCCCCTGACGTTCATAGTAGAAAGACAACCGTACGCGGTCATCCTTGTCCGCATACGCCTGCAGGATGTTATTCGTTGCATCCGTAGAGCAATCAGAGCCAATCCAATACGTAACCAAATGCTGCGGATAGGTCTGTTCCAGCAAGCTCTCCATCTTACGGGAGATGACGCGCTCCTCATTGTGTACAGCCATCAGCACTGAAATTTGAGGCCATTGCTCATCCGGACCGTAACACAGCGTACGAAGCGAACGACCCCGGCTAAGCCACCACAGCAGCAAAGGATAGCCCACATAGGTGTACACCATGGCTGTCAGACTCACCCAAAAAATAGCTTGCAACATCAACATCTGCTCCAATTAATCATGGCGAAAGCCACAGAATCAGCAGCTAGCTGCTGGCTATACTTACCGGCTCAAAGGTACATATTCTGACGGCCAAAACAGCATTGCCCCTCATTTTCCCCACCCGATTATCCGTGAGTGATTATTTATTTACGCCCCCTTGGGTATGAAGCAGCCGTCGTAGGTATCAAAAATCATGTTCGCACATCCGTCTCATCACCCATCTGTTTATAAAGAATGATCTTCTTTGCAATACGCAGCGACTCGGCTATATTCGTCCCACAAGTTGACAGCCAATCTGCGCTTTTATCTAATACTATTTTGATGACACGTACCATGAATACAGATATCGCCATCGCTACCATCATGAGCAGAGAACTCGTCACAGTAGCTCCGGAAACAAGCCTGACTCAGATCAAGCACACTTTCGACAACCACACATTCCATCACTTGCCTGTCGTTCAGGCGGGCGGCAAACTCGTTGGCATCATCAGCAAAGAAGATTTTGCACGGGCAGCTTATATGCTCTCGCTAAATACCACCGGACAGGCCTACAGTCAGCTGGAATATGCTTCTCTTAGCGCCAATGATATCATGACGATTTATCCTGTGTTTCTGGAGCCTCAAGATACGGTGGGACTAGCCGCTGATATTTTCTTGGCCAATAAGTTTCACGCACTGCCAATTTTAGACGAAGGGCAGCTGGTTGGACTCATCACTACCCATGACTTAGTGAGATTTGCCTTCTCCGACCATGTTTCCAAAGACCCCGCAACAAGCTAGCCAAGAGTGGGTGAAGCGGTATACCCCGCTGGTACAAGTATACTTTACACCGCAAGACGTCGCATTCAATTACTTACCAAACTATTAATAATCAATAATTTAAACAACGATACAGGTGTTTTCGCTTACAGTATTCTGTATTGTTACTGACTGTATTGGCGGCTCGTTTCCATGTCCGCAAGCACTGATGTAACAGATTTCACCTCCGTCTAACAGTTATTTTACGTGAAAATTCATCTATTTTCATTTTTGGTTGTTATATGATATTCGTATTTGTAATTTAGTCGAATGTGTGTGTACAAATTTCGCACACACAAAAATCGCTGTCCATGGTCGAAATTTTTGTCGAGCAGAAAATCATGGCTGAAATGCGCACCAACAGAGGTGACTCTTTATTAAGTCTTTCCAGGCAATCACCGGTTATGTTGGTTTTTCTCCGCCACTTTGGCTGTGTTTTTTGCAGGGAAGCACTGTCTGATATTTCCCGCCGAAAAGCGGAGATCGAAGCATTGGGCACGCAGGTCGTTTTTGTGCATCTAAACGACGAAGAAACTGCAGAGCGATTCTTCGCAAAATACGAGCTTCCCGATGCCGTATATATCACCGACCCTGGCTGTACGTATTATGCTGCTTTTGGTCTGACAAAAGCTACCGTCACCCAACTTTTTGGGCTCCATTCCTGGATTCGAGGGTTTCAGGCAGGTGTTGTGGCGGGGCACGGTATTGCAAGTCCCATCGGTGACGGGTTCCAAATGCCCGGAGTATTTATCATTCAGGATGGACAGATTCGAGATGCCTTCATTCACAAGCTTTCCTCTGATCGTCCTGATTATGTCGGACTTGTCCAGCAGTGCTGCGAAATATAGTCTTCAGTAGATACGTATTGTTTAGCTATACACGTATGTCCATAATGTTGACGACAACTTCAACCTCTCGGTAGAGTATATTAGTTGTGGTCGATACATGGTCGGGCCACTGTTCACCGAGCATTGTAAGCCAGCCAGAAGTTCTCTCCCTACCGGGTTCTGTGACTATGATACGACCGCCTGTAACAGAAAGTGCTGCGAAGGCATTTACGAGGGGTTCGAAAGCTCTCTTCTCATAGGCAACGTCTGCTGCCAACAGGAGTTGTGCTTTAGCCTCCTGCAGCGGTGACCTCCAGTCCATCACCAGCGAACGGGCTTCACCGGGCAGATTTAGTGACCAGTTATAGGCTACCTGCTCCAGGGCTTCAGGCAGATAGTCAGTAAATAAAACATCTCCCCCCTGCGTCGCTGCCACAAGACCGGGCAGTCCCAGCCCACAACCGATCTCGGTAACTGACATGGCAGGTGTAACAACCTTTTCACGAAGAAGGTATTCTGCCAGCGCCAAACCCGAGTGCCACAAGTCTGCCCAATAGGGTATTCTTTCATCCTGATAATCAGGATGCTCTGTTCCCTTAGCAATAAGATCATCCAGCAGGGCATCAAAGTTTTGAATTCTGCTGAATCGTATGTCTATACCTGCCAATGAGAGATTGACAAGCTCTCTTCGAACAACACTCATGCCTGGTTAGATTTACGTATAGCGATATCCATACCAACCCCCAGACCAATGACAATCCGCATGGCATCCTCTGTTCTGATGTTAACCAACTCAACTTTATCCCGAGGCAAAATGAATATGAAACCATTGGTGGGGTTGGGCCCCGTGGGTACAAAGACGGCCAGCTCATCATTCGTCAGTTCTTCCGTAATGAATCCGAGCATCTTAGTAGAGCTATTGAAGACATCTACCAGTACAACCTGACTAAAGGGAGCTTTAGTGGACCCTGTAAACTGGCGGATGGTTTCACGCAGGATACTGTAAAGCGGGAGCTTATATAGATATTGCTGCTCAATCCGATCAAAGAATCGTCTCCCAAAGCGCGTTCTGACCATGAGGCCCAGAAGAAAGAAGCCAGTGATGACGAGCGCCAGTGAAAGTATATCTACCATCCATTTCTGCACGTATTCCTGTAGTTCAAACAAATGCCCTACCGGCTCCAAAATAGGAACGATGCTCCGAAAAATTAGTCTTACCAGCAAAAAAAGAATTACGGCTGGCAAAACGACAACAACACCCCCCAATACCGTTGTAGCAATGAAGCGGGTAAGTTTCTGCAATAAAGTTCGCTGGTTATTTTCACCGGCCATGGCTGGAAAGTATTATAAAAAATGTATATAAAATATCGATTAACGGCCGGATTCTTGACTTCTCGCAATGCGCGAAATCATGGATACTGCGGCACGATCTGCTGCCCCTGTATTGCCCAAATGCAATTTTAGTTCTGCGTATCCAATCAGCATATCTCTCCTGCCTGTGTCCGAAAGCAGCCAATGAAGCTGTTCAACCAGCCTCTGGCGATTGAAGTCGTGTTGAATGAGCTCTTTTACCAACGGCTTATCTGCAATCAGATTGACAAGTGAAATGTAGGGCACATCGACAATGCGGCGCGCAATCTGGTATGAAAGTGCAGCCGCGCGATAACCCACTACCTGAGGCACCCCAAACAGGGCTGTTTCAAGGGTGGCTGTTCCCGAGCAAACGATGGCAGCACTAGCGCATGCCAGCAGCTCATAGGTCTGACCCATGACCAGATGAACGCGGCGAGATGCTGGCTGATTTGCCAGTATCTGCTGGTAGAAAGCCTCAGGCAATGCTGATGCCCCCGCAACCACCAATTGTAGCTCCGGAAAATCATCCGCTATCGCCAGCATTTCGGGAAGCATACGTTGAATCTCCTGTCGCCGGCTCCCGGGAAGCAGTGCGATAACTTTACCATTTTCAAGGCCATGCTGCGAAAGGAAATCGACAGAAGGAGTGAAGCGGCTGACAATATCCAGCAACGGATGCCCCACGTAAGATACACCCACTCCGTGCCGCTGAAAAAAGGACTCCTCAAAAGGAAGAATAGCGTATAATTGATCAACATAGCGACGAATCTGCTTAACCCGGCTGGTGTGCCACGCCCATACTTGGGGTGCAATGTAATAAAATACGCGATAACCCTGTGCTTTGGCCCAGGCCGCCATCCGGAGGTTGAATCCGGGATAATCAATCAGTACAATGGCATCCGGCCTGAAAGCATTTATCTGCTTGCGGCAAAGCTGGAAATTGCGATAGATTGCCGGCAGATGAGTTATGACTTCCCAAAAACCCATGAAGGCAAGCTCCCGGTAATTTTTGCTTATTGCCACCCCCTGAGCAGCCATCATCTCCCCTCCCCAACCCTGTAATTGAAGACCCGCTGTCTGGCGTTGCAGGGCTCGAACCAATTCTGCCCCGTGAAGATCTCCGGAAGCTTCGCCGGCAATTATAAAAATGCGCATAGAAGGAAAGGTTATCCCAGCAGCTGGCTTCCATATAAATAAAACCAGAGCCCGGCATAGGCAAGTGTTATGATCACCAGCGCACGGATGGAGCGGTCACTGCGCCATTTATTGAAGTACCTCAGCGGCAAAATATTCAGACAAATGGCCAGCAGAGCGCGCGTGCGTTCCTGCAATTCAGGATCTGTACTCCCCACAATATCCATCAGTCCAAGCCGCTCATCAATCATCAGCAGTACTGCGTACCCGACAAAGGGAACTAACAGTCCGGTAAGCAGGCCAATCCAGCTGGCATTGTATCTATCTTTCATTACCTCATATTTTTGTACCCCGGAAGTAATTTGTGTGGGCTGCTAGTCTACCGTTACCGATTCTGTAATCATTGAAAGCAGCTCATCAGCAGTGAGTCTGGTACTGATGTCCGCTCCGGACAATAGTGAATCAGCCAAATCTCGCTTTTGATCATGCAATTTAAGGATTTTTTCCTCAATCGTACCTTCTGCAACCAAGCGATATACCGTCACTGGTTTTTCCTGCCCAATTCGGTGCGCTCTGTCAGTCGCCTGATCTTCTACTGCAGGATTCCACCAGGGATCCATGTGGATGACATAGTCGGCAGCCGTAAGGTTGAGTCCTACCCCACCTGCCTTGAGACTTATCAAGAAACAATCCCCCTCTCCTCGCTGGAAAGCTTCAATTCGCTTCTGTCGCACATTAAGCGGTGTCTGTCCATCCAAGTACTGATAGTGAATATGCTGCTTGTCCAGCACTTCGCGAAGTAATTCCAAATGCCCTACAAACTGACTAAACACCAATGCTTTGTGATTTGTTTCTTTGAGCTCGAGAATCAAGTCGGCAAACATCCGTATCTTACCACTCTGACGAATGGTTGTATTGGGATCAACCAGTCGGGGATGACAGGCAGCACGGCGAAGCCGCATAATCTCGGCCAGAATGCGCAAGTGTTTCTCTCCCCCACCGAGTTCATCTTGAGAAGACAATTTGGCGATTGCGCTTCTGCGAAGAGCCTCGTAAAATGCGATTTCTTCGTCTGATCGCTCAATTGTCAGTACAATTTCTGTTTTGGGAGGCAAATCCTTCAGTACATCGTCTTTGCGCCTGCGCAAAATAAAAGGATGTAACAGGTTTTTCAGCTGCTCACGACGTTTATCATCTTTGAGGCGCTCAATGGGCCAGGCAAATCGATCGTTGTACTGATCCAGTGAACCCAGCAGTCCAGGGTTGATAAACTGAAACAGGTTCCACAGCTCGCCAAGATGATTCTCCAGAGGGGTACCTGTCATAATAATCTTGAACGAGCCTTTTAATTGCATGGCTGTTTCCGAACGCTTGGTATTTCTGTTCTTGATGGACTGAGCCTCATCGAGAATGATAGTGGAAAATGTTTTTGCAATAAAATGCTGTGCAGCGCGGGTCATCAGGTCATAGGTAACAATAATAAGATCTCCCGCTGAAGCTTGTTCTATGACTGCCTCACGATCTCCTTCACCAAAAAGGATGGGATTGAGCGAGGGCGTAAATCTGCGCGTCTCAGCAAGCCAATTGCGACATACACTGGCAGGTGCTACGACCAGTGCAGGCCCCTGAGCAGCCCTGCTCAGCAATAAGCCCAGTGCCTGTACCGTTTTTCCCAACCCCATATCATCGGCCAGACAGGCACCCACCCCTGCGGCAGCACAACGCGACAGCCACTCAAAACCTTCCTGCTGATAAGGTCGCAAACTGGCCTCTAACCCGGCAGGCAGCTCATAGTGACCATTAAAAGCTTGCAAAAATATTTCCCGCCTCTCCTTAAATGCCTGGTCAAAGGTGACATTCTCGAGTGTATCCAACAGTGGCATCATGGCCGATGCAGAAAGCGGGTGCATCTGCAACTGTCCCTGCGTTCCGGCAGACAGAAACCCCTCTATCTCTTCCAGTCGCTTACGAAAAGCTTCGGTCAGCGCCAAAAATTTACCGGGACTAAGTTCGATAAAATCTGATTTATGTTGCTGCGACAGCGCCAACAGCTCCTGCATACTGATTACATGTTGCTCATCGACCCGCAGTTCGCCCTCTACCTCAAACCAATCATTGCGCGCGTTGATTCGCATACTAAAATCACTAATCCCCGCAACACGCTCCACACGAAGTTTTTCTCCTTTAGGCCACTCCAACACTATTTCCTCAGCCTGCACCAATGGATGCAACTCTGCCAACAGGTTAAGACAAGTTTGTGTATCTTCGAGTTGCCAAATACCCATCTCTGGAGTGACATCCCGTAGTGTCTCTACTTTTTCAAGCACATCCTCTTGATTTCTAATTTCTTGTCGCAACGATCGTTTTGTGCGGGTTCGCTGCCCGTCAATGAGTGCAACGACTTCTTCTTCTCCCTTACCTGGCTGAAAGTAAGGTGGCTGTGCACCAAAAGGTTTTACATACATCTCAAGATGAAACCCGTCTCCTACCGGAAGCAGGTGTACACAAATTTTGTTTTCCGCAGGAATGGTATGCAACTGATCGTGATCACCGCTGAGTTGTGACATGTCAACTTCTACCAATTGCGATAACCCCTCAACCACCTGTTGCAGCTTCTTCTCTCCCCTGGCCGGAATACGCATACTCCCCTTGGGCAACAGCCGATTGAGCAGCTCATGGTATTCTTGTACAACGTACAGCTTATAGCGGGTGGGAGTCTCTTTTTGAATCAGGAAACGATCCTTATCGAGCCAGGGATCGATGACTAATTCGTGGCCATCATTGACGCTGCGAACGAAAATACGGGGTGAGGCCGCTTCAAACTGAACAGCTACATGAGGCGATTTCATCAGAAAAAGATAGGGATGCCCCACGAGCTCCTCCCACAGTTTTTGATTGGTTGCCGGGCTCAATGATGACCAATCCTCCAGCGAGCGGACATATTGTGCAGCAATGCGCCTGTCCTGCTCCGTCATGTGTGCCAGTTTACCACTGCTGAGCCTCTGTTGCCCCACATTGCGACCAGACAACCAGCCGGATTTGCCGTAGGATTGTTCCTTGGGCTGCAAGCTCATACTGTCAAAATCAACCAACCAGATCAGCCGCATCTCGTGCTGTCGGATTGCTGAGGACTGGGCCTTTAGGGAAAGGGAAAGCAAATGTTCAAGAATATTTTCCCAGCTCTCCGTCTTCCTGAATAATTGGCGCAAGACACTATTGGACTCTGTTGCCGCATCAGCAGCAGACGGATCCAACGAAATCAGCTGCCGGCTCAGCCAAAGAAAGCCATTGGCTTCGAGATGCCGGCGGAAGCCGGACAGGCGGCCACTAGACGCCTCTACACTGCTGGTCCAGTAACCGACAAAAGTACCCCAATAGTCATCCCAAGAGTAGATGTTGGGTTGCCTCTCAGTTGTAGGATTTTCGTTGGAAAGATAAGCACCAATCGCCACTACCTGATGTATGGCAGCAGTGTAAAAACCATTGGTGCGCAGGTTTTGCTCAGCCAGCTTTATCCACTTACTATATTGACTACTGTCAGACTGGCTTAGCCCCAACAACAAGTAGAAAAACTGATAAAAGGCGTAAAATTCAACCTTTGCCTGTTTACCAGCATATTTTTTTTGCTCCCGTATGACTTCCGCATACAAGGCATAGGCATCTGAGGCTTTTCCCTGCAAAAGCATTTCGGTTGCTTTTGCCGCCAACCTTTCAAACTGCGGGACGTAAAACAGCCATTTATTGAGTTGCTCTGTATCCCTCCGCAATATTGCCTCAATGCACAGTTGTCTGGCCAAAATTGGCTTGGCAGTATCCGGAAACTGGTTGAAGTGATGCCGCACATATTCCTGATAGGAATCATCGGGTTTCAGTTCGAACAAACACAACTTAGCAGCCGCCCTGATATCGATCAGCAGCGCCAGCATATCTTTGGGGATGAGTTCGACTACAGCCCTGTCAAATACAGGTGGCAGCCACAAGTTGGCAAGCTTCTGAAGCCCATCCGTACTATAGGAAAAATAATCCAGATATGTATTTAAATGCCGGACAAAGGCCACATTGTCCTTCTCGATCATGGACATAAATACTTCCCTGACCGACCTGGCATGTAATTCCTCCACGGACCACAGATAGTACCCCTGATGATGCTGCCGTATCAACGCCATGATAGCAGGACTCATTCGATCGGTCCACCCACAATGGTAAAAAAGATCTCTGGATACTTCAGGAGGGCATTCATAAGCATTAGCCCGGCTTTGCACTAGCCCCAGTTGGGTCAAGTCTGACAGGGCAGCAGCAATGGCATTGGGCAACAGCCTGTACCCCAGTTGTCGCATGCGTTCTTCAAGGACATACTTGGGAATTCCCGCCCTGAAAAAAGCAAGAAAGAGAAGAACAGAACGTTGAACATCCTGTAACTGATCGTATTTACGCCCTGTCAGGGAAGTAGGAACAGAACCCACGACCGCAGGAGGCTCTGCGACCTGCTCGACCGCTTCCGTCACACCTTTGGCCGGTTGTCTTTTTTGGTAATCCCGTATGTAAAAAAGAAGCGCTACCAAATGCTCACAAAAGTAATCCTTAGGATGACAGGAACATTCGGCATACCTGATTTCTCCCGAATCGCTTACGTTTACATACAGGTCATAATTGGACAAATCTTCCGCCTTGACACGCGCCTCCCAACTTCCCTTGACAAATTCTTCAATATTGGTGACGCGGTTATCTGAATATAGCTGCCTGCCTTTACTCAGTACCCGGGAGAGAAGTTGATCTTCAAAATCAGCAATGTTCAGAGCAGACATGACAGTTGACTTTTGGGGAACAGCCTAACCGGCGCGTATATGTTCAGTTGTACCTAAACGAGACGATCCATAGGGGCTTAACAACGGGTATTTCGACACCAACTCACAGGAAGCATTGACAAAGAAACTGCCAATACGCATGCAAAAGCTATCTGCAGGCGACTGCAGTTATCACTCTTCCGTCGCTGGCAGCACAGCAGTTGTTTCTTTCTTATAAGGACAATGCCGACAGCCGCTTCCGCAACAATACCCCCGCTTAAGATGCCAGGCAGCTGTAAAGACAAGCAGGCCATTTTCCAGATAATAATCTACCCCCTCTACCAAGGACGCTGAAGACTGGCGGCTCTTGAAGAAGCGCGAAGAGTCCATTGCTTTACAATTGTTGTACACCCAGCACTTTTACCCGCTGTGCCAGCCAGGCATAGCCACCAAACAGCAGGCCACTGAAAAATAAGTCCCCCAGCAGGGTATTCCATAAAAAAGGAAGCCCCGCAGTATAAGACATCAGCAAACCCGCGGTAGTATGTGGATACATACCGCTTGACCACCAGTGAAAAGCGTTCGTAACCAGAAAAAAGGTAACAGAACTGAGCACAGCAGCAGCCCCCACCGTAGCAACACCCACACGCCCACGCAATAGGGCGCCGATACCAAGTATCAATGCGAAGCCAACGTATACGCCCGTATCGAACCCCCAAAAGAAAGAAGTATAATACTCGGCATACAATACATTATTGATAATCAGATCACTCAAATAGAGCGCACTCAATGACACCAGCGCAGCATGCGCGGGTTTGCGAAGGTGAGAAGCTCCAAAGAGTGCCATCGCACCTACAGCAGTGAAATTGGGCCAGTGCGGCAACAACCTGCTGAGTGCAGCGAAGAGGATCATGCTGCTTACCACGATCCAGGAAATTGATATGGTACGGTTATGGTTCATATACAAAGTTTGGAAAGGCAAAGGTAACAGATTTGTTGTGCTTACACAACATCCATACCGGGGGAATGTTCGTTGGCGACACTTCAATTTAAACAGAAACAGGGGTAGAGAACTGCAGCTACCAGGCAAGCATAGTCTGCTTAGTCCGGGCTAACATTCGCTACCCCTGTCAGGCCAGAAGCACAGTTGCTAGCCGCGCAGCGCAGCCAGCATGGTGAGCCCGATAGATGCGGGCGTATCTACAACATGTATGCCGCAGGCAGCCATGATTTTCATCTTTGCTTCAGCTGTATCATCCTTACCGCCGATGATAGCGCCGGCGTGACCCATAGTCCTTCCTTTAGGCGCCGTTTGGCCAGCAATGAAGCCCACAACTGGTTTCGTACCAAAATCTTTGATATACTGCGCAGCATCGGCTTCCATAGAACCGCCAATTTCGCCAATCATGATGATTCCCTCTGTTTCAGGATCATTCATCAGCAATTCTACTGCATCTTTGGTGGTTGTACCAATAATAGGATCACCACCAATACCGATGCAGGTCGACTGTCCCATACCCGCTTTGGTAACCTGATCCACCGCCTCATACGTGAGCGTACCTGAGCGGCTCACAATGCCAATACTCCCTTTTTTGTGGATAAACCCGGGCATAATACCACACTTAGCTTCGTCTGGCGTGATGACACCCGGGCAGTTGGGGCCTATGAGCCGGCAGTCATAGCGCTCAATGAATGCCTTTGCTTTTACCATATCCTGTACAGGAATGCCTTCCGTAATACAGATAATCACTTTAATACCAGCTTCTGCGGCTTCCATGATAGCATCCGCAGCAAAAGGCGGTGGCACAAAAATCACGGCCGTATCGGCACCTTCCTTGTCAACGGCATCTGCCACCG
>CAZYAO010000013.1:73730-78983 GCA_964645715.1 uncultured Saprospiraceae bacterium
GGCACAAAAATCACGGCCGTATCGGCACCTTCCTTGTCAACGGCATCTGCCACCGTGTTGAATACTGGTTTGTCGAGATGAAGAGTACCCCCTTTACCGGGCGTAACACCGCCTACCAGAGGCGTTCCGTATTCAATCATCTGACTAGCATGGAACGAACCTTCTTTTCCCGTGAACCCCTGCACGATAACGCGGGAGTGCTTATTGACTAGTACTGACATGAGGTAGATATGATTTCTTTGGTAATAAAGACTATTCGTCTGCTGATTCGTCTACTATGATGAAAACATCTTCATTGGCGCGCTGCATGAAATAGCGCTCCCTGGCAAAACGCTCCTGATTGGCCTGCATATCGGCCATTTCGCGCTCTTCCTCCGCTATTTTTTCCAGATAGTAGTTACGATCAGCTTCCAGCTGCTTTACCATTTGCTGCAGGCGAAACTGTGTGACAGGGTCATGGCGATCAAAGAAAACCATGTACATCACAAAGGCCAGCAGTACCAGGACATAGCGATTCCGCAAAGGCGCTGGCAGTCGGTCGGTCAGTTGTTGGCGAAGCTGTTGCATACAGAATCAGCATTTAGCGCACAAGATATACATTTTGGTTTACAAACTGCGCGTTTGTAGTCTTCATCTTATCAGTCAGCCCCTTGTTTTTCTATTTCCGGCTCAGCCGGGGGAGGTATTTTTGGGGCGGTTGTGCCGCCCCAAAAACAGCCCGGGACAACCCTAGCCGAGCAGAGAACGACCAGGATAAACGGCCAGCTCACCCAGTTCTTCTTCAATGCGAAGCAACTGGTTGTACTTTGCGATTCTGTCGGAGCGGGACGCTGAGCCTGTTTTAATCTGACCTGTATTGAGCGCAACCGCCAGGTCAGCAATAGTCGTATCTTCCGTTTCCCCGGAACGATGGCTCATAACACTCGTGTAGCCATTGCGCGTAGCCAGATTGACGGTATCGAAAGTTTCAGACAGCGAGCCAATCTGGTTGACCTTCACGAGGATAGAATTGGCGATCCCCTGCTCAATCCCCTGTTGCAGTCGCTTAACATTGGTGACAAACAAATCATCACCTACCAGCTGAACCCTGTCACCGACAGTCTGCGTCAGCAATTTCCAGCCAGACCAGTCATCCTCCGCCAGTCCGTCCTCTATAGAGAGAATAGGATATTTGTCAACCCACTGTTTCCAGTAGCCTACCATATCTGCGCTGGAAAGCTTTTCGCCTGTCGACTTTTTAAAATGGTACACCTGCTCATCCTCGAGCCAAAACTCCGAAGCGGCGGCATCCATAGCAATCATCATATCAATACCAGGCTTATAGCCGGCAGCTTCAATGGCCGTGAGCACAATCTCTATCGCCTCCACATTACTCTTAATGTTGGGAGCGAAGCCACCCTCATCTCCCACATTGGTACTGTATCCTTTTTTCTTGAGCACACTTTTGAGGTGGTGAAAAACCTCAACACCCATGCGGAGACCTTCCGAAAAAGCGTCTGCCCCCACAGGCATAATCATGAACTCCTGAAAATCAATGCTATTATCGGCATGAGACCCCCCGTTCAGGATGTTCATCATCGGGACAGGCATCACATGTGCATTGACTCCGCCCAGATAACGGTACAGCGGCTGACGGATGGAAGCTGCGGCAGCCTTAGCAACCGCCAGACTGACCCCCAAGATGGCATTGGCACCCAGTCGGCTCTTGTTCTCTGTGCCGTCGCACTCCAGCATGAGCGTATCGATGTAACGCTGATCAAACACGCTGTTGCCGATGAGCTCATCATAGAGTACATCTTCTACATTCTGGCAGGCCTTCAGCACCCCTTTACCAAGATAGCGCTCCTTATCGTCATCGCGTAATTCGACGGCCTCATGTTTGCCGGTAGAGGCTCCGCTGGGCACAGCAGCGCGGCCGACCACACCCTCTTCTGTTTTAACTTCTACTTCCACGGTAGGATTGCCCCGGGAATCCAGAATCTGACGAGCGCGGACGTCAATAATCGTACTCATAAAAAGCTTTTGTTTTTGTTAGCAATGATCTCTGTGGTATTGGCCAGGGCAACATATAGATACGACAGCCTACGAAAACGCTTTGGCTTCCATCAGGCTGACAAATTCATCAAACAAGTAACTTGCATCATGAGGCCCAGGAGCTGCTTCCGGATGATATTGTACCGAAAACGCTGGTTTCTCCCGGTGACGAATACCCTCGATGGTATCATCATTGAGGTTGACATGGGTCACTTCAATTTCGTGGGCACGCTGGCGTATCGCATCAGGGTCTACGCCAAAACCATGATTCTGACTGGTGATCTCGCAGTGTCCTGTGATGACATTTTTTACCGGGTGATTAATTCCCCGATGTCCGTGATGCATCTTGTAAGTAGGAATCCCCAACGCAAGCGCGAGTAGCTGATGGCCGAGGCAGATACCGAACAAAGGTTTTTCTGCCTCCAGAATTTTTTTGACTGTTGCCACGGCATAGTCCATACTGGCAGGATCCCCCGGACCGTTACTCAGAAAATAGCCATGCGGCTCAAAAGCTGCCAGCTCCTCAAAAGTAGTCTTAGCAGGAAACACCTTCAGGAAACAGTCTCGACGTACGAAGTTGCGCAGAATATTGCTTTTCGTACCGAAATCCAGCACAGCCAGGCGATAGCGAGCCTGCGGATACCCCATTGTGTAGGGTTCTGGCGTAGACACAGTACTTGCCAGCTCCAGTCCCGCCATGTCAGGTGCTTCCGACAACATGACCGCCAGTTGGGCCTCGTCGAGCAGTTCGCTGGAAATGATAGCATTCATAGCCCCTTTACTGCGAATATGCCGCACGATGGCGCGGGTATCAACATCCGAAATGCCAATTACGGCTTCATCCTCGAAATAGGACTGAATATCCTCCGATGCCAGGGGGCGGTTGTAGGCCGACGTAAAATTTTTACATACCAGCCCCGCAATTTTCACCCCTTCGGACTCACTCTCATCGCGTTTAATGCCATAATTACCAATGTGCGCATTGGTTGTCACCAGCAATTGACCTGTATAGGAAGGATCTGTAAAAACCTCCTGATAGCCAGTCATGCCTGTCGTAAAGCACAACTCTCCGATGGCAGTGCCCTGCTTACCAGCAGCTTTACCTCTGAATACAGTACCGTCGGCCAGCAACAAAATAGCTTCCCTCGACTTATTATCCGCCATAGCTCAGTGCTCCGTTTATATGATTGCTAAGATTTTTCCTTCCGTCGGTTGATTTCATCCCTGATTTCAGCTGCTCGCTCGTAGTCCTCTTCACCCAAAACCTCTTCCAACATACGCGATAAATCATCGATAGACATAGTTGAAAGAGTACGGGACTTACCAGCCGGACGTCCGCTGCGGCTTGCTGAAGCTGTTTCTTCTGCTTCTTCCTCTCCCTCCAGTACTATGCCGGCTGCATCCAGAATAAAATCATAAGTGTAGATAGGACAGCGAAAACGAACTGCCATGGCCAGCGCATCGGAGGTACGCGAGTCAATCTCGAGCAACTCCCCATCCCTGACACAGACCAACCTCGCATAAAAAACACCTTCCAGCAGATTGTTGATGACAATCTCTTTAAGTGATATATTAAAAGTATCCAAAGCACTTTTAAACAAATCGTGTGTTAACGGCCGATTGGGCGTCATTCCTTCAATAGCTACGGCTATGGCCTGTGCTTCAAAACTGCCGATAACAATCGGGAGTCGGCGTGTGCCGTCGCGCTCCCCTAGTACCACTGCATAGTTTGTCGAATTGGTAACGCTGTGCGAAAGCGCTACTATATCCATTTCTATTTTTTTCATATTTACTCCTGGATGTCTCTATCCGTTTAGTAAAGGAAACAAGCTTTTGGGTGGATGGGTTGCGAACGTGCGGGCTAACGTTGTACGCTGGCTGAAGCAGGAAGCAGACTGTATTTCCGGAGCCTTGCAGAACAACGGAAATGAGGCGCCAACCCCATGTCAACAATTTTCGCAAAGATACATAAGTGAATTCAATTCCCGGGGCTTAAGATTATTTTTCCCGCTTACCCGATGGTCCTTTTCGGTTGCAGGCAACCAGATATTTTCACCCGGCCCGCGCCCGGCAGGATTCAGGTCTACCAATTTTTTTTCTCAAGCGCTTTGGCTTCATCCCATAATGCATCCATCTCTGCCAGACTCATTTCCCGCAGATCCCTGTTGGCCGTCTGCTCGATGTATTCAAAGCGCCGCTTGAACTTCTGGTTTACCTTTTCAAGCGCTGTCTCAGGATCTATACCTTGCCAACGAGCATAATTGATGAGGCTAAACAAGACATCGCCTAGTTCTTCCTCCCTTCGATGTAAAGGCTCAGCCGCCGCAACTGCTGACCGAAATTCTCCGATCTCTTCCTCTACCTTATCCCACACCTGTGATTCATTTTCCCATTCGAAACCAAACTGCCTGGTCTTATCCTGCATGCGCATTGCCTTTATCATGGCCGGCAGGGAAGCAGGAACACCTGCCAGTACCGATTTTTTTCCCTCTTTAAGCTTTAGCTGCTCCCAGTTGCGTTTGACGGTCTCCTCGTCCGTAGCCACTACATCTCCGTAAATGTGCGGATGCCTGGCTACCAGTTTGTCGCAGATACCGTTGAGGGCAGCCGCAATGTCAAAAGCCCCCTGCTCCTCCCCTATTTTAGCATAAAAAACCATGTGCAACAATAA
Source organism: uncultured Saprospiraceae bacterium (assembly GCA_964645715.1). GTDB lineage: Bacteria > Bacteroidota > Bacteroidia > Chitinophagales > Saprospiraceae > JAUMBM01. The sequence continues at coordinate 78,436 of CAZYAO010000013.1, forward strand.
ATCGCCTACCTCCTCTCGTATACCAGCAACATCACCTGCCAAGATGGCATCGGCCAGTTCGTAAGTCTCCTCAATCGTAAGATTACGCAGGGTTTCGAAGGTTTGCTTGCGGTCCCAGGGGCACTGCTCGCGCAATTCGTCCATTATCTGCAACAATCTGGCGAAAGCAGCTAACTTCTGTTCCATAATATTGTTATTTTTGTAGCGGCAGAATGATAGCAGCGCAGTACTTTTAGCGCTTCAACACTGTAAAGATAACAAGCAGTGCGGCAGCTGTACTGCTTTTATTTCATCAAACGATTATAATTAGCCAACGATGGAATTCTTGTACATCTTCGGACTGATCTTCGGCGTATTCTTCATCTCCTTTGGCCTTATCAACCTCAGGCACATCATAACCGGCAACGAATTTAGAGGCAGCTGTGCCAGCAACAATCCGATGCTAAAAAATGAAATTGGTGAATGTACTGTGTGTGGCAGGCAAACGGGTGAGGAGTGTAAAATGCCGGAAGTAAAATAAGTTTTGTTTAAAGCCCTCTTGGGTGGCC
>CAZYAO010000014.1:0-76694 GCA_964645715.1 uncultured Saprospiraceae bacterium
TCTCAGCAACTGTTTGCTGAAACCATCTGCCTAACTCCGCATTTCAATCTGTTTTACATTACCCGCTTTCGGGACTGCAAAGATACGACGACTTTTGATTTATGCAAGAAAAAACTCAATAAATTTGAAAATCGTCTCTCTTATATAATTAGAGCTATTCTTCCGTATTACCATCAGGCGCAGTACCCTTGGCCGCACCTGCTTTAGCCTTAGCTCCTCTACGTCGACGAGTCTTCTTAGCAGCATCTTCAGGCTTACCTGCCTGATATACCTTATTGAAATCAACAAACTCAATCATTGCCATTTCCGATCCATCACCACGACGGAATCCCGTTTTAATCACCCGGACATATCCTCCTGGACGATCTCCTACCTCAGGTGCAACAACACCAAAGAGTTCCTTGACTGCTTCTTTGTTCTGAAGGTAAGTGAATACGACCCTACGGGAGTGAGTAGTATTGTCCTTTGATTTGGTGACCAGTGGTTCAATAAACCCACGAAGTACTTTTGCCTTGGCCAAGGTAGTATTAATACGCTTGTGCGCAATGAGAGAAATAGCCAAGTTTTTCAGCAAAGCTGAGCGGTGGCCAGTTTTTCGGCCGAGGTGATTAACCTTATTACCGTGACGCATAAAAAGAAATTTACATCGCAACACGCAGACTAATCGCTAAACAAAAGTTTAATACCGCAGGCAAGTAGGTGCGATCAGCCGGTTATTGCAGTTAAGAAAACTTACTTTAAGTTTACCTGCATATAGAGTACCGGGATTACCCCGATGCAATCTAGTCTTCCTCTAACTTATACTTGCTAAGATCCATACCGAAGGTTAGACCCTTTTCCTGTAACAGCTCCTCTATTTCGACCAGAGACTTTTTACCAAAGTTCCTAAACTTGAGAAGTTCGTGTGTATCATAGCGAACCAGCTCAGCTAAAGTATTGATCTTAGCTGCTTTGAGACAGTTATAGGCCCGAACGGACAAGTCGAGATCCTCCAACGAAGTTTTAAGTAACTTACGCATATGCAGGATATGCTCGTCGACAATCGTATCCTCCCGTGTAGAAACATCATCGAAAGTAATGTTCTCGTCCGTTATCAACATGAGATGTTGAATAAGAATACGAGAGGCCTCCTTGATGGCATCTTCAGGATGAATTGTCCCGTCAGTCTTAACTTCTATAGTAAGCCGCTCGTAGTCCGTACGCTGACCTACCCTTGTGTTATCGATAAAATAAGCAACATTCTTGATAGGCGTGTAAATCGCATCAACAGGAATTACACCGATGGGCGCATCTTTGGGCAAATTCTCATCTGCTGGTACGTACCCTCTTCCTTTGGTTATAGTCAACTCAACTTCAAGATTGACAAAAGGCTCCATAGTGCAGATGAGAAGATCCGGATTCATTACCTTGAAGACATTAGTATGTTCTTCGATTTCACTAGCCCTGAATTCTTCTTTACCTGTTATGGTGAGATAAATCTTTTCCTCCCGTACATCATCATCCGAAAGCAGCTGCTTCAATCGAATTTGTTTGAGATTGAGGATTATTTCAACCACATCTTCCACTACTCCACGGATAGTCCCGAATTCGTGATCGACCCCGGCGATGCGTACCGCGCTTATCGCATAGCCTTCGAGTGAAGACAGGAGTACTCGCCGCAGTGAATTGCCGATGGTTTGACCGAAGCCTGGCTCCAATGGCTTAAACTCAAAAAGCCCTTCGAAATCATTTGACTTCTGCATTACGATTTTCTCAGGCTTCTGAAAATTCAGTATACTCATAGATGATTACTGCTTAGTTGGGAAAGAATAAGGTCCTGCTTCAACAAAACAAAAAGACACCTATGCCTGAGGGCGATAGGTCTTCGAAACAATGCGAAAAAGGAGGTAGCTCAAAGGCTTAACTTTTCACTAGTAAGACGTTGGAGACCATCGTAGGATGATCTCCAGCGTCAACTAGCAATATTACTTAGAATAAAGTTCGACAATGAGCTGTTCATTGATCTTTTCAGGAATTTGCTCCCGATCAGGATAATCAATGAAACGTCCTTCCAGTTTATCAGGATTGAACTCAAGCCAAGGGAAACGACGCAAATCTGCCTTACTCCCCATAGCATCACGAATTACATCAAGTCCCTGAGACTTACCCCTTACCGCAATCACGTCTCCTGGACGCACATGCGTAGACGGAATATTGGTTACTATGCCATTAAGCGTGATGTGCTTGTGAGAAACCAGCTGACGCGCAGCGCGACGAGTTGGCGCAAGACCAAGACGAAAAACAACGTTATCTAACCGAGCCTCAAGAAACTGTAGCAGGATTGTACCGGTTACACCACTTTTACGAGCGGCTCTATCGAACAGATTACGAAACTGACGCTCGAGTACACCATAAGTATACTTAGCTTTCTGTTTTTCCATAAGCTGTACAGCATAATCAGAACGCTGCTTGCGCCGACGAGTCAAACCATGTTGGCCCGGAGGATATTTTTTACGCTCGAAAGCTTTATCATAGCCGAAGAGGGACTCTCCAAAAGCTCTTGACTTCTTAGTTGTAGGACCAGTATATCTAGCCATTGTAGATCAAAAATTTTCGCTTAATTACAAATTAGACCCTTCTGCGCTTGGGAGGTCGGCAACCATTATGAGGTACAGGAGTGACATCCTTAATGCGAGCCACACGAATACCTGTAGAATCAATTGCTCTGATTGCTGCTTCGCGGCCGGAACCAGGCCCCTTGACGTATACTTCTGCTACACGCATACCAGCTTCAAAAGCAGAACGCGCTGCATCAGAAGCCGCTACTTGTGCAGCGTAAGGGGTATTTTTCTTAGAACCCTTGAAACCAGCTTTTCCTGCTGAAGCCCAAGAAATCACATCGCCTTTGCGATTGGTGATAGAAATGATGATATTGTTGAATGTAGCTTGGATATAAGCATACCCCTCCACATCAACTTTGACCTTCCTTTTCTTGACCTTGGTTTTACTACTTGCTTTTGCCATTGGTCGATCAGATATTTAATAAAATCAGAGCAATTATTTGGTAGCCTTCTTCTTGTTAGCCACAGTCTTACGCTTGCCCTTACGGGTACGAGCGTTAGTACGAGTGCGCTGACCACGTAGTGGCAAACCTTTACGATGACGGAGACCGCGATAGCAAGCAATATCCATCAGACGTTTAATGTTGAGCTGTACTTCTGAACGGAGCTCACCTTCTACAGTGTAGTCAGAAGTAATAATGCGTGAGATTTCACGGATGTTATCATCCGTCCACTCAGAGGCTTTGGTATCCTCACTGATTCCAGCTTCTGCGAGAATACGCTTAGCGGAGCTTGAGCCAATACCATAGATGTAAGTTAGCCCGACTACACCTCGCTTGTTTCTCGGCAAATCAATACCAGCAATACGTGCCATATCTCAAATGATATTTGAAGTAAGCGGAGCGGCAGAATGCCCCCCTTATTATCCCTGACGCTGCTTGAGCTTAGGGTTTTTCTTGTTGATGATGTAGATCTTTCCCTTTCTCCGAACCACGATACAATCAGCGGAACGTTTTTTCACAGAAGGTCTGACTTTCATGATTGTGAATTTACGATTAATGTGAAAACTGGCAGCACAAATTATTTGTAGCGGTAGATTATACGCCCTCTGGTCAAATCATAGGGTGACATTTCTACTGCTACTTTATCACCAGGCAGGATACGAATATAATTCATTCGCATCTTACCCGAGATCGTCGCAATAATTTGATGGTCGTTTTCGAGTCGAACCCTGAACATTGCATTTGACAGGGACTCTTCAATAACACCATCTTGCTTGATCAAATTTTGCTTAGCCATACTCCAATTTTCGGAGTGCAAAGATATAAAATAATACACAAAGCCATTGCTAGTATTGCGTATTTTTTTTAATTTACCAAAAACAGCCGTAATTAAACAAGTGAATCTGCAAAAATGTCTACGACATTTGAATTTTGCTTGATTGCCAGTTCAATTGGTCTGTGATCACTCAGGATATCATGGCCCAAAGAAGTGATAGCAACTGAATGCTCGAAATGCGCTGAAGGAAGTCCATCCTTGGCGACGACCGTCCAGCCATCGCGCTTTGTACGCACATCTCTCTTTCCCATGTTTACCATGGGTTCGATTGCAATTACTAAACCAGGCTGGAGCACAGGCCCCTTCCCCCTTTGACCAAAATTAGGTACATCTGGTGCCTCATGAAGACTCCTACCCAAACCATGTCCAACGAGTTCACGGACTATCGAAAATCCATGTTGGCGCTCCACATAATCCTGAATTGCCGCACTTACATCCCCCAAGCGATTTCCGGGCTGAACCTGCTCTATCCCCTTATACAAGGAATCGTGTGTCACTTGCATCAAGCGGATGACATCAGGTTTAGTGTTACCGATTGAAAAAGTGTAAGCAGCGTCGCCAAAGAATCCATTCATGAAGACACCACAATCCACAGAGACAACATCACCTTCTTTAAAGTGATAGTCTTTGGAAGGAATTCCGTGTACCACAGCCTCGTTCACAGAAACACAAAGAGTAGCAGGGAAACCGCGGTACCCTTTGAAACCCGGTACCCCCTTATTGTCTCTGATTAATGCTTCGGCCTCCTTGTCCAACTGAACCCCTGTTATACCAGGCTTCAGAATAGAAGCTACATGACCTAGAGCCTTACAAACCAGCAAACAACTCTGACGAATCAGCTCAATTTCATCTGCTGACTTATAATATACAGTTCTTTTCATCGCACGATTTCCACCCACCCGATTTAGCTGTACTATTATGACTGTCCACAAGAGTACGAATAAACCGGGTGACATTAATTTAGCCTATGATTGGACTTAAGCCACCAGCAAACCTCCAACTAGACTCCCAATACTACCTGATTTTACAGACAGTAAGGAACAACATTAAAGCCCAGAGAAGGAAAGAACCAAGAATACGCGGTACGGTCACTGGGAGCCCCAAATTACATACCCGCACCAATTCCTTGCATCCGGCTAGTTCTTCCTTGAATACGACCCTCCTTCGTGAGGCCATCGTACCTGCGCATCAGAAGATAGCTCTCTATCTGCTGCAACGTATCAAGTACAACACCTACCAAAATCAGCACAGAAGTACCCCCAAAAAAGGCTGCGAAAGCCGTGTTGACACCAAATGCACTAACGATTGCAGGAAGAATTGAAATTAGACCAAGAAATATAGAACCAGGAAGCGTAATCCGGCTAGTAATAGCATCGATAAACTCCTCAGTCGGTTTTCCTGGCTTGATACCCGGTATAAATGCATTTTGACGCTTGAGATACTCTGCATAGTTTTGTGGATTCACAATGAGAGCCGTGTATACATACGTGAACACCACGATCAAAATGAAATACAAAACATTGTATGGAACCGAAGTGTAGTCATTGAAAGCCCGAAGCAGAGCACTGGCCTGAACATCCTCTCCACCCACAAATTGAGCAACAGTAGCAGGCAGAAACATAAGTGCCTGTGCGAAAATGATAGGCATTACACCCGCAGCATTTACTTTGAGCGGAATATAATCTCTGGCACCTGCAACAGGGATATTTGAAGCACCACGTCCGACCATACGTTTGGCAAACTGGATACGAATCTTCCTAACCCCTGTAACAATCAAAACCGTTGCGAGAACAGCAAAGAAGAAGAGCAGTAGTTCAATCGCCAAAACCAATAAGTTGCCTTTGGCAATCTGAGACTGAAGCTCAAAAGCAAAGGCTGTTGGTAAGGAAGCGATGATACCGACAGTAATCAAGAGAGAAACCCCGTTACCAATTCCCTTATCGGTGATACGCTCACCCAACCACATGGCAAAAACCGTACCGGTAGAGAGAGTGACAATATTAGAGAACCAGAACAACGCATCCGGAATGGAACTATCCACAGCACCCAAGCTTTTGACATAAGTCAGATAACCCCCACCTTGCACGAGTGTGATAAAAACCGTGAGCATACGGGTAATCTGATTTATCTTCTTGCGTCCTGATTCCCCTTCCTTGGTCTGTAACCGTTGGAAGTAAGGCACGGCAAAGCCGAGGAGCTGAATGATAATACTAGCTGTGATATACGGCATAATACCGAGAGCAAACACAGAAGCATTATTGAAGGCACCACCTGTAAAGACGTTAATCAATCCGAGTAGATCATTCGGATTTGGATTATTTTGGATTGCATCGCGCAGAGCTTTAGGATCAACGCCTGGCAAAACGACATAAGAGCCGAAACGGTAGACAGCGATCAGTCCGAGCGTAAAGAGGATGCGCGTGCGCAACTCTTTAATCTTCCAAATATTTTTTAACGTGTTGAAGAACCGCTTCATTGGTCAGATATTATAAGAGTTGAACAGAGCCCCCCAGACCTTCAATAATTTCTTTGGCCTTAGCGGAGCAAGCATTTGCAGAGACATTGAGCTTGGCCTTGAATTCCCCGTCAGCCAAAATCTTAACTCGGTCTGTTTTGCCTACAACGCCGAAAGAAACGAGCGCACTGAGATCAATCGTATCGACCCCATGCTTGTCACTTATTTCCTGCAGGCGACCGAGATTGATAGCCACATAAGAGACGCGCGTGGGATTTTTAAATCCTTTCTTAGGAAGACGCATTTGGAGGGGCATCTGACCACCTTCAAAATTGCGCTTAGTATAGTGCCCGGAACGTGAACCGTCCCCTTTGTGTCCGCGCGTAGAAGTACCCCCGTGACCTGATCCAGTACCACGAGCGATACGCTTTCTATTCTTGGTAGCCCCGGAGGCAGGTTTAAGCTGATGCAGTTCCATTATTCAAAACATTTAGACATCATAAAAAAGGACACCCTCAACGAAGAGGTACCATCCTGAATAAAAATTGATTTAGGCCTGCTCGACCTTAACCAAATGGTTGACCTTTGCAATCATTCCCAAAATCTGAGGAGTTGCTACATGCTCAACGGAATCATTGATACGCTTGAGACCTAGTGCCTTGATTGTATCTTTCTGCCGTTGTGGGCGGTCAATTACGCTACGAATTTGCGTGATTTTTACCTTAGTCATGACCTGTTCGTTTAAAGCTACTACCCTTGAAACAATTTCTCCAGAGCAATACCGCGCTGGCGTGCAATGTCCATCGGTGTTCTCAATTTAGAGAGCGCATCGATAGTTGCCTTTACTACGTTATGCGGGTTTGATGACCCCTGCGACTTAGCCAAGACATTGTGTACGCCTGCAATTTCAAGTACGGCTCTCATAGCCCCACCGGCGATAACACCAGTACCATCTGCAGCCGGTTTAATCAGTACCTTTCCAGCACCATATTTACCATGTTGCTCGTGTGGAATAGTTCCATCGTGGATAGGCACTTTAATGAGATTCTTTTTAGCATCATCGACAGCCTTAGAGATCGCCTCGGAAACATCCCGAGCCTTACCCAAGCCATGACCGACTGTACCCTTGCCATCACCGACGACAACGACTGCAGCGAAGCTAAAAGTACGACCACCTTTAGTAACCTTAGCAACCCTATTAAGGGCAACCATTTTTTCTTTTAGATCTGTTTCAGCCGGTTTTACCCGGTCATCTGTTCTCTTAGCCATTGCTTAAAGCAATTTATTGATTAGAAAAGCAGGCCCCCTTCGCGAGCACCTTCAGCAAGTGCCTTCACACGGCCGTGATACAAATAACCTCCACGATCGAAAACGACGCCAGAGATTTGCTTAGCAGCAGCACGCTCAGCCAGAAGCTTACCTGTTGCCCTAGACTGTTCGGACTTATTTCCGACATTTTCCACAGCCTTTTCGAAAGAAGAAGCTGATGCCAACGTATTGCCCTTAAGGTCATCGATAAGCTGCGCATAAATGTAGCGATTGCTTCTGAAAACACTGAGGCGAGGGCGGGCAGCTGTGCCCACTACTTTTTTACGAATCCGATAATGGATACGTTTTCTGCGGTCTGCTTTTGAAATATTCATATGATCAGCGTTTTGACTTTAGTGAACACCCTTGGGAATGTTCCCAAAGTCCTTACTGTTATTAACAATAGAATGTTATTTCTTACCTCCTTTTCCGGCGGTCTTACCAGCCTTACGGCGGATGATCTCACCAACGAATCGTATACCCTTACCTTTGTAAGGCTCTGGCTTACGGAAGGAGCGAATTTTTGCACAGATTTGCCCGATGAGTTGCTTATCATGACTCTGCAGCAAAATTCTGGGTGTCTGACCCTTTTCCATCTTTGTTTCTACCCTCACATCGTTAGGAAGAACAAAATAGATGGGGTGAGAATAGCCAAGTGTCAAAATCAACATCTGGCCTTTATTTTCAACGCGGTAACCCACACCAACGAGTTCCATTTCTCGGGTAAACCCAGCACTTACGCCTTCTACCATGTTATTCAGCAAAGCGCGCGTCAACCCATGTAGGGAACGATGGCGCTTACTGTCTGTGGGACGAGAAACACTGAGGACACCTTCGCTAAGATCTATTGAAAGGTCTGCATCCATTTGCTCACTTATAGAACCTTTAGGACCCTTAACCGTGACCAAATTGCCTTTAGAAACCTCGATATTTACACCTGAAGGAACTGATATGGGTGCTTTTCCTACTCGCGACATGATTCGAATATTTTAAAATTCACGATAAGGATTAGTAGATGTAGCAGAGTACTTCGCCTCCTACTCCTTTTTCACGAGCCTGTTTGTCTGTCAAGACTCCGTGGGAAGTAGAAATAATCGCCGTACCAAGGCCGTTAATGACCCTAGGAAGATCGCCTGCCCTAGAATATTGGCGAAGACCTGGCTTACTGATGCGAATGAGTTCTCTGATAACTGGCTTTTTAGACACAGGATCGTACTTAAGTGCGATTCTGATGACATCCTGTCCACCTTTGCCTATTGAAGACTCGAACTTATACTTCAAGATGTACCCTTGATCGTATAAGATCTCAGTGATTCTCTTTTTGAGAGAAGAAGCAGGAATATCTACAACACGATGCCCCGCCATTTGGGCATTGCGGATACGGGTAAGAAAATCCGCGATAGGATCTGTTACTGCCACAATAATGTAGATTTCGCCGGCCGGTTTTCCATTGTACAATGAGGAACCTGGCAAGCTGTTAAAAAAATCAGCCAAAACCCTCTTTAGAGGGCATGGCTAGGGAAAAATTACCAACTCGCCTTGGTCACACCCGGGATTTTTCCATCGAGTGCCATGTCGCGGAACTTAACACGACAAAGACCGAAGTAACGCATATAGCCCTTAGGACGGCCCGTGAGTTTGCAGCGATTATGCAGACGTATGGGATTAGAATTACGAGGCAGTGCATCGAGTTCATCCCAACGACCCTCAGCTTTCAGAGCTGCACGCTTTTCGGCGAACTTATTCACAAGACGTTCACGTTTTCTCTCGCGAGCGATTAGTGATTTCCTAGCCATGATATTAATTATTACTAGTTTGCGTATTCTGATTGCGGAATGGGAGACCGAGTGCCTTGAGCAGAGCTAAGGCCTCAGCATCTGTCTTTGCCGTAGTGACAAAAGTGATATCCATTCCTGTAATGCTACTTACCTTATCGAGATCAATCTCGGGGAAAATGATCTGTTCCGTTATGCCCATGGAGTAGTTTCCACGGCCATCAAAACTTTTATCATTGATACCCTTGAAATCGCGAACACGAGGAAGCGCGACAGTGATCAAGCGATCTAAGAACTCGTACATTTTGGTATCGCGCAGCGTAACACGCGCACCGATAGGCATCCCTTCGCGAAGTTTGAAGTTAGATACAGAACGCTTAGCCTTGGTAGAGACAGCCTTCTGACCGGCAATCAAACTCATTTCAGCGACAGCATTATCAACGAGTTTTTTATCCTGAGTAGCTTTACCTACACCTTGGTTAAGAGAAATCTTCACCAAACGAGGGATCTGCATGGGAGTACTGTACTGGAACTGTTCCTGCAAAGCTGGGACAACCTCCTCCCTATATTTTTTCTTCAAACGAGGTATGTAGCTCATTACGATATTGTTTCGCCAGATTTTTTAGAATAACGTTCGATTTTACCATCGCTATTGCGACGGCGACCGACGCGCGTGGGAGTACCCTTGGCATCCACCAGCATCAGATTAGAAATGTGAATAGGTGCAGCCAAATCAACGATACCACCTGGCTCTGTTTGGGTAGGCTTGCGGTGCTTCTTGCGAATGTTTACATCTTCGACAATAGCCCTATTTTTTTCAGGAAATACTTCGAGTACTTCCAGCGTTTTTTCGCGGTTCTTGTATGCACCAGCAATGACCACCACCTTATCTCCCTTCTTGATTTTCAATTTAGGAGCAAAACGGTTGCTGGTCTTGTTATTCGTTGCCATGGTTAATAATTGTTGCCTGATGATGGACTTTCAAAATAAGAGTAGCCAAACCACTCTACAGAACAAGTTGTGTGCCTGCACTGGAATATTACAATACCTCAGGAGCAAGAGAGACGATACGCATATAATCTCGTTCGCGCAGTTCCCTAGCTACAGGACCGAAGATACGAGTTCCCCGCGGTTCATCTGAAGCGTTGAGTAGCACCACGGCATTGTCATCAAAACGGATATACGAACCGTCTTTACGGCGAATAGCCTTGCGTGTGCGAACGACAACTGCTTTGGACACAGAGCCCTTTTTTACACCACCCGGAGATGCATCTTTGACTGATACGACAATTTTATCCCCAACTGAAGCGTAGCGGCGCTTAGAGCCACCCAGGACACGAATACAGAGCACTTCTTTCGCTCCGCTATTATCGGCTACATTGAGCCTGCTTTCTTGTTGAATCATGACGACAAACAGTTTAAAAAACTAGTAAGAGGTTCTCACGAGAACGTTACTTAGCCCTTTCAATAATTTCAACCAACCTCCAGCGCTTATTGCGGCTGAGTGGACGCGTCTCCATGATGCGTACCAAGTCACCGACTTGGCAGTCATTATTTTCGTCGTGCGCCATAAACTTGTTGGTCTTCTTTACGAATTTACCGTAAATGGGGTGCTTGAGCCTACGCTCTACGGCGATGGAGATAGTTTTCTCCATTTTGTTGCTAACAACAACGCCGATTTTTTCTTTCCGAAGATTACGTTCTTCCATAGCTGTTTAGCTTATCCACGTCTGCGACGGGCTCTGATTTTGGTTCGCTTACTTAATTCATCAGCAGATGCCTGCGCCAATTGGCGCCTGCGTACTTCCGTAGCCAGGCGAGCGACGTCACGACGTACTTCGCGCAACAGCAGCGGATTATCAAGGCCAGAGATTGCGTGATCGAACTGCATCTTCTGGTAGCGAGACTGCGTTTGCTCCAGTTCAGCCTGAAGATCAGCATCAGAGAACTCTTGCAATTCTAAAAATTTCTTAGTAGCCATAAATAAATGGTCTTAACGTTTCACGTATTTAGCCGACATAATCAGGACGGGTAACCATCTTGGTGATAACCGGCAACTTTTGTGCGGCCAGACGCAATGCCTCCTTTGCAACTTCAGCAGGTACGCCATCAATTTCAAACATGATACGACCTGGCTGAATTGGAGCTACATAATGATCCAGAGCACCTTTACCTTTACCCATACGCACTTCGAGAGGCTTAGAGGTAATAGGCTTATCGGGAAAAATACGTATCCAAACCTTACCTTCACGCTTCATGTAACGCGTCATGGCGATACGAGCTGACTCAATCTGGCGGCTAGTGATTCGCGCACTTTCCATAGACTTTAAACCGAAGGAGCCAAAGGAGATAACGCTGCCGCGATGAGCGAGACCATTATTTCTACCTTTTTGCTGCTTGCGATATTTCGTTCTTTTCGGCTGTAACATCGCTGTAATGTTTTAAGAACTTGCTAAACCCTAGCTTCCGAAAAAGCTTGGCAAAGGTATAGCTATTTTCTGAATTCCAGAAATAGTTGTACACAAATATTTTTGTGCACATTGATTGATCAGCGCAGGCTCAACGCCTGATGATTCAGTTGGCCAAACCTTGGAGAAGTGGAGTACTAAGGATTACGACGTCCGGCACCGCCACCACCTCTACGATCTCCACCGCCGGCACCACGGCGATCTCCACCGCCGCGACGATCTCCACCGCCGCCACGACGATCTCCACCGCCACCACCACTGCGGCGATCACCACCACGACGATCACCACCACCACGGCGATCGCGATCACCACCGGAGCGCTCGCTGCGCTCACCCGAGGCAGTTGCCTCTTTGCGAACGAGACCAGCATTAGGAGAAAGATCGCGCTTACCGAGCACCTCACCTTTGCACAACCAAACCTTGATACCGATGATACCGTAGACAGTTTGTGCTTCTCTGAGTGAGTAGTCAATATCTGCGCGGAAAGTATGCAAAGGCGTGCGTCCCTCTTTGAACTCCTCTGTTCTGGACATATCAGAACCATTAAGGCGGCCAGAGATACGTACCTTTATACCTTCAGCACCAGCGCGCATAGTAGACTGTATAGCCATTTTGATAGCGCGGCGATAATTGACACGCGACTCGAGCTGCTTGGCGATGGTCTCAGCTACGATATTCGCATCGAGTTCAGGCTTACGAATCTCAATGATATTGATTTGAATATCCTTACCCGTGAGCTTACGCAACTCTTCGCGGATTCGATCGACCTCCTGCCCTCCCTTTCCGATGATAATACCGGGGCGAGAAGTATGCATAGTGACCGTGATCCGCTTTAAAGTACGTTCGATGATGATACGAGCGATACCACCCTTTTGGATACGAGCACTAAGATATTGGCGAATTTTCTCATCTTCGACAACCTTATCACCGTAGCCTTTATCTGCGAACCAATTGGAATCCCATCCTCTGATGATTCCAAGACGGTTGCCTATCGGATTTGTCTTTTGACCCATGATATATTAAGGACAATTGATAGTAAATGACTTATTGTTCCTCCGCTACGTCGCCCAGCGGTTTGCGATTTTCGACTACAATCGTTACATGATTGCTATGCTTACGAATGCGATGTGCGCGGCCCTGAGGGGCTGGGCGGAACCGCTTAAGCTGGCTACCCTGATCAACGAAGGCGATTTTTACGTAAAGGTCGTAAGTATCGGGATCCTCGGTCCCTTCTGACTTTTGAGACCAGTTGGCGATCGCAGACAACAAGAGTTTTTCCAGCCAAACACCGGCCTCTTGCTTGCTGAAGCGTACGATATCTAGTGCATCATTTACGCCTTTGCCCCGGATATTGTCCACAACCAGGCGCATTTTGCGTGCCGACATGGGGACGCTTTTCAATTTAGCTATTGCTTCCATGCTTTCCGTTTTTCGGTTGAAAAATTACTTTTCAGCAAAAGAGATCAACCATTTACCGAGACAGATGAATTTACTTTTTACGGTTACCAGAATGGCCTTTGAAGTTGCGTGTAGGCGCAAATTCACCCAGCTTATGGCCCACCATATTTTCCGTTACGTACACCGGCACCATAGTTTTACCATTGTGCACGGCGATGGTTTCGCCCACCATTTCGGGAACAATCATGGAAGCTCGCGACCAGGTGCGGATAACTGCCTTTCTGTTAGATTCTTTTGATTTGAGCACCTTTTCCATCAACTTATGGAAGACATAGGGGCCCTTCTTGATTGACCTAGCCATTTAGCGATCAGTTTTTAGTCTTTCTACGCGAAATAATGAGCTTGTTAGAATGCTTCTTAGGATAGCGAGTTTTTTGGCCTTTTGCCATAATACCCGTACGAGACCTTGGATGGCCACCCGAAGCACGGCCTTCACCACCACCCATGGGGTGATCAACCGGGTTCATCGCAACACCACGGGTGCGAGGACGTATACCGAGCCAGCGCTTGCGACCAGCCTTGCCCAAGACCTGCAGACCATGATCCGGGTTTGAAGTAGACCCCATGACAGCCTTACACGTAAGAAGAATCCGGCGTGTTTCACCTGAAGGAAGCTTTACTACCGCATAACGCTCTTCCCGTCCCAGCAGCGTAGCATTCGTTCCAGCACTTCGAGCGAGTGCAGCCCCTTTGCCCGGAGACATTTCAATAGCATGGATAGCGGAGCCCAGAGGAATATCTTTCAGAAAGAGAGCATTGCCCGTATTGGGCGGAGCACCCGCACCTGACAAGAGTGTATCGCCCACTTTGAGACCCTGAGGAGCGATGATGTAGCGCTTCTCGCCATCTTGGTACTCAACCAACGCAATAAAAGCAGTGCGGTTGGGATCGTATTCGATTGTTTTAACCACAGCAGGGATGCCATCCTTATCACGGCGAAAATCGATGATACGATAGCGACGCTTATGTCCACCCCCTTTGTAGCGGACCGTCATTTTACCGGTGTGATTCCGACCGCCCGACTTGCTAAGGGGCGCCAGCAAGCTTTTTTCCGGCTTGTCTGTTGTCAGCTCCGCGAAAGCGTTTCCTACACGGAAGCGCGTACCCGGTGTTACTGGATTATACTTTTTAACTGGCATGGTAAAACCACTTAGTTAGCAGCAGATTTCGGAGGCTGATCTGTCAAAACGACCCTTGACGAGATGAGGCTCCACACCCGCTGCGGATTACATTAAATATTTCCAAAGAAATCAATTTCCTCCCCTTTTGCGAGCGTAACCACAGCCTTTTTGTAGGCGGGGCGACGTCCACGGAGGACACCTGATTTGGTCGTTCTCGTTTTCTGCTTACTCGGCAATATCATTGTATTGACCGAATCAACATTCACACCATACATATTTTGTACGGCCTTACCGATTTCAATTTTATTGGCGTCTTTTTCGACGACAAAGCTATACTGCGCCTGTTGGTTGGACAGTTTTTCAGCTTTTTCGGAGATAATCGGCTTGATCAGAATTCTCTTTTCCATTGCTGGTATATTCTACTGTTCAGCGTTAGTGAACCACAAGTTAGGCGATAATTTCCTTCAATTTCTGCACAGCACCCTCTGAGAGAATCAGTGTTCCTGCATTGACGATGTCATAAGTATTTGCATCTGCAGCACGACAGACAGAGGCTGTCTGCAAGTTACGGCTGGAGAGATAAACCTGTGGCTCGTACTCTGCGGTCAGAAGTAAGGTCTTCTTAGTATCCAAAGATAAGCTACGAAGCAATTGTGTGTAAGCCTTTGTTTTTGGCGCCTCGAAGGAAAAGTCCTCTACGATAACGACAGCCCCTTGGCTGGCCTTAACTGAAAATGCGGACACCCGCGCCAAGCGCTTAACTTTTTTGTTGAGCTGCTGAGCATAATCACGGGGGCGCGGTCCAAAGACACGGCCACCACCACGATAAAGTGGGTTATTAATATCTCCCTTACGAGATCCGCCAGTACCCTTTTGACGGTGAAGCTTACGGGTAGAGCCCGACATTTCGCTGCGCTCTTTGGACTTGTGGGTACCTTGACGCTGATGCGCAAGATATTGCTTGACAGCAAGGTATACGGCGTGCTCATTTGGTTCAACACCGAAGACTTCTTGAGGGAGTTCGATTACCCGTCCCGTCTTTTGTCCCTGTATATTTAAAACTTCGAGTTTCATCGCTGCAAATTTATGCGGCTGGAGAATATGCTATTCGCCGGTTGCGTTTCCAAATTATTTTTCCAAGATAATCATCGCCCCCTTGTGGCCTGGGATAGCACCCTTTACAAGGATAAGATTTTGCTCGGCAAAAACCTTAACAACGCGAAGATTTTTAATCTTCACCTGCTTACCACCATCGCGGCCTGCCATGCGCATACCTTTGAATACGCGACTTGGGAATGAAGAAGCGCCAACTGAACCAGGTGCACGCTCACGGTTGTGCTGGCCGTGCGTACGCTGGCCTACACCCCCGAAACCGTGCCTTTTCACGACACCTTGGAAACCTTTTCCTTTGCTAACGCCTACCGCGCTTATTTTATCTCCCTCTGTAAAAATCTCAGCGACACTTACGACATCGCCCAAGGACTTGGAAAGAGAAGAATCGCGAAACTCTATAAGTTTGCGCTTAGGGGAAGTTTTGGCCTTGCTGAAGTGGCCGAGTAGAGGACGGGTAGTATTCTTTTCCTTAGCCTCGCCGTAAGCGAGCTGCAAAGATGAGTACCCATCAGTGTCGCCAGTTTTTACCTGTGTGACGACACATGGACCTGCTTCTATGACAGTGCAGGCTATGTTACGACCAGAGGCATCGAAGATGCTGGTCATTCCGATTTTTTTACCAATAATTCCGTTCATCAGTGTTGATGTTTGCGTTGTTGCTATCCTCATCACAATTTATTAGAGAGGAGATAACCCAACAGGATCAACTAACTAGTTCAATATTTATTCCCGAGGTTACGCCTCAAGTACAGGTACTGACGATTAAGTCAATTTGACCTGAATATCAACGCCGCTTGGCAGTTCCAGTTTTGACAGAGCATCAACTGTTTTCTGCGTAGGCGTGTAGATTTCTATGAGGCGCTGGTGTGTGCGCAACTGAAACTGCTCCCGGGATTTCTTATTAACGTGCGGTGAACGGAGCACGGTAAAGATTTTTTTCTCGGTGGGCAGCGGAATCGGGCCAGTAACGACGGCACCACTGTTTTTTACCGTTTTAACGATCTTTTCGGTTGATTTATCAACCAAGTTATGATCATAAGAGCGGAGCTTAATACGAATTTTCTGATTCATGCCAGATACAAATTGTCAAAGTTTGCATTTACAGGCTATGTTGTCCGGTGAAACAAGCCACTTTTGGTGTTTCACCGGACCACCCAATTATTTAGTAAGCGATATCAAGTAAAAATTACTTACCTCGCTTAGAATTTTCAATAACTTCCTTGGCAATACCTGCCGGTGCTTCAGCGTAGTGGGAAAACTCCATGGTAGAGTTAGCCCGGCCTGAGGTAATCGTACGAAGAGCTGTCACATAACCGAACATTTCGGCCAGCGGGACGTCTGCTTGGATGGCAATAGCTCCACCCATACGAGTTTCTTGTCCTTTTGGCATACCACGGCGACGGTTAAGGTCACCAATTACAGGTCCTGTATACTCCTCAGGAGTGATTACCTCTAGTTTCATGATTGGCTCCAACAGCACAGGAGCGGCTTTAGGAGCAGCCTCGCGGAAACCATCCTTTGCACAGAGTTCGAAGGCGATTGGCTTAGAGTCGACAGAGTGCATACCACCGTCATAGACGCGGACTTTCATGCTATCGATATTGTAACCAGCCAGAACACCATTGTTCATCATTGCCTTGAATCCATCCTGGATAGGCTTCATATAGTTCTTGTCGATAGAACCCCCTACGATAGCCCAAATGAACTGGAGCTTAGTCTTTCCACTCTTAAACTCATCACTATCGAGGAACTCCTGATCAGCAGGACCGAGATCGAATTCCATATCGGCAAAGAGACCGGAACCACCTGATTGCTTCTTGAGACGCTCGCGGTGCGACACAGTTCTCGTCAGCGCTTCTTTGTAGTTTACTTGTGGTGCACCCACGTTGCACTCTACTTTGAACTCACGGCGAAGACGATCAATGATAATCTCCAAGTGGAGCTCACCCATACCGCTGATGACTGTCTGATTGGTATCCTCATCGTACTTGACACGGAAGGTAGGATCCTCCTCTGCAAGTTTGTTGAGAGACATACCCAATTTCTCGAGATCCTTCTGAGACTTAGGCTCTATGGCTATACCAATTACCGGCTCAGGGAACACCATACTTTCAAGGATGATAGGATTGTCGATATCACAAAGCGTATCACCTGTACGAATGTCCTTGAAGCCTACTGCAGCAGCAATGTCCCCTGCTTCTACGCGCTCAATCGGATTTTGCTTGTTAGCGTGCATCTGATAGAGGCGGGAAATACGTTCCTTAGAATCGGAACGGGAATTATATACATAACTACCCGCATCCAGTGCGCCTGAATAAACGCGCATGAAAGCCAACCGACCGACGAAAGGATCTGTAGCAATCTTAAATGCGAGTGCAGCGAAAGGATCAGAAACAGAAGGCCTACGAACTTCTTCTTCCTCCGTTTTGGGGTTGATTCCTTTGATGGCATCTACATCCATTGGAGAAGGAAGGAATGCACACACTGCATCCAAAACTGCCTGAACCCCTTTATTCTTGAAAGAAGAGCCGCACATCATTGGAACGAACTTCATATCCGTTACAGCTCCGCGCACTGCAGCACGAATTTCATCAGCATCGATGGAATCAGGATTCTCGAAATACTTTTCCATCAGCGTCTCATCATACTCAGCTACTTCCTCGAGCAGACGTCCGCGCCACTCATGGACAGTATCCACGAGATCTTCAGGGATAGGAATGACCTCATAGGTCATACCCTGATCGTGCTCATTCCATACAATAGCTTGATTTGTGATCAGATCGACGACTCCTTTGAATTTTTCCTCTGAACCGATAGGTACCTGTAAAGGGATTGCTTTGGATCCGAGTTTAGTTCTTACATCGTTGACGACATTGAAGAAATCAGCACCAGAGCGATCCATTTTATTAACAAAACCGATGCGAGGCACTTTGTAATTATCTGCAAGGCGCCAGTTTGTTTCGGACTGAGGCTCAACGCCAGATACAGCGCAGAACAAAAACACTAACCCGTCGAGAACACGAAGAGAGCGGTTAACTTCAACCGTAAAATCTACGTGACCTGGAGTATCAATAATATTGACCGTATACTCCTGTTCCTTCCAGCGCCAGCTAGTCTTAGTAGCAGCGGAAGTGATAGTAATACCGCGCTCCTGCTCCTGCTCCATCCAGTCCATGGTTGCAGCGCCATCGTGCACCTCACCGATTTTGTGGCTCAACCCTGTATAGTAGAGCACACGCTCGGTAGTAGTGGTTTTGCCAGCATCAATGTGAGCGGCGATACCGATATTACGGGTAAATCTGAGATCCTTAGCCATGATTTTTCCTCCGGGAGGATAAAATTATTAAGAAAGTTTTTAGAGGCAATGCCTGAATTACACTCGATAATGCGCGAAAGCACGGTTAGACTCAGCCATTTTGTGCGTATCTTCTTTACGCTTAACAGCCCCGCCTTCACCCTTGCTAGCAGCAATCAGCTCTGCAGCCAGCTTATCGGCCATTCCCTTTCCGCTGCGTTGGCGTGAAAAGCGAATCAGCCACTTCATCCCGATAGAAATTTTGCGCTTAGCACGAATTTCAGTAGGAATTTGGAAAGTAGCACCACCTATACGACGGCTGCGTACCTCTACCTGCGGCATAGCATTGTTGAGAGCTTTCTTCCAAACAGCATGTTCATCCTGCTGCAGGCGATTTTTTATGATATCCATAGCATCATAAAAAACACTGAAAGCTGTACTCTTTTTGCCCTCCCACATGAGGTTATTGACAAACTGAGTAACCATTGGATCATTGTAACGCGGATCCGGCGCAAGTACTCGTACTTTTGGTTTTTTCTTTCTCATGTTTTAATTAGCGGTTTCCGCTGTGGACAAACCCACAGCGAATGAAACATAATTACTTCTTGACTTTGGGCCGCTTAGTTCCATAACGTGAGCGACTCTTTTTACGGTCATTAACGCCTGCCGTATCCAGTGCGCCACGCACGATGGAGTAGCGTACTCCGGGTAAATCCTTTACACGACCGCCGCGAACAAGCACTATAGAGTGCTCTTGCAGGTTATGGCCTTCACCTGGAATATAGCAAATAACTTCAATGCCGTTGGTCATACGAACCTTTGCAACTTTTCGCAGAGCTGAATTGGGCTTCTTGGGGGTAGTTGTATACACCCTCGTGCAGACGCCGCGCTTCTGCGGGCAAGCATCGAGTGCCCGCGACTTGCTCTTAGTCTCAATCTTCGTACGGCCCTTGCGAACCAGTTGGTTGATAGTAGGCATACGCTTATCTCTTTTTCAATAAATTAACCTCACTTTTTCCATGTATGGCATCAAGCCAGAGGC
The DNA here is from genome assembly GCA_964645715.1 of uncultured Saprospiraceae bacterium. Lineage (GTDB taxonomy): Bacteria > Bacteroidota > Bacteroidia > Chitinophagales > Saprospiraceae > JAUMBM01. Next base: position 19,914 of record CAZYAO010000014.1, read on the forward strand.
CTACCTTGTGAAAAAGCGAACGCAAAGGTAACATCTTTTATCGATTCACAAAAGGCTGAGAAAAAAAATGTTTGTTAAATTTAAGGATTATTTTGGACATGCCCTGCAGTATTTATTCTTCGACCTTTGCCAAGCTTACCGAATTGATACAGAACCTAAGTCCATCAGGTGCGGGACCATCGGGAAATACGTGACCAAGATGAGCATCACAAACATTGCACAATACCTCTACGCGCTGCATACCATGTGAAAAATCTACTTCATAGCGCAGCGCATTGGGTGAGATAGGTTCGGTAAAGCTAGGCCAGCCTGTACCCGAATTAAACTTGGAAGAAGAATCAAACAACTGAGTTCCACAACACACACAAGCATACACACCTGGTTCGTGCACCTCACAATACGCCCCGGACCAAGGGCGCTCGGTACCTTTTCTACGCGCCACATTAAATTGATCTGCAGAAAGTACCTGAGTCCACTCTTCGGAAGTTTTGTCAACGCGCCGATCTGGTGGCGGAGAGCCAGTACGAGCCATACGGATCACATCATTCCAATTCATAGCAACTTGATTTGGACAATACAACACTTAAATGTTCGCAGGGTTTGCGAAGTGGTGACCTTTCCTACAATACCCGTATACACCCACAAACAAGACGAGGGAAGTGTAAAGCAGGCTGTTGATTACAGCTATACGGTGGGAAAGCACTATCTTTGCCGGTGCATCAAACTAAAGGCAGCCAAACTGCATGAAATTTCTCGAAGAACTCCACAAACGGCGCACATTTGCGATTGTAGCACACCCCGACGCGGGAAAAACAACCCTGACCGAAAAGCTGCTGCTTTTTGGCGGAGCCATACAGATTGCCGGAGCGGTTAAAAGCAACAAGATTAAAAAAAGCACCACCTCCGACTTTATGGAAATAGAGCGGCAGCGGGGAATCTCTGTGGCTACTTCAGTGATGGCATTTGAATACAGAAATCTGAAAATAAATATATTAGATACCCCTGGGCACAAGGATTTTGCGGAAGATACCTATCGAACGCTGACGGCTGTCGACTCTGTAATAGTGGTCATTGACGTTGCGAAGGGCGTAGAAGAACAGACGGAAAAACTAGTTGAAGTGTGCAGGATGCGCAATACGCCCGTCATTGTGTTTGTCAATAAACTGGACAGGGAAGGCAAAGATGCCTTTGATTTGCTTGATGAAATAGAGCTAACGCTAAAACTGAAAGCCCGGCCGCTAAGCTGGCCCATTGGTATGGGGCAAAGATTTCAGGGTGTATACAATCTGTATGAGCAAAAACTAGTTATATTCAGGCCACATAGCAAGCAGGAGCGGCCGGAGGAAATCATAGAATTTACGGATTTATCCGATCCTGAGCTGGACACCATTGTCGGATCCTCTGCTGCGGACGAACTTCGTTCGGAAGTAAACATGATCAATGAAATTTACCCAGTCTTTGATAAGCAGGCCTATCTGGAGGGGCGTATCAGTCCCGTCTTTTTCGGTTCGGCAGTGAACAACTTCGGGGTAGCTGAACTACTGGACTGCTTTGTGGATATTGCCCCTGCGCCACGTGCACGTATAGCAGAAGAGCGGGAGGTAAAGCCCGAGGAAAAGAACTTCTCCGGTTTTATTTTTAAAATTCATGCCAACATGGATCCGAGACACCGGGACAGGATTGCGTTTATGAGAGTGTGTTCCGGCACATTCGAACGCAACACCAACTACCTGCACGTGCGGCAGGGGCGTGAGATAAAATTTTCTAATCCTACCTCCTTTATGGCTGATAAAAAGACCGTCATTGACGAAGCTTACCCTGGAGATGTTGTCGGCCTTTACGACTCAGGTAACTTCAAAATTGGGGACACACTCACCAATGGAGAGTCCCTGCACTTCAAAGGAATCCCAAGTTTTAGTCCTGAGCAGTTTCGCTTGGTTGTCAACACTGATCCGATGAAAAGCAAGCAGTTGAATAAAGGACTAGACGAGCTAATGGATGAAGGGGTAGCACAGCTGTTTACAAGGGACTTTGACGGAGCAAAAATTGTAGGTACAGTGGGGGCCCTTCAATTTGATGTAATCCAGTACCGGCTGGAACATGAATACGGAGCCCGTTGTCGTTACGAGCCAGTCAGTCTTCGAAGAGCCTGTTGGGTGAGCTGCACCAAGCCAGCTGAAATTGAGCTGTTTAAGCAGCGGCGGCGGCGAGAGATAGCCCACGACCAAGACGGTAAGCTTGTATTTTTGGCAGAAAGTGAGTGGTCACTCAAGATGGTGCAAGAAAACCATCCGGAGATATCGTTCCACTTCACAAGCGAGGGCTAGAGCAACCTACGCACTCTGCCCCTGCGAACTATTTTTCAGATTTCTTCTTCTTTGAACCAAGCAGCGTACATCACATAGGCGTTGGCTATGCGCTCGATGTTGTTGGCAAATTGCTCCGGGCTGATTGCCTTGACCCTTTTGGCGGGCACCCCTGCATAGATAAAACCACTCTCGCAGCGCGTATTTTCGAGCACGACTGCTCCGGCAGCGATCAGGACATTCTCTTCTACCACTGCATTGTCCATGACCATTGCCCCCATACCTACGAGCACATTATCATGGATTGTACAGCCATGTACGATAGCCCGGTGTCCGATGCTCACATTATTACCAATCGTAGTAGATGCCTTCATGTAAGTTCCATGAATGACGGCACCGTCCTGAATATTGACCTTGTTGCCAATACGGATACTATTCACGTCCCCGCGTACAACAGCCTGGAACCAAACGCTGCAATCGTTACCCATGATAAGATCACCAATCAGGGTTGCGTTTTCTGCAAAAAAGTTATTTTCACCCCAAGCGGGCGTATACCCTCTGACAGATTTTATCAGTGCCATAAAAAAGAACAGTTGGTTATCGGCGCTAATATCGCATAAATTATGCAGAAGCAGCAACGACAAAACCAGTTCCTTTTACTCTCCTACAATATCTGTAAGATCCCGTGCCTGATACCACTCCCTAAGTTGCTGTTGCAAGTAGCGCCTTGCTACATGAATTCTGCTCTTGACGGTGCCCAGCGGCAGATTCATTTTTTTGGCAATCTCTTCGTACTTATAGCCATGATAGCTCATCAAAAATGGTTCCCGCAGATTACTATCGAGCGAGTCAATCCGCGCAATAAGTTCCTCTGACATCAGATTTCGCTCCCCGCCATTATCTGTTAACTGACTGTTAATCAGAACAAAATCTTGGTAATTGCTATCCTGATGGGTTTTGAGACGTTTGCGCCTGCGCCACTCATTAATAAACGTATTGCGCATGATCGTCATCAGCCAAGCGAGCAGGTTGGTACGCGGCTGATACTGAACTTGGTATCGAAAAGCCTTGTAGGCTGTATCCTGAAACAAATCATCCGCGTCATTGTGATCTTGCGTCAGGTGGTAAGCAAAAGCCTTAAGACTTTTAGTATGCTGAGAAAACGAAAGATTAAACTCAGACTGTTTCATGGTTGGAAAATTTGGCAGTGCTTTTAAATAAATACAGTACAAATATAATAGTAATACTATTTAAATAAAATAGTTCTACTATTTTTTACAATAGTATGAATAATTTAATTACTTATATACATAAAACAATGATTTAAAGTGCTTAAAATGATTTATAAAAAACAGCTTACCCAAAAGCAGTCAACAACCACCTGAAATTTCCATTGAACAGTCATGAACAACGTCAAACATTTAGACCTGTATCGTGGTTAATTGGAGAGAAAATAAGATTACACTATGCCAGACCACAACGGATCCGGAGCCATATCTCCACTAAAGCGCTTCCTTCGTTTGCTCAAACCAGACAGGCAGGAGATCTTGTACATCTACATATACGCACTTATATCCGGTATTCTCACCTTAAGCCTTCCTCTGGGCATACAAGCAGTGATGGGTCTCATCCTCGGAGGTGCCATATCGACTTCATTGGTGATACTAATTATAATTGTCACCATTGGCACCTTATTTAGTGGCATACTGAAAATCATGCAGGTATCGGTTATGGAAATTATACAGCGCCGTTTATTCACGCGTTCATCGTATGAATTGGCGGTAAGAATTCCACGGCTGCAGATGGATAAATTGCAGGATGAGTACCCACCGGAGCTTGTCAACAGATTCTTTGACACCATAACTATACAGAAGGGCTTACCGAAGATACTGATAGAATTTAGCACTGCTGCGCTCCAGATTTTTTTCGGCTTAATTCTGCTGGCATTCTACCATCCGTTGTTCATCTTTTTCGGTGTCATCATGCTTTTGCTATTGAGCACGATATTACGTGCTACGAGTCCTGCCGGACTCCGTACAAGTCTGATGGAAAGTAAGTACAAGTATAAAGTTGTATATTGGTTACAGGAAGTAGCACGTTCGATATCAACCTTTAAGATGGCCATCAATAGTCGTCTTCCCCTACAGTACACGGACAAACTGACTAACGGGTATTTGGATGCACGAGCATCTCACTATAAAGTACTCATCCAGCAATATTGGTTTATTATTGTTTTTCAAGCAATTGTGACAGCCATTGTCTTGGCATTGGGAAGCTATCTGGTAATCAACAATCAGATCAGCATTGGACAGTTTGTCGCGACAGAAATTGTAATAATTTTGATTATCAACTCTGTTGAAAAAATCATTACTATCATGGAAGTGATTTACGACACACTGACAGGCGTAGAGAAGCTAGGCCAGGTAACTGATTTGGCATTGGAACCGGATACGGGTTTAGTTTTTGACAAAGTGGATACAGGTAAAGGAATTGAGTTAAAATTACAGAACCTCACCGTTTTACTGCCCAATTTCAAGCGTCCGGTTCTTGATAGTATTGACCTGCACATCCGCTCTAATGAGCGCGTATGCATTGCTGGTTACAATGGTGCCGGCAAATCGGTACTTGCCCGTACGATTGCGGGATTACAGCTCGATTTTAGCGGTTCGTTGGCATACAATGGAATTCCAATAAACAATTTTTGTATATCTAGTCTCCGGAGGCATATAGGTGAATTTTCCAGTCAGGAGGACATATTCCGAGGCACCTTGTATGAAAATATTTGTTTAGGCCATGAAGAAGTAGCCTTCTCTGAAGTCAAGTGGGCTGCGGAAGCTTCGGGACTGGAAGAATTCATACGAGACCTGCCAGAAGGTTATAACACAGTGTTACTACCCGGAGGTCGGGGTCTTCCACAAAGCGTACGTACCAAAATACTTGTTGCCCGTTGTATTGTATCGCGTCCAAGACTACTGGCTGTTGAAGACTTCCATTACCAGCTTGATCTGGCGGATCGCATGAATATTATCCGTTTTCTGATTGACCGGCAATACGACTGGACACTAATTGCGGTGAGTAATGATCCGATGCTTGCTATGAACTGCGACAGGATAATACTGATGGATGCAGGACGAATCATTGCAGAAGGCACAGCAGAGACTCTCTTCCACAATCCCCATTTCAAAGAAATATTCAGACTAAATAACTTTGAGCTACCAACGCTCAGCAACCGCCCCTCCGGCAGAGACGAATAACGTTCAAAATAACCATGCAAGCATGTTAAATATATCCGACAATTCTGTAGAACATCTGATCAGAGGCGAAGATCTATACTGTACGCGCCGAAAAGAAGACTTATCATTGGGTTCCGTTTTGTTTCGCAAATGGGTTTTCGCACTATTCGCTGTGGGTCTGATTATTCTGTTTCTGCCTTGGCGGCAAAACATACAGACGACTGGAGAGCTCACCACGCTAAGTCCCGAACACAGACCACAAACTATCCACTCCACGATTGCCGGCCGAATAGAAAAATGGTATGTCAACGAGGGTCAGCTAGTAAAAAAAGGAGACACCATTGTATACATTTCTGAGATAAAGACAGAATACTTTGACACAGGTCTTGTAAGTAGAAGTTTGCTACAAGTATCTGCTAAGGAAAGTACCATCCAGGCTTACAACTCCAAGGCCAAAGCCCTGGACGAGCTGGTACAATCCATGCGGCAAGAGCTGGCTGTCAAACAGGTACAGCTCGAAGGAAAAATCAAACAGGCCAGTTTCAAATTATTAAGTGCGCGAGCTGACTATGAGCAGGCCAAAGTTGCATTGAACATTGCCCGCATTCAATACCAACGAGCGGACACCCTCTTTCGTCAGGGGATAGAGTCGCGCAACGAGCTGGAAAACAAGCAGCAGAAGTACCAGTCTTCCCAAGCTGAAGCAATAGCGGCCGAGAACAAGGTGAATGAATTTGAGAATGAGCTGGCAGTTGTCAAATTGGAATTGACCAATATCAGCAATGAATACAATGGAAAAATTGCCAAAGCGCTGTCCGACAAGTATGGTACACTCTCTGACATGTACAATGCGGAAGGCGACGTTAACAAGATGCGTATTCAGTACGAGAACTACTCGCGTCGCAGTCAGTTTTACTACATCATTGCCCCGCAGGACTGCTACATAACCAAAGCAGTAAAACCCGGCCTTGGAGAGACCATTAAGGAAGGAGATGCTGTTGTGAGCATCATGCCTTCCCATTTCACGATAGCTGCCGAGTTATACATCAACCCCGTTGACCTGCCACTGCTATCGGACAGCAGCATTGATGTAAGGTTGATATTTGACGGGTGGCCCGCCTTTGTATTTTCCGGGTGGCCCGACCAGTCTGTAGGAACCTATGAAGGTAAAATTGTAGCCATAGACAACACCATCAACGAAAAGGGCAAATATCGCATTTTGGTGGGCCCGCGGCCGGGTGCCAGACCGTGGCCGTTGGCACTGCGACCCGGATCGGGTGCGAGAGGAATCACCCTATTGAACACTGTACCTGTCTGGTACGAGATATGGCGTAAGCTCAATGGATTCCCTGCAGATTACTATAAACCTGCCGAGGAAGATGATGATGAAAAGGGCACACCTGCTGTGGGTAAAGTACCTGCCAAAAAACTTGTGAAATGAAAAAGAAACTCTACATCATTATTTGCAGCCTGCTGCTGCCTATGTCTGCAGGTCTGCTGGCTCAGAACGTACGCGTTGTAGATCCTCAGACCCTCTGGAACTGGGTCAAAGAGCAGCATCCCGACGCTAGGCGGATGTTGCTGTTGAGGGATCAGTCTCGACAGATGTACATGGAAGCCCAGGGCGCATTTGACCCCAAGATGTATGCTTTTCAGGAACAAAAAACCTTTGGTGGCAGCGATTACTTCAGGTTTGGAGGTGGCGGGCTCAAGTGGGCCACACCTTTCGGAGCAGAAGTAAAAGCAGAATATAACTGGGCGGACGGCATCTACCTGAATGGGGAAAGAGAACTCCCTGATGCCGGTCAGGCTGTATTAGGGATAAGCCTTCCTCTAGGCGAAGGGTTATTCATTGATGAGCGTCGAGCTAACTTATGGATAGCACGAACAGCAGAACGAATGAACGACGCCCGTGCTGCCATGCTGGGTAATGAATTGTACCTCGATTGTCAAAAAACTTATTGGGAGTGGTCATGGAGTTATCATGCGCTACAGGTCATTGACGAAGCCCTGCAGGTCAGTCGGGAGCAATTTGAGGTGATTAAAGAAAGTTACCTACAAGGGAAGCTCCCTGCCATTGACACCCTTGAATCCTTTCTACAATTGCAGCAATGGACACTGGAGAGAGAGCAGGCAGCACTGTCTCTGGCAGCTGCAGAAGCCCAACTAGCTGTATTTCTGTGGGGTGACACAGGCCAACCCATGCCTTTGCCTGCTGACTGGCAGCCCGTGTCGCCGACTGCTCCTTTAGACACCCTAGATATTGACTCCATCAGGAATCAGCTAAACCAGCATCCGGAACTACGGCAGTATGCCATCAAGCTTGAGCAACTTACTATCGAGCGTCGCTGGAAGGCTGAGCAGCTCAAGCCCGACATCAACATTTCATACAATCTTCTTGGCGACGGATGGGGATTTAACGGCAACCCCGTTGATGGTAATATTTACAATATTCTCAGCAACAACTATAAATTGGGGATTCAATTTGAGATGCCATTACTCCTACGCAAAGAACGTGGAGCGCTCCAACTGGCCGACATCAAATTAGCTGAAACAGACTGGCAGTTGAAGCTCAAGCAGCAGGCATTACAGGCCAAGATGGACGTATACATTGCTTCCCTTGCTGCACTGGAAAGACAGCTGGTACTGGGCTCTTCTGTTGTTGATCAGTACAGGCAACTTTTTGAAGCTGAGCGAATAAAATTCGAAGCAGGTGGCAGCTCCATTTTTTACCTTAACGTACGACAACAAAAGCTACTTGAATCAAAGATGAAGCTGTTGAAGCTACAGACTGAGCGTCACAAGATGTTAGCGTCTCTAATTTGGTCATCAGGAACCGGCTACCGATGAGAACGAATTCGCCTTTATCAGGGCTTATTGGAAAGATTAACCTGAGTAACCGGATAATTTTCACCAAAGAGATGGTTGATAGTTACTTCCATAACCGACTGTTGCCCTGAGGCAAAAAAAGTATATAGTGGACTCGAGCCCGTATCCGGTTGCTGCAGGCCATGGGTCAGCAACAGCTCCTCTACCCTTCGAGCGACAGCAGGTGCCGGATTGATGATGGCCAGATCGGCGCCTGCGATTTGTCGGATCAGCGGCTCGACCAGCGGATAGTGCGTACAACCGAGTACAATTGTGTCGACACCTTTTTCCATCATGGGAGAGAGAATTTCCCTGAGCAATTGCGCCGTTTCGGCATCAGCCCACTTACCCTGTTCAATTAGAGGAACTAATCCAATGCAGGGATCTTCCCAGACCTTTACCCCATGAGCGAACCGACGCATTAGGCTGGCATAACGATCACTGTGGATCGTGGTATACGTTGCGAGCACCCCTACCCTACCGTTGCGCGTTGCCTGCGCTGCAGGTTTGACGGCGGGTTCCATTCCGACGAAAGGCAGGTGAGGCCATTCTGCACGGAGTACATGCAATGCTGCAGCCGTTGCCGTATTGCAAGCGACCACAATTAGTTTGGCTCCCTGTCCGACCAGGAAGTCCGTAATTTCCAATGAATATTGAATAATATTAGCGGCAGGCTGAGGACCGTAGGGAACGCGTGCCGTATCGGCAAAATAACAGAGCGCCTCTTCAGGGAGGCGCTCTGCTATTGCTTTGAGGACGGTCAGGCCGCCCACACCAGAATCAAATACACCGATAGGCTGCATGGTAGCAAGAGCGGTGACGATAGAAATCTACTTAATTTTGGGAAGCAAGCTTCGCCTTAACCAGATCGCCTACATTGGCAGAAGGATCTGTATACAGCAGTACCTGTTCATCGAAGATCATAGTGTAGCCACCTTCTGTGGCAACATCTTTGATTGCCTTATTGATGCGGTCGTAGATAGGCTGGAGCAATTCATTGCGCTTTGTCTGCACCTGCTGAACCATTTCCTCCTCTTCTTTGCTAAGGGCAGCCTCGCGCTCGCGCAAGCGGCTACTCTCCTCCTCTTGTTGGCGAGGGGAAAGCTCACCCCGCTCCATTTTTTGTCTTACAAGATTAAAATCCTGCTGCAGTTGCTCGAGATTACCTTGCAGGCGCTTCTGCAGTTGTGACTGAAGCGCCTCCAGATTAGCTTCCGCCTGTTTGACTTCCGGCATTTCCACCAAGATAGCTGCAGAATTGAGGTAGCCAAATTTCTGTGCGTGGGTTAGCTGAAAGCTGCTCACCACGAGCACCAGCGACAGGGCTAATTGCAACACGTTTTTCATAGTCAGTAACAAATTTAGTGAACCCAAAAGAGTTGGCACTGGCAAAGGTAATGAAAAATAATACACTTCGACGCCCGATAAAAACGCAATTATCGCAATCTGCTGATAATATCTTCGGTTTTATCGTATTGTGCATTGGTAAAAATCATACCTGCATTACTTGATTTATCGAAGATAAAATCATAGCCACGCTCTGCGGCATACGCTTCGATAGCGCGATAAACCTTATCCTGAATAGGTCTTACCAGTTCTTGCCGTCTGCGAAAAAGTTCCCCCTCTGGTCCGAAACGTTCACGCTGAAGGTCGCGCACATTTTTCTCTTTGTTCATAATTTCCTCTTCGCGCTGGCGGCGCATATCTTCGCTCAGGAGTACCTGTTCGGCCTGATAGCGGTTGTACATACCTTTAATGAGATCATACTCCTGAGCAATTTCCTGACGCCACGCGGCTGCCTGGCGGTCGAGTTCTGTCTGAGCTCCCTTGTATTCCTCCACAGATTCGAGGATACGGTCAATTTCTACGTAAGCAAATTTTTGTGCATTCAGCACCGAGGAAGTAGTTGTGAGCACAGCCAGCAACAGTAACGAGGCTAAAACCAATCGAGTTGTCATAATCGCTTCATTTAAGTCGAGCCAAAAATAATTATTTCTGATGAGGTTGGACGATCTTTTTACTATCGGCAGTAAAAAGGAAGGTCGGTATCATCTGCACAGAGAACGAATAAAACAGGTACAAAGGATGAGCAAATATTCGCTTTAACAGATGTTTAACGATAGGAAGCTTATTACGTTAGCAGTATGTTACAGCTCCTTTCGAAGGCGAGCGACTGGAATACCGAGCTGTTCGCGATACTTTGCGACGGTACGCCTGGCGATATCATAGCCCTTTTGCAGCAACATATCTTTTAGTTTTTCATCACTTAGCGGCTTTCGTTTGCTCTCACCATCAATAAACTCCTTGAGTACCTTTTTCACTTCCAGTGTGGACACCTCTTCGCCCTCACTGGTTGACAACGCCTCGGAGAAAAAGCTTTTGAGCCGATGGACACCGAACTCAGTCTGCACAAATTTACTATTGGCGACACGAGAAACCGTGGATATGTCGAGTCCTGTTATATCTGCAACATCTTTGAGAATCATAGGTTTCAGCCTTTTTTCATCGCCGCTGAGCAGGTAGTCGTACTGATAGTGCATGATAGCATACATTACATTGAAGAGCGTTTCCTGCCGTTGCCGTATCGCATCGATAAACCATTTGGCCGAATCAATTTTCTGCTTAATGAACAATGCTGCCTCTTTCTGTTTTCGATTGACTTTTCCGGCTTTGGCGCTGGATCGATAAGCACGCAGCATATCCCTGTAGTGATCAGACACCCGCAGATCGGGTGCATTTTTGCTGTGCAGATTGAGTTCCAGTTCACCATCGCGATTGGTAATCAGAAAATCTGGTATAACATATTGATTACCGTTGGTATCACTTCCACTATACCCACTAGCAGGCTTGGGGTTGAGTTTGAGTATCTCGTCTATTGCCCCCTTCAGATCATCCTCTTCGATATCGAGCTGTCGGCAAAGTTTATCGTAGTGTTTTTTACTAAACTCATCAAAGTAATCCCTGATAATATCGCGTGCAAGGCGAATATCCAGCACTTGATATACGGAAAAGGAATCACTTTGCGCCAATTTGGTCTCCAGCTGAATAAGCAAGCATTCCCTCAAATCACGAGCCCCGAGCCCCGGGGGATCAAAACGTTGAATCTGCAACAACACTGCCCTAATTTCTTCTGATGTTACGGCAATATTTCTGGTAAAAAGCAAATCATCCATGATAGCATCGGCGTCACGACGCAAGTAACCGTCATCGTCAATGCTGCCGATAATCTGTCGCGCGATAATCTCTGCCCGTTCATTATCAAGCTGCAGCATACCCAGCTGCTGCTCCAGATAGTCGTGAAAATCATTTTCTACGGCTATAGGGAGCTGCTTATCGGCCTCCGGAGCGTAAGTATCTGCAGAAGACTGGTAAGAAACAGGATCTTCATCGATGAACTGCTGTATGTAGTCATCCAGTTGAAAATCATCCCGTGCATAATCCTCCTCCTCGGACGAACCTCCCCCTTGGTCGAAAGTATCATCTCCGGAAAAAGACATATCAGAAGCGGGTTCTTCAAAAACGGCTCCATCTCCCTCTTCAAGGGCAGGATTTGACTCCAGTTCCTCCTTTATCCGCTGTTCCAATATCGCTGTAGGAATCTGCAACAGTTTCATTAGCTGAATCTGCTGCGGAGACAGCTTTTGGAGCATTTTCTGACTTAAAGTCTGTTTAATCATAATACCAATTGTCAACTAAGCCTGGTGCACAGTCATCATGTCCTCATAAACCGAAACGGGCGGGCGGGATATGGCAGACAACCCATTACCTGTGTAATTAAACCCATTATGCCTGTCGGCGTGTGGACATATTGAACAACTGTCCGTGCTATCTTATGCAAGTGAAAAAATACATGCCAATGCAGTAGCTGAAGACTCCCAGTACAAACATTGTATTATTGATACGCAAGCCCGGCATTTTTGTTTTGATATTTGGCAAGATTTTTGATGACAATTTAAAAATAAAATTCATATAAACTTTTCGTTTTACAAATTAAAAAAAATAATTTATTTAACAAAATAACAAACAGCACACTAATTGCACAACAAACATATACGTTCCGAAAAACAGAATACGTGCCTTACAGCAGACAATATAAATATATTGCGAAAAAAACCATTAGATGTCAATTCAACCCAAAATACAGAGAATTCCTGCAAGATGAAACCAAGCACTGCCAGTCATTGTTGTGTAATATTGATTTAGATATCAAACAAACGACCAACGCATGACAGTAACCTCCCCGGTGTCTGAAACACAAGGAAGAATAAGTTTTATTGAATGGCAGGGAGACCCCCTGCGGGTAAAGCAATACAAGCTTAGCAACGGGCTTACGCTCTATATGAGTGTTAACCATAATGAGCCACGCATACATACCAACATAGCATTTAGAGCAGGCTCCAAGTATGATCCTGCGGAAGCCACTGGACTAGCGCACTATATGGAACATATGCTCTTCAAAGGAAGCAGCCAGTTAGGGACACTTAACTGGGCGGAAGAGCATCAGCTTTTGGAAAGGATAGCTGATTTGTTTGAAGTGTATCGAAAAACAGCGGATAGTGAGCGTCGCAAAGCGCTGTACGCTGAAATCGACCAGCTCAGCCAAGAAGCGACGCGCTGGGTTGCACCCAATGAATATGATCGCCTTGCGACGGCACTAGGATCGCGGGACACCAATGCATATACCGGGCTTGAGCAGACGGTATACGTCAATGACATTCCTGCCAACGAATTGGAGCGCTGGTTCATGCTCGAATCAGAGCGATTTCGCAACTTAGCCCTACGTCTCTTTCACACCGAATTGGAAACTGTCTACGAAGAATTCAATATAGGGCAGGATCATGATTTTCGAAAATCACATCACGCGCTGTTATCGCTGCTCTTTCCCAACCATCGCTACGGAACCGAGACCATCATCGGGCGGCCCGAACATTTGAAAAATCCCTCTATCAGGCTGATAGAGTCTTTTTTTAGCACATATTACGTACCTAACAATATGGCCATTGTGCTGGCAGGAGAGTTCGATCCGGAAGAAGCGGTAGTACTGGCAGAGCGCTACTTCGGAGATTACAAAGCCAAAGACTTTCCGCAGCACATTTTCGATGAGCAGCCTGTACTGACTGCCCCTGTTCGCAAAGAAGTACTGGGGCAAGAATCTCCTTACCTGATTATGGGGTGGCGACTGGGTTCCGGGCGGAGTGAAGAGGGGCTTATGGCATCGCTGGTACAACATTTGCTGCACAACCAACAGGCGGGGCTGATAGACCTCAACGTCAACCAGGAGCAAAAAGCTCTGGAGGCGGAGGCCTTTGCATGGCTAATGGAAGACTACTCCATACTGGGCTTATTTGGCAAGCCCAGAGACGGACAAACGCTCGAGGAGTTGGAAGCGCTACTACTTGAACAAATGCGCATGCTTGCCGCGGGAGAGTGGGAAGAATGGCTGCTTGAAGCCTGCATTAAGGATATGAAGCTGGGTGACACCAAAGGTCACGACAACAATGACGCACGCGTATCTGCCATTACAAACTGTTTTGTGCTGGGGATTCCGTGGGAGCAGCACATTCAGCGGTTCAGCTGGCTACAGGCACGCACCAAGAAAGATATTGTAGCTTTTGTGCGCGAGCGATGCCCGCTGCATGCCTATGCGTCCGTCTACAAGCGACAGGGCACTGACCCGGGTGTTATCAAGGTTGAAAAACCCACCATTACCCCCATTGAGCTTAAGCGAGAAGAACTTTCAGCATTTGGGCGACAGTTTCTCAGCAATCCCCCTGCGCGGATGTCTCCGGTTTTTGCAGATTTTGAAAACACCATTCATCGGCAGACTTTGCAGCCCGGGCTGGAATTTCACTACGTCAACAACCCGACCAATGATGCATTCCGGCTTGACTACATATTTGAGCTGGGTAAGTTGCATAGCAGAGAACTATCACTGGCCGTAGGTTATCTCCCCTACCTGGGTACGAGCAAACTTAGTGCTGCGGACATTCAACGATCGTTTTTCCGGCTGGGCCTTCATTTTGAAGTACTGATTTATGACGAACGCTGCCACATCTCACTCACCGGATTGGAAGAATCCATGGCTGCCGGTATGGAGCTGGTAGAACATATTCTATCTGATTTACAACCAGATAAAGACACCTGGTCGTTGGTACTGGAGGATATTCTGCTCAAACGTGCCAACGCCAAGCAGGATCGATCCGTAATTCTCCGTGAGGCACTTAGCAGCTATGCCCGCTACGGTTCCAGTTCGCCCTTTACCTACCGGCTTGATACGGAAGCATTGGGTACTCTGACACCTGATCAGCTAATCCGCGAGTTACAGCAACTACTCAACCACGAGCATCGCATCTATTATTACGGGCGTAAACAACCTGAAGTAATATTACAGCTCCTCAGGCAACACCATCGAACTCCTGCCTCGTTACTACCGCCGCCACCCAGCCTGCGTTTTGAGCAGCTTCCCACCGAACAGGATGAGGTACTATTTGTCCATTTTCCGCTGGTGCAGACAGATCTGCTGATGATGTCGCGTGGTACACCTCAGTTCAACCTTGAAGAATACAACCTGCAGGACTTATACAATGAATACTTTGGCTATGGGCTTTCCTCTATAGTTTTTCAGGAAATACGGGAAGCCAAAGGGCTTGCATACAGCACTTACGCCTACTACTCGAGCCCCGACAGGAGAGATCGGGCCCATTATCTTCGGGCCTATGCGGGCACACAACCAGATAAAGTAGCGGATGCTCTTCCCGCGCTCAGAAACATCATTGAACAAATGCCCGTGGTGCCCGAAGCGATTGAACAGGCGCGTCAATCGTTGATACAGCGCATTGAGAGCGACCGGATTTCACCCCGACGGCTTTACTGGGAAGCCCAAGGGAGCTGGGATTTAGGACATTCGCATGATCTGCTACGGAATATGTACGACACACTTCAACAATTGCCCCCAACGGGGCTGCTCGATTTTCACCATAAGTATGTACAAGGGCGTTGTTACAAGCTGCTAGTACTGGGTGATGAAAATCAGGTGCCGCTGGATTTTCTCGACCGCGCCCATGGTCCTATTCGAAGGCTGTCGCTGGAAGAGATTTTTGGCTATTAAAAAAGCCGCCCGCGTAGCTGCGGGCGGCTTTTTTTAATCTAGGGCCATGCAACATTGATCCGCATATTTTTATTCCCGGCTTTACCTGTTTGAACGGACGTAATTTGGTAGCCCAGTCCGGGCATAAAAGTGAGTTCACGACGCGTATCTGCGATAGCTGAAGAGAAAAATTCCTCCACCAGTACGCGGCTCACCTTCCCGTCCATGAAGTCAACGTGTAGCCTGCGCGTAGGCACTCTTGCATCCGTCGCCTCATAGGTGACAGACTCGAGGACACCAGCCTGGCTAACAAGGCTGTCAATGGTATATTTATCAAGCCATGCAGGTTTATTGATATCTGCCTGTACGAACAGGTCGAGCTCCTTGTCGTAGTCGAGTGTTGACAGGACTTTTTCTTCGATACGATCACCGAGACTAACAGATTTGACAGCCTTCGGCTGATTGCGTTGCAACCCACGTGCTTGTTGACGAATATAGCCCTCGAGGTCAAAAAAAGCTAGGTGAGCCCCCTTTTGGGTGTCCTCGGGCGTGCAGGCAAGCAATGTGGTCAGTATTGTGAACAGCCAAAAGCTACGTATCAGATACCGGATAACCATGGATAGTAAGTCATTGTGCGCCGACAGGCATTATACTGCCGGCAATGGAAGCAATGCTACAAGAACAGCCAGGCAAGCTTTCGGTTGAAGAAACAGCGAATAAAAGCGAATGCCGCAGACAACCTCAGAGAGGTTCAATCAGGCTGACCCCCTCCATAGCTGCTGGTTGTTGCAACTCCAGCATCCAGAGAAGGCTTGGGGCCACATCGCCCAATTTTCCGTCCCTAAGCCTGTATTTAGCAGCCCTGGGGCTTATGAAGATACAAGGCACAGGATTCATAGTATGAGCCGTATTGGGCGATCCGTCGGCATTGATCAGGAAGTCCGAATTGCCGTGATCGGCGATTACCAGCAGCTCGTATCCCTCTTCGAGTGCGGCATCGACCAGTCGGCCGAGGCATTCATCGACGACTTCGACAGCCCTGACAGCCGCACTAAACACCCCTGTGTGCCCTACCATATCGGCATTGGCATAATTGAGACATATAAAATCGGGTTGATGCGAGCGCATATCTTCAATAGCAGCTTCTGTAATACCCTGAGCGCTCATTTCCGGTTTGAGATCATAAGTAGGCACCTCTTTGGGCGAAGGAATCAGTATCCGCCTTTCACCTGTAAAAGGCTCTTCCTTTCCCCCGTTGAAAAAGAAAGTAACGTGCGGATACTTCTCCGTTTCCGCGATTCGCAGCTGGGACATACCTGCCCTTGAGAGTACCTCCCCCAAGGTATTATTCATATCTTTTTTCTCAAAAAGCGGCTCTACCCCACTGAAAGTTTCGTCATAACTGGTCATACTCAGGTATCGCAAGTTGAGCTTGCGCATCTGGTACTCGGGGAAATCGCGCTGAGAGAGCGCAATGGTCAGTTGTCGGGGCCTATCTGTACGAAAATTGAAAAATACCACCACGTCTCCTTCCTGTATAGTAGCGATTGGCTGTCCGTCTTCGGTCGTACAACAGACAGGCAGAATGAACTCATCTGTCTCCCCCTTTTCATAGCGAGCCGCGAGTGTGCCCAAGGGATCTGAAGCAGCTTCCCCTATTCCGTGAACCAGCAGATCATAGGCAACCTTCACCCGTTCCCAGCGATTATCGCGGTCCATGGCATAATATCTGCCCACGACGCTTGCCAATTTTGTGGGTAGATGCCGGATATGCGCCAGCACATCGGCCAGATAGCCCATGCCGCTTTTAGGATCTGTATCCCTGCCATCTGTAAATGCATGAATAAACGATTTTTGCACCCCCTGTGTGTGCGCTATTTCGCAAAGGGCTTTAAGATGGCTGGTATGCGAGTGTACTCCCCCATCTGACACAAGCCCCAGAAAATGTACAGCCTTATCATTTGCCTTAGCATAAGACAATGCCTCCAGCAGCGCCGGATTGCGCGCCAGGCTACCATCGCGAACTGCCACATTGATGCGTACCAATTCTTGGTAGACCACCCTGCCAGCACCTATATTCAGATGCCCAACCTCCGAATTCCCCATTTGTCCTTCGGGCAAGCCCACCTCTTCGCCATAAGTGACCAGAGTGGCATGGGGATAGGTCTCCATGAAAGCATCGAAGCGGGGTGTGTTTGCCTGTGCGATGGCATCAGCGTTGGGCGTTTGCCCCAGCCCCCAACCATCCAGAATGACCAATAAAGCTTTGCGATTGCTCATAACTAATAAATTCTAAACCCTGTTGTAATCGTTTACAGGATACAAAAGTAAGCAACTTAGTGTAAAAAATACAACAATCATAGCGGGTGTAAGGTTGATGTTGATTTCCGCCCTTCTTTGGCAGCTGACGCTGCCAAAGAAGGGCGGAAAAACACAATTTACCTTTTCGGTTTTTTGGAAAAAGCCAGAGAAACAACCCATATTTTTAGCATTTATTTCTCCCTACGTGGCGGCGAAACACCTATCAGACAGCCTCTGGCAAGGCCTCTTTTGGCAGCTTGTCACGCGCATCAGACTGCTTTTTGCAACAGAAACAAAACTGAGGCAAGCCCTACCAGCAGCACCAAACCAAATCCGAGCCAAACGGACTTTCTTACATCCGCAGCACCGGTAGACAGGCTTATCCCGAGTTTGAAAACAGAGTTGGACAAAGCTGCCAGCAAAATAATTACAGCCGCCTGAACATTAATAATCGACTGACTAGCAGACCATTTAGCAGTACTAATAGTTATAGCATCAAGATCTGCGATACCAGCGATAGCCCCGGACAGGTAGATGAGTGAACCCCCGAGCCACTGCCGGGAACCAAACATAAGATAGGTGATTCCTATATAGAGCAAGAGAAACCAAACGGCATTTGAAACATCCAGCGGGTAACCCGGCGACAATTTAGCATCGGCCTGATTCTTAGAGGAGGAGCGATAGATCATTGCTGTCGGCACGAGGCACGCCAGAAACATGGCGAACAGCGGCCAAAACATCAGGCGGGCCAACGGAGGGTGAAAGATACCTGCCAGCAACAGTACCCTTGCAAACATGATGGCCGACGCCAGTACGATACCAGACCCAAATACAGCCCCCAGCGATGGATTCTCCCTACTTTTTGCTGAAAAAACCCAGGCAATGAGCGTGGAAGAAAAAAGGCCTCCAATCACAGCCGTTATCCATATACCTTTATCCGGCTTTCCAAATTTAAGCAATAAATAACCTATAAAACTTAGTGACAACACCAGTACTACGATCCAGCCCAATTCGCGTAAGTTGAGCAGTGCCCCTGGTCCAAATGACTTATCCGGTAACAGCGGCAGGATCAGCAATGCCATTACAAAGAACTTGATAAAAGCATAAAGTTCCTCCGTAGTCAGTTGGCGGATGAACCCATGCAGTTGCTCTTTGAGTGACAGCACAAGTGTGAGCACCACCACCAGCACCATTGCCTCGGTGATATAGCCTGCTGCTATCATTGCCCCGATAGCAAACGACAGAAAAAGCGCGATTTCCGTCGTCAGCCCCAAATTCCCCATTGTTGACTGCGCAAAGTAGGCGATAACAATCAGGATGAAGAAACCTATACCAAACAGCAATAACAATTGTGGATAACCGATACCATGCAGCCAGGTAGCCACATAGCCCAGCAAGGTAGCTAGTACGAACGTCCTGATTCCCCCCAGGTGAGCGGGTTTGGCATGCGTATTAAACTCGCGCTCGAGCCCCAGCACTAGGCCGATGCCAGCGGCAATAAGCAATCCTTTGAAAAAGTCAGGCAAAAAGCCCTCAAAGAAACCTTGCATCACCTTGTAGATTGATGTGAACTGATAGAGCGGGGAATAAGCCAGAGCTGCTGCTGGCGACCGTCTAAGTACCTGAAAGTACTGCCATCGAAGAAGCCGTCCTCTTCCAGCATGATTCGGATGGTCTTATTCCATTCCGGGATAGGAACTGAGACATTCAGTTCGATGGAATAAGCTGTATTTTCAAAAAGCGGATAGTCGCCCGTACCCGGCACATTCTTTTGATTATCCCACATTCCAATAGCAGGACCGGCTGCATGCCCGTGATAACCTATGGGATGTGAGTAGATACTGCCCGTGATACCTTCCAGTGCGGCCTGCTGCAGTGCGGCTGCGAGCATTTCGTTACCTGTTTTTCCTTTGGCGAACTGCGCTGTAAGAATATCCTGCAGCCTGTTGCCCGTCTGCAGCGCCTGCTGAATAGCGGCAGGCGCCTGTATCTCCCCGGGGCGGAGCACATAGGCATGCTGCTGCATATCTGTATTCAGTCGCAGGTAGGAAATACCAAAATCGACATGCAGTAAATCGCCCGGCATGATTACCTGCAGCTCGGGTCGGCGTGAGAAAGTACGAAGATGATCAAAGTTTTCAGGATCTGCCCGTTGCACGTCTACTGTAGGATGGAACCAAGTATCCAGCCCCAGTTGACGGACGCGATTGCGGTACCACCAGACAACATCTTCCGTAGTTGTGACCCCAGGTTGGATTGCCACTTCAGATAGTCCCTCTGCAACAATCAGGTGAGAGAGGTGAGCTATATGTTCATAGAGAACCATTTCCTTCTCCGTGCGAGTCTCCAGCCAGGCGATGGCCAATTTTTCGGCTGACACCACCCGTTCCCTGTAGTTTTTTGGCAGATATTGCATGAGCAGTGCGTATTCTGTCTGCACCAGTCCATCAGCAAGACCATAGTTATCTGAAATATTGATACCGATACGCTTTGGATTTCTGCTGCTGATGATCTCCAACAGCGCCTCCCATTGATCCGGGAAGACATTGAGATCCCAACTAGCCTTCAGCAAACCCACGTCATAGCGACTGATAGCTAATTTTTCCAATGGTTTATCTGGCCCTGCGTCAAAAAAAACCATCACAGTCCGCCGGCGGGCAGAAAGCCATTCGGCGGGCAGCATGGTTCTCATTACAGGATCTTCATTATACTCCCGGGAAATGACAATCCACATATCAATACCTTCCCGTCGCATCAACTGCGGCAGCAGCGTATTGAATCTATCTTCGAGTAATTCATTAATGACTTTAGCCCTGGCCCTTTCGTCCAGTACCAGCGGCTGTGCTGAAGCGACGCCAGCCAGCATGACCAACACCAGGCAGATTACAAAGCCAACGGAGAAGCAGCCCGTTAGTACGAACCGTGCACTACTACAGAAAAAGGAGTGAGCAGACATATAATCGTTGGTATTTCATTGTATACGCCGGACAACAATGCCAGCCCGCCCCCTGTCAGGCAACCCGACAAGTATTGAGGGTACAAAGCAAAGCCCCGACAAATGATCAAAGAAGTTAGCTGACGGAAAAATAACATTTTTTACGCAAAGCCACCCTGATTTTCATTGTGTACATGCGTAAACAAACTAAATCGGCCCGATAATCCATTGTTCCAGGCACCCGACCTAGCTGCCATAATACCTCCCAAGCCTTTTGTGTACGGCCACTTCATCAGAGTTCAACAAAAATAAACAAGCCAGTCATTTTGTTGAACTTTATTCAACACTATTCCGCTCAAGGCTACAGCACAAAACACAGAATAACAAATTAAAAATGCCTTAATGTATTAATTACACACATCAACAAAAATAATTCTTACAGTTTTTTCTAAAATTTTTGAACATTAAAAATATATCTTTGTCTTATCACTTAGCCAACATTAATTACACCCTCTAACGTAATTGTGAATAATAATTTTTAATCAGCAGATAAATTCAAATGATTCCAGCCTATACATTCCATTCACCCGTTGTGAGCAAGCTTGCGAGGTTAATCACCTTGTTTGCTATCTTTCTGGGGGTATTTGGGCCGGTACTGGCGGGAGAGAATGCCGTCAGCTGGATAGTATTGGTGATTATCTTATTGGGCATTCCCCATGGAGCCTCTGACTACCTTGTCTTCAGGTTATTCGTCAAATCAGATCAACCACAGTCGGTCAAGTGGACCTTTTACAGTTACTATTTGGCGGCGATTATCGGTTACGGACTCTTATGGTACTTTTATGCCCAATGGGCGTTTGTTTTGTTTGTCTTGGTATCTGTTTATCATTTTGGCCAGTCGCACTGGCACGCGCTTGCGTTCAGCAATCGATGGCAGGCAAGACTTGTATACCTATTGTGGGGAGGGTTTGTGCTTGGATTTCCGATTCTCATACATCATGAAGAGGCCGCCACCATTGTTGCTGAAATTACAGGAAAGGCTTATGTATTGGACGATGGTGTCAGGCGAGTATTGATTGGACTCTCTTTCTTTGGCAACGTAGTTATGCTCAGCCACCTAAATGAGCGCTCGATACTGAGCGACGATGCATTTGCTGGTGAGCTTGCCAACCTCTGTCTCTTAGCTGCCTTATTTTCATTTACACCGCTATTGGTGGGATTTTCGATTTACTTCGTTGTGTGGCACTCTTTGGCTGCAACCCTGGATCAGATAGGCATATTTCGTCGGCTTTACAAAGGTGCTTATAGTAGTCAGATGTACTTGCGACAGATCGTACCCATGTCACTGCTGGCGATTGCCGGCTTGGTGGCACTTGGCTACTACCAATATCAGTGGGCAGCCCAGCCCTTGGGGTGGGGCACACTTTTCCTTTTCATCTCCATCATTACGACTCCGCATGCCATTCTGATTGATCGGCTGTATGAGCGAGCGCTGGTTATCAGAAACGGATCTTCAGAAGTAAAACAATGATTTGCATTTATTAACCAAATATAAAATACCACTCATTATGGATTCTATGGTTACTTTCCAAACGCTGTTACTGGCAAATCTCAAGTCAGGCGACTATGTAGGTTTCACCTTTTTCATTGGCTCAATGGCCATGATGGCAGCATCTGTATTTTTCTTTGTTGAAATGTGGAATCAGGAGAGCAAGTGGAGAACCTCCCTGCTCGTTTCCGGTTTGATTACCTTCATCGCAGCGGTTCACTACTTCTACATGCGCGACTTCTGGGCAGAGAATCAATCTTCTCCCACGGAGTTTCGTTACATTGACTGGATTCTGACAGTTCCGCTCATGTGCGTAGAGTTCTACCTGATTCTGAAGGCATTTGGTGCCCGCATCGGTCTGATGTGGAAGATGATTGCCTACAGTGTACTGATGCTCGTAGCCGGTTATCTGGGCGAGACTATGTTCCGCGACCAGTCACCACTTTGGGGTTTCATTTCGACTCTCGGCTATGTAGGTATCCTGTATGAAGTATGGATGGGATCCGCTAAGAAGTTGGCGACGAACTCATCAGATCCGATACTCCAGAAGGCATTCAGCACACTCGGATGGTTCATTCTTGTAGGTTGGGCGATCTACCCAATCGGCTACATGGCCATTCCTGAGTCAGGCTGGCTGAGTGGCGTACTGAATGTACAAAGCATGGACGTAATCTACAACATTGGTGACGCAGTCAACAAGATTGGATTTGGATTGGTCATTTATTCTTTGGCTGTACAGAGCAAGAAATAAGACACAAACAGCGTTATGTGGGCATATAAGCAGTCTTTGGTCTGCTTATATGCGCATCATATAGCGTATCGTTGTGATGACCCTTCGCCATCCCGCACTCACTGCGGGATGGCTTTATTTATAATATAATCTACTCGTAGCAGTGGAATGCGCGCGCCTGCGGGCGCAAAATTGTCAACAATGCTTACCTTTGCATGGATGGCGGGATTTCCCCCCGAAAGCTCCACTGATTATATTGTGAACAATCCACTTCAACGAAGCAGCTACCGGAGTGGAAAACCAAGTGAAGATGCAATCGAAACTGACGCTGTACAACAGCCTTAGCAGGACAAAAGAAGTATTTCAGCCGCTGGTAGAGGGCTATGCCGGCATGTATGTTTGCGGCCCGACGGTATACAATGATGTACATTTGGGCAACTGCCGCACCTTTGTCAGCTTCGATGTAATCTATCGCTACTTACTCCATTTGGGCTACCGTGTCCGCTATGTACGAAACATCACGGATGTGGGCCACCTGACCGACGACGGTGAGGACAGGATGGCTAAGGGCGCGCGCATAGCACAGCTAGAGCCTATGGAGGTTGCACAAAAGTATACAGTAGGGTTTCTCGACATGATGCGCATTTTCAACACCCTCCCACCCAGCATAGAGCCACGGGCAACAGGCCACATTCCGGAACAGATAGAGATGGTACAAACCATCCTTGACCGCGGGTACGCCTATGAGCGCAACGGCTCCGTCTACTTCAATACTATCAAATTTGCGCAGGAGAACCCAGGTCTGTACGGCAAGCTTTCGGGTCGCGTATTGGAGGAACTTATAGCTGAGAGTCGCGATAACCTCAAAAACCAGGATGAGAAGGCACACCCTGCCGACTTTGCCATTTGGATGAAAGCGCGGCCGGAGGACATTATGGTATGGAATAGCCCGTGGTCTGTCGGATTTCCGGGCTGGCACCTCGAGTGTTCGGCCATGAGTACAAAATACCTCGGAGAAACCTTTGACATTCACGGGGGCGGCAACGACCTCAAGTTTCCTCACCACGAGAATGAGATTGCCCAGAATGTGGGGTCCTGCAGTCATGCGGGAGCACGTTACTGGCTGCATACCAACATGTTGCTGCTAAACGGCAAAAAAATGTCCAAGAGCGACGGCAACACCATTTCGCCGACACAGTTATTCAGTGGTGACAGCCCGCACGTGAGCAAGGGATACAGTCCCATGACCGTCAAATTTTTTATGCTGCAGGCCCACTACGGCAGTCCGCTGGATCTCACTGATGAGGGTCTGCAAGCAGCAGAGAAAGGATACCGGCGGCTTATGGAGAGCTACAAAACGCTACAATCGCTCACCTCCCCTTCCGTTGCTGCCGTCAGCAGCGACCTCGATCGAGAAATCAACGACCTGATTGAGGCTGTATATACGGAGATGAGCGATGACTTCAACACACCCAAGGCGATGGCACGTCTCTTTGAACTGGTCACCCGCATTAATAGTCTCAACGGAGGTCAGCTTTCTCTGGCGGATGTGTCTGCGGTCACCCTTGAGCGACTGAAGGAAACTTTCACTGCATTCATTGATCAAGTCTTCGGTCTCAAAGATGAAAGTGATGAAGCCTCACAGTCAGGTGTGCTTGATGATATTATGCAGGTTCTCATCAACCTTCGACTACAAGCAAGAGCCAACAAAGACTGGGCAACCTCTGATAAAATCCGGGATGAACTAAAAGAGGCGGGCGTCATACTCAAGGACAGCAAAGAAGGTACGAGCTGGACGCTCGCATAAACACAATCATCAACGCAACAATTGACTCGCAGCACTCTATGTCAGTTACCATTCATAAAAATATCGAATTGGAGGGCGCCCGCGGGCAGGCGGTACTGGTAGATCTCTATCACCCTGCCCACCAGTCGGGGCTTCCGACCGTCATTTTTGCGCATGGTTTTAAGGGATTTAAGGACTGGGGCGGGTGGGATCTTATTGCCCGACACTTTGCCAGTGCAGGTTTTGCCTTCCTCAAATTCAACTTTTCGCACAACGGCGTCACCTGCGACAACCTCAGCTACCATACAGATATTGAAGCCTTTGGGCACAACAACTACAGCAAGGAACTAGCGGACTTGGACAGTGTCATCAATTGGGTAACCCATGGCATTGAGAACCTACCTGCTGAGGTATGTGATCCGGAGCGAATTTGTCTCATTGGCCACAGCCGGGGAGGAGGCATCAGTATTATTAAGGCTTCGCAGGACAGCAGAATAAAAGCGCTCATCACCTGGGCCGCCGTCGGTACGCTGGACTACGCCTGGCAGGAGCCGAGTTTCATTGATCGCTGGCGCGCCGAAGGCTTCTATGAAGTACAGAATCACCGGACCAAGCAGCGCTTTCCTATTTATTTTCAAATGTACCAGGACTTCATTGCGCACGAGCTTGCCTACGATACCCAGGCAGCCATAGCATCTCTTCAAATTCCTATATTGATTTTGCACGGCACAGCCGACGCCTCCATACCCCACGAAGCCGCGCTTCGACTAGCCTCCTGGCAGCCCGCTGCAACGCTCAGGCTGTTGGAAGGAGCCGATCACAGTTTTGGCATGACGCACCCACTAATCACCCAACAACTGCCTGCGGATACAGAAAAGATAGTTGATTACAGCATTGAATTTCTGCGCCAACACATGGCCGACGGGAGCTAATTGTTGGCTATGAAAATCAGTTTTTAGCCACTTCACTTCGCACATACCTATTAGAAAGAAGCTAGTTGGTAGTGCCCGTTCGAACCTCAACCACACTAGCCCGCCAGGGGAAATGTACCCGGTAGCCTACAATTTTTCCGGGCGAGGCGGCCTGCAATGCCTCTCCAGCCAATGACAACCAGGCACCCAAGTCCCTGGCGTTCTGCTCGATCTGGTCACCAATAACGGTAGCATCCAGGATAATCAACCGCCCCTCCGGCAGGGTAATTACCCAGTCAATAACTGCTGAAAACAACTGTCCCCCTTTAGGATAGACCAGCGGAAGGCGGCGCTCTACAGACAAGGCCCCTTGCGCACCCAGCCACTGTTGCCACTGCATTGAAAGCCGGCAGAGCGCGGCAGCATCTACTTCCGGCGGCGGCGGCTCTGCAGACAACAAGCGATAACGTTCAATCATTGCATCAGCGAGGTCCATTCTTTCCGACACCTCCAGCAGCACATCATCAGCCATAAGCCACTGATTGATCAGTTTGAGCCACACCCCAATTTCCACCAACGGCATTCCCCCCAGCGGCTGACCATAGGCAACTACCTGTGCAGTGTAGAAAGTACGGCCATACTTTTCTGCATACCCAACAGGATCCAACCGATACTCATCGTGGGACAAAGTTCCACTACCCGCCTCCGGGAAGAAAGGCAGCTCGGCAGGCAGCGGTGCTCCCGCTACTTCCTCTGCTGCCGCTACCCGGTTTTTCGTATCCTTGGAGAGGAAGCAGCCAGCCCAATCCCAAGGCGTTTCATCGGTAAGTGGATCCAGTACAGGAATAGATTCATCCCCTTGGTTAAACACTCGGTTGAGCCACTTAGTATCGGCCGTACTGGTCGGGAAAATTTGATAGTCCCTTGCTCTGGTGAGGCCTACATAGAGCAGTCGAGCCTCCTCTTCCAGCGCCTGTTTTTTCTTAAGCACCTTCCAATGACTTTCATCGACACGCTGTTGCAGCGGTGTCCCGCGCATATAGGTATCATAAGGAAAAGTCCAATACCGGATCCAGCGATTGGCCAGAATGTCATGAAGCTGTGGCGTTTCATTTTCGGCAATCAGTTCGAGGCCCCAGACCTCTGCTTTGAGTGCACTATCCAGATCGCACGCAATGACAGCCGGCCACTCGAGGCCTTTACTTTTGTGATACGTGAGTACATTGACAGCCTGTGGACTCTCCCCTGCACCCTGTGCATCCTCTGCCCGGCGCGCGCGTTGGCCCAGCCAAAGCAAGAACCCACCCAGCGAAGCTGCTGATTGCATTTGATTACAGCTCACCTCATAGTCCAGCGCGAGGCGGCGAAGCTGATCTATATTGGCCAGTCGCTGCGACGCCTGTCCCCAGGCCAGCACGATCTGCTCCAGTGCAAGATCTTTCCACACACGGTGCAGCAGCTCAGCACTTGACAACTGCCCCGTCAGGGGTCGAAGCGCATTGAGGCGTGCGATAAAAGGATCCTCCTCGGCCCACCGCAGCGAAGGATACCTCCCCTGCCCCTCCACTTTTTCCAGATAGCTAAGTCTGTCATCGACAATTTCCTGCAGCGGCTTACGCGCAGCCAGCAATTGAATTTCTGCATTGGAAAGTGAGTCCTCCTCATTGAGGAGATACTTGAGGCAAGCCAGTACGAGGCAAGCCTCCGGCGTTGACAACAGGCCCTTGCGGGGCAAGGCGGCCTGCAGGCCAGCCGTATGAAGTGCAGCGGCCATTTTTTCACAATTGCTGTTGTTGCGGCAGAGAATAGCAATATCTCCGGGCACTGCCCGGCGCAACTTTTTGGTATCGCGATCCTCCACCAGCGGCCCATCGTTTAGCCATTCCGCAATAGCCTGCGCGACACGTTCATACGTCCAGGCCGCTGCGGGAGCCCTTTTTCCCCCATCCTCTTTGGTAAAATGCCAATGCACGAGCGCCCTACCCTGTCCTGTGGCATCTTGCCGACGAGGGTTGAGTGCCACCTGGTCGGCTGGCAGCGATGAAAAAGCCTTGGTAAAGATAGCATTTGCTGCGAGTACCAGATCGGAGCGGGAACGCCAGGAGTCGGTCTGAATATTCTCCGGCCGTATGCCCCCGGTAGCCTCGACGATAGCCTGCATGAGTGCCGGCTCTGCCCCCCGAAACCCATAGATTGACTGCTTGGGATCCCCTACCCAAACGCTATTTTTGGCCAGTCGCGACAATTTAAGAAAAATACTCAACTGTATAGGACTGGTATCCTGAAACTCATCCACCATCAGCAGATCGAGCTCATCCTTCAGCACTGCCCTGACTTCCTCCCTGTCCAGCAGCCGATTGACCAATACCTCCATGTCGGTATAGTCGATTAATCCACGGCGATGCTTATAGGAAGCGTACTCCCGAAGTGCGTCGATTGCCATTTGAAACAACAGGTACGCGAAGCGGAATATGTCCTCCTGGAAGGCCCCCATCTCCTCGTGGCGGTTTGCGAAAGCGACCAGATCCTCCACCAAGCCTGCACTTTTGACACTAGGCTCCAGCTTAGCAATACGCGCCCACTGATGCCAGAAGAGCTCCTGTCGCAGTTCGTACTCGCGCAATGAGGCCCTGAGCAGACTCAGCACATCCGCTGTTTTTTTGGTAGCATCCTTACTTTCCGCAAGCGCCTCAATACTCTCACGCAGCAAAGTTGCCAGCCGCCGGTGAGCCACCTCTACGGTCAGGGAAGGGTCGACGGCCGGCAACAGCTGCCGGTAGGTCTCCGCCGATTTTTGGCAGCTGACAGAAAGCCCCTCCAGAGAAATATCGTTGGCGCGAGCGAGATCAGCGATAGCCCTCAGCTCCCTGCGCCAGTCAAAGCTACCCCCTTTAGCATTATACCCGAGGCGATCGCAGAGCAGATCCATCTCCTCAATTAGCTCCATGGAAAGAGAGGCGGATAAACTCTGGTTGAAAATTAGCTGCTCGTCCCCCTCCGGTAAAATATCCACCAATGGCGAGACCCCCGCCTCGAAAGCGAAGCGCCGCAACAACTTGATTCCAAGTCCATGGACAGTACCGATAAGCGAATTGGACAGCGCGTCTGCTGCTTGTGGCATATTGGCTGCGAGCAGCCTCACCCGCAACCGTTCCTGCAGCTCAGCTGCAGCCTTCCGGGTAAAAGTAGTTGCGATGATGCCCGAGGGGCGGACCTGGCCGGACGCCAACAGACCCACGAGCTCCGAGGTAAGGCGAAAGGTTTTTCCGCTACCAGCGCCAGCGGAAATAATTTTAAAATTATCGTACATACATCACACTTAGGAAGCGAGGCATTGATAACGCAAAGGCTATAAACGACAAAGAGGCCGGGGTTTTACAGCAGACGAAGCGCGCATTAATCACGCAAAGGCATCAACTGATAGCCCTCAGCCCGAAGCAATGCAATGAGGCCATCCGCACCGGCGAGGTGGCCAGCGCCTACGGCAAAAAAGACCGTTTCGCGGCGCATCATTTTGGCCATAGGCTCAATCCAATTGCGGTTGCGATTGGTCAGAAGCACTTGCTGGAAGCCTTCGATACCCTCCTCTGCTTCCACCAGCTCCTGCAGCTTAATAATATTCTGGTTTTTATAATGTCCTATGAGTACATCCAGCGGATCTTCGTCCTCCTCATAGGATCCTCTATCACCGCCGGCGACAGCCTCTACCAACATTTTGGCCTGCACGGCATACGGGATACTATCGAACAAGCTCAGCTGGTAAGCAATAGATTCGAGGCCTTCGATTTTTTTATTGCTTTCCTGTGCCATGCTGGTGAGCTCCATTTCATAGCTTTTCATTCCATCCATTGCCATTTCGGTGCCATCCCCACCCATATCATTGGAAGCGAGTACAGAGAGGAAGATAGGCTTCACCTGCTCCAGCATACTTAGCGGCAGCCCTAGTTCGTCGAAATGATTTTTCACCAGGCGATATTCACCCTCTGTCAGCAGATCCCGCAGGCTGGTATCATTTTTCATGGTCATATTGCCGAGCATGGAAAAGAGCATCATAGGATTGTCCATATTTTCGGTATCGATTTCGAAGGTGACCGTAGCGGATGCATTGAAGGCACGTTTCACACTTTCGGGCAGGAAGAAATCCGATGCGGGGATCATGTGGATTGTCCCGAACAGATAGCTGGGCTGTCGGAGACTATTACCACTGATTTCCCAGAGCAGGCTATTTTCGGTCGAGGCAGGAGCGAGACTGGGCTGCGCCCAGAGAGAAGTCAGTAACAGGGAAAAAAGCAGGGATAGTCCTGAAGATTTAGGAAGATTCATGACTGATAATTTATCGGTTAGCATTAGCACAAATACAAAAAAAACAAAAATAAGCAAGATGTTATGAATAAACACGCGAGGCACATAAAAGATAAGCCCGTCAGTTACAAACGCG
Source organism: uncultured Saprospiraceae bacterium (assembly GCA_964645715.1). GTDB lineage: Bacteria > Bacteroidota > Bacteroidia > Chitinophagales > Saprospiraceae > JAUMBM01. The sequence goes on from CAZYAO010000014.1 coordinate 50,058, forward strand.
GTATTTTACAAAAAAGTGTCAGAAGAAAGCGTCCCCCTGGACCCTGAGGCCGGCAAGTGGGCAGCAATTTTATATCTTCGCAACAAATATGCAGGTTATGGACGAGAAAAGCAAAGGCATACTGGCTACGGTTGTAGCCGCCCTGTTGTGGAGTACGGGAGGACTTTTCATAAAGCTGCTGCCACAGGATGCTATGACCATATTATTCTACCGTTCGCTGTACGCGGCCATTCTGTTTGGCATCGTATATCGGCGGGAGCTCCTGCACATGAACCGGCAGATGTGGCTCAACAGCTTTTTTTATGCATTTCTGCTCATCACCTTTGTCGTTTCCACCAAGCTTACGACGGCCGCCAACGCCATTTTCCTGCAATATACCGGTACAGCCTACATACTGCTGCTTGAGCCCTGGCTGCTAAAGACCGAGCGGAAGCTCGTAGACATAGTAACCACCATTGTCTGCTTTGCCGGCATGGGTTTATTTTTTCTTGACGACTTTGACGCCAGCGGCGGCATGGGCATGGCGTTGGCAGCTATCTCGGGGCTTCTGCTGGCAGCCCTGTTTCTGGGCCAGCGGCTCAACGCCCCGCGCTACCATGTAGCCAGCATTTTTTGGGGAAACCTGTGGGTCATGCTGGCGGGGGTCCCCTTTTGGTGGGCTTCGCCACCTGCTACCGGCGAGGAGCACCTGATGCTGGGCTTTCTAGGGTTTGTGCAGATTGGCATGGGTTATTTACTGTTTACCTATGGCCTGCAGCGCATATTGGCTGTGGAGAGTGTACTTATCAGCATGCTGGAGCCCGTGCTCAACCCCGTATGGGTCATTATCGGCTACGGCGAATGGCCTGCACCAATGGCCATTGCGGGCGGACTCATTGTACTCATCGCACTAGCAGCCCGTATACTCATACTGGAGTACCAGCGGCGGCAGGAAAAAAGCCAGCTTGTGGAAAACAGCTGACGGGATTTGTAAAAAAACCTTATCTTTATCCGTAATAAAAACCACCTGATCATGCCGTTAAAAATCCCGCACATCCCTGCGGTGCAAGATGTTGCAAGCCGGTTGATCAAGCGCAGTATTGTGCTGGTACAAAAAATAGACCAGCCCCGGTTGTCGGCGGCTGCGCAGCAGCGACAGGTGCTCAAGTTGCTGCTGCGCAGATCGGCGGCTACCGCCATCGGCAAGCATTATCAGTTTGGGCGGCTGCAGAAAGCAAAGAATCTGTTTGAGGCATACCAGCAGCAACTACCAATACACGACTACGATTTGATTTTCAACCAGTGGTGGCACCGTTGTCTGGAGGGTGAAGCGGATGTATGCTGGCCGGGCACTGTCAGGCACTTTGCGCTCAGTTCGGGCACAGCAGGTGCTGCCAGCAAGTACATTCCCGTGACCTTTGCCATGACCCGGGCCATGCGGCATGCGGCGCTGCGCATGTTTGCCTGCCTGCCCAAATACAACCTGCCCGATAGTTTTTTTGGCAAAGACTGGCTGATGATTGGCGGCAGCGCCAGCCTGCAGCAGCTGCCTACGGGCGCTTATGCGGGCGACCTTAGCGGCATCAATGCTGGTCGGCCGCCGGTATGGGTAAGGCGGTACTACAAGCCAGGCATAGCCGTTGCGCGACTGCCCAACTGGGATCAGCGGGTAAAGGCCATTGTACAGCAGGCTCATAAGTGGGATATAGCTGCCATGATGGGCATTCCGTCCTGGGTACAGCTCACACTGGAGCACATCATAGCCCACCATAAGCTCAGCAACATCCACGAGTTGTGGCCCAACCTGCAAGTTTTTGCCACCGGAGGTGTAGCCTTCGAGCCCTACCGGAAAAGCTTTGAGCAACTGCTGCGCGAGCCGCTCCTCTACATGGATTCCTACCTTGCCTCTGAAGGCTTCGTTGCCTTTCAGTCGCGGCCCGGCACCCATGCCATGAAAATGGTGCTCGACAACGGAATTTTTTACGAGTTCATTCCTTTCAACGACGACAATTTCGATGAAGAGGGCATGCCGAAACCAAGTGCAATGACACTCACCATTGACGAAGTAGAAGCCGGCATTGACTATGCCCTGTTGCTCAGCAGCTGTGCAGGCGCCTGGCGCTACCTGATTGGCGATACGGTGCGCTTCACTGACCCTGCGCAGCAGGAAATCATCATTAGCGGTCGCACCAAACATTTTTTGAGTATGTGTGGTGAGCACCTAAGTGTTGACAACATGAACAAGGCCATTATGCAGGTCGAGCAGCGGTTGAATATGGCCATTCCGGAATACACCGTAGGCGGCATCAAAGCCGGCGGGCACTTTGGCCACCATTGGTACGTAGGCTGCCGGCAGCCTCCTGCCAATGCGCAGCTTTTTCTTCAACTGCTGGATGAGGCGCTCATGCAAGTCAATGACGATTATAAGGCGGAGCGCTCTGCCATGCTCGATGCACCCAAGGTGAGTTTTCTGCCTGTACACGTCTTTAACGACTGGCAGCGGGAACGCGGGCGCCTCAACGGGCAGAGTAAGATTCCACGGGTAATGAAGGGCGGCCAGCTGGCTGGCTGGCAGCATTTTTTGGAAGAAAAAAATATATAACCCTTTTGCTGGCTGCGCCAGCGAGTTGTGTAATGAACAAACAGAGACGTATGCGCAAATTCTGGCAGGTAGCGGTAGCCATGTTGCTGGCCGTTTCGGCAACGCTGTCCAATAAGCTGTGGGCTCAACAGAGCTCCCCCTACCAAAAACGTGTTTTTGTCAGTGCGGGTGACAGCCTGCCCTATCGCATCCTGTACCCTGCGGACTACCCTAAAGGGGGGCCTTACCCGCTGGTATTATTTTTGCACGGAGCCGGGGAACGCGGCCAGGATAACGAGGCCCAGCTGACCCATGGTGCCCGCTTGTTTGCCGACACCCTGGTCAGGCGTCAATTTCCGGCTATCGTAGTATTCCCGCAGTGTGCTGCTGATGACTATTGGGCGAGAATTGAATCCAAGCAAGTCGATGGTGAGCGGCAGCTCAGCTTTCCGTTTCATGAGGAGCCCGGTCCTTCTCTGGGCATGGCCATGCAGTTGCTGGACAAGCTGCTGGCCGACGAGCCCATAGACAGCGGCCGCCTTTACCTTGGCGGTCTTTCCATGGGAGCCATGGGCAGCTTTGAACTGCTGGCACGCCAGCCAAAGCTCTTTGCAGCCGCTTTTCCTATCTGTGGTGGCGGCAATCCCGCTCTCAGTCCCCTATATGCCCCCTATACGCCCCTATGGATTTTCCACGGATCCGATGATAAGGTTGTCTTCCCCGAACTGTCTCGCCGGATGGTCAATGCCATTCGAGACCATGATATACCCGTGATCTACACAGAATACCCAGGTGTTGGCCACAATAGCTGGGACAATGCTTTTGCGGAGCCGCTCCTCCTGCCCTGGCTTTTTTCACATAAAAAATAAAAGCCGCGGCAGGCCTGTGCAACGGCCGGCGCGCAGCGGCAGGCAGTGGAGGCCAGCGACCACTTCAAAAACGGGGCGTAACCGAAAAGCCATACGAGTAGGACGATAAATTCATGTATTATGGGACATTACAAAATCGAAGAGATTGAGGGCATAGGCCCTGTGTATGGAGAAAAGCTCCGCACGGAGGGTATCAGCAATACGGAGCAACTGCTCGAGCAGACGCGTACGCCGGCCCTGCGCAAGCAGCTGGCCGAAAAGACCGGCCTATCTGATAAGCTGGTGCTGGATTTTGCCAACAAAGCGGATTTGCTGCGCGTCAAGGGTGTCGGGTCTGAGTTTTCTGATCTGCTGGAGGCTGCGGGCGTGGATACGGTCGCCGAACTTGCCCGTCGCAATGCAGACAACCTCTGCCAGAAGATGGCGGAAGTCAACGAGGAGAAACAATTGTGCCGGCGGGCGCCCAACCATACGGAAGTCAGCGCCTGGATTGAGTACGCTAAGGAGCTCCCGCGCGTATTGGAATACTAACTGTGAGAGGTGCGGCGCTACAGTGTGTGCAGCGAGCTGTGAAGGCTCGCTGCACACGGATTTTTATGCTGCCAATTATGCAGACAATACAGGCTGACAATTTTATCTTTGCGCCGTGAATCCGCTACACGCATTACTCAGACGCTACACCGACGAAGACTCGAGAAGCAGGCGCATTGTACAGCTTTTGGCTGGTCAGCCTGCGGCTCGCATACAGCTGACCGGGTTGACCGGTGCGCTGCCCGCCTTCGCTATCGCTGCCGTCCAGGCTCAGGGCAGTCGCAGCCAGCTCATTGTTGCTGCCAACAAAGAAGAAGCAGCCTACTTGCACAATAGCCTTGCAGGCCTGACAGGCGACCGTTCGCCTCATTTTTTTCCAGACTCCTTCAAACGGCCTCTCTATTTTGACCAGCTCGATACCGCCAATGTACTTCAGCGCACAGAGACAGTCAACCAGATTACCCAGCCACAGCGCGAGGGGCATCTGATTGTCACCTATCCGGAAGCGCTGCTCGAACAGGTTGTATCCCCCGAAGTACTCGACAAGAGCCGCATCAGCATCTTGCAGGGTGAATCACTGGATGTCGACACCCTCATCAGTTTTCTGAATGAATATGGGTTTCGGCGCGAGGATTTTGTGTACGAGCCGGGGCAGTACAGCATACGCGGCGGCATTGTCGACGTGTTTTCCTACGGCAATGAATATCCCTATCGCATAGAACTTTTCGATGACGAGGTTGAGAGCATACGGACTTTTGACCCTATGACCCAGCTATCCGTCGCGGGCATCAGCCGGATTTCTCTGGTTCCCAACATCAATACACGTTTTAAGAGGCATCAGAAAGTCTCCCTTTTCAGCATATTGCCCGCACAGACGGCTATCTGGGTCAGTGATTATGATCAGCTGATTGACAGGCTACTGCACTGCTTTGAACAAGCCAGCGACTATGCGGACAGCATTACCATACTGGACGAAGATGAGCGGGCAGAAGTTTTTCGCGACCGCGCCTTTGTTCGTCCCGGAGAGACGGCAGCAGATTTAAAAAACCTGCCTGTGATTGTGTTTGGCGAACAACGACAGGCGAGCTTAGCACCGGTAGAAATCATTGCTTTTCACAGCAAGCCCCAACCTCCCTTCAGAAAGCAGTTTGAGCTCATCATCAAGCACCTGCAGGAAAATACCCAGGCGGGCATAGCCAACTACCTTTTTTCCGACAACCCCAAGCAGCTGGAGCGGCTGGACGCCATTTTCCACGACCTGGAAGCCCACATCAGCTACCAGCCAGTGCTGCAGGCCATCCATGAAGGATTCCTCGACCAGGATCTGAAAATTGCCTGTTATACGGACCATCAGCTCTTTGAGCGTTTCCACCGATACAAGCTCAAGCGCGGATTTACTGCCGACCAGGCGATCAACCTGCGCATGCTCCGTGAGCTGCAGCCCGGAGATTTTGTGGTGCACATTGACCACGGTATTGGCAGGTTTAGCGGCCTGGAAAAAATCAACGTCAACGGACAGGTACAGGAATCCGTCAGAATTGTATACAAGAACAATGACCTGCTCTATGTGAGCATCAACGCTTTACACAAGCTGTCAAAATACAGCGGCAAAGAAGGCGAACCACCTGTACTCGACAAAATTGGTGGGGATGCCTGGCGCAACCTCAAAGCGAAGGCCAAGAAGAAAGTCAAGGATATCGCCGCCGAGCTTATCAAGCTATATGCGCTGCGAAAGTCCAGCCAGGGGCACGCCTTTCCGCCCGACAATTACCTACAGATGGAACTGGAATCCAGTTTCATTTACGAAGATACCCCTGACCAACTCAAGGCCACCCTGGATGTAAAAGCCGACATGGAGAAGCCCTACCCCATGGACAGGCTCATCTGCGGCGATGTAGGCTTTGGCAAAACGGAAGTGGCCATCCGGGCGGCTTACAAGGCCATTTTGGGAGGCAAGCAAGTGGCTGTGCTGGTACCTACGACCATTCTGGCGCTACAGCATTACAGAACCTTCGGCGAGCGGCTCAGCCCTTTTGGTGCCTCTATCGATTACCTCAACCGCTTCCGCACAGCTGCCGAAAAGAAGCAGGTAATTGCTAAGCTGGAAGATGGTCAGGTAGACGTTGTCATAGGCACCCATGCCTTGTTGGGGAAAGAGATTAAATTCAAGGACCTTGGTCTGTTGGTTATTGATGAAGAGCAAAAATTTGGAGTAGCTGCCAAAGAAAAGCTTCGCAACCTCAAAGTCAACGTAGATACCCTGACCCTGACTGCCACGCCCATACCCCGCACCCTGCAATTCAGCCTGATGGCTGCCAGAGACCTGTCGGTAATCCGCACCCCGCCGCCCAACCGGCAGCCCATCCATACGGAAGTGCGTATGCCCAATGACGCCCTCATTCGGGATGCAATTTATTTTGAAATCAACCGCGGGGGGCAGGTATTTTTTGTCCACAACCGGGTTAAAGACCTGGCCGACAAGCTTGCGCACATTCGGCGACTGTGCCCAGACATACACATTGCCATGGCGCACGGGCAGATGCCCGCGGATGAACTTGAGCGAGTACTGGTTGATTTTATTGAACGCCGCTACGACTTGCTGCTGTGCACCAACATTATAGAGACGGGACTTGACATACCCAATGCCAACACCATGATTATAGACGAAGCCCATAACTTTGGCATCTCGGATCTCCATCAATTGCGCGGACGGGTAGGACGCAGCAATCGCAAGGCCTTCTGCTACCTGATTACCAAACCCTTGTCGGTACTCACGCCCGAAGCCCGCAAACGCCTGCGCACGCTGGAAGAATACACCGATTTGGGCAGTGGATTTGATATAGCCATGCGCGATCTGGACATAAGAGGAGCCGGCAACATGCTGGGAGCCGAACAAAGTGGTTTCATTGCAGATATTGGCTACGAGACTTTCCAGCGAATACTCGAAGAAGCCGTATATGAGCTCAAGCACAACGAGTTTAAAGATACCTTTCAGGAAGAGATTAGTCGGGAACGCGTATTCGTACGCGACGTGCAGATAGATACTGATGTTGAGATGCTCATCCCGGATGAGTATGTATCCAACGTTCAGGAGAGGCTTAGCCTGTATACAGCTCTGGACGCGCTCCCGGATGAAGGAACGTTGCAGCAATTTGAGCAATCGCTGCGCGACCGGTTTGGACGTATACCGCCACAGGTTCGGGAACTTTTTGACGGCGTACGCCTTCGTTGGGTATGTAAAGAACTTGGTTTTGAGCGCATTGTACTCAGAGAGCGCAAATTGCGCTGCTACTTTGTTGAAAATCCACAAAGTCCTTACTACGAGACAGCGCAATTCCAGCAACTCATACAATTCATCAACAGCCAGGGCAAGTTGAGAGGCCTGTCACTCAAGCAGGCAGCGCGCTTCCTCATTATGAGCAAAGAAGGCGTGAGAAGTCTGCATGCAGCCAATGAGTTGCTGCAGGAAATTCGCAGCCAGCTCAGTGAGCCGGCATAAATCAGAACAATACTTACGAGCATGATAAAAGCATTTATTTTTGACCTCGACGGCGTAATTGTTGATACTGCCCGCTACCACTACCTCGCCTGGCGGCGGCTTGCCAATGAGCTGGGATTTGATTTCACTGAAGAGCGCAATGAATTGCTCAAAGGAGTGGGGCGCATGGAATCGCTGGAGCTCATCCTGCACTGGGGCAATGTACAAGGGCTGTCTGCGGAAGAAAAGGAAGCACTGGCGGACAAGAAAAACGGCTGGTACCAGACCTATGTGCGCGACATGGATGCCAGTGAGATTCTTCCGGGCGTGATTGATTTTTTGGAAAAAGCCCGTACCATGGGTATTTTATTAGCCATTGGTTCAGGCAGTAAAAATGCACGCGCCATTATTGCCCAGACCGGGCTGGCTCCCTATTTTTCGGCGCTCGTTGACGGCAGTGAGCTTTCGCGCTCAAAACCTGACCCCGAAGTTTTTCTGCTGGCCGCCCATGCGCTGGGAGAATCACCGGCCAGCTGTGTGGTTTTTGAAGACGCAGCCAAGGGCATTGATGCAGCACTCAGTGGTGGTTTTTATGCGGTAGGCGTCGGAGAGCCTGCAGCGCTGGGGCATGCACAGTTGGTAATCAGCAATTTTGCCGGTCTCGACCCGGCAGTTTTGATTCAACGACTGGCGCAATCGTGAGCCTTCGACCGACACCCTGGCAGCGGGGAAGCAGTAATCAACAAATAAGCACAACCCAAAGTACAGCAAACCTGCATGCAGGAAATCCCTCACTAAATAAGCATAACAAAGGCCTTTGAAAGCAGAAAAAAAACGAAATCACGCAGCCAGCGACCACCAATTCCTCTGCGAATCGTTAACTTTGAAAGATTTCATCATCTAACAACAACCAGACACGATGAAGCAATACATACAACACGACGAGTGGCGTATTCTGGAAGAAGGTTTTGTTCCTGAATACAATAAAATATCGGAAAGCCTGTTCAGCATTGGCAATGGCTATCAGGGACAGCGAGCCAATTTTGAGGAGCAGTACAGTGGCGAAAGCCTGCAGGGAAGCTACCTTGCAGGCATTTATTATCCGGATAAAACGCGGGTTGGTTGGTGGAAGATTGGCTATCCCGAATCTTTTGCCAAGGTGCTCAACGCCCCCAACTGGATTGGGCTCGACGTTGAGTTTGACGGATTGGCGCTGGATTTGGCGAAGTGCAAAATACTGTCCTTCCGAAGAGAACTCAATATGCAGGCGGGCTATCTCGAACGCAGTTTTACTGCACAGATAGCCGAAGGACGTACGGTAGAGGTAAAAGCCACCCGCTTTTGCAGTATAGTCGACAAAGAAGCCGGAGCGATTCGCTACACCATCAAGCCCCTGGATTTCAGTGCCACGCTACTCATCCGCTCTTACATTGATGGAGACGTCAAAAACCAGGATGCCAACTGGGAAGAAAAATTCTGGCAGGAAGTTGACACCCGGGCTCGCCGCCGCTCGGCCTATGTAATCACACAAACCAAAAAGACAGCTTTTCAGGTATGCACCGGCATGAAGTTTGGCATTGTACACAATGGGGAAGAGCTGGACATCAAAAGTCAGCGCATAGAGCGCGAGAAATATGCCGGTTGCGCCACAGAAATCAGCGTAAAAGCAGGCGATGAGGTAGTCGTCTACAAGTATGCTGCCAACGTGACCTCTCGTGACCACCTGCCTGCGCAATTGCTGGATCGATGCAAGCAGGTTGTCAAGCAGGCTTTCAACAAAGGCTTTGACCAGATGCTCGCAGAGCAGGCTGAAGCATGGAAAGCTAAGTGGGCAGAAGCGGATGTGCGCATAGAAGGTGACATTGCGGCCCAACAAGGCATACGATTCAACATTTTTCAGCTGTACCAAACGTATACAGGTGAAGATGAGCGCCTCAACATAGGCCCAAAAGGCTTTACGGGCGAAAAATACGGCGGCAGCACCTACTGGGATACAGAAGCCTACTGCCTTCCTTTTTACCTTGCAACCGCTGAGCCCAAAGTAGCTGCTAATTTGCTCGTGTATCGCTATAAACACCTTGGCAAGGCCATTGAAAATGCTGCCAAACTGGGTTTCAGACGAGGCGCTGCCCTCTATCCCATGGTGACGATGGATGGCTCGGAAAGTCACAACGAATGGGAGATTACCTTTGAAGAAATTCACCGGAACGGCGCCATCGCCTACGCCATCTATGACTACATACGTTACACTGGGCACCAAACCTACCTCATCGATTACGGGCTAGAAGTGCTGATTGCCATTAGTCGCTTTTGGGCGCAGCGCGTGCATATATCGGAAGTAAAGGGTATGTATGTCATCCACGGTGTCACCGGACCCAACGAGTACGAAAACAATGTCAACAACAACTGGTACACCAACTATATTGCACGCTGGTGTATGGAGTACACGCTCACAGCCCTGGCATACGTAAAGGCGCAGGCGCCGGACACCTATGCGGCACTGGCTGAGCGTATACATTTTGACGAAAAGGAAGAAGCAGCTCGCTGGCAGACGATTGCAGCCAATATCTACCTGCCTGAAGACAGCGAGCGGGGTGTCTTCCTGCAGCAGGAAGGATTTTTGGACAAAGAGTTACTCACGACCGATCAGCTGGATCCTGCGGAGCGCCCCATCAACCAGCACTGGAGCTGGGACAGAATTCTCCGCTCGGTATTCATCAAGCAGGCCGACGTACTGCAGGGCTTATACTTCTTTGAAGATGCTTTTGATAAAGAGACCATAGCCCGCAACTTCGATTTCTACGAACCCCGAACGGTTCATGAATCTTCGCTCTCCCCCTGTGTACACTCCATTTTGGCAGCTGCCCTTGGCAAAGAGGAGAAAGCGTATGAAATGTATCTGCGCACTGCGCGGCTAGATTTGGACGATTACAACAACGACACCGAGGACGGCTGCCACATTACCAGTATGGCCGGTGCGTGGATGTCCGTTGTGAAAGGATTTGGCGGCATGCGAGTTTATGATGACGTGTTGCAGTTCAACCCAATCATCCCTCAACAGTGGCAGTCATACACCTTCTCCATCTCCTTCAGAGAGCGGCAGCTCGACATACGCGTAACGCATCAGGCGGTAGAACTCCTCAACAAGAGCAGCGAGGCGGTAATTTGCCGTGTGTATGGTATGCCCTATGAGCTTACAGCCAATAACCTATTGAAAATCGCCAGAAATCAGTAATTTTGTTTGACCATTCAATTTGTTCGTATATGAAAAAAATATTTATTTTGGTCTTTCTCGCGTGGGCATTTTATGGCTGCAAATCTGACCAGGCACCCACGCAGGCAGAGCAATCTCAGGCGCCCGGTATAGATCCCGGCATATACAAGCCCGCCCCATCAGGCCCCGGCTCTTTTCGCTCGGCCATCCCGGTTCCTATCAATTCAAGAGAAGCACAGGTAATCACCCAACAGTACTGGGTATTTGAATACTACATTGACCCCCAGACACCTACCAACAATCGCCCCAACAGAGGTCGCTGGTACAAGCTCAATCCCGACGGCACTTTTGAGAGTGGCCATTGGGATAAAAAAACAGCCCAGGGTAGCTGGGGCTTAGGTCGCAGCGAGGATCAGCAGTTTGTGACTGTCCACTTTGACAGCAGCATTGATGCTGAGGACAGTGAGTACATGATTCAAGGCATCAATGATCAGGACGATGCCATGAGCTGGGTAGGTACAGACTATTATGGTCAGGGGCATATTATGATTAAAGTCATCAAGTTGCTGACGATGCCCACCAAAAAGCAATTTGGGGTAGAGGAGTAGACAGCAGACGAAGAGAGTCGAAGATATTTTGGAAAAATACAGTTGCCTGCACACGCAGTGCATAATCGGCGCTATGCGGATTATGCAGGGTATGTAGGGTCTTATTTTGGTAAAAATCAATTACTACTGCCCGCTTGGCGGGCAGTAGTAATTGATTTTTAAGATACTTTTTCACGCAACAATTGCCGGGTATGGAGAAACGCAAAAATTTGTTCGCCTTCATTGCAGCACTTATCATAGTGCTGGGCGCCTTTGCATGTCGCAACAATGGTGAAGCAGGCTACTTCAACCCGTTTTCGGTAGGTGACAGCGGATGGGGCAAACCTTCGGCTGCCACACCGGCCTGGGCTGAGCAGGCTAATATTTACGAAGTCAATATCCGGCAGTACAGTCCTGAAGGAACCTTCGATGCTTTCGCAGCCCATTTACCCCGGTTAAAGACCATGGGGGTAGATATCCTGTGGCTCATGCCAATTCATCCTGTGAGCCTCAGCAAGCGCAAGGGAAGTCTGGGAAGTTATTATGCCGTTGCCGACTACCGGGGTATCAATCCCGAATTTGGCACACACAGTGACTTCCGACGACTGGTCGACAGCATCCACACCCTGGGTATGCGCGTCATCATCGACTGGGTACCCAACCATACGGGCTGGGACAATCCATGGATTACAGCGCAGCCAGATTGGTATACGCAGGACACAGCCGGTAACATTGTTGACCCCATTGATCCCGCTACCGGTAAATCCTGGGGCTGGACCGATGTAGCCGATCTCAACTACGACAATGCCGATATGCGAGCAGCCATGATTGCCGACATGTTGTACTGGGTTGACTCCTTTGCTATTGACGGTTTTCGCTGCGACGTAGCCTCCGAGGTACCCGATGACTTTTGGGAAGAAGCTGTTGCGCAATTGCGCAAACACAAACCGGATATCTTCATGCTGGCGGAGGCGGAGCACCCTCCTCATCGCAACAAAGAATTATTTGCCATGTCGTATGGCTGGTCTTTCCACCACCTCCTCAACCGTATTGCCAAGGAGCAGGCAGGGCCGGCAGATGTAAAAGCATGGTGGGAAGCAGACAAGAAGACTTTCAAGCGCGGCTACCACATGCATTTCATTACCAATCACGATGAGAATTCGTGGAATGGTAGCGAGTACGAACGCATGGGACCGGCAGTTGATGCTCTGGCAGTATTGGCATTTACGTTGGACGGCATGCCCCTTATTTACAGTGGGCAGGAAGCAGGAATGAATAAGCGGCTACGCTTTTTTGACAAAGATACCATCCCCTGGGGTGATTTCAGTCGCAGCGGTTTTTACCAAAGCCTGCTGCAATTAAAGCATGAAAATCCGGTGCTGGCCAACGGCCCGTCGGGGGCAGACCCTGAGTTTCTCGACTTTGAGGCGCCCAGTGTGCTTGGCTACTATCGCCGTAAGGATGCAGAAACCGTGCTGGTTTTGCTTAACCTTAGTGCAGCGCCGGTAAGCTTTAGCTGGGACAAAGAAAATCTGGCAGGTGCCTACAGAGATGTTTTTCAGCAAAAGACCCGCGAGCTTAACATGCGGGGAATTATTCAATTACCAGCCTGGGGTTATCTGGTGCTGAGCCTTTAATTTCAATAATATGTTCCGCTTCACTATTCTCCTTCTGGCCGTTGCCCAGTCGTTTACGCTGACGGCCCAGACCGAAGACCCTGCCATGCAGCGCCTGCCGGCGGGGGTAGAAAGATCTGTTTACAGACAGCGGCTGCCGACTGGTGGCCAAGTAGACCGTGCGCGGGTTGAGCCCCCCAATTGGTGGACGGGCATGTCGCATCCTACGGTTGAAGTACTGTTGTACGACCAGGCCATACGCGAGCTTGCACCAAAAGTATCGTATCCGGGGGTCAGCATCAGGGAAGTCACCCGGCTTGACAATCCCAACTACCTGTTTGTTACACTTCACATCGGCCCCGGCACACAGCCAGGCAGCTTTGCCATCAGTCTGCACGATAGCGGGGGTAAAGAAGTAAAACGCTACCCTTATCAACTGCTACCTGGTGGTGGCCCCAACTTTGAACCGGGCGGGGTAGAACCGAGTGACTGCATCTACCTGATTATGCCTGATCGCTTTGCCAACGGAGACAGCTCCAACGATGAGATCCGGTCTATGAAGCAGACAGGAATAGCCCGCGACAAGATTTTCTTTCGCCATGGCGGTGACCTGTCAGGAATCCGACAACAACTTGACTACCTGCAGGATATGGGCATTACTGCCCTCTGGCTCAATCCGGTGATGGAAAACAACCAGCCCTATGAAAGTTACCATGGCTATGCCGTAACTGACCATTATGCCATTGACCGCCGCTTTGGAAGCAATGACGACTATGTTCAGTTGGTAAGCCAGCTGCACCAGCGAGGAATGAAGATGATCATGGATGTCATCTTCAACCATGCAGGTGACGAGCATTGGTTTATCCGCGATATTCCCTCTGCCGACTGGATACACCAAGACTGGACAGAATTTACACAGTCCAACTTTCGTGCGCCCGTAGTGCTGGATCCCTATGCCTCGGCGTACGACCGCCGGCGTATGCATGAAGGCTGGTTTGACCACCACATGCCTGATCTCAACCAACGGCAGCCACAGCTGGCCAACTACCTGATTCAAAACAGCATTTGGTGGGTTGCCTTCAGCGGTCACGACGGCTACCGGATAGATACCTATCCCTACCCTGATCAGGCATTCATGGCGGAGTGGGCGCGCAGGCTGCGGGCAGAATTTCCTGGTCTGGGCATTTTTGGGGAAGTATGGGAGCACGGACCTGGCATACAGGCAGGCTTTGACGGAGACAACCCGCAACGGGACGATATGAATACCCGCCTGCCGGGGTTAACGGATTTTCAGGTATATTTTGCCATTCACGAGGCGCTCAACCGAGAGCAGGGCTGGACGGAAGGAACCGCTCGCCTTTATTACACGCTGGCACAGGACTACCTCTATCAAAGTCCCTACCACCATGTGACTTTCCTGGACAACCACGACACCCAACGATTCTTTAGTGCTGTGGGAGAAGATCTGCAAAAATTCAAGTCCGGTATAGCAATGCTGATGACTCTTCGCGGAGTACCTATGTTGTACTATGGTACGGAAATTCTCATGACAGGAACAGGCGGCGCCTTTGGGGAGGCCGGCCGGCGCGATTTTCCGGGCGGCTGGCCCAATGATTCCGTCAACAAATTTGTAGAGAAAGGGAGGAGTATACAGGAACAGGAAGCCTATACATTCATCCGGACGCTGGCGCGATACCGACGCGAAAACAGCGTACTGCAGGACGGAAAGCTCATGCAGTTTGTACCCAAAGACAATGTATACGTATACTTCCGCTACAACGGTGAAAAAACCGTGATGGTCGCCTACAACTCAGGCAACAGTGCAGCTACTGTATCCACTACCCCTTATGAAGAGCGTATGGCAGGGTATCGCCAGGCCTATGATGTCATCAGTGGAAAAATGGTAACAGACATCCGTTCCTTTGAATTAGCTGCTAAAGGGAGTGTCGTGTGGGAGTTGCGTCCGTAGCTTCCTCTTTCTGGGGCTTGTTTTTCAAACAAGCCCCAGAAAGAGGAACTGCCCATATTTTGGGGTAGTGTGGACCACCCCAAAACATGCACTTTTGTTAATAATTTTTTGAGACGGTACCAATTTCCGTCTCGTATTTTTTCAGCAGGCGAGCCTGATGATCCGCAATTTTATTCAACACCTTAAGCTCTTGATCAATTTCGTCCATATCATTGGCAAAATCGACTGATGAAGACAACCACTTTCGACGGCGATTGATGGAAAGAATTTTTTCGACTGTCTGGCTTAGTGCCATTTTAGTACGCAACCACCTTCGCTTCAACGATCTGTTTGTCATTGTGACATGTTTTTGGTTAGGCCAGAAGAATGTTCATCTCCGAACAAGTGCAAAACGTAAACGCAATATTAAGTAGAATATTTTTCAATAACTTTACTTTACCCAATTTTAACAAATCATATTTATCGACAGAATAACACGCTTACCCTCAAAAAAGTTCGGCTTCACGAAGGCAGGGAGACTGCATTTCGCGAAGCCGTTGTCATTTTGCTGCCAGCAGCGGTTATTTAGAAGCCAGTGAGTATCTGCGCTTGTATCGGTATGTTGCTTTCGGACCATATAAAATCTATTTGGGCATGAGCAGGTAATCAAGTGCGAGGTTGCAGTACACTTCAACGCCCAGTTTCATGCCACTTTCATCGATATAAAAGTCAGGTGTATGATGCGGAGCAACTTCCTCTGGCTTTTTATCGGGAGCCATTCCCCCCAGGAAGACAAATAAGCCGGGCACTTTTTCGGCAAAGAAAGAAAAATCTTCTGAACCCGTAACAGCCTTCCCCAGCACGACCTTATCAGCCCCTGCCACCTGCTGCAGCGTTGGCAGCATCTGGTTGGTCAGATCTGGATCGTTGTAGGTAACAGGATAGCCCTCTTCGATGATGACCTCCGCCTGTGCTCCCCAAGCCTCAGCAATATTGGAAGCCGTGCTGATGATGCGCTGGTGGATATCCTGCTGCATGGCTTTGTCGAGCGTGCGGATTGTCCCAATCAGCTCAACCTCTTCAGGAATGATATTTGACCGAACGCCACCAGAAATTTTGCCGATACTAATTACGGCTGGTTCGTTGGTGATATCTACCTGTCGGCTCACAATATGCTGGAATCCCTGTATCACCTGAGCTGCGATGGTAATGGGATCGATACCACCCCAGGGAGCAGATCCATGTGCCTGTTTGCCCCTGATCTTTACCGTGAAGGCGTTTACCGCCGCCATGGTTCCACCGGGCTTATAGCGAACCGTCCCCACCGGCGTCTGGGAGTTTATATGAATACCAAAGATGGCATCTACCTTGGGATTATCAAGCACCCCTTGCTCGACCATCAGTTTGGCTCCACCCTGTTCCCCGGGAGGAGCGCCCTCTTCAGCAGGCTGAAAAATAAATACGACTGTGCCTTTAATCTGGTCGCGCATACCCGACAGGATTTGCGCAGCACCCATAAGCATGGCCACATGCGTATCATGGCCACAGGCATGCATTACCCCGACCTCTGCGCCGAGATACGTACTCTTTTCCCGGGAAGCAAAGGGGAGGTCAACGCGCTCGGCAACCGGCAAGGCGTCCATGTCCGCCCGCAAAGCCACTACGGGTCCCGGCTGAGCTCCCCGCAAAATACCCACGACCCCGGTATGCGCGACACCTGTACGGACTTCCAGACCGAGAGCGCTCAGGTGTGAACTCACATAGGTCGCTGTTTTAAACTCGCGGTTACTCAGTTCAGGATATTGATGTAGGTGTCGCCTCCAGCTGACCACCTGCGATTCCAAAGCAGCTGCCTGTTCATTGATATAAGCGCGGTAAGGCGCTTGGGCAAAGCTTGTCGATGTTGCCACTAAAAAAATGGCTGCCAGTAATTTGTGAATTTTCATATATGCAATACATTGTAGTATTTATAAAGAACCTTAACAAAAATAGCGATACAGGAATGAACCACCAAACAAAATACCAATAATACCTTTTCCCTAACAACCTTATTGCCAATTATTATTATCTTAGCATAGCTTTTCTCCATATAACCATACTCGGCCTTCGCGTCAACAGCCCTTCATTTCAACTCATTAAGCTAAAAATGAATCAATTACTCACTACCTTCTGTTTATTCCTAGTCACAGCTTCATCCCTCTGGAGTCAGATCCCCTGCAATGGTGAGTTTGTGGTTTCTGGCAGTGCCTCCAATCAGGGCAACTGCATTCAGCTGACCCCTAATGCGACGGGGCAGAGCGGGTGTACATGGCTGAACACACCCGTCGATTTTTCGATGCCCCTGAACCATACGATGACTTTATATTTTGGCACCAATGATGCCGGCGGCGCCGACGGTATTTGTCTGGTTTACAAACAAAGCAGCTCTCCGGCCTGTGGGCAGCAGGGAGGGGGTATTGGTGCTGCCGGTATTGCCAACTCATTCATTGTCGAATTTGATACCTGGAACAATGGTGCGGCAGTTGGGGATATACCCGCGGATCACTGCGCCATCAACCTGAACGGGAATATGAATGCTCCCTTTCAGGGTCCTGTGGCCTTGCCCAACATCGAAGACGGGCAAAACCACACCGTTACTATGGTTTGGGATCCTGGTCCTATGATTTATGAAGTTTATTTTGACGGTGTACTGCGGCTAAGTGGTGTGTACGATATTGTCAACAATGTATTTGGCGGCAATCCGCTTGCTTATTGGGGGTATACAGCTTCTACAGGGGCTGCTACCAATGTGCAACGGGTATGCCCGGTCTTACCGGAGCCCATTACCGTCGATGCAGGGCCAACCATACAGCTACCCTGTGTGGGGGCCTCCACCGTACTCGACGGTACAGGTTCAGACCAGGCGTCCACCTATACATACGAGTGGACGAGCCTCAACGGGCAGATTTTAAGTGGAGAGAACACCCTCACGCCCACGGTCAGCGGCCCGGGCACCTACATACTTACCTTATACGATGAAGCTACTGGCTGTACGGAAGAGGATCAGGTTACGATCACAGCAGGAGAAATCAATGCTACCATTGCTCCACCCGGTTTTTTGGGCTGTAGTGGCCCACTGACCCTTGACGGGAGTGCCTCCTCCTCAGGACCCAATATCA
The DNA here is from genome assembly GCA_964645715.1 of uncultured Saprospiraceae bacterium. Classification (GTDB taxonomy): domain Bacteria; phylum Bacteroidota; class Bacteroidia; order Chitinophagales; family Saprospiraceae; genus JAUMBM01. The sequence goes on from CAZYAO010000014.1 coordinate 68,019, forward strand.
CGTATGCGTGGTCGACGCCTGACGGCAATATTGTAAGTGAAAACGGTCCGGTCGCAAGCGTCAATCAGGAAGGCACCTATATCCTGACGGTTATCTACAATGATGGTCAGAGCGAGTGTGTGGAGACGTTTACCACCAATGTAGTGGCCAATCCCGATGTACCCATTGCTTTTGTTCCGGAAGAGACTATTCTGTGTGATCCTCCTACCGTAACACTTGACGGATCTGGTTCCTCCTCCGGAGCTGACTACAGCTATGAGTGGTCCACTCCGGACGGGCTCATTCTGTCAGGAGCCAACTCCCTCTACCCGGTGGTTGGCGAAGCAGGTTCCTACACCCTGACTGTCATTAATGACGAAACTGGTTGCTCGACTGAGTATGAAGTGACCGTTTTTGACAATACCCAAGAGCCGACGGCCATCGTAGCTGATCCGGGTATGCTCACCTGCCTGACCACTACCCTCACCCTCAACGGAAGCCAGTCACTGCCTGCCGGCTCGCAGGGGCTGAGTTTTGACTGGCAGACCTCGCAGGGTGTAATCGTAAACGGTCAGGGCAGCCCACAACTGACTATTGGCGCGGTAGGACAATATACACTAATCGTGACTGATGTAGAAAATGGCTGTGAAGATACATTTACCCTCACGGTGGAAGGCGATGACAATCTGCCCACAGTTAGCATTGCGCCGGCAGATATCATCAACTGTCTTCAGCCCGAGATAACGCTGGACGCAACCGCTTCTGATCAGGATCCTGGTCTGGTATATACCTGGACAACAGACAACGGGATCATTCTCAACGGCGCTCAAACGCTCACACCGCTGGTAAATGCAGCCGGTGTTTACCAGCTGACAATTATCAACCCGGCCAATGGCTGTCTGGGCAGTGGCAGTGTGAGCGTTGCTGTGGACACCCTCCTGCCAATTGCTGAGGCCGGCGAATCACAAGTTTTTGTGTGCGGTGCAGAAAGCATCAGCCTTGATGGCAGTAATTCTTCCACAGGCGGAAACTACAGCTACCAATGGAGCAGCAATGACGGACTCATTTTGTCGGGTGCCAACACCCTTACCCCCTCGGTAGGACTGGCAGGCACCTACCAGCTGCAGGTAACCGATATCGACAATGGTTGTTCGGCAACAGACTTCGTCGTCATTGGCAATGATACCGATGTTGCGACTGTGCTTATCGCCGCAGCGGATACCCTTACCTGCGCCCGAACAGCCATTGTCCTGAACGCCACCGGTTCAAGTACTGGTGACATATATGACTACCTATGGACTACGCCCGACGGTAATATAGTATCGGGGAACAGCGGTCTTACGCCCACAGTCAACCAACCAGGTACATACACCCTCAACATCACCAATCTGTCAAATAATTGTACAGCCTCAGCTTCTGCTGTTGTTCAGCAGGACATAACTACCCCTGAAATAGTTATTTTACCTCCTGACACACTCAATTGTCTGCGGACAGACCTGCTGCTTGATGCCAGCGCATCGAGCATAGGCGATGATTTACTGTACAGCTGGACCACTCCGGACGGCAACATCCTTGCAGGTGAGCTAGGCCTAGTACCTACTGTCAATGAGGCTGGTATATATCAATTGCAGATTACCAACACACGCAATGAATGCAGTAGCACCGGCAGCGTCGTAGTATCAATTGACACAGTAGCTCCGCTTGTGCGCATTCTTCCGCCTCCGGTACTCAATTGTGTGCGTACCTCTCTCGTACTGGATGCCACTACTTCCAGTCAGGGAAGCGGATATACCTACGTCTGGACGCCCGCACTGCCAGGAGAAGTCCTTCTCCCACAGGTAGACAATCCGGGCACTTACCAACTGCGCATCGCCGATATCAGCAACGGCTGTAGCAGCACAGCGAGTGTAGTAGTCGGGCAAGATACCGTGCCGCCTGTTGCCAATGCGGGTCCCGATCAATTACTCAACTGTTTTACACCCATACGCCCGCTGCAGGGACAGTCTTCCTCTGCGGGTGCTGGTATTCGCTACCAGTGGTCGAGTACCAACGGACAATTGTCGCCGGATGAGCAGACCATAGCGACACCCAGTGTGGCAACAGCAGGGTTATATGTGCTGGAGGTTCTCAACGAGCAGAACGGATGTCGTAGCAGAGATTCTGTGGTAGTAACTGAAAATTTCAGCACCCCGCAGGCCGTTATCGCCACCCCGCCTATTTTGGGCTGCCTTGATGATTCAATCGTATTGGACGGTAGTGCCTCTACAGCGGCTCCTGGTATCCAGTACAGCTGGTCTACCAACAATGGCAATATCATTGGAGGCAGTTTCACACCGGAAGCCATCGTCAGTCAGGCAGGTACCTATGTATTAGTAGTAAGTAATCAGACCAGCGGCTGTACCGCTACCGATACCGTACAAGTGGAGGGGGATGCTTCTTTCCCGGTCATCACCATTGAAGCACCGCTAATACTCAACTGCACACGCCAGTCTCAGCCGCTTGAAGCTGCCATCAGCCTGTTGTCGGGTACACTGAACTATACATGGACTACACAAGGAGGGAACTTCGTATCGGGACAATCAACGCTCAGTCCGGTCATCAACGCTCCGGGTATTTATCGCCTTTCGGCCATCAATCAAGATAACGGCTGCGATGCAAGTGTAGCGGTGACCGTCCTGCAGGACATAGTAGTTCCAACTGTTACCGTTGGTGCCCCTGACACGCTTGACTGCAATACCCTGAGCTTTAATCTGAGTTCTGCAGGTTCCAGTAGCGGGACAGATTTTCAATACGTTTGGGGTACAATCAATGGCAATATTCTTTCGGGGTCGCAGTCACCCAGTCCGCTCATCAACCGTGCAGGCCAGTACAGCCTGACCATCACTGACATTGACAATGGCTGCCAGGCTATGGCCAGTACGACAGTTACCCAGGATACGATCAGACCCGTAGCGGTTATCCTTCCACCTGCGCAACTCAACTGCACCCGTCTGCAGACGGCACTTAGCGGCAGCGGATCCAGTACAGGTACTGACATTCGTTACAACTGGACGACCAACGGGGGACAATTAGCCGGCCCCATCAACAACATCAATGCACAAGCTGTTGAGCAGGGCACCTACACCCTGACCGTGCGTAATCAGCGGAATGGTTGTCAGGCCAGTGCCAGTACGAATGTCACACAAGACATTGAGCTTCCCTTTGTCGTGCTGGCTCCTCCGGCAGTGCTCAATTGTATCGTCACCCAGCTAACCCTCAACGCTGCAGGATCCAGTCAGGGCAGCCCGTACGAGATCAGCTGGACGACTCAGGGAGGGCAGTTTATCAATGGTACCACAGGACTCCAACCAGTTGTCAACGCGCCCGGTAGTTATACCCTGACCATTCGCAACAGCAGCAACAATTGCCAGCAAAGCGGGACTGTAACAGTCATTCAGGATATTGTACGCCCCAATGCTGATGCCGGTTCAGATTTTGTCATCTCCTGTTTCAGCCCAACAGCCAGTCTCGACGGATCGGCCTCCACTACAGGCCCTGGTATTATCTATGCGTGGACAAGTCCCAACAGCAGTTTTGAGGGTGGCACAAGCACCCTTACGCCCTCTATTGGCGGTCCTGGAACCTACCGATTGTTGGTTACTAATCAGCTCAATGGCTGTACGGACAATGACGAAGTAATCGTTACCCAATTGAATCCGCGTGCAACCACCTCCTCTGTACAGCCAGGCTGTTATGGTCAAAAGGGAAGTATAAACTTCACGCAGACCACGGAAGGTGTACCCCCGTATTTGTACTCTGTTGACGGAGGCAATACATTCCAGACGGGAGCCTCTTTCAATGAGCTGAGCGCCGGCATATACTCGCTCGTGGTCCAGGACATGAACGGGTGTGAGTACCGTGAATCCCTCGAGATTGTCCAACCCGACTCTTTGATTGTAGTCATCACAGAACCCTTGGTACGTATAGGACTAGGGGAGAGCCACCAGGTAGTAGCACAGACCAATATAGCCGACAGCCAACTCGGATCTGTCATTTGGGACAATGCCGGGAGTCTTAGCTGTGCCGACTGTCTGAGTCCTGTTGCGCGGCCGTTGGAGACCAGCGTCTACCAATTGACCGTCCGGGACATCAATGGGTGCAAGGCAGATGCGCTACTTCGAATCATAGTTGACCGGCGCAGGCACATTTATGTACCTTCTGCTTTTTCTCCCAACGGCGACGGCATCAATGACCTACTGCTCATTTATGTACGTCCCGAAACAGTCAGGCAAGTAAAGCGATTTGAGGTATACAACCGCTGGGGAGAATCCGTTTACAGCGCTGCCAATTTTGCCCCCAACGACCCTGTGCACGGCTGGGACGGGCAGTTCCGTGGTCAATCACTTCAGCCGGCTGTATTTGCTTACTACGCAGAGGTAGAATTTATTGATGGGGCAGTGGAGATTGTGCGAGGGGATGTGACGCTCGTCAAGTAGCCATGGTTTTGCGGCTGGCGCCGAAAAATCATATACAGCACGGGTACGGGATGCCGTTGATTTTTTTTAAATCAACGGCATCCTGTACCCGTTATTTTTTGCGTTCCCGAATAGCTCGCAGGATTTCATCGACCTGGTAATGATCATCCCCCAGCACCATGGGTGGACCATCCTGCTGTGTAATCAGCAGGATGCGACCTGAACTCAGCGTCCTGTTGGGATTAACATAAGACTGCATAGCTTCCTGACGAATCTCTGCCTGCCGGATATCAGCCAGGCGGATGCGCTCAGCACCGCGCCGGATCTCATGCCTGTCCACCACCACCTCCGCATTGCGGTACATACTCCAGAGGCTGAAGACAGCAACGCCTACACAAACCAACACTACAAAATAGCTGAGCATCCCCAGCAATTTTCTTCGGTTATATTCTATATCAACCGCCGTTGGTCTTACCAGCAGCACATACGCAAGCCCGCCGAAAACAGCAGCTATCACCACTGCCAGCAATACAGCTGACAGTTCGGCATCCGAATTAGCCGGAAAAGAGAGAACTTCATCCATGACCGTAACTAAGTGTTGTTGAGAAACAAAAATTCTGTGCGGAAGGAGCGCAGCGGCTATTTTTTTCCGACACAAAAACGAAGACGTACAGGAAACCAGGACAAGCGGGCCTTATTTACGCAGTACCTGATAAATGCAATAGGAATGCCTGTAGCTTTTGCATGGCACGTGCCCGATGGCTTATCTGATGTTTTTCCGCAGCGGGTATTTCAGCAAAAGTGAGAGAGCGTCCTTCCGGACAAAAAATAGGATCGTAGCCAAATCCTCCTTCCCCTTGAGGCATATAAGCGATATTGCCTTCCACCACCCCTTCAAACACCCACTCCTTGCCATCGATTATCAGTGCGATGACTGTTCTGAACCGAGCGCTCCGCTGCGGCTCATCCCCCAAGCCTTCTAGGACCTTGGCCATATTGGCCTTGGGATCCCTTTGTGGCCCCGCATAATAGGCCGTATGTACGCCGGGCTCGCCTCCCAGGGCATCCACCTCCAGACCAGTATCTTCAGAAAAGCAATTCTTCCCATAGTGGCTCCAAACGTAGCGCGCCTTTTGTCGCGCATTGCCCTCTATCGTATTGGTTGTTTCTGGCAGTTCTTCGGTACAGCCGATATCAGCAAGTTTTTTAAAAACATAGGCCTCTCCCAGCATTTCCTGAACTTCCCGTATCTTGTTGGCATTATTGGTAGCAAAGACGATTTCTTTCATCAGAAGTTGGCTTTATTACAAAGGTAAACAAAGCTTGGTTTGCTATGGCTCGCTTTATCTGCTTATCCTTCTTTTTTCAGTTATTGGCAGGCTGTATACAAGGCCAGTCAGGCAATCGACTCGGGCAGTGCGAATCGCCGTCCTTTGACCAAAAGGTAGCCAGCATGCTGCGGCTTGATATTCCTGCTATTGATGTTGATTCTATCCGACAGTCCCCTGAGCGCTATCTTTTGCTTGACGCCCGGGCTAAGCGCGAGTATGTTGTAGGTCACATCCCGGGCGCACGCTGGGTCGACTACCCCGACATTCGGGCGGAAGCCCTGGCCGGCATTGACTACAACCAGCCCATTGCCGTATACTGTTCGATTGGTTACCGCTCGGAGCGCATTGCGCGAGAGCTGCGCAAAATGGGTTACCGCCAGGCAGTTAATGTATACGGCAGCATCTTTGAGTGGGTCAACCGCGGGTATCCACTCAGCGATGGTAGCGGCAAGCCCAGCCAAAAAGTGCATGGCTATGACAGGAATTGGTCAACTTGGGTAACGAATACCGCTTTCCAGACGGTGACGGACTAGCACATGGTGTCCGGCGGTTCCAACGCCCTTTCGCCCGCCAAGCGCGGCGTTACGAGACGGACTAGCATATAGTGTCCTGCAGCTGGCGCTACCGGACACTATATGTGTTTTTTTCAAACAGGCATAACCCTAAGGTTCTAAAGTAGCAGCCTCGTCGTAGGCAATTTCTACCAAAATTTCATTCCTCCTCCCAACAACCTCAAAGGGCGCATTATAGCCAAGATAGCGGAAGCCTCCCTGCGTACGAAGGCCCTCCTCCTGCAGCAGTGCCTGTAGTTCGGCAATTTTCTCCTGAATGACCTCCTCGGGTGCAAAGCCACCAAAGCGCAGGGCGGCAAAATAGCCGGCGGCTGATTTATGCAGGGAAACACTAGCATCTTTGGGTTGCGGAAGCGACTCCAGCGACATATCTGCGGGCATTACAAAGCTCATCACGCTGCCCTTTTCACTGCTTTCCATGTGAACCGGCGCGGTCATGGCAATTTGCTTAGCCTCCGTATTGCCCCCGAAGATAAAATTGGCCAACCGGCGAAAATTATTGTTAGCATCCTGCCGATAGGCGTGCCCTTCGGAGATGACGGTTGCCATCACTGCCTCGGGGTAATAACGTATCTCAAATTTTTTTTGCTTGCGCACCAATGTATAGGGCTGCTGCTCTGTTTTTTTACTCACGTACAAGGAACCTATTTGGACAGCTGTGAAGATGGACACCAGTACGATGCCGATGATGAGAAGAATTTTCATGGGTTAAGTATTTTGACCAGGCTTGCATAACCAGGTTATTTACCTAAACAGCCGCAGATTCAAAAGGTTGTCTATAATCCCCGGGGAAAATAATCCTGCCCGCGGATCACATCCGACCATGACAACACCAACGCAACAGCCACTATTCCTGTTTTTTATACAGGAACCGCATCCCCGACTGTACGAGCGTAAATGACTGTCCTCCGCGCTCCCCTGCCACCTCCTTGAATTCCATGGTGATGCGGGCAGGTTCAAACTCAAACACCCCCGCTCCCAGCGGCTTCAGCGGAAAAGCCGACTGGCCCGTTGCCTGTGCCATTAGTTGCTGCCCTTCAAGCCGCACGGCAATTTGCAGTGGCAGCTGATCCGATACGTAATTGCCTACATAGCGCCGCAACTCCTCGAGCGGTACAACTACTGCGGGACGGTCAAATACAGGAAATTCATAAGGTTTACCAAACCAGCAACTCAAGATACCAATCATCAGGTCATTCATATCAACACCAATACCGCTGGTACAGACAGCCACCGCTGTCTGTGATTCCGGGAAATAAGCCAAATTTGTTTCGAAGCCATCAATGCGTCCGCCATGACCAAAAGCGTAGGTATCGTAAAAAGGAAACCTGAATACACCCAGCCCAAATCCCTGTTGCAGCTGGGTCATCTCCTTGAGCGAAGCCTCTGACAGCAGCTTGCCCTGAAAAAGTCCTTCGATGAACAGGCATAAATCTGCAGGTGTCGACACAATAGCACCGGCTCCGTGTGAAATAGACGGATGCGATACTGGAGCCGGCTCCCATGTTTGCTCTATCCCCCGGAAAAAGGAGATTACCTCTCCCGACTGCCTTGACTGTTTTGAATTGTAGGCCGTTGCAGTCAGTCGGAGTGGCCGGACAATGCGCTTCTGCAGAAGTTCCTCGTAGCGCTTACCAGTGACACGCTCCAAAATATACCCTAGCAGTACAAAATTGGTATTGGAATACTGGTGGCGGCTCCCGGGCTCGAAGCTACTTCCCACACGCACGAAGGTATCGAGCAGCTGTGCCTGCGTCATTGGCAGCGTCATGTATGAAAGATAGGCAGGATCATCCGTAAAATTGGCCAGCCCGCTGCTGTGATTAAGGAGTTGCCGAAGGCTGATGTTTTCTGCACCGGGTATTTGTGGAAAAAATGCCGACAGTCGTCCGTCGAGTGACAACCGACCCTTCTCCACCTCCTGCATCACCATGACCGCTGTGAAGAGTTTGCTCACAGAACCAATGCGGTAGCGTGAATCCGGTCCGACATTTTCCTGCCCGTTGCCCCGTCCACGGTAACCGTTGTACACAACGCTGCCCACCGACCGCAACTGCACGGCTCCCATGAATTTATTATGGTTGTTGAAATGGGTTAGTAGACTATCGAGTAACCCAGCCTCCGTTTTTTGTGCACGAAGTAAGGGTGCTGCCAGGAGTGCAGCGGCCAGGAGTATTATCCTTTTGTCCATTGGATATCGAGATTTTTACAAATATCGTTGAGTTTTACAGACCATGGCATAAGCTGTGGCGGCATGAGCCGCCACAGCTTATGCATAATGCATATTTTTTGATTTTTTTGTAAAAATCAAAAAAACATACATAAACCCCAAAACAGTCA
>CAZYAO010000015.1:0-45636 GCA_964645715.1 uncultured Saprospiraceae bacterium
GCCGCCAAAGACTGTTGCTTTGAAGCATACCTACGCTGCTACGGATGCAGATGCTTCTTCATCATATTGGCGTACTCTTTAGGCGCCATCCCCGTTTCCTCTTTAAACACCCTGTAAAAGGTCGATTCGTTTTTGAAGCCACACTCCTCGCCTATGGCAGAGAAGCGGGTGATAGGGTTGTCCGAAACGATAGCATCTTCAATCCGCTGTTTGATACTATTAATGCGGTACTGATTGATGAAAGCCTTGAAATTATCGCCGGTGCCTTCATTGATGGCGTTGGACAGGTACTTTTCGTTGGTGCCCAGCAGACGAGCCAACTGGGTGACGCTAAAATCGGGATCCAAAAAGAGCTTATCTTTTTCAACAAGCTCAACCGCCTGGTAGAATATTCCTTCGTGTCTTTGCGTACCTAGCTCCTGCTCTTTTTTTCGGGAGAGATTAATCTTGAACAGCAGGCTTTTGGTGCGTACGTCGATGTAGTACAACCTGAATAAAATCAGGATAATTAGGATGATCGCTACCAGCAGGGCGAGGCTGTAGCGCTGGATTAATTGCGTCCGCTGAATCTTGTTGAACCGTCGCTCAAGCTGGTATTTTTCTTCTGCAATCTGCAGCATATTGGAAAGGCTCTCCGTCTGGGCTTTGCGGTTGCGCAGTTCAAGGGTGTCGCGGATTTGCTGGTAGCGCAATAAATCGCGCACGGCCAGCAGGCTGTCTCCCTTCCCAAGCATGATCTGGTACCTGCTTTTGTAGATTTTGGCCCGCAGCAGGGTGTAGGTATTGTCATTGGTGAGTCGTTCTGCCTGCCGGAGGCACGACAGTGCTTCGGGCAAGTTGTTGGCAGCTATGTGCACATCTGCCTGCAATAACCACCCCTGCAATACCTGCTCGCTGTTGTTATTTTTCTTAGATGCCTGCAGTGCCTGACGGGCATACCGCATGGCTCCCGCCAGGTCAGCCTGTCGAATGTGTTGCTCAGCCAGCAGCCCAAATATATTTGGTTTTATGGGATCAAAACCGGCTTTATCGGCGTACAGCAGGGCCTGCTGCAGGTAGTAGTCGGCAGAGTCGGCTTGGTTGAGGTTTTGGAAGGTTAGCCCAAGGTTGAAGGAATTGACGGACTTTCGCTGGTAGTTTCGGGGCGCTGTGCGGCTCTCCTCTCGATAGACCTCCCGGTAAAGTATGAGTGCTCGTTCGTAAGATCCCAGTTGATTGAGCAGCATGGCATAGGTCACGCTGGCCCGCCGCCTGATGTCGGGCAGATTGCCCTTGGTACTCAGCTGCAGACTGCGTTCTAAGTATTTAATTGCGCTGTCGCGCGCAACAACCAAGGTAAAAGCTGTTGCTGCCGACACATACAGGTCCGAGAGTACCGCCGGATCCTCGCATTGGGCCAGCAAAGACCCTTGCTGCAGCTGGCTAAATGTTTGTACGGCCTGCTGGTAACGCGACTCACGGATGTAGGTAGCTATCTGCTTACTTTCCGCAGCGATTTCGGTACAGGCAGTGGAGGCCTTCAGCATTTCGCCTGCCGACAGTAGCAGGAGTAGTGATAATACGGGGCGTAAAAAGCGTGTCAACTGCTGCTGTAGGTAAGGTGTTTGTGTGTTTGAACATTTGGTAAACAGACGGAGATTTGAATGCATAGTATAGTAATATTGAAAGACTTGGTAGCACAATAAAAGGATTAATCGACAGTTACTTTTTTTGATTTTTAAAAATCAAAAAAAGCAGCTATTAACTTAAAACACTCTTTGGCGGCGAAAGCCGCCAAAGAGTGTTTAGCTACAGCCTCAATCATCTGGTTATTTGGGTATGGGCTACTTGCTTTAGGTTGGGAGCGTATGCGATACTTAGCAGACAATATAAGGCACCAAATATAAGTTATACCCATCGGATTTACGCCTAAAATTATGCCAATGCGTAATTTGTCTTTCATCCGTCTTTTGAGGATATTGCCCAAAGGGACTCCTCTCGGAAAACTAGGTGGGGTACAGCCAAAAAAAATGAAAAAATTATTGCCATTTCAAAAAAATAGATATATTTGTTCCAGCGTAGTTTGCATGACGAGTCTACTGCGCAGCATAAAAAAACAGATCTACTTTAATATGTTTACATTCGTTCAAAATAACAATTGGCGTTGGCAAGCTATCTTCCGAAAGGGGACGGGCGGCTAGCTATTGTTATTTATTCTGTATAGGATAAAAAGCCTGCCGGGGTCCCCCCGGCAGGCTTTTTTTATTTTACCACCCACCATTCGCAACATGCACTTTCACTTTTCAACCAACCGGATAGATACGCTAAGCGATACACATACGCCCGTCGCACTCTACCTCAAGTTGCGCGACAAATATCCGCACAGCTTTCTGTTGGAGAGCTCCGACTATAAGAGCCGCGAAAACAGTTTTTCTTACCTCTGTTTGCAGCCTGTTGCTTCCTTTGTAGCTGGTCGTGAGCATACCGAGCTTTGCTATCCCGATGGCAGTCGGCGGGTGATGGCAACGGCTGACTGCTGCATGGCCTCGGATTTGCAGGCCTTTGCCTGTAGCTTCAGTGCAGATAAGCAGGATAAGGAGTTTCTTTCAAATGGTCTCTTCGGATATACCAGCTACGATGCCATACCGCTTTTTACGGACATCCGTTTTCGGCACCAGTCTTTCGATCTGCCGCTGCTTCAATATCATGTATTTCGCTTTGTGATTGTTTTTAATCACTTCAACAACGAGCTCTACCTCTTGGAGCACCTACTGCCGGGTGAACCATCTGAGCTGCAACTGCTGGCAGATACGATCGCCAACAGAACCATCAACTACTACGGCTTCACCACCCTCGAGCCTGAAACTTCTAACCTCTCAGACGCTGAGTTTTTGGAAAAAATCACCGCTGCACAGCGGCACTGCTTTCGGGGCGATGTGTTTCAGGTGGTGCTGTCGCGAAAGTTTAGCCAGCCTTTCCAAGGGGACGAATTCAATGTGTACCGCGCGCTCCGTTCGGTCAATCCCTCGCCCTACCTTTTTTATTTTGACTATGGAGCATTCACCATTTTTGGTTCTTCACCAGAGGCGCAGCTGACCATCGCCGGAGGAAAGGCAAGCATACATCCCATCGCGGGAACGTTTCGTCGTACAGGAGATGCCCTACAGGATAGAGCACTGGCCGAGGCCTTGTTGTCAGACCCCAAGGAAAATGCCGAGCACATTATGTTGGTTGATTTGGCTCGCAATGATCTGAGCAAGCACTGTCACGAAATTGCGATTGAGCGCCTGCGAGACATTGAGTACTACTCGCATGTCATTCACTTGGTATCCAAGGTGAGCGGCCTGCTACCGTCCGACTATAATCCGTTTGAACTGCTTGCCGATACTTATCCGGCAGGCACGCTCTCGGGCGCGCCCAAGCATCGCGCCATGCAGATCATTGATGAACAAGAACCTGCAGGCAGAGGCTTTTATGGGGGTGCCGTTGGCTACATAGGTTTCGAAGGCTCTTTTAATCATGCCATTTTCATACGATCCTTCGTGAGCCGCAATAACACGCTCAGCTATCAGGCAGGCTGTGGAATTGTCACGCGCTCGCAGCCGGAAAGTGAGTTGCAGGAAGTAAACAACAAGGTTTCAGCGCTTCGAAAGGCCATAGCACTCGCAGCTACAATATAAAAAACTTCAAAATATTAATAATCAAGTATATGAAGGTCTTTGTTGTTGATAATTACGATTCATTTGTCTACAATCTCGTCTACATGCTGCGGCAGTATGCATCAGTAATCGTACAGAAAAACGACCAGCTCAACATGTCGGAAGTTGCAGCCAGCGACAAAATATTACTTTCGCCGGGGCCGGGTGTACCGTCGGAAGCTGGAGCAATGCCCGAAATACTGCAGCGTTTTGCTGCTTCAAAAAGCATATTGGGTGTATGTCTTGGTCACCAGGCGATTGCAGAAAATTTTGGCGCTTCGCTCTACAACCTGCCCGAGCCGCTGCACGGGCAGGCCTCCCGCATCCGCCTCAAAAATCAACAAGGGCTGCTGGCAGGCACAGCCGATACTTTTCGGGTGGGTCACTACCATTCCTGGGTTGTCGATCCGGCCAGTTGTCCGCCGGAGCTGGAGTTGCTGGCGGAGGATGAGCGGGGCAACATCATGGCAATCCGGCACCGTACATACGATGTATACGGACTGCAATTTCATCCCGAGTCGATTTTGACTGACTACGGCCATCAAATTATTCAAAACTGGATTTATGGATAGTTCTTTCAGTATGCGTAGCCTGCTGGAGCACCTTTTTCAGCATAAAACCCTCCGCCGCGAGCAGGCGCGGGCGGTGCTGCTGGAGATTGCCTCCGGTCGCCATAGCCACGTACAAATAGCGGCCTTCCTCACAGCTTTCCTGATGCGAAGCCTTACGCTGGACGAATTGCGAGGTTTTCGGGAGGGGCTGCTGGAGCTCTGTGAGGCAGTTGACCTGCGCGATTACAACCCCATGGACGTCTGCGGTACCGGCGGAGATGGTAAGCATACATTCAATATTTCTACCTTGGCGGCCTTTGTGCTGGCAGGTGCCGGCGTGCCGGTAGCCAAGCACGGCAACTATGGCGTATCATCGGTCTCAGGCTCTTCCAATGTACTGGAACAGTTAGGGATTGTGTTCCATACCCGGGAGGAATTGCTGCGGCAGCAGCTGGCAGAGGCAGGCATCTGCTTTCTGCACGCTCCGCTTTTTCACCCCGCCATGCGCCATGTGGCGCCTGTGCGCAAAGCGCTAGGGGTAAAAACTTTTTTCAATATGCTGGGTCCTTTGGTCAACCCTGCTCGGCCCACGACCCAGCTGGTGGGGGTCTTCAGCCTCGAGCTGGCGCGTATGTACCGCTATCTGTTCCAGGAAGAGCGCACCAACTTCGCCATTGTACACGCGCTGGATGGCTATGATGAGCTCACGCTTACGGCAGACTGCAAGTTGGCTGATAACCAAGGGGATACCATTCTTCATCCACAAGACTTTGGTTTTGCACCCGTACAGGCGGCGGAGCTTGCTGGCGGCGACAGCCCGGCGGCTGCGGCAGCCATTTTTATGCGCATTCTGCAGGGCGGGGGCAGCGATGCCCAGACACAGGTGGTGCTGGCCAATGCAGCTTTGGGGCTGCGCTTATACCGCCCCGCGCTGTCGATGGCAGAAGCTGTCGGACAGGCACGCGAATCATTGCTGGGGGGTAAAGCCCTACAGGCACTCTCAACTTTACAAGCATTGTCATGAGTATCCTCCGTCAGATTGAGCAACAAAAACGCAGAGAGGTTGCACAGCTGCAGCGGCTGCAGCCGCTGGAAGTTCTCCGGGAGCAGACGGCCTATGCCCGGGAGTGTGTATCCCTGCGGGCAGCTTTGCTGCGGCCCGACAGCAGTGGGATCATCGCCGAGTTTAAGCGACAGTCGCCTTCCAAAGGGCTGATCAATGGTCTGGCCAGCCCGGCTGAGGTGGTTTTGGGCTATTCGGAGGCGGGGGCTGCAGCCGTATCAGTGTTGACCGATCAGGCATTTTTTGGTGCGTGTGCGAATGATTTTGCGCTTGCGCGTGCACATACCCGCCTGCCGCTGCTGCGCAAGGATTTTATCGTCGATGCTTATCAGGTGTTTGAGTCAAAAGCGATGGGCGCGGATGTGATTTTGCTGATTGCCGCCCTGCTGTCGCCCGAGGCGGTTGACCAGCTGGCGGGGCTGGCGCACCAGCTGGGTATGGAGGTGCTGCTGGAGGTACATAGCAGCGCCGAAACAGACGCTTATCGCCATTGTACAGCCGACATGATGGGCATTAACAACCGCAACCTCAACACCTTTGGGCTCGATATTCGCAACAGCCTCTCTTTGGCGGCCAGTTTGCCTGCCGACTGTCTGGCGGTGGCAGAAAGTGGCATCGAATCGGTAGAGATCGTCCGGCAGTTGCGCAGCCATGGATTTCGGGGCTTTCTGATAGGCGAGTATTTTATGCGGCAAGCGCAGCCAGAGCTTGCCTGCAATCATTTCATTCATGCGCTTCGCTATGAAAATTAAGATCTGTGGCATGAAGTATGCTGCCAATATTGCTGCCTTAGCGGCTTTGCAGCCGGATTATCTCGGGTTTATTTTTTACCCACCCTCAAGCCGTTATGTGGGGGACCAGCTGTCGGCGGGTCTTCTGCGGCAGCTTCCCTCCGGCATTGGCCGGGTAGGCGTGTTCGTCAATGCGTCGGTTGAGCACATCGCCCGCTTGCACCAGTTGTACGGGTTTGATTTGGTTCAGCTGCATGGTGAGGAGCCGGTGGCTCACTGCGAGTGGTTGCACCGGCGCGGCATCGCCTGTATGAAGAGTTTCGCTATCGGGCCAGGCGTTGATTTTGCCGGACTCGAGGCCTATGAGGAATGGTGCAGCTACTTTCTTTTTGACACCCCCACACCGGCTTACGGGGGCAGCGGACAGACCTTTGATTGGTCGATGCTGCAGGCTTATGCAGGGGGCACGCCTTTTTTTCTGAGTGGCGGCCTGGGGGCCGAAAATATGGAAGCAGCGTTGACGCTACGCCATGACCGCTGCTATGGGCTGGATTTTAACAGCCGGCTGGAGTCCTCACCGGCGGTGAAGCAGCCCTTGCTTACCAATATGATCATCCAAAAAATAAGAAGCTATGGGAATGTTCAGTCCTGATACAGAAGGTTATTACGGGGAGTATGGCGGAGCCTTCATCCCGGAGATGCTGCTGCCCAATGTCGAAGAGCTTCGGGCGCGCTATCGGCAGATCATAGAGACGCCCGCATTTCAGGCATCCTTCCGGCAGTTGCTGCGCGACTACGTGGGCAGGCCCACGCCCCTTTTTTTATCCGATAACCTCTCCGCCCGCTATGGAGGACAGATTTACCTCAAGCGAGAGGATCTTAACCACACGGGCGCCCATAAAATCAACAACACCATCGGCCAGATTTTGCTGGCCAAGGAGCTGGGGAAAAAGCGCATCATCGCAGAAACGGGGGCGGGGCAGCATGGTGTGGCAACAGCCACTGCCTGCGCCCTGCTGGGACTGTCGTGTACGGTCTACATGGGGGAGGTCGATATGGCGCGCCAACAACCCAATGTCGAGCGGATGCGGTTTATGGGTGCGCAGGTAGTACCTGCCAGCAGTGGCAGCAGGACGCTAAAAGATGCTACCAATGAGGCTATCCGCGCCTGGATCAACGATCCGGTGGATACACATTACGTAATCGGATCGGTGGTAGGTCCTCATCCTTATCCCGATATGGTTGCTGTTTTTCAGTCGGTTATCAGCGAAGAGATTGCCGTGCAGCTGCAGCAGCAAACGGGGCGGCCATATCCCGACTACGTGCTGGCCTGCGTCGGGGGTGGTAGCAATGCGATGGGGGCTTTTTACCACTTTATTGACCAGCCAGCCACGCGGCTGCTGGCAGTGGAGGCGGCCGGCGAGGGGGTCGATACGGGTAAAACAGCAGCCAGCATCGCGCTCGGCAGGAAAGGTATCATTCATGGAAGTAAAACCTATTTGATACAAACAAATGATGGACAGATTGTTGAGCCGCATTCTATTTCTGCAGGTCTCGATTATCCCGGTATCGGACCCGCACATGCTTATCTGCACGATCGGGGCAGGGTAGAAGTGGTGCAGGTGACGGATGAGGAGGCGCTGGCTGCCGCCAGGCTGCTGGCGCAGACAGATGGCATCATTCCTGCGCTGGAGTCAGCGCATGCACTAGCCTTCCTGCCGCGCATGCAGTTACAACCAGAAGAAATAGTAGTGGTCAACTTATCGGGTCGGGGGGATAAGGATATGGCGCTGTACAGCCGCTATTTGTAACCATACAACAACTAACGTATGCGAAATCGGATTCACGAGCTTTTTGACAATAAGAAAGAACCTATATTATCTGTTTATTTTACAGCGGGATATCCGGCGCTAGATGATACGCTCAGGTTGCTGCGCTACCTCGAGGAAGCGGGCGTAGATATGGTAGAGATAGGCTTTCCCTTTTCTGACCCGTTGGCCGATGGACCGATCATTCAGCAGTCCAGCCAGCAGGCCATTGCCAATGGCATGACCTTGCCGTTGTTGCTTGAGCAGCTGCAGTTGCTGCGTCAGCATAGTCAACTGCCAGTAGTGCTCATGGGCTACCTCAATCCCGTACTGCAGCTGGGGGAAGCACATTTTTTGGAGCGTTGTGCGGCTGTAGGGGTTGACGGGCTCATCGTTCCCGATATGCCGCTGACCTATTACGAGACGCACTGGATGCAGCACTGTCGGCGGCTGCGGTTGTCCAACATCATGCTGGTCACACCGCTTTCCGCTCCCGAGCGCATCCGGCAGCTTGATGAGGCGAGTGACGGCTTCCTCTACTTGGTTTCGTCCAACAGCACCACGGGCAAGCCATTGGCAGTTGACTCTCAGCAGGAATATTTTGCGCGCGTAGCGTCGCTGTCGCTCCGCAATCCCTGTTTGGTAGGTTTTGGCATTCACGACAAGCTAAGCTATGAAGCAGCAGCACGGCACAGCCGCGGTGCTATCATAGGCAGTGCTTTTTTACAGTATTTAAAAACCCATGGTCTGTCGCGGGAGTCGGTTTACCGCTTTGTCGAGCAGTTGAGACCCCTTCCCGCAAAAGCAGGCGGCTAGTTGTAAAAGAAGATCTCATCAATAAACAACCAGCCCTTTTCGCCCCGCCCGGGATGCCAGGAAGGAATGACAGGCAGGTTTTGCGCCTCAATTCGATAGTATTTACAGGCTTTGCCTGGCAGCTTGAGGTGTACAACCTGGGAGGCAACCTGGGTGCTGGCACTTGGTTCAAACATAGGTAACTGCTGCGTTGCGAGCAGCTCCAGCTGCCCGCGCTCGTTGCCGCCATACACCCGCAGTTGTGTGGGGCCGAATACATATTGCGGCACATGCAGCGCATAGCCGAAAGAAATCTTGCGTATGGCCTGCGGCTGCGCATAGCTGAAGAGGGCATTGAAGGGCTCTTCGCGAAAGGCAATCCAGTTGGCATCGCGCAGATTGACAACCGGGGCACGCTCACCGTTGGTGAAGGTGCGGTCGTGCAGCCCGGGATACTGGCTGTTGGGTCGTGCCAGCAGCTGGCAGCGTTGGGGTGGCATGCCTTTTTCAAAAAAGGAATAGGTAGCTACTTCGCTGGGGAGCCAGCCTTCTTTCACGGCTATTGCCCGTATGTCGCGTGAGCCGCCGATGTGCAGGGGCTTATCATACAAGCTCGAACTGCTGTCGGGTGCGCTGCCGTCATCGGTGTAGCGGATTTGTACACCTTTTATAGGGTGTTGCAACACGACAGGCTCGCCCGGCTCAATGATTGTCTTTTCCTCTTTGAGCAGGGGAGGTGTGAGCGGCACCGGGTTATCTTCTATCCGACTGTATTCAAAGGTTATTTCAGGATACTGCCGGCGCCAGCGGGCAATCTGGTCAGGGGTTACCCGTGTATTAGTGAGGTAAATATACCGCAGCGACCGGAATTTGCTTAGGGCTGCAGCCAGGCCATCTCCAACGGCAGTGTTATTGAGAGACAAATGTGACAGTTTGGTCAGTGGGGTGAGTGCTTCCAAGCCTTTCTCACTTACGGCAGTACCATTGAGGATCAACCGCTCGAGTTGCTGCAGCGGCTGCAAAGCTTTGAGGTCCTGATCGCTGACCGGCATGGCCGACAGGTTGAGCTGCACCAGCTGCTCTCGCACCAGCTGAAGCGCCTGCAGTTGTTGTGCGGAGTAGGCTGTTGAAAGGAAAAAGGAAGCAGCCAGCGCCGGACTTCCCTGATAGAGCGGTTGTACGCGCAAAAATGGGCTGTTGAGCTCCCGCAGGCTAGCAGCCGGCGCAGCCGGAAAATCATAATCAGTCTGCGGCTGCAGTTGCGGCGCTGCCATCAGCCGGAAGGAATCGGTGGCCGCGTACTGCCCAAGACTGCGATTGAAATGGGCACCTGACTGTATCCAGTGGCGGATGAGCGCCAGCTCGGCTTCGCTGAGCTGCGGCTTGCCGGCAGGCGGCATGTGGGCTTCATCGGATGCTGGCAGCAGCAGCACTTGCAGCAGCCGGCTACCGCCAGCATCGCCGGCAATGAAGAGCGGGCCGGAGCGCCCGCCTGCCCGCAGGGCGGTGGTATCGGTCAAGACCAGTCCACCCTTAGACTTACCAGGTCGATGACAGCTCACGCACTTGTCCTGCAGAATGGGAACGATCAGGGCGCTGAAAAGCGGGGCATCAGCCGAAGGGGCTGCTGCCTGCGACTGGCTGGCAGGGACGGGAAAAAGAAAGTTAGCTCCA
Organism: uncultured Saprospiraceae bacterium; assembly: GCA_964645715.1. Classification (GTDB taxonomy): domain Bacteria; phylum Bacteroidota; class Bacteroidia; order Chitinophagales; family Saprospiraceae; genus JAUMBM01. Next base: position 10,300 of record CAZYAO010000015.1, read on the forward strand.
TGGGTGATCTCAGCCCCCTCGTGGCCAGCCATCACCAGTAGGAAAGCACAGCCGCCGACCAGCCCCCAGCGGATCAGCGGCCCAAGTAGTTGGTTGGTCTGCTGCAGCAGGAAGATCAGCATGGCAAAAGCAACGCCTGTATTTTTGTGCCTGCTCACTTCAGCAAGATCGTAGGCATCGGGTTCAAGGCTCAGCAGCAGGCCCGAGAGTGCAGAAAGTAGCGCAAAGGTTGCGGTGCTGTCAAGCATAAAATCGAGCAGGCGGGCGCTGTCGCGCTGCCGCGAGCGCCCCTCCAGCGCCAGCAGGCTGGCATAGAGCGCAAACATGCCGATGGGGAGGTGCAACAACAAAGGGTGCAGCCTGCCCACCGGCTGTAGGCCGGCCGGGAGGCTGATATTTTTTTCAAAAACAAACCACACGGCCAGCAGTACCGCCAGCCCCAGGTTTAGGTTATTCAGCACTTTGCTCACTTTTTCCATCATGCCAGTAAGTTGTGAACCACCTCACCCGCGACGTCCGTCAGGCGGAATCTTCGGCCTAAGTGTTTGTAAATGAGTTTTTCGTGGTCCAATCCCAGCAGGTGCAGAACCGTCGCGTGAAAATCGTGTACATGAACAGGGTTTTCGACGATGTTGTAGCCAAATTCGTCGGTCTCGCCATAGACGATACCGGGCTTGACGCCGCCACCGGCCATCCAGATTGTGTAAGCACGCGGATGGTGGTCGCGGCCATAGGCGTTGGCCGTCAATGGTCCCTGACAATAGTTGGTGCGACCAAACTCACCCCCCCAGATGACCAGGGTCTCGTCCAGCAGCCCCCGCTGCTTGAGGTCCTGCACCAAGGCTGCAGAAGCCCTGTCGACATCTTTGGCTTGTCCCGGCATCTCTCCGACGAGGTTGACGTGCTGGTCCCAGCCCTGGTGGTAGAGCTGTACGAAACGCACCCCCGACTCCGACAACTTGCGGGCCAGTAGGCAGTTGCTGGCATAGGTACCGGGGATGAGGCAATCGGGCCCGTAGAGCTTGATGGTTGCATCTGATTCTTTAGACAGGTCGGTAATCTCGGGCACGGCTGTCTGCATGCGGTAAGCGAGCTCGTATTGTTCGATTTTAGAGCGTATTTCGGGGTCGCCTATTTCGTCAAACTGCATGGCATTGAGTTCGTTGAGCTTGTCTAGCATGGTTCGTCTGTCTTCTCGGCTGAGACCTTGCTGGTCATTGAGGTAAAGGACGCGCTCCTCGCTGTTGCTAAACTGCACGCCCTGATGTTTGCTGTCAAGAAAACCGTTGGTCCAAAGCTTAGAGTACACACCCTGACCGTTGCCCTTGCCTTTGGACAAGAGTACGCAGTAGGCTGGCAGGTTCTGGTTTTCGCTTCCCAGCCCATAGCTCAGCCAGGCACCCATACTAGGCCTGTTGCCTTGCTGCGCCCCCGTCTGCATGAAGGTCAGGGCTGGGTCATGGTTGATGGCATCGGTATGCATGGACTTGATGATGCACAGATCATCGACAATCTTGGCCATATTGGGGAAGAGGTCGCTCACCCAAGCGCCCGACTGTCCGTACTGCTTGAAAGGAAAATAGGAGCCTACCAGCGGGAAAGACGTCTGATTGGCGGTCATGCCGGTGAGTCGCTGACCACCGCGTACGGATGCGGGCAAATCCTGACCGTACATTTTGTGGAGGGTAGGTTTATAATCGAAGGTTTCCAACTGCGAAGGGGCACCATTCTGAAAAAGATAGATGACGCGCTTGGCCTTTGGGGCAAAATGCGGCAGGCCGGCCAGCAGGGCCGCACCGGGTTCTTCTTCACCCTGGAAGAGATCCTTGATGAGCAGCGAGCCCAAGGCCACACTGCCCAGGCCAATGCTTAGTTTGCCCAAAAAGTGCCGCCGGTTGATGTTGAGTCTGTGGTCAAAAAATGGATTGCTCATCGCATGGAAGTTTCTTCAAGGTTATACATTAGCTGTACCGTCTGCATCAGGGCGGTTGTCTGCACAGGATCTTCTATGGGTATCTCTTTTTCACCGACTGCCAGCAGCGCTTCGGCTTTGGCCGGGTCGAGCTTTTGTTGCATCGATTGGAAGTATTCCCTTAGTACGGCCAGTTCTTTGCGGTTTGGCCTCCTGCACACGATGCGCCGGAAAGCTTCGGTGAGCTGCGCATCGGGCTCGCGGTTTTTGCGCATGAGGCGGGCGGCCAGCACCCGTGATGCTTCCAGCACCCGCTCATCGTTCATTAGCACCAGCGACTGCAGGGGTGTATTGGTCTTAGTACGCTGCACCTCACACTGATCGCGGTTGGAGGCGTCAAAAATGAGCATGGCCGGTGGCGGTACCGTACGCTTGATGAAGTGGTAGAGTCCGCGCCGATAGAGTTTTTCTCCTTCGTCGCGCACGTAGGTTGCTAGTTGCCCGCGGCCCGAAGTGGCACTTTCCCAAAGGCCTGCGGGCTGGTAGGGCTTGACGCTGGGGCCCCCGATGGCTGTATGTAGTAGGCCGCTACTAGCCAGAATATGATCGTTGAGCAGCTCTGCCGAGAGCTTTTGGCGCGGGCCACGGGCCAACAGGAGGTTGTCAGGATCGACGGCAAGTGCCTCCTGACTGACTACAGCCGACTGCCGATAGGTGGCCGACATGACAATCTGCTTGACCAGCCGCTTGATGTCCCAGCCATGACTGACAAAATCGTGGGCCAGCCAGTCGAGTAGCTCCGGATGGCTGGGTAGATCGCCCTGCAGGCCAAAATCTCCGGCCGTGGCCACGATGCCCCGTCCGAAAAATTCCTGCCACAATAAATTAACAAATACGCGGGCTGTGAGAGGATGTTTAGGGTCAAACATCCACTCCGCCAGCCCCAGCCGATTGGCTTCGTAGCGGCTGGTGTCGAAAGGCAAGATGGCGGCGGGTGTGCCGTGACTGACAACTGCCCCCTTGCGATCATAGACCCCGCGTTCGAGGATGTGGGTAGGCCGAAGGATACTGCTGTCCTGCATGATCATGACCTGTACGTCCATGGTATCCTGCTGGCTGATGAAGGTGAGCAAGCTGTCTTTCTCCGCCTGGCTGATCGTCATATAGGGGGGATCAGCCAGGGAGGCGATAGAAATGTCACCGTACAGTCCTTTTTCGGGTACCTGATTGAAAAAGGCAAATGTGCGGAAGTAATCCTCCTGCGAAATGGGGTCGTACTTGTGGTCGTGGCATTTGGCGCACTCAAAGGTCATGGCCAGCAGACCTTTGCCGAAGGTATTGGTGCGGTCAGTGACGTACTCAATCCGGTACTCTTCATCAATGACACCGCCCTCCTGGGTAATCTTGTGATTGCGGTTGAAACCGGTGGCCAGCAGGCTCTCCCGTGTTTGGTCAGGCAGCAGATCACCTGCGAGCTGCCAGGTGACAAATTGGCGGTAGCTGTAGTTGCTGTTGAATGCATGGATAACCCAGTCGCGCCAGGGCCACATGGTGCGCAGACCGTCGTCCTGGTAGCCGTGGCTGTCGGCGTAGCGCGCAATGTCCATCCACAGGATGGCCATCTTCTCACCATAATGAGGACTGGCAAGTGCCTGATTGACTATTTTTTCGTAGGCTTCGTCGCCAGGGGCTTGTAAAAAAGCATCCTGTGCGGCCAGGTCGGGTGGCAGGCCGGTGAGGTCGTGCAGCACGCGTTTAAGAAGCCGCTCAGGTGTCTCCTCCTCTGCAGGCGTCAGCCCTGCTTCCTCAATTTTGGCCTGTACAAACAAATCAATTTCGTTTTTGATTCTGTCGCGGTCCTCGACGGCAGGCAGCGGAGGACGGGTGACGGGCAACCACGCCCAGTGTTGCTCGTAGCGGGCTCCCTGAGCAATCCAGCGGCGAATGAGATCAATCTCGTCGGTTGTCAGTGCAAGGTTTTCCTCGGGCGGGGGCATCAGGTAAGCAGGATCGGAGGAAGTGATGCGGTGCATAACGTCCGAAGATTCCGGCTCGCCGGGTACAATGCCATGCTTGTCGGGCTGGTCCTTGAGCGCAGCATAGGCACCCTCGGGCGTATCCAGCCGATAGTCAGACAGCCGCTTTTGCTTGTCGGGGCCGTGACACTTGAAGCACTTGTCGGACAAAATGGGGCGAATGTGAGTGTTGTACGAAATGGCAGCTTCTTCCACTTCCTGCTGACAGCTGCTGATGAATACCCAGACGACCACTGCCAGACCCACCGCTATGATTATTTTTTGGCTTGTCACCATATATGCTTTTACTAAATGATTGCATTTGCGAAAGTAAAGCAAAAAATGATATATTGCGCAGCCTTGGCAGATCAAAATTATCTGAGAGGTATTTGGGTCAGTTCAACATAAAAATATATGCTATGAAAGTGTGGCTACTCTGCTTAGGGGCGCTCTGCTGTGTGCTCAACCTGGCTGCTCAGCAGCCTGCTGCTTCGGTAAAGGTGTACGAACAGATTTTTCCTACCTATCCCTTCTCCGATCCCAATCCCATTCCGCTGCTCGGCCGGCTGTATCCCTATCATCGCTTCGACGGCTATACCGATGAAGCGGTGGACATGACCTGGCAGGTGGTGGCGCTCGAGAATGCGTACATCAAGGTGCTGATTCTCCCTCAGATTGGCGGGAAAATCTGGTCGGCGCAGGAGAAGTCCAGCGGTCGTTATTTTATATACCACAATCAGGTGGTCAAGTTTCGGGACGTTGCCATGCGAGGCCCTTGGACCAGCGGGGGTATCGAAGCCAATTATGGAATTATCGGCCATACGCCCAACTGCGCCACACCGGTTGATTTCCAGACATTCACGCATCCTGATGGCAGTGTGAGTTGTGTGATTGGCACGCTGGATCTCCTCACCCGGTCGACTTGGCGACTCGAGATTACGCTGCCTGCCGACAAGGCTTATTTCAGTACGCGCTCTTTTTGGTACAATGGTACGGGGCAGGAGCAACCTTACTACCACTGGATGAATGCTGCCCTGCCGGTCAAGGGCAATCTGGAATTCGTATATCCTGGTAGTTCGCAGATCGGCCATAATGGAGAGTATGGGGACTGGCCGTTTAACCGCGAAAATGGCAAATTTATTAGGCTGTATGAGCAGAATGACTTTGGGGGCTATAAATCATACCACGTGTTTGGTTCTTATGCGCATTTCTTTGGTGCTTACTACCACGACTACGATTTTGGCACCATCCGCTACAGCCTGCGCGATGAAAAGGCTGGCAAAAAGCTGTGGATCTGGGGACTGTCTCGGCAGGGTATGATCTGGGAAAACCTGCTTACCGACAAGGATGGTCAGTACTGGGAACTGCAGTCGGGTCGCTTGTTCAACCAGAACGCAGAACCCAGCGTCTACTCACCTTTTAAGCATCGAAGTTTTGCGCCCTTTGCCACCGATGTATGGACGGAGTACTGGTATCCCATGTTGCAGACAGGTGGCGCTGTGGAGGCCAATGAGTATGGAGCACTGCAGCTCAAACACGAAGACGGCTGGCTGAAAATACACTTTTCACCTACCCAGTCAATTCGAGACTCGCTGTTGATCATGACCAGCGACGGCGGCCGCGTTTACCACAAAAAGCTTCAGCTGAAGCCACTACAGCCTTTCCACGACTCGGTACGCTGCAGTATGCCGGGGGTGGACTGGCAGCTGTCACTGGGGGGCAATAAACTGGTATACGATTTTGATGAGCAGGCCAAAATTATGCAGCGGCCGACGGCAGCGCCAGCCGATTTTAACTGGCAGTCGCCCCAGGGGCACTGCCTGCAGGCGCGGGCGGCCATGGCGCAGAAGCTTTTCCCACAAGCAGAAGAAAAGCTGCAGGCCGCGCTGGCAGCCGATCCCAATCATTTTGAAGCGCTGGTGCTCATGGCGCAGCTGATGTATCGAAATATGCGCTACGATGAGGCGCTGCAATATGCGCGCCTTGCGCTGAGCATTGATACCCATGAGGGCAGCGCCAACTACTACTACGGGCTCATCAATGCCGCACTTGGCAATCGCTACGATGCCAAAGACGGCTACGATATTGCCAGTATGTCGGTGGCCTACCGCTCGGCTTCTTATACAGGCCTTTCGGGTCTTTACCTGCAGGAAAACAACTGGGAAAAGGCAATCTATTTTGCAGATAAGGCGCTGGATTTTAATGTCTACAACGTTACCGCACTGCAATATAAGGCAATCGCCTGCCGGAAAAAAGGAGCGGCGGCGGCGGCAGAGGAAGTGCGTAGTCGTATCGTATCTATGGAAAAAATCAGCCACTTTGTCAACTTTGAGCGCTTGCTGGCCGATCCGACTGCGGGCAATGTAGCCTTGTTTATGGGGCAGATACGCAATGAAATGCCGCAGGAGACCTATGCCGAACTGGCGGTGATGTACGACGGGCTTGGGCTGAAGGCAGAAGCAATGCGACTTTTTGAAATGTCCCCGCCTAGTTTTGAGGCTTATTGCTGGCTGCATCACCTCAGGGCTACCCCCGTGAATACCAGCCAGCTGGATGTACGGTTTGCATTTCCGTTTCGCACGGAGACAGGCCATGTGCTGGAGAAGCTGCTGGCGCAGGCTCCTCACTGGAAGCTGCGCTATGCGCTGGCGCTGGTGTATGCCGATCGCAACCGGATGGAGGAGTGCCGGCAGTTGCTGACGGCTTGTGGCGATGAACCCGATTTTGCACCTTTCTACGCTCTGCGCGCATCTTTGCGGCCCGACGAGGCCGGCCAATTGGCCGACCTGCGGCGGGCGGTAGCCATTGATGCGGACTGGCGCTACCTGCGCCTGCTGGCCGACTGGTACAGCAGCCGCAAGCGGCCGGCGGAGGCCGTGCCCCTGCTGGCAGATTTTTACACCCAGCACACAGATAATTACATTATTGGCTTGGCCTACGCCAAGGCCCTGCTGCAGAATAAGCAGTACATTGCGGCGGATACGGTCATTGGGCGGCTGAAGTTGATACCTTTTGAGGGGGCTACGGAGTCCCGGGATATCTATCGGGAAATCAAACTCATGCAGGCCATAGAGCAATTGGTGGCAGGCCGGCATGCAGCGGCACTTGCCTTTGTATCGGCCGCGAGAGAGTTTCCGGAAAATTTGGGCGTGGGCAGCCCCTATGTGCAGGAGATCGATTTTCGGATAGAGGATTACCTGAGTCATCTGTGCTATGAGGGGCTCGGTCAGCCGCAGCAGGCGGTCGAGGCGCTGAGCAGTATTGTGCGCTTCCGGCTGTTGCCGGGCAGCAATTACGAGACCAACTACAGTGAGGGCAACGGATTGCTGACGCTTTGGGCGTACGATGCGCTGGGTCGCTCAGAAGAAGGCAAAGCCTGGCTGGCCAGCGAGGGGACGGCGGCGCTGAGCGACTGGCAGCGGCAGCTGCGGGAGCATAAGGCTGCGGAGCTGTCGGCACTGCCGGCGGGTGTGTCCCGACGGGTGCTTCAGGCCTTGCTGGATAAGGGATTGCTGCAGTTTTGAGTAGCTTTTGGGCGGCGCTTAGCCGCCCAAAAGCAATTTTTCCAAATCGGCAAGGGTATTGGCTTCCGCAGCGCGCTTGTCGCGCCGCCAGCGCAGCATGCGCGGAAAGCGCAGTGCGATACCTGACTTGTGCCGGTTGCTGCGCTGGATGCCCTCGAAGGCAATCTCAAAAACCAGTTCGGGCTGCACTGAGCGCACGGGGCCAAATTTTTCCACAGTATGCCGGCGTATCCAGGCATCTACTTCTCTGAACTCCTGGTCGGTGAGTCCCGAATAGGCCTTGGTAAAAGGCGTGAGGCTGCCTTCGTGCCAGACGGCAAAGGTGTAGTCCGTGAGCAGGTTGGCCCGCCGGCCGTGGCCCTGCTGCGCATAGATGAGCACGGCATCGACGCTGAAGGGGTCTGTTTTCCATTTCCACCAGTCACCTTTTTTGCGACCAGTATGGTAGACTGATTGGCGGCGCTTGAGCATTACCCCTTCGGCATGCTCTGCGGCTGCTTGCTGTCGCAGGGCCGCCAGCTGCGCCCAGTCGGCAACCGCATGTGCAGGCGATAGCAGCAGCGTCTCGCTGGCAGCAGCGGCTACTAAGGTCTCCAGTAGTGCGCGCCTTTTTTCAAAAGCCTGCTGCCGCAGGTCAGCCCCTGCTAATTCGAGAAGATCATACGCCATGAATACAACCGGGGTCTCTTCGCGTTGCTTGCGGCTTACCGTCTTGCGGCCAATGCGGGTCTGCAGCATGCCAAAAGGTAGCGGCTGCCCGTTTTTCCAGGCGAGAATCTCGCCATCGAGAACACAGCCGTTGGGCAGGGCCGAGAGCATGGATTGGTATTCGGGGTACTTGTCGGTGACCAGCTCTTCGCCCCGCGACCAGACGAAGAGGCTGTCGGCACGGCGTATGAGCTGCCCGCGGATGCCATCCCACTTGTATTCGGCCAGCCAGTGGCCGGGCGGCGTGTCGAGTTCTGCGGCCACGTCTTGCAGCGCGTATGCCAGGCAAAAAGGGTAGGGGCGGGCCGACAGGTCGCCGGCTCCTTCTTCGTACAGCAGCGAGCTGAAGCGTTGCTGCTGCGGATCCCATTGTCCTGACAGGCGGTGAAGGATGACGTTTTCGTCCAGTCCGCTTGCCTTGGCGAGGGCTTTGGCGACCAACTTGCGGGAGATTCCTACCCGCCAGTTGCCGGTGAGCAGTTTGTTGAAAATAAAGCGGCCGGCTGTGTCTAGCTGGTTCCAGGCGTCCAGCACGGCGGCCTTTTTGTCGGCCTCTTCCAGGGATTCGAGCTGCTTCAGTTGCTGCACCCAATGGTGCAGCGGATAATCGCTGTCAGCGGTTGCTGGTGGCAGCAATAGAGCGATGGTTTCGGCCAGATCGCCCACGATATGGTAACTTTCTTCAAAAAGCCAGGGCGGGAGGTCTGCCTGCCCGGCAGCCCATTCGCGTAGCTGGCGCGTGCTCACGGTGCGGCGAGGCCGCCGATCCGATAGCAAGGCTACCGCCCAGAGCTTGTCGGCTTCCTCGGCTTCAGTGAAGTAGGCCGCCAGCGCGTCGACCTTGGTATTGGTCTTGTTGGTCTGGTCAAGCTGCTGAAAAAGTAGCGCAAATCGCTTCATGTGGATTGTGTATCTGTGTCGGCAATCGGTGTTGGTTCGGGATTGTCAAGATTTTCTCCCTGAAAACGGGTGCTGACGACCCTGCTTTCGATGCCCCGATGGTTGAGCCATTGGGCAAAAGTGTCGGCATAGCCGTGAGTGGTATACACCTGGCTGGCGCCGGAGGCCGCTACGGCCTCATTGAGGCCCTGCCAGTCGGCATGGTCACTGAGCACAAAGCCACGGTCGGCAGCCCGGCGGCGGCGGGCGCCGCGCAGGGCCATCCAGCCGGAGGCAATGCCCAGTGAGAAGGGGCGGAGTTTCTCCAGCCAGGGGGTATTGAGTACGGAGGGAGGCGCCAATATGAGCCCGCCTGCTATGTCCCTGCTGCGCAGGGCCGGCGCTATGCGCAGGCTGACAGGCAGCAGCAGCCCTTGCTGTCGCAGGACTTCGTTGACATTTTCGACGGCTGCATGGGTATAAACGGGGCCTATGGAGCTGTCGATGTTGGCCAGTATGCGCTGGGCTTTACCCAGTGCATAGGCAATCAGGACGCTGTTGACGCCCAGCGAGCGGTTACTGGCCCACCAGCGATTGATTTCGTCCATGACCACCGCCTGCGGCTGCCAGCGGTAGATGGGCAGCCCAAAGGTACTTTCTGTTACAAAATGCTGGCAGGGAACGGCCTCATAGGCCTCAGACAGGCCGTCGGCCTCGGTCTTGTAGTCGCCGGATACAACCCATACCTCACCTTTGCAGGCTACCCGTATCTGGGCTGATCCCGGCACGTGGCCGGCAGGATGAAAGGAAAATTCGACGCCCCGGTGATTGATCACCTGCCCGTAAGCCGCTCCTTGGATTTGTATGTCGCCCAGTCGGTGGCGGATGACGGGTAGAGCTGCGTGGGTAGACAGGTAGTGGGCGTGCCCCCAGCGCGCATGGTCGCTGTGGCCATGCGTGATGAGCGCCCTGCTGACGGGCAGCCAGGGATCGATGTATACATCCGCTTTTTCACAATAAATGCCGCGCGGGCTAAACGTAAGCAGTGCCATAAGCGTTACAACAAAATTGTCCTGCATTGGTTGGCCATGCAGGGTATCTACACGTTTATATCCATTGGCTGCTATGTTGTCTACCTCACTGCAGACGGTAAGTCTGCAACTGCTGCCGGAAAAGGTTATTTATTTACCTGAGTACAACTGGCTGTTGCTAGCTGATTTGCACGTCGGCAAGGCAGCTCATTTTCGCCGTCAGGGTATCGCCTTGTCCGACGGCAGCCTGGCTGCCGACCTCACGCGTCTCAGCGAGCTGCAGCAGCGGCTGCAGCCTGCTGCAGTGGTTGTGCTAGGGGATCTATTTCACGCGACAGCCAATGCCGAGTGGGCTGATTTTGCCGCCTGGCTGGAGGCGCAACCGGCACCCATGGTGCTGGTTGCCGGCAATCATGATCGTTTTTTTATGAAAAAAATGCCCGCCACGCAGCTCAGGCTGGAGCGGGGCACGCTCGCAGCCGGGCGGCTGCGGCTTAGCCACGCGCCAGAGGTAGCGGGGGAAAATGACGGGCTGAATATTTGTGGCCACCTGCATCCGGGGCTGCAGCTGCAAGGGCGTGCAGGTATGCGCCTGCGGTTACCTTGCTTTTGGCTTCGCCCCCAACAGTTGGTGTTGCCTGCCTTTGGCGGACTCACCGGCCTTTCGCTCATCCGGCCGGCGAAAGGCGACAGGGTGGCAGTGGTTGCCGAAAACCAGTGCATCTGGGCACAGGGAGCTGATTAGCTTTTTAATTTATACTTACTGCGCATCTGGCTCAATAAAATTATCGGGATAAATGTTATAACTTTGCATAGCTTATCGCCAGCATGGAAGAAAATTACAACAACATTGACGAGAACCCTGCGCCAGAAAAGGCAAAATCCGCTCGCCCAGCCTGGCGAACGAAGCGGGGCAGGGTTGCTGTTGTGCTCGTCTTGTTGATTTCGCTGGTCGTCACACTCCTGCAGTTACCGGTTATTCACGAACAGCTTCGAAAGAAGGCTGAGTCTTGGTTGTCTGCTAAGCTGGATGCAGCGGTGCGCGTGGGCAAACTGCGTATCTCCGGAATCGATCAGATAGAGCTGAAGGATGTATTGGTTCCTGATTACCGCTCAGATACATTGCTGTCTGCTGGCAGTGTCTTCGTGGATTTTCGCATTGGCACGGGCTTGGTACTGGGTATGCCGCTGGAAGTGGAAGCTATTGATGTACGTGCAGTGCGCCTGTACGATCGCCGGCTGTTGGGCAGTGAGCAAAGTACGCTGACCTATGCCATCAACCGCCTGTCTAATCCGACAGCCAAGAAAGATACCCTGGGGCCTAATATTCGGCTTCGCCACATTCAGTTGCAGGATGTTGCATACCTCAACCTCGATAGCCTGAAGGGTAAACGTACGTATGCCTATGTGGGAAAGGGAAGGCTGTCGTTTACGGCTTTCGATTTGCGGGCGAGGCGTATAGCATTGTCAACCGTAATATTGGATAAGCCGGTTGTGCAGCTGACTAGCTTCGCTGCAGGTGAATCATTGCCGCCGGCCGCAACAGCTGCTTCCAGACCGTTCTCCTTTGCAGTGGAGGACTTTCTGATCAAAAACGGGACGTTTGCACTGCATGACGATCGACGTGCTCCGGCCGAGCGTATTACGCCCGACCAGATCGATTTCAGGCACTTGGATGTCTATCGCATACAGGTGGCCATTAATTGTTTTTCTTATGAAGGGGATACCGTGTTGGCCGAGGTGGAGGGTATTAGTTTGCGGGAAAAAAATGGGTTTATCCTTAATAAGCTGGCCTCGCGGGAAACGTTGATTTCTCCTAAAGGTATCAGTCTGGAGGGGTTGACGATTGAGACGCCTCACAGTCGGTTGGGTGATACTTTGCGGTTTGATTTTGACGGCTTTGCTGCATTCAAACGGTTTACGGATGATGTGCGGCTCGACGCGCGGGTGCGCAACAGCCGGGTGGCGATCAGGGATATATCGGCTTTCGCGCCGGCCTTGCAGCGAAATGCTTTTTTTCGGGCCAACCGGGATGCTGTTCTGCAGCTGGAGTCGCGCATTCGGGGTGAAATTAACAATCTGAGTACGCGCAAGACAACTATTGCATTGGGGGATGGTCTGCGGTTGGTGGGTGATTTTGGTTCCCGCAACCTTGCTGTGCGCAATGAAGAGGTAGTCAATCTCAACCTGCAGCTGCTGGAGGTAAGTGTGCCTGCCCTGCGACAGCTTCTGCCGGGTTTTAAGCCTCCGCCTGCTTACGACCGGCTCGGTCGCATACGGTTTAGTGGCCGGTTTGATGGTTTCTTCGCAGATTTTGTGGCGTTCGGGGAGTTTAGGACAGGGCTTGGCGGTGTTCGTGCCGATATGCGGATGAATTTTAAGGAGGGAGCCGATAAGGCAACGTACGCCGGTACACTAAGTATGTTGGACTTTAATATCGGAAAGTTACTGGATGTGCCTAGTCTTGGCAATGTGAGTTTTGCTACGGCTATTAAAAATGGCCGGGGACTGGGAGCTAACGCATCGGCGGAACTAACGGCCAAAATTCAGTCGCTGGTCTTTAAAGGGTATAATTATCGCAATGCCTCTTTGTCGGGTACACTGAAGAATACGTCCTTCAATGGCGAATTTGCTATCAGGGATGAAAATATTGATCTGAATTTCAAAGGGGAGGTGAGTCGGATCGATTCTGTCACTCGTTTTGATTTTGTTGCGAGTATCGCTTCCATGGCACTCAAGCCGCTCAATCTTTCTAAGGATGAGCTTACGCTGGCTGCCAATCTGCGGCTGAATGTAAGCAATCGTCGTTTTGCCTCGATTAATGGAGAAGTGGCAGTGTCAGATGTCGTGCTGCAGAAAAATAAGTCGGAGCGCTATGAGCTGTCAAGTATCGTGCTAAAATCCGGGAGTAGTCCCACAGGTGAAAAGGAGATAGTCTTGCATTCTGAAATAGCCGAGGGCAGCCTGCGCGGTGAGTTTGAATTGGGGCAGTTGCCAGCAGTATTACAGAATTATGTGTACGACAATTACAGGGGCTTTGCCGGCAGACTGGGGGTCAAGCCTGTCAACAGAAAATTGTCGGCAGTCAATATGCGGTATGAGCTTTCGATTAAGGAATCGAGAGGATTGCATTTGCTACTGAATAATAAGCTCGGCCCCGTGCACAATCTGCTGTTGAAGGGTAGCTTTGACAGTGAACGGGATGCGTTGTCAATCGATCTGCAGTTACCGGAATTTCGCTACGACAATGTTGTCCTGAAAGGCTGCACGATTTACTCGAGCAGTAAGGATATGATTGATTTCCAGACGGAGGCATTTGAAGTAGGCAAAAGGAAGTTTTCTACCCTCATTATCAATAATTACACCACGGGTAGTTCAATCGATTTTGGTATCACGTACAAAGAGGCCAATGCCCAACTCGATAAGTTTAGTGTCGACGGGATTTTTAGTCTGGAGGACTCTAGCCGCTATAAACTGGTTTTTGATAATCCTAAGCTTACGCTCTTTTCGCTGGATTGGAAGCTGGATCGTAGTAATTTTATTGTTTTTGGGAAAAATTATCTCGATATCAGCAACCTGAGTCTCAGTAATCAACAGAAGCGTATTTATTTGACAGATAATGAGGAAGGAGGAATTAGTTTGGGCTTTCAGCGATTTTCTTTCGATCTGCTTGATAGCCTGACAAACTATAAAATTCTGAATTTCGGGGGCTTGTTTGATGCAGAAGTAAAGGTTGGCAATGTCTTTAAGCTTCGGGATATGCGACTCAAACTGGAGTCGGATGCTTTTTCCATCAATAATGACGATCTCGGTTGGCTACGGCTCGATGCGGAGCTACCTTCTATGCAGGATCAGCTCGATGCTTACTTGTCTGTTACGCGCGATAGTATGCAGATGATTGTGGAGGCCACTTACAACCTGGCGGACTTGCCGCGGCAGGCAGGTGTGCGCGCGGGAAGTGCTGCATTGCAAAAATCGTATTTTGATATCAATCTGGCTTTCGCTAACTATCCGCTGAAAATCGCGGAGTACTGGCTGGGTACCGGCATCAGCGGAACATCCGGTCAGTTTGATGCGGATTTGCAGGTCAATGGTCTGCCGCGCGACCTGAATGTGGGTGGCTGGCTGTTGGCAGAGCGAGGGGCTTTTACTGTCAACTATCTCAAAACTCGCTATCGCTTTGACCGGTCTTTCGTGCGTGCATCCGATAATTTGTTTGATGCCACCAATACAAAGATATTTGATAAGTTTAACAACAGTGCTACGCTTACAGGGGGGATCGGACATGAAGATCTCCGCAATTTGCGACTGAGTTGCGAACTTTCGACAGATAAGTTTCTGGCTTTTGACCTGAATAAGGGGGATAATAATATGTTCTATGGTACGGCCATCGCTGCAGGCAGGGTTGTATTTAGTGGTTTGCTCAAGCAGCCGACCATTTATGCGCAGCGAGCCCGGACCCTCGATGGTACCAAGATTATCATCCCAATGACAGAAACGGCCGAAGCTAAAAATAGCCTCGACATACGATTTAAAAAGAAATCTATTGCTGCTGAAACGACAGATAAACAGCGGGCCAATGAAATTGCAGGACTGAGTCTGATTATTGAACTCACGATTACACGTGAAGCGGAGATGCAGATTATCTTCAATGAGCAGGCGGGGGATATTATTAAGGGTAAAGGGGTAGGGAATATCCGGATGGAACTCAGTTCCTATGGTGAGTTTAGTATGGTGGGTGATTACAACATCATTGAGGGGAATTACCTGTTTACGCTTTATAATTTCATCAATAAGGATTTTCTTGTGCGCGATGGCGGATCCATTCGCTGGGAAGGAAATCCATACGAGGCTAAGATTAATCTTACAGCTGAGTATAAAGACCTTAGGGCCGCTCCTGCAACCTTTATACAGGAGTATCTCTCGGATGCCAATGGTGATTTGTTGCGTGAGGCGGGCAATGCTACGCCCGTGCAGCTGCAGTTGTTTCTGCAGGGCGATTTGCTCAAGCCGGATATTTCCTTTGCCGTTGATTTTCCGGACTTGCGCGGACAGCTCAAGAATTTTACGGATAATAAGCTGCGTTTGTTGCGGCAGGATCAAAACGAACTCAACCGACAGGTGTTTGGCCTGATTGTCGTAGGTCAGTTTATTCCGTCAGATCTTTCTTTCAGGGGGGCACAGGTGGTGACCAATACCCTGAGTGAGTTTCTGAGCAATCAGCTTTCACTGCTCATTAATTCTTTTGTTACCGAACTCTGGGGTGAGGAAAATGCCGGTATAAACCTCGATATTGCTTACAATCAGTACACTTCTCTGTTACAGGCCGATGGACAGCAGGGGCTCAGCCAGATCGGTCGCAATGGTCTTGAGGTGAATATTCAGAAAAATTTCCTCAACGATCGTCTATCGGTGCAGCTGGGGGGCAATGTTGACTTTGCCAGCGGTTTAAACAATGTGGCCCCGTCTAACAATGGTGCAATATGGGGTAATGATTTTGCGCTCGAGTATGCTATCAATGATGCGCGTACGCTCAAATTAAGGATTTATCAAAGGCGTGTGCCGGATATAGGGGGCGGGAGAAGAATAGAAGTGGGGAGTGGTTTGGCTTGGCGTAGAGAGTATAGTTCATTTCGCGAATTCTGGGACGGGTTTAAGAGAGATGCTCAAAAAACAAAGGCAGGGACAAATTGATCGTATCGGTCGAATGTTAACCCAATATTAAGTGTGTATTAAATGCAGCTTGACAGACTTGTTTTTTAATTAGCTTGCTTTGTGTGCAGCAGCTCATTGACTATCTTTGTCCTACCTCATTTCTGTTACCAGCTACAATTGCATGGACAGTACTTTTGTAATCTCTTGGGTAGGCTTTATGCTTGCCGGCTATTCAGTGATCGGCAATGATTCGATCCAGACATTAGGAACTTTCCTGAGTTCTAATGAACAGCGACCTTGGTACGTATTGTGGCTCTTTGCCGGATCATTACTAACTGCTTCATTGCTGTACAGTTGGTATTATTATGCGGGCGATGTTTCGTATGCCCGACTTGAAAAATATCCATTTCCCGAAAGTTTTGGGTGGACCTACTTGTTGCCTCCTTTGACATTGTTGTTAATCACCCGTTTCGGAATACCAGTTAGTACAACCTTTATCATTCTCACGTTTTTTAATCCTACCAATCTGGGTAAGATGGTAGAAAAGTCGCTTGCTGGCTATGTACTCGCTTTTGTGGCTGCCATTGTCATCTATGCTGTAATTGCCAAATCATTGGAGAAACGGTTCATAGAGAATCCCATTAAACCAAGGGAAGAGGTAGTCTGGACCGCCTTACAGTGGCTATCTACTTCCTTTCTCTGGACGCAGTGGCTTGTTCAGGATTTTGCTAATATATATGCCTACTTGCCACGGATACTTTCTGTACAAGAGCTGGTTATTTCCCTCATCATGTTGCTTACACTGCTGGCGTTCATATTTTTTATGCGGGGGGGCAATATACAGAAGGTAGTCAAGTCAAAAGTTAATACAGTTGATATTCGATCAGCAACGATTATTGACTTTACCTATGGTTTGGTTTTGTTGTATTTCACGGAAGTTAATAACATCCCGATGAGTACTACATGGGTTTTTGTTGGCTTGCTAGCCGGTCGTGAATTATCACTGCGCTTTCGCCTTTATCGGGAAGTAACGATGGAGACATTTCGTATGATTGGTCTTGATTTGGCGAAAATCATGTTTGGTCTGGTGATTTCAATTCTTTTAGTCGTCGTTATGAAGTGGCTCACGGGGGAAACAGGATTTTTCTAATTCTCACGAAGATATCAGGTAATTGGCTGTTTTATCCTTTGTATGTTCATCAGAACTGTGTCATGAATTCGTTGAGATTTACATCCTGATCGAGTTTTAGTTTTTTCCTAAGTCTGTAGCGACTTATCTCAAGTCCGCGTATAGATATGTTCATCAGGGGTGCTATTTCCTTGGTGCTCAAGTTTAGGCGTAAATAGGCGCAAAGCCGCTGATCTTTGGCAGATAGCTGTGGATATTGTAGTTGCAGTCGCTTCAAAAAATCGTGATGAACCTGATCAAAGTGAAAAGCAAACTGCTCCCAGTCAGACTCCAGCTGCTGGTCCTCTTTTAATAGCTGTTGTAGCTGAGCTACATCTTTGGCTGCGGGGCTGTTGCGCAGGTGGAGTTCTATTTTGTCAGTGAGGGCTCTTATTTTTACCAGCAATTCATTCTTTTGTACGAGGTGCAGGGTCGTGTTGGCCAGTTCCTGATTTTTAAATGAAATATCAGCGGCTAGCTTTTCTGCTAAGAGCTGATCAATGGCTCGCTCCGATGCTTCTACAGCCTGCTGCTGTAGTGCTTGTTGACGTGCATATTCATCCTGCATGGCTGCCTTCTCTTTGGCAAATTTTCGCTGTGGGATCAGGATGAGCGCTAGTAGCAGGCTGAGCAGGAGTAAGGCAAAAATGGTCTTGGCAACAGTAGTTTGATACCAGGGAGGACCAATCACAAAGCTGAAGGATGCGATGGCACCGGCTTGTTCCTGATCGTAACTACTGCGCACTTCAAATCGATAGCGACCCGCCGGCAGGTTGGTGTATTCTTTGGTGGTAAGTTGTGCCCAGTCCGACCATTCGTCTTCCAGTCCAATAAGTCTGTACTGATGAAAGGCAGCTGACCAGTGTCCGAAAGTAATGGCACCAAAGAGAAAGCGGAAGGTATTCTGATCAGCAGCTAGTTGTGTTGTGTAACTGTGCTGAGCAGCTGTATGCTCTCCGGAGAAAAAAAGACTGTCGCTACTCTCCGACGAAAGAAAAACCTGGGCAATCAGACTTGCCGGGGGGCTGATGGCAGGCCTGTCGGCGGTGGGTTGGTATAATATTACGCCTCTTTCTGCAGCTATGAATACGTGCCGGGCATCGTATGGATAAATTTTCTCAAATCCTCCGACTAGCCAGTTGCGTATTTGAAATACAGATCGCCTGTATGCCTCTTTTTCCAGTCCTCGGTCAACAACCTGAATAAAGCCTGTGCTAGTTTTTCCTGTATACCAAAGGCTTCCGTCAGGTGCCGGGAAGAAGCGTACTTGCTTAGTGTGTATTCCCAGAAGACTATTGAGTGCTGTATGGAGACTAAATCGATTGCTGTCGGCCTGCCAAAGGTAAATACCTTCGTCAGCAGCAGAGACGATTTCACCCAGCATGGCTATGGCCTGATTGCCGAGGTCTGATGGGAGGCCTTCTTTTTGTCCGTAGCGGTCAACCTGCAGCGTGTGCCAGTTGGCTTCGGGACGAAGCCGGTATATGCCGCGGTAAGGGTGCGACATCCAGACGGCACCAGATGGGTCCTGACTGAGTATACGACTGGATTCTTCCAGTCCTTCCATTTGTCGCTGGTATTGCCACTGAGTGCCTTTTTTCTGAAATACGGACAGGCCGTAGTAACTGCCGCCGAGGATGATGCTGTCATTCATCTGTACAAACCGCCAATAGCCCTGATCCGGCGAAAGATGCCTTACGGCTTCTCCTGGTCGGAGCAACATGGCACCTGCATGTGCTCCGACAAACAGCTGCCCGTCCAGCCAGTTGAGTCCCCATATTTGTCCCTGCACTCGTTCAATAGGTTCAAATTTGTCGCCATTGTGCAGCGGATCGTAATAGGTTTGCCAAGGTAGCCGGTACAGGCCATTAGCTGTACCTACATACAGCTGGCCGCCACCGATACACAAATCATAAGTGGCGCCCTGTAGTTCCCCGTCGGCAAAAAATTCTGTAAAGGGCTGGCTAGTGGCTACCAGGTCGATGCCGTAGTCGAGACCCAGCCAGAGGTCTCCCTGCCGGTCGGCAAACATACTGCGGACGGTATTGTTCTGTAGCCCATTGGAGCGCTGTATCCAATGGAGTATCCGTTCTGTAGCTAAATCTGCGATAAGCAAACCTCGCTGGGCACTGCCGATCGCCAACCGGTTATCCGAAAGCAGTGCCAGTGACAGTACTTGTGCCTGTCGTAGAAAAGGCGTGTGTGCGGACAGGAGTGTGGTCAATTGTCCTTGCTGGTAGCGGTAGAGCCCTGTTCGCTCTGTGGCAATCAGCATACCGGAAGTCAAGGGCACCACAGCTGTAATGGCCTGCTCACTAAGTTGACTGTTGCCTGGCAAAGGTGTAAAGGTTGTACCCGACCAGCGCATCAATCCCTTTCCGTAGACCTGTGCAATGATATCCTCCTCTGCTTTGCCTAAAAAAATTGTAGGCCCCCCCAGCCAATATGTGCGAATTTTTTCCTGGGCGTAGTGGTAAACGCGGTCGGAGGCGCGAAAAAATATACCATCACGGGTAATGACGATATTCCATACATCTGTAAATGCACGGTCTTGTGTGGCTATCAATGGTTTCAAATCGTTGTAGCACAGTTGTCCGTTGTGATCGGGAGTGAAGTAACCAAATGCATCCTGACCACCAACGTATATTCTGCCGGTCGATTCTTCATAGGCTACGGAGCGGGCAATGGTATGGTTGGGCAGCGGGTAGGTTTTCCATGTTTGCCCGTTGCCCGTCAAAAGGCCGTCGTTATTGGCGACCAGCATGACGCCCCTCTCTGTTTGTGCAAATCCCCAGCTTTGTGTGCCCGCCTGTATCTGCCGCTTGCTGAAGTGTTGTATCCAAGGCAACCCCAGATTGGTCGGCTGTGACCAAAGTGTATAGCTGTGCAGCAACAGCCATACGGTCAGGCAGAAAAACAGGTCTTTCCATGCCCGTAAAGACTGATTTTTGTTGTGCTTGATGTACTGTTGATGTAGTGTATTTTTCACTTTGATGTAGGTCGCTTGTAAAAAGTGTGTATTCGATGTAGTCAAGTTGTATGCAAAAATAGTGTATAGTACCTTAATTGCCGTACTTTTGTTTATGCTCAATCCTGTACTGCCGTTAATTATTTTCAGCAGTCAGCCAGTGAGCGTAAATAGATGATGTATCCTTCAAATGTTATTGTTAACGCAAATTAAGGTCAATGAAACCATTTTTACCTTTCGTCGCAGTCTGTACGGCACTGCTGATGATGACCGGTCTGAGGGCTCAAACGGTCATTTTAGATTTTGAGTCGGCCGCGACAAGTACTACGTTTACGTATTTCGGCAGCCCGCTGGATGGTTCTCCTACTTCGGTAATAGCCAATCCCAATGCTTCGGGTATTAACACTTCTGCCAATGTGACGCGCTATGTTAAACCGGCTGGGGCGCAGACCTGGGCAGGGGCTTTTTCAAATCCAAATCCAACTACCGCTATTGATCTGACAACGAACACGCGTATTTGCGTGAAGGTGCATTCCGATCATATAGGCAATCTCGCAATCAAATTGGAAGGTGGTGCTGCCGGTGCTCCTAACTGGATTCGGTCTGTTGCCAATACGGTGGTCAATGCTTGGGAAGAGTTGTGTTTTGATACAACGCTTCCCTCTATCGAGGCACCTATCGTTTCAGCTGCAGGGAATGTGTATTCCCGTTTGGTGGTGTTTTTTGATTTTGGCAGCTCTCCGTCTGCAGAACAGGTATTCTATTTTGATGATGTGGTCACGCGTGAGGCTGTACAGCAGCAATTTGATGTGGATTTCGCGGTTGATATGGACGGATTTTCCGGTAGTTTCAACACGGTCTATGTATCAGGCTCTTTCAACAACTGGTCAGGGGACGCCAATCCGCTGTCAGATGCTGACGGAGACGGTGTATGGACGGGTACGCTCTCGCTCCCAACGGGTGCTTATGAGTATAAGTTTACGGTCGACAATTGGGCTGCCCAGGAAGCATTTATCGGCACAGAAACTTGCACGGTTACCAGCTTTGGGTTTACCAATCGTCGGTTGGTCGTAGCCGGTGATACCGATCTGCCAACGGTTTGCTACAACAGTTGCTACGCCTGCGGTGAGTCTGTCAATATTACTATTCAGCTTGGAAACGGTGGCATCCCGGTGAGCAGTCAGGGACTTTTCATCGCAGGTGGGGGTAATTTTGGTAATCCGGGCGATTTCCCGCTGGCAGACGCGGATGGTGATGGGGTTTGGACAATCACCCTCAACAGACCGCTTGGGTTTACTTCCTATTATACGTTCACCAATGGGGCTTGTCCGGATTATAGCTGCAAAGAGAATATTGCCGGTCAGGATTGTGCCAATCCCAATAATTTTAATGACCGCCTGATGGGACCTATACAGCAGGATACGGTTATTCAGACTTGCTTCGGGCAGTGTACAACGACAAGTAATTGTGGTAATTCTGCAGAACCTGGTAGTATTTCCTTCCAGGTGGACATGCGCAACTACAGCGGTTCCTTTACGCGGGTATATGTTAGCGGGTCCTTTAATGGTTGGTCCGGAGATGCAAATCCTATGGGCGATGCCAACGCTGATGGTATCTGGGAGGTTACGCTCAATCTCCCTGCCGGTCAACACGAATACAAATTTTCACTCGATAACTGGGCAAATTCTGAGCAGCTCACGCCCGGCAGCAGCTGTGTAATTACGGATCCTTCAGGGCAGTTTACCAATCGTTTGCTGACCGTCAACGGTGATGCTGCGCTGGATCTTGTTTGCTTTGGTTCTTGCTCTGCCTGCGCACCTTCTTCCGTAACGGATGCTGAAGCACAACTGATCTTCTCGCTGCGGCCAACCTTGGTCAGGAATTACACGCAACTTATTCTGCACAGCTCGCTGTCAGACCAAAACAATCTCGTGTCAATTGTTGATGCCAACGGCCGCATCGTCCGCCAGCAGTCTGTCGGTCAGCTGTCAGAAATGTCACTGGATATGAGTGGTCTGCCAGCTGGCATGTATTGGGTACGCTTGTATGCTCGTGAGCAAGTCTACACTGCCCGCTTGGTTAAGCTGGCTGACTAATGTTGTATAGATGAAAATGTTAGTAGTGGCTATTGCTGCTGTAAACATTTTAATAACAACTATCCAAATGTGCATTGGCGGTGTCAGCCGCCAATGCACATATTGATCAACATTTTGGTTTACAATCCTATGTATAGATATTATCTCATTGCATGGCTGCTTGTTTTCCAGCTGGCCGGCCTTTCCGCGCAGTCTTTTGTGGTAGAAGGGCGTGTTTTCTCGGCTGAGGATAATAGTCCGGTCATCGGAGCAACTGTCCTGGTCGAGGGTACGGGTACCGGCAGCGTTACCGATATCGATGGTAGCTACCGGATAGAGGTACCGTCAGCTGGGCTGTCACTTACTTTCTCTTATTTGGGCTTCCAGACAGTCACCCGGCGTGTCGAGGGTGCCGGCAAGCTGGATGTGGTGCTGCCGTTGTCAGCAACCCTGCTGGAAGAGGTGGTTGTCGTCGGTTATGGTTCCCAAAAGCGCAGTAATATCAGTGGGGCTGTGGCTACGGTTACCGCTGATGAGATTGCCTCTTCACCAGTAACACGTATTGAGCAGGCGCTACAGGGGCGCACGGCAGGTGTGCAGGTGGCCAGCGTTTCTGGTTCGCCGGGTAGCCCGCTGACAGTACGCGTTCGCGGTACGGGTACGATTAACAATAGTGATCCGCTCTACATCGTCGATGGTGTGCCGGTAGATGGTATCGATTACTTGAGCCCGGGCGATATTGTATCCATGAATGTACTCAAAGATGCTGCCGCTGCAGCTATCTATGGCGCCAGAGGGGGCAATGGGGTGGTACTCATCACAACCAAATCCGGCCAACAAGGGGATAGTGGCCGCATCACTTACGAAGCCAGTACTGGCTTTCAACAGGCGTGGCGATTACCGCGCCTGCTGTCTGCCCGAGAATACGCCATTATTAGTAATGAATCGCATGTCAACGCTGGCCAATTGCCGCGGGCAGAGCTCTCGCAGCCAGCGCTGCTGGGCGAAGGAACCAACTGGCTGGAAGCTATCTTTGGCAATGCGCCAATGACCAGTCACCAGTTGTCGCTCTCCAACGCTACCGAGCGTTCATCGCTCATGGTTACGGGCTCTTACCTCAATCAGGATGGAATTGTAGGTGGCGAAAAATCTGGCTTTGAGCGATATACTGCCCGCCTGAACGCACAGCAGCAGATTAAGTCCTGGCTAAAAACCGGCAGCAGCCTTACGCTCACTTACCTGCAACGCAATTTTTTGCCAGAAAATAATGAATTTACTACGCCCATTGTTCGGGCGCTGAACATGGATCCTGTCACTCCTGTACGCAAAGCGGACGGGACATACGCTTATTCCATCTACAGCGATACGGATATCTCGAATCCGGTCAATGCCATTGAGCAGACGTACGATCGTTGGACGAGCCAGCGATTGGTAGGTAATGTGTTTGGGGAGTTTAGTCCTGCTAAGGGGCTTTCTTTCCGCTCAGCCTTTTCTGTAGATGCAACCTTTGCAGTACGCGATGGCTTCCGCCCTCGCTTCGATTTGAGTCTCGATCCTGCGCTGGGAGATGCTCCTGCGGGTGAGCGCAATCTCGTCAATGCGGTTAGCCGCGAGAACAACACCTGGCGCAACTGGCAGTGGGAAAATATCCTGACCTACAGCCCCGAACTGGCCGGTCCGAATGATCTCAGCGTCACGGCGGGTTCAACCGCTCTCTACAATCGATTCGATTACAGTGGTGGTGCCAATACCAACCTGCCTTCCAATGATCCGGACGATGCCTACATTTCCAATACGATAGATCCTATCACTTCGCAGTCTGCTTACGCTGGTGCAGGTGAAAGTGCGCTGGCTTCTTGGTTTGGTCGTGTCAATTATGCCCGTGCCGATAAGTACTTGTTGACGGCAACGCTCCGCGCCGATGGTTCTTCGCGTTTTGGTGCCAATAATCGCTGGGGCTATTTTCCATCGGTTTCTGCGGGTTGGAATATCGGCTACGAGGATTTTTGGCCGTTCGAATGGATCAGCGCTATGAAAATCAGGGCCAGCTGGGGGCAAAATGGTAACGACCGCATTGGTAATTACAGTTTTACTACGGTTGTCAATACAGGCCAAAACTATACCTTCGGCTCCACTGAGGTAATTACCAATGGCTCCACCCCGCTCTCGCCTGCCAACCCCGATATCCGCTGGGAAACCAACACGCAGGCGAACCTGGGCTTCGATGCTGAACTGCTCGACGGCAAGCTGTTTATCGTCGCAGATCTTTACAATAAGCGCACGACCGACATGCTCTATGCTGCGCCCATCCCACTCATCGTCGGCTCAGCTTCGCCTGTCCGCAACATCGGTAGTATGGACAACCGCGGTTTCGAACTCTCTGCCAGCTACCGCCAACTCAACAAACCACTGACCTACAGCATCAGCGGTAACCTGGCTTTCGTACAAACGGAAGTCCTCAGCCTGGGAGAAGGAGGCAAGCCTATTTTCACGGGCCGCGTGCAGTCGGCCAATGCTTTCGTGGCTCGTACCGAAGTAGGGTTCCCCATCGCCTCGTTCTACGGTTATGTCACTGACGGTATCTTCCAGTCGGCCGAAGAGGTCGCTGCTCACGCTTTTCAAAGTGAACAAACGCAGGCAGGTGACATTCGTTTCCTCGATCTCAATGGCGACAACGTTATCAATGAACTCGACCAAACTTGGCTCGGCAATCCTGTACCAGATCTCACTTATGGCCTCACCATCGACCTGGGCTGGAAAGGTTTTGATCTCAATATCTTCCTGCAAGGGGTGCATGGCAACGAAGTCTACAACGCTACCACTCGCTACGATTTTACCTACGTCAACCGCCCGGCTGCTGTACTCAACCGCTGGACCGGTCCGGGTACATCCAATTCCGAGCCTCGGGTAAGCCTCAACGATCCCAACCAAAACGCCCGCGTCTCGAGCCGGTTCGTAGAGGATGGATCCTATCTGCGTATCCGGAATCTTCAGCTTGGCTATTCACTGCCTAAGTCGGTCTGCAAAAGGCTGCGGCTGCATAATCTGCGCATCTATGCCGGCGCTTCCAACCTGATGACGTTCACTCGCTACAGCGGACTCGACCCCGAAATCGGTACCTTCTTCGCCAGTCCATTGGAAATCGGTATCGACAAGGGTTTCTACCCGCAAGCGCGTACCTGGATTGCTGGTATCAATGTAAGTCTCTAAAATGAAATCGTTTACCATGAATCGAAAAATAGCTGGCCTTCTCTTACTTATGCTGCTGCAGCTAAGCTGTACCAAAGATTTTCTCGACCGATCTCCGATCATCGGTCTGACAGTAGAAAATTTTTATCGCACAGAGGAGGACGCACTCGCGGCTGTCAACGCAGCCTACGCCGCACTACAGTTTGAACTTACGCCCGCAGGTCATTTCCGCTGGTTTTGGGGCGATATCATGTCAGATGATGCCGTCAAAGGGGGATCTGGTGACAATGATGTCTTTGACTTATTGCAGCTGGAAACCTTTCAGGGACCTGTCAATACCGCGCTCCTTGAATCCGAGTGGACGGCCAACTACGAGGGCATCTACCGGGCCAATGTGGTGCTGGAAAGGGTGCCCGGTATCGATATGAATGCGCGCCTGAAAGACCGCATCCTGGCTGAGGCACACTTCATCCGCGCATGGTTCTACTACAACCTGGTCACCATGTTCGGTGGTGTACCGCTGGTCGACAAACCGTTAGCACCCAGTGAGTACAATCGTCCTCGTGCCAGCGAACAGGAGATCTGGGCGCTTATCGAGGCGGATCTCCAGGTTGCTATGGAGGATCTGTGGCCAAAGCGGGAGTATGGGCTTTCTGATGTCGGCCGCGTTACGAAAGGCTCCGCACAGGCGCTCTACGTCAAGGCCTGCCTTTTTCAAAAGAAGTGGCCGCAGGCCCAGGCGGTCGCAGAGGCCATCATCGCATCCAATGAGTATCAACTCATGGATAGCTATGGGGCTATCTTTACCCGCGGTGGCGAAAACGGACCGGAGTCTGTCTTCGAGATCCAATATATGACGGAGTCCGGCGGCAACTGGGGGTATAACAATGCCAATGAGGGGACTTTTACCAATGTCTTCCAGCGGGCACGCGGGCAGTTCGAGGGGTTTGGCTTCAATATTCCTACCCAGGAATTCGTGAGCACTTTCTTCGAAGAGGGATTCGAAGATCCCAGACTGAAGTTTACGGTCTTCCGCGAAGGGGAACCCATGGGCGATCGGGGCATCTTTACGCTCGACGCCACAGGCTACCCACACCGCTATTACGCACGTAAGTATTTTAACAATAAGGCGGAAGAAGCTTCTTTTGGCGATCCTAATCCCAATGGCGGCAGCAACGATCGCGTAATCCGCTATGCCGACGTACTACTGATGCACGCAGAAGCTGCCTGGCACAATGGCCAGGAGGCTGCTGCCCGCAATAGTCTCAATGCGGTGCGCGCTCGTGCCCGTGGCACCAACAGCAACATCCTGCCTGACATCAGCCTGTCGGGACAGCCACTGCTGCAGGCAATTTATCGCGAGCGGCGGCTCGAGCTGGGGCTGGAGGGGCATCGCTTCTTCGATTTGGTACGCACGGGTCGTGCAGCACAGCAGCTGGGAGCACTGGGGTATCGGGATGAAGTACATCGCCTCTTTCCGATTCCAGACTCGCAGGTGCGCGCCAGCAATGGTGTTCTGACACAAAATCCTGGTTATTAAACAATACTGACAATGAAAAAAATCACATGGATTGTATTGACGGCTGCACTGGCAGTGCTGCTGGGGGCTTGCGAGCCTGTGAGTGATCCGGAAATAGTGCTGCCCTCTCTGCCCGAGGCGCCGACCTTTAGCTGGCGTTATGTTGAGGGGGATTCCAACAGGGTTGTGGTAACGGACAATTCAGCGGCCTATTTCAGCCGTGTCTGGTCTTGTCCGGGGGGATTTCCTGAGCGTTCATCGGAGGTGAGCGATACTATCTTCTTTCGCCTGGCAGGGCAGTACACAATCACCTTGCATGCTGCGGCTACTGGTGGTGCGGGGGTGGCCTCGGCAAGCCAACAGTTGACCATACCGCGTGATGCTGTACAGGGGTGTAGTGATATCATGGAAAAATTGGCTGGTGGCTGCGATGATGATGATTATCGTTGCTGGACATTCAGCAGTGTGGCAGCAGCCATCGCGGTGGGCCCAACGCCTGGTTCTACAGAGTGGTATACCTCGCCGGTCAATGGATTGCAGGCGGCTCAGTATGATGATTCTTTTTGCTTTTATTTTAAAAACAGCCGCTTTGTGTATGTCAACAACGGCACGACAGTGGATCCCTGGAATGGCTATGTTCCGGTGCCTTTCGACCCGCCAACCAACTGGAACTATACCCTTATTCCCGGCGGGGGTGAAAATGGAGAATTGCGTATAGAGCTGCCAACGGGCGCCTTTATGGGGGTCTGGGATGCTTCCAATATTTATGATATTGTTTCTCTGACCGATCAGCAACTGATTGTCCGCACACCCTTTCTCAATGGGGGTGGGTGGTTTCAGTTGATTTTTGTATCCAATTAATTGATCATATCATGTTGTCTAAGCCAATGAGTACATTCCTTTTTTGCAGCCTGCTACTGGCACATACGGCCTGTGTTCCTGCTGATAGCAATGGGGAAGCCAGTTCGCTGCCGCCGCCGGTGCTTTCGCTGAGCGATCAGTCATTTACCGAAGGTAATGGCGGCACCCTTAAAATTAGTATCCCCCTGAAGCTGGAGGGTCTCTTGCTCAGCAATGCAGTTGTCGACTACCACACAGAGGGCGGAAGCGCTACGCCGGATGTCGATTTTGTCTCCGTCGATGATGGTAAGGTGTTGTTTTCGCCTACTCGGCGGGAGGTGGCCATTGAGCTCACGCTCATCGCTGACGGTAGCATCGAAGAGGCCGAGGATTTTTTCATCGTCTTCAGCAATCCACGCAATCTGGAGATGCCTGTCAGCCGGCTTCGCATTACTATCAACGATGATGATGAAGAGGAAAATCCTTACAACATTCCACAGTCTGGCTATACATCCCCCGAGAGCTACCCGGGCATGACACTGGTCTGGCGCGATGAATTTTCCGGCGACCAACTGGATGAAAGCAGCTGGCAGCACGAAATAGGCACGGGTAATAATGGCTGGGGCAACAACGAATTGCAGTTCTACCAGCCACAAAATACGTTCCTGCACGAGGGCCACTTGCTGATTGAGGCTCGCAGGGAGAGTGTTGGGGGTCGCAATTTCACTTCTTCGCGCATCATTACCCGGGGTCGGCGTGAGTTCCGCTACGGCCGCATCGATATCCGGGCTGCACTGCCGGAAGGACAGGGAATCTGGCCTGCTCTCTGGATGCTCGGTCGCAATATCAACCAGGTGGGTTGGCCTGCCTGTGGTGAGATTGACATCATGGAGCTGGTAGGTCACCAGCCGGGCCGTATTCATGGCACGGCTCACTTCGGGGCTTCTTTTGCGCAGCATCAGGAGAGTGGCGGCTCAACTGCACTCAGCGGTGGCCGCAAATTCAGCGAGGAGTTCCACGTGTTTTCAATCGTATGGCGCGAAAATACGATAACTTGGTTGCTCAATGACCAGCCATTTTATTCGCTCACGTCTCAGGATGTTGGTGCCGCACCTTGGCCATTCAACCAGCCGTTTTTCTTCATCTTCAATGTGGCCGTGGGGGGCAATTGGCCGGGTGCTCCCGATAATACAACTGTTTTCCCGCAGCGCATGATTGTCGATTATGTGCGGGTTTTCAATTAATGTCCGTTATTGATTTTTAAAAAAATCAACACTAGGCATTTTTTATGAGCACTTTTGGCGGCGAAAGCCGCCAAAAGTGCTTTTTTATGGCTTTTTACAAGTAAAAAACCTAGCGCATGAGCGTCAGCTCACCTTTCAGCAGCAATTGCTGGCCAGTAATTGTCTCTATCTCTGCGTAGTATACATATACACCTGCATTCATGGGCTCACCGCGGAAGTTACCGTCCCAACCGTAGGTAGGATCATTGGGCGCAAAGTCAGCCGCTTCATACAGGCGGTCACCCCAGCGATTGTATATCTGGAGGCGATGAACAATCCTGACACCAGGGCCACTGAATATGAAGAGGCGGTCGTTGACGCCGTCCTGATTGGGAGAGAAGGCTGAAGGGATATACACTTCTACTGTCTCATCAACTGTGATACGTACCCAGTCGCTGGCAACGCAGCCGTTGGCATCAGTGGCAGTGAGCTGGTAAAGGGTGGTCTCCAGCGGACTTACATGTGTAATCAGGGAGTCAGGCCGGCTCACTGTAGCCAGTGGAGTCCAGCGCCAGCTGGCCGGCACAAAATTGAGCAGCGCTTCCAGTTTGATACTATCGCCCAGCTGTATCGTTTCATCGGGCCCCAAATCAACTATCAGCTCGCTAGGAGCACTGATGGCTACCGGCTGCGTCACTGAACAATCGTTGTCATCCTGGATGATCAGGTTGTAAGATCCGGCGCTCAGGTCGGGAATGTTTGTTGGCAGCGTATTAAGCTGCTGGAAAAACAGGCCGTCTACACTGAACTCGTACGGTGGGCTACCGCCGCTGATGCTGCTGATTTGTAGCAGCCCGGCATTGCTGCCCTGGCATCCTGTGGTGATTCCCGTAGCCGTAACGGTAATGGCCGGAGGGGATAACAATTGTAGCTGAGCTGTATCGCGACAGCCCGCAGCGTCGGTTACCACAACCGAATAAGCCTGTCCGCCTGCCAGGTTGCTCGCCGCAGTTGTCGTGCTGCCGTTGCTCCAGCTGAAAGTATAAGGTGGAAACCCGTTACTAGCGCTGGCAAGGGCTGCACCATCGCTGCTGTCGGCACAACTAAGATTGAAACCATCGTAGTTGCTGGTAGCTGTAGCATTGGCGGTAACACGGCTGATGTTGACGCTGGCTGTACCGCTCAACTGCACAGGACAGCTAATGCCGGAGGCAGTGGCGGCCAGCAGACTGTAGGTGGTATTGATTGTCGGGGTGACACTGATTGACTGACCATCGACTGCTCCGCTGATAATAAACGGCAAGTTAATACCATCACCCAGCGTTACATCAAATACCAAGGCACCACCCAGGTTGAGCGTGAGGCTTGCCGGCTGACCGGGGCAGATGTTGCCGCCGCCACTCAGAGAGGCTGTCAGAGCCGGGTAAAAACTCAGGTTGACAAATACGGTGGAATCACAGCCTGTACTCGCTGCACCATTTAGCACAACCGTTCCCTGCGGATTAGCAGCGCTGAATGTCTGTCCACCCACAACGATTTGGCCACCCTGACAGAGGGTGGTATTGAGGCTGGAGGTCGCCGGCTGGCGGAAACTCAGGCTTACGTTGACGATGGAATCGCAGCCAAACTGACTGGCACCGGCCAGGATTACGCTGCCGGATGGATTGGAGGCACTGAAGATCTGTCCGCCCAGACTTAGCTGCTCCCCAGGACATAGCAGTCTGCTTAGTGTACCTACCGCGGGCTGCCGAAAACTTAAGCTAACCTGAATGATGGAGTCGCAGCCATTGACAGAAGCAGCGGGGAGTGTGACAGTACCCTGTGGGTTGGCAGCATTAAATGTTTGTCCGCCAACGACCAGCGAGGCGCCCGGACACAAGACAGGGCTCAGGCTGGAAGTCGCAGGTGCATAGAAACTGAGGTTGACTTGTACCAGCGAATCGCATCCTTGCCGGGAAGCTCCGGGTAGTAGCACGCTACCTGTGGGGTTGGAAGCCGTAAATGTCTGCCCGCCCACAGTCAGGCTTCCGCCCGGGCATAAACGCGGCGCGGCAAGCCCGACAGCCACTGGCAGTATGCTGAGGTTTACGTTGACAATGGAATCACAGCCGTTGCTGCTGCTGAGCACTACAGTCCCTGCCGGACGGCTGGCACCAAAAATTTCTCCGCCAATCGTTACCGTCTGCCCGTCGCACAGGCTGTCTGTATAGTTGAATACCGCCGGTGGGAAGAAACTGAGGGCCACGCTTACGAGTGTATCACAACTGCCCTGACCAGGCAGCAGTACGCTGCCAACAGGACGGCTTTCATTGAAAATCTCACTGCCAACCTGTAAAGATTCTCCCGGACAAAGCCGTGGGTTGAGGTTGCGTACTAGATTGGGCAGTACAGTCAGACTGTCCTGCTGGTTGAGGTTATTGTTGATACACCGCTGGTCGCTCAGGAATTTGAAGTCCAGCAGGTAAGCACCTGCCGACAGAGGACCGGCACAAATAGTTATCGTGTCAACGAGCTGTGAAGAACTGAACAGGCGGTTGATGGTGTCTGTACCCGATATAATACTATAGAAGAGCTGGAAAGGTGGCTGTCCTGTGAAACGCACCGGAATGCGCGCGCATTCATTGGGACAGATGCGGGGCTGGCTTGTTTCAACGGTTACTCCTGGCAGCGGGGCACCTGCTTCAATGGTGACAGAAGAAATAAACACACATCCCAAGGCGTCGGTGATGGTAACACTGTATGCGCCAGGCGACAGATTGCTGATGACAGAGTCTTGCACGCCATTGCTCCAGTTGTACAGGTAAGGTGCCTGTCCGCCGGGAATCGAAACAATGCTGCCGTCAGCAGCATCCTCACAACTTTCGTAGGTAATGTTGAGAATCGCAGGCAGGGTGCAGCTGCTGACGGGTACGCTGAGTTCACAGCTGCTTTCACAACCGTTAGCATCCCGGACTTTCATGATGTAGTCGCCGGCAAGCAGGTCGCTGAGGGTAGCATTACCCGCCAGCGCGACGTTCTGTGTCTGATTGGTGGCGCCCAGCAGGTTAATCTGATAGGGAGCCGTACCACCTGAAATACTGACCTGAATTCTGCCGTTACTGATAAATGGTCCGGTCGCTGGTTGCAGGAGACTGCAATTGATGACGAGCAAGGGCGGTGCCGTCAACTGGGTAGCTATTTCCGTTGTACAACCGTCGCCGTCGGTGATGGTTGCACTATAACTACCGTCTCCCAGCATGCTCAGCTGGTTGAGTCCGTCATAGATATTGTTGCTCCAGTCATAGAAGTAGGGAGGACTGCCTCCGTTGATGACTACAGACAGCGTTCCGTTGTTATCACCGCTGCAGCGGGGAGGGGTGGCATTGAGGCTGGCCGTCAGGGAACAACCGGAGACGGGTATAGTCAGTGTACAGCTGTCACTGCAGTTGTTGCTATCAATGAGGCTGATACTGATATCTCCGCCGCGCAGGTTGGACAGTTCTACCGCGCCGGCAGCGGAGACACTGACTTCGGTGGTGTCATTGCCTGCGATATACCGCAGCAAATAAGGTGCTACGCCACCCGCTACTGTCAGCTGGGCACTGCCATCCTGGCTGGCAGGGCCACTTGCCGGATTACCAACACTACAGCTTAGGCTGAGCGGGAGCGGTTGTAAGATAAGTGCACTGTCGATTCGCTGGCAGCCCAGTGAGTCGGTCACACTGAGTAAATAGGTGCCGGCTATCAGGTTGAGCAAACTATCATTCTGTACCTGATTACTCCATTGAAAGCTGACAGGCTGGTAAGCTCCTGTAACACTGACAATGGCAGTGCCATCAGCTAGGCCGTTACAACTTACGTCTGTACTTGTAATACTACTCACCAGATTGCCACAAAGAACAAATCCTCCTGAAATGCTGCAGTCGTTAGCATCGCTCAGCAATACGTAATAGTAGTCTGCAGGTAGGTTTCGCAGGGTGTCAATACCAGCAGTGTCTGACAAGATGGTATAGCTGACGGTATCGCCAACTGCTGGAATGATAAACAGTGTGTAGGGTGCCAACCCATTGCCAAAGGCTATGGAAGCGCTACCGTCATACGCACCAGGTCCGCTGGCAGGTTGCAATACGGTCATGGTCAGCGTCATGGAAGGAAGTGTACTCAGCACTACGGTGTCCGTGGCACTACAACCTGCTTCATCGATGACGGTGAGTATATAGGTACCGGCCAATAGATTGCGCAGTGTATCGAGACCATCCAGTGAATCGACGTTCCAGTTGTAAGTGAGTAGACCCGTTGCACCTGCTACAGCCGTGTTGATTTGACCGTCTGCAGAACCATGGCAATCACTGATGCTGCCCTGCATATCCAATTGCAATTGGCAGTTGGGAGAAGCTATGATGAAATTGCAGGTCGATACACATCCGTTGGCATCACTCAGCTCAAGGGTGTACCCGCCAGGGTTGAGTGCTGACAGAGTAGCGATGCCTGCATTGGCCACAGGCTGGCTGCCGTTGGTAGGACCGCTGTAAATGAGCAGGTAAGGCTCACTACCACCACTGACGGCGATGGAGGCAGCTCCGTCACCGGCACCGGGTGAACTTACAGGATTCAACTGACTGCAACCAAGATTGACAGGATCCGGATCGTCCAAAAAGATACTGCCCGTGCTGCTGCATCCGTTGGCATCTGTCACTACTACCGTGTAGTTGCCGGACGGCAAATCAGTAGGCGACTGCAGGCCATCGAGCAGGTCGTTGTTCCAGTCAAATGTATAGCCGCCCAAACCGTCGATAACTACATTCAGCGTTCCGTCTTCGGCGCCTGCACAAGATGGATCGGCCGTAGACACCACATTTACGACAGGCGGCTGGCTTACCTCCAGCGTTACTTCTGTCAGCTCCGAAAAGCAGTCGCCACTACCCAGATTGGCATAGATGACATTGCTTCCGCTGGTATAACTGTCAGGAGTTAATATGGGGTTATTGGCATTAATGTCCTGATAAAAAATTACAATTGCTGTATTGAGTGCTCCCTGTATGGCGGGTATAGCTTCCGTGAGATCAAATATCGCCTGTCCGTTGCCTTGGTTACAGGCCGTGAGGGAAGCCGGATTGGCAACCGGGGTTTCAACGCTGGTGATGGTTACTGTTGGCAGCGGGCTTGGAATAAAACTGCAGGCCAGCGATTCGTTGATAATCTCGGTGATGGTAAAGGTGGTGGTTTCAGTCACCGTAAATACCAGCTCTGAAAGATTGGTCAGCCCGTTATAGGTTAACAGTTCGCTACCAGCAGCACTGACAGTTTCCAGACTTATGCCGTAGCTGTTGCCATCATCGGGCAGCGTAATAAACAAGGTAATCTCACTACTACCGCAGACGAGTGTCTCTGAAGCAGTGAGGCCCAGCGGTTGCGGACTGCTGAGCAAGCTGAGCGTAACCGCAACGGGCTCAGAATTACATCCGTCGGGACTTTCAACCGTGGCATATACCGTTGTGGCGTTGGCCGTGTTATAGTTTGCAGGATCTGCGATCGCATTTTGTGCTGCTGCATCGCTAAACCAATTGACAGTATAACCATTACCTCCGTTGACGGTAGTCTCTACACTTGTAAGATCAAAATTGGCGCCACCCGATGGCAGCGGACAAGCAGTAATCGAGGCAGGCTGTCCTACCGGATTAGCCACAATGGTTACGGTAAAGGATTCTTCAGCTGAACAACCTTGTTCACCCGCATACGCATACAAGGTAGTCGTATTGTTGATTACCTGTCCAGGCTCAAAAGTGCTGCCACCGCCACCCGGCTGGGTGTAGTAGGCTGCATCACCGAGGTTACTACCGCTTATAGCCGGCAGGGTATAGCTGCCACAGGCACTCAGATCAGCTATTGCGTCAATACTTGGCCCTGGCACCAATGCCAAATCAATGGCCAGGGGAGCTGCAGGACAACCATTGAAAGTTACAACAGCATATACGACAGCCACACCTGCGGTATAGCTTTCGGGGGTAAATATTTCTGTGTTCAGGGATTCATTGGTAAACCAGCTGATAATTCCCTGCCCGCCCGTGATGGTATTCGTCAGGCTACTGAGGTTAAATACCGCCTGTCCGTCGCCGTCGGCATCGCAGCTTTCCAGTGGGCCGGCAGGATTGGCAGTACCCGAGGGCAGCACGGTCAGCGTGATGGCCAGCGGAGCAGAAGCACAAGGAGCCTCACCCACGACCACGTAGATCGTACCACCTGAACTAAAAAAGGAGGCGGGATTTTGTATAGGCTGTGTGAGGGACTGATTGAGATACCAGCCGACGGGCAGTCCGCTGCCGCCGTTGACGATGTCGTCAAACTGTGTCAGGTCGAATACGGCACCTCCGGTGGGAAGCGCGCACAATTCCAGCGAAGCGGCAGGCACCGGCTGTGCTACTGGTGGTTCTTCAACCACTACGGTGATTGTAGCCATATCGGGTGGGCAATCAGCCTGTCCCTGCACAGTATAGGTGAAATTATAAGTTCCCGGGGGTACATTCTGAAAAGAAACTGCCGCCGGGTTGGCCAGCGAAACGGGGGCATTGTTGACATTACTCCAGGTACCACCCGGCGTCGGATTGCCCAGCAACAGTTGGGGTAGGTTGGCCTGACCACCGTTGCTGCAGAC
>CAZYAO010000015.1:45736-74406 GCA_964645715.1 uncultured Saprospiraceae bacterium
TCGGATTGCCCAGCAACAGTTGGGGTAGGTTGGCCTGACCACCGTTGCTGCAGACTGTGGTGTTGTTATCTTCACCAGCATTGGGCGGCTGCACGATGCCCAGCCCTATGTTGCGCGGGGCTGATTCGCAGCCCAGCGCATTGGTCGTAGTGGCATATACTTGCCCGTTGCCACTTACGTAGGCAGATGGGTTGGTAATTTCGTTGTTGCCTTGCGGATCGCTATACCAGGTCACCGTGCCTCCGATCGCGGCATTGAGGGTGGTGAGGTTGAAGGTCCCCTGTCCGCTGCCATTGTCACAGGCCTGCAGCGGGCCTGCAGCGTTGGCTGTAGGGCGAAGTGAAACGGTAGAGCTGACAGGTACCACAGCAGAGGTGCAGCCGCCTGCAGTCACCGAGGCATAAATCGTTGAAGGTTGTGGCCCCGTCGCCAGCTGAATCAGGTTGGCCAGCGAAAAAAAATTGATGGGCCCTGTACCATTGGCATTAAACCACCAGTTGATGGTCGCTCCGGGAACTCCCCCAGTAATCTCATTCTGTATCTGGTTGAAAAGGGCTGTCACCTCGGCTATGTTTACAAAGGGCGGTATCGGGGTGTAGCATATCAGTATCGGTGTCGAAGGCGGATTGGCCGTGGGCACCGGATTGGCTGTGACAACAAAGCTGACAGTGGGGTTGCAGGACGAGGCAGGATCGAAAAGATAATAAGTGCCGGAGCCTACCTGTGAGCCCGGAGGGTACATGGTGCCAGTGCCGTTGGGGCCGGAGTAGTAAGCCTGGTTGCCACTGAGGTTAGTACCGGTAATGGGCGGGAGGGTGTAGGTGCCGCAGACTGTCTGACTGCTTGGCGGGTTGGTGAAAGTTGGAGGGGTACAGTCGCTTGCCAGATTGCAGTCTTCCGTTGCCGGATTGGTAATGGTTACTGTGCCTGGCATCGACCAGCTGGCAAAGGCTCCGTTGTTGGTGCTTGACGAGTTTGTATAGCCATAAATAGTAGTAGGACCCCCATTGTAAGAAACGCAAAAAAAACGCGTACCAACACCATTGAGAAAATTGCCGCTCTCATTGGGGAAATTGGCAAAAAGTACCAATCCAGGATTGGCGCAGAAGCTGCTCCAGCCACCATAGGTGTTGGGATTAAAGTCGACATCAAAAACGTACACTACACTGCCCGCCGGAATCGGGTTGGGGGCTGCAGAAAAGGCGGTGCAGCCAGCCAGTGTATTGATAGCATTGATGGTAGCGGGATTATTGGGCTGAGCCGTAAACGAATTGTATACATTCAGGGTTGTCGAGGCGCAGCTGGGGTCGCTACCATAGCGAATATTAATAAGTGAAGGGTTAAGGTCTGCCGTGGCCAGAAAAGAGATAAACTCGTGGTTATCCTCATCGCCACAAGCATTAATCATAGCAAATTGCAATGCTATCTGCCCCTGTACCTGCTGTACCGCACCCAATAACAGCAGCACACCTGCATGCTGCAGCAAGCGACACAACAGCAAACGCGCCATGCCCAGCCAACGAATCAGGCCAGCGGAAGTGTTATTAGCAGCTACCATAAGACAGCTTTCTCCAAGGGTGGGTACCTCCCGTGTAACTGCCGGTCCGGCAATTACATTCTTGCATCTACTACGCAAACGTAACCTCATAAAGACGATTTTTCAGGATGGAAGTTAACGACATTGAAAATTCATGGCCACATGGGGTCGGGGGCTCTGGGGATTGCCGTGGGTGCGACTGTTACCAAGCTCGTACACAGGCTTAGCAGCAGTCAGTATCGCAGGCAAAGAAACGAATTTTTTCCCGCAATACAGCAGGTTTTTATGGGGTAAAATAGCGTCAGCAGCAAGGCAGTTCTGCAAGTATGATGTTGTATTGGGGGTAAAAAATCACCCCGGCGCGTCAGCCGTATGAATGGTTTCAACCATTCATACGGCTGACGCGCCTGTAAAACACGCCAAGGCAGCGTCAGCCGCCCTGGCGTGTTACTAAATACACCTCTCTCCGTACACCAGTAACAATTTTTCAAACCAACCTATGTCAGTGTTTGCCAGCCAACAGGAAGCGTATTATCTTCGCGCTTCGTTATGCATATAGGTGGCTGTTACAGGCCTTCATGGACACGTATGTAAGACAAACACGCAGAAAAAGAATCCACATGGAATACAATCCCCGAGAGATCGAAGCAAAATGGAAACAGTACTGGGAAAAAAATGGCATCTATCGCGTTGAAATCGATGCCAACAGGCCTAAGTTCTACGTACTCGATATGTTTCCCTACCCCTCCGGTGCAGGCCTGCATGTAGGCCACCCGCTGGGCTACGTGGCTTCCGATATTTATGCGCGCTACAAGCGACTGAAGGGGTATAATGTGCTGCACCCCATGGGCTATGACTCCTTTGGGTTGCCGGCTGAGCAGTATGCTATTGAAACGGGTATTCATCCGGCGCTTTCCACCGACCAGAATATTGGCCGCTACCGGCAACAGCTGGATAATCTGGGTTTTTCTTTTGACTGGAGCCGTGAGGTGCGCACCAGCAATCCGGACTACTACCGTTGGACGCAGTGGATTTTCCTCCGGCTTTTTCACCACTATTACGACCTCGAGGCCGCTAAGGCGCTTTCTGTCTCTCAACTCGAGACACGGCTCGCTGCCGAAGGCAATGCGGCCGTCAGGGCTGCCTGCGATGAGCATACGCCCCGCATCAGTGCGGCAGAATGGGCTGCTATGGACGAGCAGGCGCGCGCGCGCTTTCTGCTGCACTACCGCCTCACTTTTCCCGAAGAAAGCTTCGTCAACTGGTGCCCGGCGCTGGGTACAGTGCTTTCCAACGATGAGGTCAAGGACGGGCTGAGCGAGCGGGGGGGGCATCCTGTTGAACGCAAACTAATGAAGCAATGGAGCATGCGTATCACGGCTTATGCCGACCGCCTGCTCGAAGGACTCAATACCATCGACTGGCCCGAAAGCCTCAAAGATCAGCAGCGCAACTGGATAGGCCGCTCGCAGGGGGCCAGCGTCCGCTTTGCATTGGCGGACAATCCGCAGCTGGAGATAGAGGTGTTTACTACCCGGGTCGATACTATCTATGGAGTCACGTTTATGTGTCTGGCTCCGGAACACGAACTGGTCGGTCAGCTCACTACCGACGCGCAGCGCACAGCGGTTGACGAGTATGTGCGCTGGGCGGCTTCCCGCTCGGATGTCGAGCGGATGGCCGAGGTGAAAAGGGTTACAGGGGTGTTTACAGGCAGCTACTGTATCAATCCGGTAAGTGGCGAAAAAGTACCGGTGTATCTGGCAGATTATGTACTGGCAGGCTATGGCACCGGGGCTGTTATGGCGGTACCTTCAGGTGATCAGCGCGACTGGAATTTTGCACGGCATTTTTCCCTGCCCATTGTGCCGATACTCGATGCGCAGCAGGGTCTCGAAGAGGCCGCTGATCCTACCAAAGAGGGACTGTATATCAACTCTGAATTGATTAACGGACTTTCGTATACTGAGGCAGTGCCCAAGTTGATCAACTGGCTGGAGGCCAATGGTAAAGGCAAAGGTAAAGTGCAGTATCGCATGCGCAATGCGGTGTTTAGCCGACAGCGCTACTGGGGCGAACCAGTGCCGGTCTACTGGAAGGAGGGTATCCCGTATCCGCTGGCCGATGATGAACTTCCGTTACTCTTGCCCGAGGTCGACAAATACTTGCCCACAGCTACTGGTGAACCGCCGCTGGGGCGGGCAGAAGGCTGGAAGTATGAGGATCAATACGAGTACGAACTCTCTACCATGCCCGGCTGGGCTGGTTCCTCCTGGTATTGGTACCGCTATATGGATCCGCACAATGACGGGGCTTTTGCCTCGCCAGAGGCGCTAACCTACTGGAAAGATGTAGACCTTTATGTGGGCGGCTCCGAACACGCAGTCGGCCACCTCTTGTACAGTCGCTTCTGGAACCATTTTCTCTTTGATCTCGGCCTCGCGCCTGAGCGGGAGTTTGCCAAAAAATTGATCAATCAGGGCATGATTC
Source organism: uncultured Saprospiraceae bacterium (assembly GCA_964645715.1). Lineage (GTDB taxonomy): Bacteria > Bacteroidota > Bacteroidia > Chitinophagales > Saprospiraceae > JAUMBM01. Next base: position 49,764 of record CAZYAO010000015.1, read on the forward strand.
AGGGTATTATTGAATACCTGATGCTGCAAAAAGATAAGGTCGATGGGCTCAGCCGTTTTGTGAGCGCAGAGATGGCTAAAGAGGAGCAGGAGCGGCACGGACGAGAGTTTGCACGCATGCCGATTCATGTCGACTTTGTGTCGGAGTACGGAACGCCTAACTCACATCTGACGATAGAGGGTATTCGGCAATTCATCGAATGGCGACCCGATTTCGCATCGGCTATTTTCGAATCCAAAGAGGGTGTCTATCGCAGCGGTAGCTTCCTGCCTGTTGGTGATGCAACAAATATGCAGTTGCAGACAGTCTCGGAGGTGGGCAAAATGTCCAAACGTTATTTTAATGTGGTCAATCCGGATGACGTAGTGGCCAAATATGGCGCTGACTGCTTCCGTATGTACGAAATGTTTTTGGGGCCTATCGAGGATGCCAAGCCTTGGAATACCAAAGGAATTGACGGGGTGAGCCGCTTCCTGCGCAAGTTCAGGGCGCTTTTCTTTACGGAGGCGGGTGGTTGGGCAGTGACGGATGAGCAGCCTTCCCGCGACGAACTTCGGGTGCTGCATGCAACCATCAAAAAAGTGAGCGAAGACATCGAGCGCTTCTCGTTCAATACCTGTATCAGTGCTTTCATGGTTGCAACCAATGATCTCGGTCGCCTCGGTTGCCGCAAGCGGGCTATTTTGCGCGAACTGGTTGTCGTCATGGCGCCTTTTGCACCTTTTCTGAGCGAAGAACTCTGGCATGCACTGGGCGAGTCAGACAGCGTACACCGCGCGTCTTTCCCAATGTTTGATCCTGCTTATCTGCAAGCGGATTCGATTACTTATCCCATTGCACTAAACGGTAAAACACGACTGACGGTCGATTTCCCCGCCACGGCTACGCCGGCGGAGCTGGAAGCAGCTGTGCGCAATATGGATTCTTTGGCGAAATACCTGGAGGGTAAGTCGGTGAAAAAAGTGATCGTGGTGCCGGGGCGCATGATTAATGTGGTGGTAGGGTAAAATATTTTCACAGATAAACGGGTGCTTATGGGCGCTGAATGCGCCCGTAAGCACCCGTTTATTATCGCAAACCAAGTTCAATAACCTCCAGATCTGCTATTTTACCCGCGGAGAGGCTAAATCGTACGGCAGTACGCATGCGGTGAAACCCTTCCCGGCCACAGGCACCAGGGTTGATGTGCAGCAACTGCCGCGCCTGATCAGGTACCACTTTGAGAATGTGTGAGTGCCCGCACACGTATAGCTGTGGTTTATGCACATCCAGCAATTTTTTGAGGCGCGCTGTATAGCGGCCGGGATAACCGCCAATATGCGTCATCAGTATTTTGAGCCCTTCCCGTTCAAAAATCAAGTCAAGCGGATAATGCTGGCGAACTGTCGTATCGTCGATGTTGCCGTAGACAGCTAGCAGCGGCTTGGCTGTTGACAGAAGTGCATCGGCCACGGCCAGATTACCTAAATCACCTGCATGCCAAAGCTCGTCACAGTCGGCAAAAGCTTCCGATAACTGCGGATCCAGCCAACCATGGGTATCGGAGAGCAACCCTATGCGCATCATGGTACAGACGACAAATCAATGACCAGTTTACCCAGCTGCTGTCCGGCAGCCATTTTGGCAAATGCCTGTGGGGCCTCTTCCAGGGGTACTATACTGTCAATCACCGGCCTGATGCGGTGCAGAGAGACAAATGCCAGCATAGCTGCAAACTCTTGATCGGTACCCATACTTGTGCCCATGATATGGAGCTGCTTCCAGAAGATTGCCTGCGGACTGAAGGAAGGAACGGCTCCCTGGCCGCCACCGTAGCTGACAATGCGCCCGCCGGGTGCTGCCAGCTTGAGGAGTGCCTGAAAACCCTCACCCCCGGCACTGTCAACAATGAGATCAAAGTTGCCGGCTACGCGCTGCAAGCTTTTTTCCCACCCTTGCTCGCGGTAATTGACACCCCCTGCCGCGCCAATCGCTCGTGCGGCTTCGAGCTTGTGGTTGTGCCCGCTGGTCACAAACACGTGGGCGCCAGCACTAACGGCCAACTGGGTAGCCAACAAGGCAACGCCCCCGCCAATGCCGGTGATTAGCACCCTTTCACCTGCAGCCAGCTGCCCTTTGGTGAAAAGCGCACGCCAGGCAGTAAGCCCTGCCAAAGGCAGTGCTGCTGCCTCCGCATCACTCAGGTGTGGTGGCTGTTCATGTAGACGATCCGGCGAAACCGCAATGAATTCTGCCAGCGTACCATTGACCGGCATGCCCAGAATGCTGTACTCAGGCGAGGGAAAACGAGGATTGTCACCCCACTGTATGTTGGGATTAATCAATACCTTGCGACCAGCATGACTACCCGCACCATCAGAGCCTAAAACTACAGGTGTTACAATGCCCGGGTATTTGCCTTGTGTAATCCACACATCTCGGTGGTTGAGCGCTGCTGCGTGCAGCTTCACAACTACCTGATCTTCGGAAGGCACCGGCATGGCATGGTCGGCAACGAAAGTAAGTCCGCGGGGAGGCTCATAGAACACCAGTGCACGCATGCAGACCAGCTTTACAGGGTGAAAAAAATGAACTTATTTTTGTAGACAGCGCAGTTGCTGTTGGAAAAAATCAAGTTGATAGATCTTGTATTCCTCGTAGCCGCTACTCCAAAAGACGCGAATAAAGTCAGCCTCTCCCTGCTGCAGAATGTTGAGCTGGCGACGGTCGATTGGATAGACAACGCGATAGGTGAGTAAGCCTTTGCGGGTGTCATAGCTCCCGCGCTCCAGTTTTTCTGCCCGAAGGTTGACAAACTCGCCATTGAGCAGCTTAATGGTCAGGATACTACCCGATTCGATGAAGCCATAGGCTTCTCTTGCATTAGGATAGGCAAAAGAAAACTCTAAGCTCAGTTGTTGGCGGTTGCCCTTGCTCGACAAAAAACCTTCACAGCGGAGATACTCCTTGTCTTTCAGAAATGGCCGTAGCCGTTCATCTGTATACGTAAACAATAGACGCTGCGCCACCTGCCGAGCCCACTCACCTGTTGTTTCATCCCGACTGTCCTGGGTAGTAAAGCAGTCTGGCTGCGGAGGCTGTCCCATGAGATCATAGCCCGGTGGGGGAGCCAGCGAATTCTCTGAAATGGCTAGTGTATTGGTGTAGCTGCGGTCAACCTGACGGCGCCGTAACAATAGCTCCTCGAGCTTGCGCAGGCGCATACGGGCGTTGAAAGCTTCAATGAACCCACCTTTTTCTACCAAATCCATGTCCTGAGCGGCTGTTTGCTTGGCTGTCTCCAGGGACAAAAAAGCGTTTACTTCTCGCTCACGGGCGGCGGTGAGCTGCCGGCGGAGGATCTGCTGCAGTGTCTCGTCAGTTGTGGTTTCCAGTTGCTGCTCAAGCCGTTCCCGGTCGAGCTTGGATTGTTGCGCCATCTCGGCAGCCAGATAAGTGGCATCGACCGCCAGCTGTGCTTGGCGAATGGCTACTTTGAAAAGGTCCTCCTCGTTGAGCGAGATAGACCCGTCTAGCGGCTCTATAGTGCCATTGTATACAGGGTAGGGGATGGAACCACTGGCAAGCATGCGCTGCCCTGGCAAATCCTTGAAATAGCTGAACTGACCGTCCGGATAGACGACAATCTTCTCACCGGCTAGATTCTCCCGGACTACCTGTGACCGAATGGGCAGGCTAAGAGCCAACAGCAAGCTGAAGGCTAATACAATTTTTTGGATTATGACCATGGTCTAAAACGATTAACTTTGCAAGTGACTATCTTCTGGTAAACAAATATAATCTATTTCTGCAATAGGAAGCGCATAATTAGCCTATTTTGTACACTTATTGTTTTACTGTCTGTTTAATGAAAGTAACAAAACAAAACGCTTACAAACTGCTGTATGGGGTGGCTGTATTTTAAGATTGGATTTATGCCAATCAGCATTTGGGATGTACTGGACGTGCTGATTGTCGCCTGGCTGATGTTTCAGTTGTACAAACTGTTGCGGGGTAGCATTGCTTTTGCTATATTTTTTGGGCTGCTGTTGATGTACATTATATGGTGGCTGGTTAGTCAGTTGGACATGCACCTGCTCTCAGGCATTCTCACCCAATTTGTGAATGTGGGCGTGATTGCACTTATCATCATTTTTCAACCCGAAGTCAGGCGGTTTTTGCTTTACATTGGCAATCGGACATTGCGGCAGCGTTCGGCTTTCTGGGAGCGATTACTGCCCTCAGCGGCGACCGGAACGGCTGCTGATGCAGACGAACTGGAGGAACTGCTGGAGGCTGTTATCCGATTATCCGAGCAGCGCACAGGGGCGCTCATCGTGCTGAGCAGAAATTACAATCTGGACGGCTATGTGAGTGGGGGAACAGAACTGGATGCCCGGCTGTCGGGAGCACTGCTGATGAGCCTTTTCAATAAGGAAAGTCCGCTACACGATGGTGCTGTCATCGTTGAGTCCGGTAAAATCCTTCAGGCAGGCTGCGTGTTACCTGTATCCAAGAGTGAATCCATTCCTGCCAGTGTAGGTCTGCGACACAGGGCAGCCGTAGGGCTTTCCGAAAGAACGAGCGTTGCTTCGCTGGTGGTCTCCGAAGAAACCGGACAAATTGCCCTCGCGTATGAAGGAAGCTTGGAGGAGAATCTTCACGCGCAGCGCCTTCGGCAGCTGCTGGAGTTGTACTATGTATAGTGTTTGGGGTTTTTAAAAAAAAATCCCAAACGCAAAGGCATATAAAACGCTCTTTGGCAGCGCCAAAGAGCGTTTTATATTCAATCATTTATCGGTACAATACGATCAGGGTAATCCGTAATGATGCCATCGACCCCCCACTGTATGAGCTTCTGCATAGCTGCCTGATCATTGACTGTCCAGGGAATTACCAGCATGCCTTTGCTTTGTGCGTCGGCCACTAGCTGTTGACCGAGTCGCTGGTGGTTAGGACTGTACACTTCAGGCGTAAATCCAAGTTGCTGCAGCTGCTGTTCGAGTGACAACTGATTGTCAACCAGCAGAGAGAGTCGTAGTTCTGGCGCCAACTGACGAACAGTCTGCAGGGCACGGAGGTCAAAAGACTGTATCGTAACACGCGGGCTAATTTGAAGTTGTCGAACCTGATCGACCACCAGGCGGGCAAATTCTTCTACAGGCGGCGTTAGTTTGCCATCCCATGCCGGATTACTCTTTATCTCCAGATTGAAAAGGGGTAACTCTCGCGCATTAGCCCGGCAGTACGCATCTGCCTGCATGAGTATTTCCACAAAACTTGGCTTGAAAGCTGCCTGAGCTGCCTGCGTAGGGAAAAGCGGATGTTTGCGCTGCCCGCAGTCATACGTACGAATCTGCTCACTGCTGAGCGACCACAGGGCAATTTGCTGTTCTTCTGCCGCTGTAACCGCCCGTCCGTCGGGATGACTGCAAATGACTGAAGACATCCAGGGTTCGTGGGAAACAATCAGCTGCTGATCGGCAGAGACCGCCAAATCGAGTTCCAGCGTGGTGACAGCCGGAAATGTAAGCGCTAGCAGGCAGGCCGCTACCGTGTTTTCAGGTGCCAGCCCACGAGCACCGCGATGCCCCTGCCATTCAAATGGAAGTTGGATAGATTCCTTTTGCATCGTACTTTTGCTTGCATTGCTGCTGCAGGAAAATGAACTTAGTAGGAGAGACACTAGGATTATGGGCAGGTCAACAAGAACCTGGCCCCGCTTCAGGGTGGTTTTGAACATTTTCAGTAATTCTGTAATCGCAATCAACTATTTTTCACACAAGGACGGAAACGAGGGCACAAATGTACTAATATTGTGTAATAAATGAATAAGATTCTATACCACCTGTTATTTGTTCCGGTGACGAAACTGCCTATTTGGTGGATGTACCGTATTTCGGACACGCTCTACTGGGTATTGTACCGGGTGTTGGGCTATCGTAAAAAAGTGGTGCTGGGCAATATGCGCAGTGTTTTTCCTGAAAAATCAGCACAAGAAATTCGCCGGCTGGCAGATGCCTTCTACAGCCATTTTTTTGACCTGATCGTCGAGACCCTGCGTGTCTTCAGTATGCCAGCGGAGGAAGTAAAAAAGCGATGTACCCTGACGAATGTTGCGCTGCTGGAGCACTATTACGCACAGGGCAGGGGCATTGTATTGGTAGCAGGTCATTACAACAATTGGGAAATTGCCTCGCAGTCGATGACGCTGCAACTGAGTCACCAGATTATCGGGGTATATGCACCGCTCAAAAATGCTTTTTTTGAGAAGGCAACCAAGCGCCACCGGGCGCGCTTTGGTATGGCGCTGGTACCTATGCAGCAAGCCAGGGATTTTCTTACACACTATGATAACGCACAGCGACCCGGGCTCACGCTGCTGGCTGCAGACCAATCACCTTCCAACCCCGATCGTTCTTTCTGGACACACTTTCTGGGTAGGGAAACACCGGTATTCTTCGGGCCGGAATACTTTGCCAAAAACCATAACCTGGTTATGGTCTTTGGCCATTTGACTAAGCTAAGTCGGGGTCACTATGACATGCGTTTCGAGTTGATCGAAGACCAGCCAACAGACGCACCCTATGGAGAACTGACACTCAGCCATGTAAGAGCCTTAGAGCAAGACATCCGCAACAACCCCCAGTTTTGGCTCTGGACGCACCGCCGCTGGAAGCGGCAGCGGCCAGCCAATGCCACGGTTTACCCCAACATCTCATAAATGCCGGCAATGCCTTGTCCGCCGCCCACACAGGCAGTAACCATGCCGTATTTGCCGTTGCGGCGCCTGAGCTCGCTGAATAGTTGGATGGACAGTTTGGCACCAGTACAACCGAGCGGGTGACCCAGCGCGATAGCACCACCATTGACGTTGACGCGTTCCGGATCAAGGCCGGCTTCCTGTATCACCGCCAGTGCCTGTGCGCCAAAGGCCTCATTGAGCTCAATCAGGTCAATGTCCTCAAGCCGCAAACCTGCCTGCCGAAGTGCCTTAGGGATGGCTACACAGGGACCTATGCCCATATACAGCGGATCAACACCACCCACAGCGCAGGAAGCCATACGTGCTATCGGACTGAGCCCAAGCTGTTTGAGCATGTTTTCACTTACTACCAGTACAAAAGCAGCTCCATCGGAAGTCTGGGAAGCATTGCCGGCAGTAACTACACCGCCCTGAGAGAAGGCTGGTCTCAGCGACCCTAGTCCTTCCAGACTAGTATCGCGCCTTACACCCTCGTCCATAGCAACAACATGGCTCTTCTCAACCCGCTTGCCGTCGACAACCCTTACATCCGGGACAGTGACCGGGATAATTTCATCTGCAAAATAACCTGCGTCAATCGCTGCCGCCGCCCGTTGGTGCGAACACACCGCAAAAGTATCCGCCTGCTCTCTGTTAATATTATATTTTTTGGCTACCGCCTCTGCCGTAAGCCCCATGCTGGCCAAATAGCTGGGGGTACTGCTGGCAACCTCGTAGCTGGGAGCCAATTTGTAGCCTGTCATTGGAATTACACTCATACTCTCAGCTCCGCCGGCAATAAATACTTCTCCCATACCAGCCCTGATTTTAGCTACTGCCAGCGATATTGCCTCCAAGCCGGAAGCACAGTATCGGTTGATGGTAAAACCCGGGACTGTCTTACCCAACGCCCGCATGGAAATCTGCCGGCCAATCTGCAGACCCTGCTCGCCTTCGGGATTAGCGCAGCCCACAATCACGTCATCTACCAATTGCGGATCTAGCTCCGGTGTGCGTGCCAGCAGCTCACGGATGATGTCTACTGCCAAATCATCCGAACGATAAGCAGCAAAGCCCCCTTTTTTTGCCTTCGCAACTGCAGAACGGTACCCTTTTACAATGTAAGCTTCCATGCGTCTTTCTTTTATCCGCATAAAGATAATAGAAACCTCGAATAGGTAAAACCAAGTCTAGCGAATTTTCGCAAAGAAGGCATAGCTTTTTTTCGTCAATTTAATGGTGAACGCAGATTAACCGTTATTAGCCTCCACGCTGGAAAAAATTCGCGGCAAATGTTGGAAAAACGAAGCACTGTAGCTATCTTTGCAGCCGCTTACTGAAAGCAGCTATTGTAGGGTGATTAGCTCAGTTGGTTTAGAGCGCCGCCTTGACAGGGCGGAGGTCACTGGTTCGAATCCAGTATCACTCACGAAAACGGGGTGTAGCGCAGCCCGGTAGCGTACACGCCTGGGGGGCGTGTGGTCGCAGGTTCAAATCCTGTCACCCCGACAAAAGCCCGGTGGTTCTCGCTTCCTTGAGCCATCGGGCTTCTTATTTTTGGTTGTGGATGGGTCAGGATAGTCCGAAATATGCATCGTATCATGCACGCCTCTCTCCGCATTTTATCAAAGTAGAAAGTCTGAGAAAAGAAATGTAATTTTGTTAGGTTCTTATTTTGTTACCTCTTTTCCGCGGAAAGGGGCAACATGTCCAGCTTTGGGGGACTATGCACTCGAAAATATGCATTTCAAATATCATGACTAAGCGTTGGGCAAATTTCAGCCTTGTAGTTGTACTAATATTTTGTTGGTGCATTGCAGAAAGCTGTCAGCAACACCAGCCGCAGAAAAAATTTCGCATCGCTTTCTCCCAATGCTGCTCTGACCCGTGGCGGGATGAAATGGAAAGTGAAATGCGCCAGAAACAAGCTTTCCACTCGGAGGTGGATTTGACAATTATGCGGGCAAACAACGATAGCGAAGCCCAAATCCGGCAAATCCGGGAAATGGTCGCTGCGGGCATGGACTTGCTCATTGTTTCTCCCAATGAGTCTCAGCCACTTACTCCTATCGTCGAGGAAGTCTACAGATCGGGTATCCCCGTAATTCTGATTGACCGCAAGATTGAATCAAATCTTTATACTGCATTCGTCGGTGCTGACAATTTTGAAATCGGAGAAACTGTTGGTCGTTATCTCTCCAACCAATTCAATGGGCAGGGCGAAATTATCGAAGTTCAGCTGCCTATGACGATGTCGCCTGCGCAGGAGCGGCACAATGGTTTCGTCGAAGGTATTGCTGCTTCCACGGGCTTACAATTAGTGGCGACGCTGGAGGCCAAGGACAGCCTCGAAATAATAAAGCATACGCTGCCCGCTATCCTCGACCAGCACCCCAATGCGAATATCTTGTTCGGTCATACTGACCTCATTGCCGAGTATTCTTTTACTACGGTATCGGAAAAAAATCAGGCGAAAGACATGTTTTTTGTTGGTATTGACGGTATTCCCGGTACCGGGCAGGGTATTCAGGCCGTAGAAGAGGGTATCCTGGATGTCTCCATGCTTTACCCGACCGGCGGATCGGAGGCTATTGATTTGGCGTTGACTATTTTGAACAAACTGCCCTTCAATAAGTACAACAAGCTGGAAACCATCGTTATCAACAGCGATAATGCCCGTATCCTGCATCTGCAAATGAAAAAGGTGAAAAGTCTTCAGACTAGCATTGATGAGCAAATCAACAAACTGGATGACCTGAATACGATTTACCGCAACCAGCGGGTATATATTATTATCCTCATTTTTAGCTTGTTGTTGGCGATCGTACTGGGGGGGGTCCTTTGGAAATCGTTGCACGCCAAGAACGAAATGAACCGGAGCCTCGAACAAAAAAATGGGGAAATTATCGAACATGAGCAGCAAATCCTTAAAATGTCGGACGAGCTTCGGATCGCCACCTCTGCCAAAGTGGATTTTTTTACCAATATTTCACATGAATTCCGGACGCCGCTCACGCTGATTTTGGGCTATGTCGAGGGTCTGATTAGAGGAGGTAGTACCAGCACCAAAGATGCCAAAAATGATCTTGGCCTCGTGCGCAAGAATGCTCTCCGGCTGTTGCGTCTCATCAATCAATTGATGGATTTTCGAAAAATCGAAAGTGGAAAAATGGCAGTTCGGGCAAGCGAGAATGATCTCGTCGCCTTCACCCGCGAGATTGTCGAGGCATTCCGCAAAACTGCGGACAAACGCAATATCGAGCTTGGATTTTTTTCCGTGGAAAAGTCGCTGGCTGTTTGGTTCGACCTGAATATGGTGGACAAAGTGCTGTTTAACCTCCTCTCCAACGCCTTCAAGTTTACGACTGATGGCGGAAAAATTCAGGTGGCGGTGGTTAAAGACCCCATTGCTGACAAGGCCATCGTTAAAGTGGAGGACAATGGTCTGGGCATGTCCAAAGAGCATCGGGAACGGGCATTCGAACGGTTTTACCAAGGTGAAAGCCAATATGCTACGGGTACGGGACTGGGGCTTGCGCTCTCAAAAGAACTGGTTGTACTGCACGCTGGCAGCATCGATCTTTGGAGTGAAGCGGGAAAAGGGGCCCGTTTTGAGGTTTCTCTTCCTTTGGGCAACGCCCACTTCAAGGAAGATCAGCTTTTTTCGGAAAAACCAGACAGTATTTCCTACGACGAGCTGGTGCTTTTTGAAATGGAAAACAAAGAAGCCGCCAGCCTGCCTGCTTCAACCGGCAGCCATGAGCAGGTGTTATTGCTCATCGAGGACAACGACGATTTGCGGCTGTTTTTGTCTAGTCATTTCGGCAAATCCTTCCAAATCCGGGAGGCTGCCGATGGCAACGCGGGGCTCGATCAGGCCTTCGAAGAAGTGCCGGACCTCATCATTGCTGACATCAACATGCCAGGTAAGGACGGATTGAGCCTTACCAAGCGGCTAAAGTCTGACCTGCGAACCTCACACATCCCCATCGTGCTGCTCACTGCCCGAACTTCGATGGAGCAAAAAATCGAAGGGGTTCAGTCTGGTGCCGATGCCTACGTAACCAAGCCTTTCAACCTTGTTTTCCTTTCAGAAATCGTAAAGAATCTGCTCCTTGGGCGTGAAAATCTCCGGCAACGGTTCAGTGGCAACCTTCAGCTTAGCAAATCGTCCAACAGGATTGGTGAGCTCGATCAGCAATTTATACGAAAGTTCATGGGTTATGTGGAGGCGAATCTTGCCGAACAAAACCTGACGGTGGAAAGCTTAAGCGAAGCTTTCGGTCTGTCAAGGGTGCAACTTTTTAGAAAAACCAAAGCTTTGCTCGGCGAAAGCCCCAATGATTTCATCCAACAGCTGCGCCTCAAAAAAGCAAGTCAACTGTTGCTCGAAAGTAACCTGACGGTGGCGGAAGTTGCTTATCAAGCGGGGTATTCGTCGCCTGGTTATTTTTCGACGGCCTTCAAAGGGCGGTATGGATGCTCGCCAAGCGAGTGGCGGGAGAAGGAGTCCAGGTAACATTTTTGTAGCCAAGCGCAACATTTTCTAAACTCAGTGCGCTTATTGTAAAATCAACATTAACTCGTAGTTTGTTGTATTTTAGTATTTTAGTTCAATAACTTGCCCTGTATCAAATTTGAAAGGATTTGGTACTATCTTGAATAAGACCGAGTGGCTACTCCTATAGGTTTGCGGTACTAAATGGCAATCCATGAACCACCGCAAGGTCTATCTTTGGTCAATCACCGTCGCTTTGGGCGGCTTTCTTTTTGGTCTCGACACCGCAGTCATTTCTGGCTGTGAGCGCACTATTCAAAAACTCTGGGTATTGACCGATGCCATGACCGGCCAGATGGTCGCCATGGCACTGTACGGCACGATTGTTGGCGCAATCTTAGGGGGAATCCCTGCCGAGCGCATCGGGCGGCGCAATACTTTGTTCTGGATTGCTATCATCTTCTTGGTCTCGGCCATCGGCTGCGCCCTGTCGCCTGATGTCTATACGTTGATGTTTTTTCGCTTCTGCGGCGGCCTGAGTGTTGGTGCCTCCTCGGTTGTTGCACCGATGTATATCACCGAACTTTCACCGAAGGAAAAACGGGGACAACTGACGGCTTTGTTCCAATTCAACATCGTATTCGGCATTTTGGTAGCCTATTTATCCAATTGGCTCATCGGTACTGCCGATGAGAACGCCTGGCGATGGATGCTTGGCGTAGTGGCTTTTCCATCCTTGCTGTTTGTCGTACTGATACCCTTCGTACCTGAAAGTCCACGTTGGCTGATCGTAAAAAAAGGCAAACTGGAAGAGGCCCGGCGCACCCTGGAAATCATCAATCCTGCTACCGTCAATGAATCCCTCTCAGAGATACAAGCCAGCCAGCACAATACGACAAGCTCGTCTGGTAGCTTACAGGAATTCTTTTCCGGTCGTTATCGGTTGCCTATCATGCTCGCCTTCCTGATTGCTTTTTTCAATCAAGTCAGTGGAATCAACGCCGTTATCTACTATGCTCCCCGCATTTTCGAGGATGCGGGCATGGCCACTAGCTCTGCATTGTTGTCGTCCGTGGGCATCGGTCTGATCAATCTCGTATTTACCATGCTCGGCTTGATGCTGATTGACCGCATGGGGCGGCGCTTCCTGATGTACGTCGGGTCAATCGGGTACATCATCTCGCTTTCTTTGGTGGCTTGGGTCTTTTATAGCAACGCAGCCACCGGTGGTATGATGGTGTCGGGCTTGCTCTTTGTTTTTATCGCTGCTCATGCCATCGGGCAAGGAGCCGTCATCTGGGTATTCATCTCCGAAATTTTTCCAAACCAAATCCGCTCTTGGGGCAACTCGCTGGGTAGCAGTACGCATTGGGTGTTTGCAGCGCTAATCGCAGGCAATTTCCCGTGGTTTGCGGGGAAGTTTGGTCAGGCTACCAGTTTTGCAATCTTCGCTTTTATGATGGTGCTGCAATTGGTTTTTGTCTGGAAAATGATGCCCGAAACGAAAGGGGTCTCGCTTGAGGATTTGGAAAAACAAATGGTGAAGGAGGATGCACCGAACACCTCCTCGCCTGTGGTAATGAAGCGTATTTGATTTCGTAAATAACTGATAATTATACTTTTAATTGATTTTTATAGCCTGTGAGCCAGGCCATTACGGCTGCCGCACTTGTTAAAATAAAAAAATTATGCCTGACCACACCATCATCTGCTTTGGCGAAGCCCTCTGGGACCTGCTGCCCGCTGGCAAAATTGCGGGTGGGGCACCCATGAACGTGGCTTTCCACGCCAACATCTTTGGGCTGCAAGCCAGCCTTATCAGCCGGGTTGGAGCGGATGAGCTGGGGCGGGAATTGCTGGATATTCTGACAAAAAAAGGTATTCCAACCAACCTGATACAGCTAGACCATACCCTTCCAACAGGTATCGTGAATGTTGCGCTGGACGTAAATGGCTCCCCCTCCTACGAAATCGTGCAGCCCGCTGCCTGGGATTACATTCATCAGACCGACGAGGCGAAAAAGGAGGTGAGCGCCGCCAGTGCACTTGTCTTCGGTAGCCTCGCCTGCCGCACCAACTGCAGCAGGGAAACCCTGCTCGAACTGCTCGAAATAGCTCCGCTGCGGGTCTTCGACCTGAACCTGCGACCGCCGTTTTTTTCAAAAGAACTGCTGGAAGAGCTGCTTCTTAAAGCGAACCTCGTAAAAATGAACGACTACGAACTCGATACCATCGCCAACTGGCATGGCATCGACGGGAAGGAAGCTGAAAAAATGGATTTTATCAAAAACCATTACAGACTCGATGCCCTGCTCGTGACGCTGGGCGCGAACGGCGCCATGCTGCAAAACGATCAGGGTCTCTTTTCCCAAACAGGTTTCAAAGTAAACGTACAGGACACCATCGGCAGCGGCGACGCCTTCCTGGGTGCTTTCCTTAGTAAAGCGCTTGCTGGTGCTTCAGCCGAAGAATCGCTCAAAACTGCCTGTATCGCCGGGGCTTTCGTCGCTACAAAAAAAGGCGCCACACCGGATTATTTACCAACCGAAATCTTTCAAAATTTCATACAAGTATGAAAAAATGTAAACTCATCTTGTCATTGTTCGCATTACTGGCACTCGCCCTAACGAACGCACATGCGCAACGAACGCTCATCGGTAAGGTGCTGGATAGTGAAACAAAAGAGCCGCTCATCGGCACTACCATCCACATCACAGGCACCAGTATCGGCACTGTCGTGGACTATGAAGGAAGCTATCAACTCGATTTGCCGGAAGGCAGGGTCTCTATTACGGTATCTTATACCGGCTACGAATCCCAAGTTTTCGAAGATGTGCAGCCCGGCGAACTAACTATAGAGCTTTCAGCCGGGTTGTTGCTGAATGAGGTCGTAGTGGTGGGGTATACCGCTGAACGAAAAAAAGATCTCACAGGAGCAGTTACCATCGTGAAAATGGATGAAGTGAAGGAACTTCCGGCGGGCAATATCATGAAAAATATCCAGGGCAGAGTGCCGGGTGTTAACGTCACCACAGACGGCTCTCCTGGTTCCGTTGCCACGATTCGCATACGGGGAAACGGTACACTCAACAACAATGATCCGCTTTACGTCATCGACGGTGTGCCCACCAAGTCGGGCATGCACGAAATCAATCCAGCCGACATCGAGTCCGTGCAGGTATTGAAGGATGCAGCTTCGGCAAGTATCTACGGTTCGCGGGCAGGCAACGGCGTTATTGTCATCACGACCAAAAATGCCAAGAAAAATCAGGTCAGGGTTCAATTTGATGCCAATTGGTCGGGGCAGCAATACACCTCCAAGTTGGAGCCGCTCAATACGTTTGACCGAGGGCTGGTCTTCTGGCAGGCTGCGGTGAATGCCAAACTGAACCCCATTAGTCCTATTTACAACTACCAATGGAACGGGGACTTGAATAGCCCGATTCTCGGCAACATCTCCTACAACGAATTTATTGATGCTAAGAAAACCATGCGGCCTGCTGATACCCGCTGGTTCGATGAAGTTTCGCAAACCTCACTGATTCGGTCCTATAACCTCGGCATTTCAAAAGGCTCGGAAAGTGGCAATGTCGTTTTTTCCATGGGTTACTACGACCACGACGGCATCATCCGGGAGACCAATTTTAATCGCATTAATTTCCGCCTGAATACCCGCTACAACCTGTTCGACAAGCGGGTGTCGATAGGACAAAACTTCCAAATGACCTTTCAGCGGGAAAAGCAAATCCCAACCGGAGAAGTACTGTTCACTTCGCTGGTGCAACACCCCATCGTGCCTGTTCGTACGGAAAGTGGCGGCTGGGGAGGCCCCGTGTCGGGAATGACCGACCGCCAGAATCCAGTGCGTCTCATCGAGGACAATAAACAGAACCAGTACCGCTTCGCGCGTCCCTTCGGCAACGTTTTTCTGGAAGTGAACCCATTGAAAAACTTGCAATTGAAAACGAGTTTTGGCGTGGATTACAGCATGTTCTATTCTCGCAACATCCAGAAACGCTACGTTTCGGGCTTCCTCAGCGAACCGGACAACCGGGTGACCAACAACAATAGTTTATCCGGCAACTGGGTCTGGACAAACACGGCAACTTATGACTACAACCTAGCTAAACATCGCTTCAATTTTCTGCTCGGTCATGAGCAAATCAGGTTTTCCCAAGAATTTTTCAGCGCCTCCAGGGAGGGGTTCGTCAGCGAGAGCACGGATTATGCCTACCTGAGCGCGGGAGCTGCCAACCAACTGAATACTGGCGGCGGCCAGCAATGGACTCTGCTGTCCTATTTTGGTAAAATCAATTACGCCTTCAACGACCGCTACCTCGCCTCTCTGACCATGCGGCGGGACGGTTCATCCCGTTTCGGCAGGAATAACCGTTATGGCAATTTCCCCGCCGCCTCCGTTGGCTGGCGAATCAGTGAAGAGTCGTTTATGAAAAACCTGTTCGCAAAACCAGTTAACTTAAAACTTCGGGCAAGCTGGGGGCAAAACGGCAATCAGGAAATTGATCCACTGGCGGTGTACAATATCTACCGGGCTGTGTACGCTAAGGAAGAACCCATCTGGGACAATCCCAATCCACCCGTTTTCATGCCTAACCTCGGTACGGCTTACGATATTGCCGGAAATGACTTCGGGCAATTGCTCTCTGGCTTCATTAACAGCCAGCAAGCCAATGACAACCTGAAATGGGAAACCACCACGCAGACCAACTTGGGAATTGATTATGAAGTGGGCCAATTTTCCGGTTCGCTGGATGTCTACTCAAAGGAAACGAGTGATATTTTATACTTCCGTACCCTGCTGGCGACCGTGGGCGAGGCGAACGGCCAGTTTGTCAATGGCGGTACCATCCGCAACAAGGGCATAGAGGCTTTGCTCACCTACAGCGGCAACCTTGGCGATTTTTCCTTCGACATTACCGGTAATATGGCAACATTGAAAAATGAGGTGGTGAGCATGCCAAGTGATCTGTTCGTGCGCATGCCCCTCAGTGGCGATGTGCCCAATGATGCAAAAATTGAGCTTCCGGGGCAACAGCTCATCGGGCTGTCTGTAAACAGTTTCTATGGCTATGTGGCTGATGGCTTGTTTCAAAGCCAGGCAGAGGTCGACCAGCATGCCACCCAACCGGGTAAGGGAATTGGTCGCATCCGTTTCAAAGACCTCAACGGCGACGGTGAGATTAACAACAATGACCAGACTTTTATCGGTACTGCCGATCCTTCCCTGTCCTATGGGTTGAATGTCAACCTGAAATACAAACAGTTCAACCTGACAGTGTTCTTTCAGGGAGTTTCAGGCATCGAATACTACAACTCGTACAAGACCTATACCGACTTCGCTTCGCTGTGGCCGGGTACAAATTGGGGTACGAGGACGCTGGATGCGTGGTCGCCCGAAAATCCCAATTCTACCATTCCCCGACTAACGATTGTGGACAACAACAATGAGGGGCGGGTAAGCACCTATTTCATCGAAAATGCTTCCTACCTGAAACTGCGCAACTTGCAATTGGGCTATCAATTGCCCGCCACGGTTTTGAGTAAACTAAGGATGACCAGCGGCAAAATCTACCTGCAAGGGCAAAACTTGTGGATGCTGAAAAGCAGTGAGTTTACTGCCCCCGACCCTGAGAACCCCAACTTTGCTTTCCCCATCCCGGCTGTGTACATGCTGGGCGTAAATCTTGAATTTTAAATACCAGCACGTTATGAAATATATAGCAACCATCATTTTACTGTCAGCAATCATCCTTCTGACCCCCGCTTGTGAAGGAGACTTCCTCGACATTGAGCCACAGGGGGTCATCTCGGACGAGGCGCTGAACACACCGGGCAACATCGAAGGGCTGGTCATCGCCGCCTACGCTATGCTTGGCAACGACCATTATTCTGTGCCCAATCAGCTATGGCCCTGGGGCGACCTTCGTGCAGGCGATGCTTACAAGGGTGGCGACGGCCCGGCAGACATTGCAAACTACCATGCTATGGAGGTCTTCTCCACGCTGCAACCCGACATGAGTGCTTATGCTCCGGCGACCTTGGGCGACCTGAATGACAAAAAATGGACAAGGCTCTACACGGCCGTTTCGAGGACCAACAATGCGCTGCGCAGACTGAACGCCATCCCCGATAGCGAGTTTCCGCTAAAATCAACACGTATCGCCGAGATGCGCTTTCTGCGGGGCCAATATTACTTTGATTTGAAAATACTCTACAAAAACATCCCTTGGGTGACGGAAGATGATTCGCCGCTCGACATCGCGCAAATCGGCAATCGGGACCTGACCGACGCCCAACTTTGGGAAAATATCATTGCTGAGTTTCAGTTTGCTGCCGACAACCTGCCCGAATCGCAGAGTGACAAGGGAAGGCCCAACATGTTTACCGCCAAAGCTTTCCTCGCCAAGGCACTGCTGTACGCAGCCTACGAGCAGGATGACAACCACCAGGTGAAAAACATTAACCAGCAGAAGTTGGAAAGCGTAGTGACTGCGGTTGATGAGGTCATTGCGTCGGGCAAATATGCGCTCGAAACAGATTTCGCCAATTCGTTTTTGTGGGAACACGAGAACGGCCCGGAGTCTGTATGGGCGATTCAGCGTTCGCACGATGATGGTACGTCCACGGGCATGATTGATTTCTCCGCTATGTTGAACTCACCGATGAGCACGGAGTTTGGCTGCTGCTGGTTCCATATCCCAAGCCAAAATCTGGTCAATTCTTTCAAGACCAACGTAGACGGACTTCCTGATTTCGACAATTTCAACAACAGCGACCTCGACCTGTCGGTCAACAGCGTTGACCCCCGGCTCGACCATACCGTGGCGCAGCCCGGCAAGCCGTGGAAGTACGAGACCTCGCTGATTTATACAACAGAGGAATGGACAAGGCAGCCGGGTATTTACGGGCCGTTTTCATCCCTGAAAGAAAACGTATCGCCATACTGTGAGTGTTTCGAACAGTTGCCACCCTTCATGGGCAGTTCCAAAAATACCATCCTCATCCGCTTCGCTGACGTGCTGCTGTGGAAGGCGGAGGCATTGATTGAACTGGGAAGGCAAGCCGAGGCATTGCCAATTATCAATCAGATTCGCCAAAGGGCAAAAAACAGCACCGACAGACTCAAGTTTGCTGATGGAAGCATGTTGTCCAATTACCGTGTGGAACCTTACACCGGCGCAGCCTGGTCGCAGGATTTCGCAAGAAAAGCGCTTCGTTACGAGCGCAGGCTAGAGTTGGCTATGGAAGGTCATCGCTTTTTTGACCTCGTCCGTTGGGGCATTGCGGCCCAGGCGCTGGACAGCTATTTCACCATTGAAAGTACAAAGCGGGATTACCTGAACAATGCCCGGTTCCAATCTGGTAAACACGAATTTCTGCCCATTCCACAGCAGCAGATTAACCTGAGCAGTGGGAAGTATGTGCAGAATCCGGGATATAATTAACTATTAATGAGTTATTTGTATAGGATTTTTGATCCTTCAAACATCTCTGACCATTTTCACTACAATTCATTTCAAAGTAAAAATTTAAAAAAAATGAAGAAATTCAATTTCACTAATCTGGGTTTTCTACTTTCTGCGCTTGCCATTGTTTTCCTCGTCGTCGCTTGCGAAAAAGATGACCCTAAGCCCATCCCCGGCGATGCTGCCATCATTACTTTTACGGCAGAAGGCGTGAACGGAATCATCAATGAAGCGGCCAAAACTGTCAGCCTTGAGTTGCCTCCTGCTGCTGACATCACCAGCGTGACACCAACCATCACCTTGTCCACGGGCGCTACCGTGTCGCCTGCTTCTGGGGTGGTTCAGAATTTTACCAATCCGGTCACCTACACGGTGAAGGATAAGACCGGGCAGGTGACCAACACTTACACGGTGACCATGACGAAAGTACAGTTGAAAAAATTTGCCTTCGTCGGTATTGCAGCTGCCAATACAGCCGCTGACTGGGATGCGCTCGATGGCTCCGACTACGACCTGAACGACGACCAGGCTGCCGCCGCATGGTTTAAAGCCAACATCAACAACGGTACCACTTCCGAAGGTGAATATCTGTCCATCGAGCAAGTAGCAAACGGCGCTGACCTAAGCCGGTACGATGCCATCTGGGTTCAGTTCGACGGTGGCTGGTGGGGCGGCGAAGTGGCCAAATTTCCGAACAACCCAAACCATTGCATCATCAGGTCGATGGGTATTGGGTTCAATACGCCCTGCGCAGAGTTGGCAAATAATTTTAGCAATAAACTAAAGGCCTACTACGAGGCTGGGGGTAACCTTTTTCTGGGCAACTACGCAGGATCCATCGTGGACGAACTGGGCGTGGTTTCTTCACCTGATTTCGCACCAAACAATTCATTCGGCGGAATAGGCATAGAGTCATGCTGCACGCAGGATGCCTGGGGCGCTCGTTGGGCGAGTGAGTCCTCCAACCCATTGTTCAATGGCATTGTAACGGGCACTGACCAGAATTGCCTCGCTCCATTTTTCATCATGCTGGAAAGCGGTACGGAGAAGAAAAATCGCTCGAACCAATACAACCTGAACTTTGGCCCCTGGGCGCCAAACGGTGATACCGACCCGTTGGCCCAACGCCTGGCATCATGGAAAACGATGACCGGCGGCACCATCCACATGGAAAACTGCGGACAAAATGAGCCGCAGTACGTCGAATGGCCTGCCACCGGCAGCAAAGGTCGTGTGATTGCGATCCTCTCAGGTCTTTATGACTGGTATACAGGTACTGCCGCGCAGAACAACAACAACCACAAGGTTTTGACGAGAAATGCACTGAATGAACTAGCGAAGTAGAAAAGCAATGGCCGGATGACGGAGAGCCATCCGGCCATTTTTTTCTGATTTTTTATAAAATATTGACCATGAACTTTTTATTACATATCCGCCTCGCCCTGTTGACCAAAACGGCCACCCTGATGGTCCTCTGCTTAATTTTTTGTACCACTGCCAACTCGCAGGACTATTCCGAACCCTATCGCCCGCAATTCCACGTTTCGCCCGCTTTTGGCTTTATGGGCGACCCCAATGGACCGATAAAATACAATAGAAAGTATCATCTTTTTTATTGGGGGCATTTTACTTCCGATGACCTCGTACATTGGACGCAACTCAACACGAATGCACTCAACGGCACTCCCGCAGGCTACGGCAATTGGTCGGGATGTGTAGTAGTGGATAAACAAAATACGGCAGGCTTCAACACCCCCGAAGACACTGCAATGGTTGCCGTTTACACCCTCAACCAAAATTCAACGGGCATTCAACAACAGGCAATTTCGTACAGCCTGAACCACGTAAGTTTTCAATATTATCAGAACAATCCTGTTATCGCGTACAGTGGCCCCGATTTTCGTGATCCACAGGTTTTTTGGCACGAAGAGACCGGACGTTGGGTCATGGTCGTCACCAAACCCATTGACCGGGCCATCGAGATTTATGCTTCCCAAAACCTGAAGGACTGGACGCTGGAAAGCACCTTCAATGACAGGGGGGCCAAGAGGGAGGTGTGGGAAGTACCCGACCTTTTCCAATTGCCGTTGAACGGCGACCCTGACAACACGAAGTGGGTTATGACCTGCGGAATGGGCCCCAACCGGATGCAGTACTGGGTCGGTGACTTCGACGGTTCCACTTTTACGCTCGACGCCGATGAGAACTTGCTGACGGGCAAACATGTCAGGGGCGAGTTGTTGGCTGATTTTGAAAATGGTTTTGGCAGCTGGACGGTAGAGGGGACAGCCTTTGGCAATGCACCTGCCGCCGGCACACTGCCCAACCAGCAGCAGGTGAACGGTTTTACCGGGTTCGGCTATCTCAACTCCTACCACAATGGCGACGGTACAACCGGAAAGATGACTTCACCTGATTTTATTATCGAAAAGAGGTTCATCAACTTCCAAATTGGCGGAGGCTCGCTCGCAGACGTGGGCTTCAACATCGTAGTGGATAATCAAGTCGTAGAAACCATCAAAAGTACTTCGAACACTGAGCGTATGCAGTGGCGGGGCATCGATGTGAGCCAGTACTTGGGCTCAATCGCCCGCATTGAAATCTTTGACAACGCCACGGCGGGCTGGGGGCATATCCTGGTTGACCACATCGTGCTCTCAGACGTTCAATATGACAGCCGGGTGGAAAATGCCAACTGGATGGACTGGGGCTTCGACTTTTATGCCCATAAAACCTTCCGCAACTACGATGAGGACGACGAACGCACCATCGGGCTGGCATGGATGGGCAACTGGGCTTACGCGCAGAGTGTACCAACCACACCCTGGAGAGGATGTGAATCCCTGCCGAAGGAATTGAAACTCATCAACCAGGGCAATGGCTACGAACTGCTGCAACAACCTGTTGCCGAGTTTCAGGGCATCCGCTATGGCGGTTTTGAAAATAGCAACTTCATGGTAGAGGGTACTGGCAATCTGCTAGAATTTGACCCGGGTCGGAATGTTTACGAGCTGAAAATTTCGTTTAAAGTTGAAAACGAAAACCAGGTTTTCGGGCTTAACCTCGCCGAGGGCAACGGGCAGAAATTTGTCGTCAGCTACGACGCCAAAACCTCCAATATAACGATCAACCGCATGGCTACCCCCTTCAGTTTCGCTGCAAGATGGGTAACCAAAACACCGGTCTATCTGTCCGATGACGGAATACTTGACCTACACATTTTTGTTGACCAATCTTCGGTGGAGATACATGCAGAAGATTACAAAACCAACATCACTTCGCTTGCCTTCACCAATGCAGCCGCCCATAATATCTCTTTGTTTTCGGAAAATGGGAGTGTGGAAGTACTGGGTCTGGAAGCCTGGCGGCTTCACTCCATCTGGGGAGTACCGACTGCAGTCGAAGAGGCATCTATAAAGAATGATATGCAGCTGGCGTTATTTCCCAACCCGGTGGGGGATTTTTTAAAGTATAGCGCAGCGGCTGGACGCAATGCAGCCATTTATGAAATCCAAATTTTCGATGCAGATGGACGGAAGGTTTTCCAACAAAACATGTCCGCGCCAAGCGGAGATGTGGATATGTCGGCACTGGCATCCGGCGTGTATTTTTTTCGGGTAACCGATGGGGATAAGACGAGTGTGTTACGGTTTATCAAGAATTGAAATACTTGCGCCAAGCGTCGTAAAGAAAGCCTGCGCGGGAAACGGCCGCCCAATTTCTCAATTCCCAAATTACAGTTTTTGTAAAAAAAACAGCATTCTTATGAAGAACTTGATATTCTCTGTTTTTTGCTTTTCTATCCTTCAGGCCGCGTCCTGCCAACAGGCAGTAAAAATTGCTCCCGGCGGGGCAGGGGCGACCGGCAGTTATACAGAACCCTACCGCCCACAGTTCCATTTTACCCCTGCAAAAATGTGGATGAACGACCCCAACGGCATGGTTTTTTACGAAGGCGAATACCACCTGTTTTACCAGCACTATCCGGACGCCAACGTTTGGGGGCCGATGCATTGGGGACATGCCGTGAGCCGGGATATGGTGCATTGGGAGCACCTGCCCATAGCCCTCTACCCTGATTCGCTGGGCTATATTTTTTCCGGCAGCGCCGTGGTAGATTGGAACAACACCAGCGGGTTTGGTGTCAATGGTCAACCGCCATTGGTTGCCATTTTTACCCATCACTTGATGGAGGGAGAAAGGGCGGGTCGTACGGATTTTCAGTACCAAAGCATCGCATACAGCACCGACAAGGGGCGCACCTGGACAAAGTATGCTGCTAATCCTGTTGTCCCCAATATTCACAAAATCAAGGATTTCCGTGACCCAAAAGTGATCTGGGACGAGGGCTCTAAGCAGTGGGTGATGGTCTTCGCCGCACATGACCATGTGATGTTCTGGGGGTCGCCCGACCTGAAAAACTGGACGTACCTGAGTAATTTTGGGAAGGAATACGGAACGCATGGCGGTGTCTGGGAATGTCCCGACCTTTTTCCCATGACTGTCGAAGGCACAGGGGAAAAGCGCTGGGTTCTTTTGCAAAGCCTTAATCCCGGCGCTGCAAATGGTGGCTCAGGCACGCAGTATTTTGTAGGCGATTTTGACGGGAAAAACTTCACGCTTGACCCCGGTTTTGCGCCTTACGTGACAGCTGGCAAGGCTGTTTGGCTCGACCACGGAAGGGACAACTACGCCGGCGTCACTTGGTCGGACATACCAAAATCGGATGGCCGCCGCCTTTTCCTGGGCTGGATGTCCAACTGGGACTATGCGCAGGTGGTACCAACGGAGGCTTGGCGCAGTGCCACTACCTTGCCTCGTCAATTGGTCTTAAAAAATTTGGCAGATGGATTGCGGTTGGTTTCCTTGCCAGTGAAAGAGTTGCAAACGCTGCGCGCTAAAAGTTATCTAATTGAAAATCAAATACTAGAATCATCGTTAGATTTGACGGAAAAGCTTGGGTTTTCTCCGTCGCTGACGGAACTGGAAATAGAAGTTGAAATACCGGAAGGCACAACAACGGACTTTGCCATCGTTCTTTCAAACGCCATGGGCGAAGCGTACAGAGTTGGCTTTGATGCTGGCAGCAATCAATTTTACAGCAACCGTACCAAGGCTGGAGTGGCTGGTTTTTCTGATAAATTTGCTGCAAAGCGGCATACGGCCCAAAGGATTTCCAATGGCAATACGATTCAACTTCATCTGTTTTTTGACTTGTCTTCTTGTGAACTTTTTGCCGACGGGGGTGAAGTGGTGATGACGGATATTTTTTTTCCGACAGCAGCTTTCAACAAGCTAACATTAACTTCAAACAGCAGTAGTGGGCTGAAGGTTACATCCGTGAAGGCTTGGGAAATTAAGCGGGCATTTTGAAAAGACATAGTCTGTCCCGCTCGCACTCAACCAACACCTAACGCAAGTAGCGGCTGCATCGCAGTAGGTGTTGGTAAGGCAGGAGACTCAGTGTTTGGTGTGGATCGGGATAGCCCGAAATATGCATTCTTTTTCCGCCCTTGAAAAAATCCACCCAAACACTTGTTTTTTTTAGCAATAGCACTAGCTTTGTAACCATGCTAATATTTACTTGAAGATAAAGCTTTTGATGATAATATAAACAAACAAAAAACGGTTAGGCCATATAATATTTTTAAAACTGCGCTTGTAACATCGTCGAAATGTAAATTGTGTTGAGCAGTATAGCTGGTTACTAAAACATCTCTATTATGATTAAGCATATCTTTTCTACACTATTACTGGTATTGTTGTTTACTTCGGCAAAGGGACAGACCTGGCAGGAGTTGTTTGAGCAAGGTAGCAAGCAGCCTGATGCGGAAAGTGCTATACCCTTTATCGAAAAAGCCTTGGTGCAGGCAGAAACCGAATTTGGAAGTGGGGACCAGGCGTATTGGCAAAGTTTTGGTTACCTGATAAGCT